>NZ_JBSKJN010000014.1:0-90684 GCF_053709515.1 Enterobacter sp. UPMP701 | reverse complement strand
TAAGTAGTAAGCCGGTGCATAAATCCGGTGGTTACAAGCAGTCTTCGGTGGAGCGGTAGTTCAGTCGGTTAGAATACCTGCCTGTCACGCAGGGGGTCGCGGGTTCGAGTCCCGTCCGTTCCGCCACTTATTAAGACATCAAGCCTGCCTCTTAGGCAGGCTTGATGGTAAGAAACTTTAGGGGCGTAGCTCAGTTGGTAGAGCACCGGTCTCCAAAACCGGGTGTCGCGAGTTCGAGTCTCTCCGCCCCTGCCATATAGAATCCTTTGCTTCGGCAAAGGATTTTTTTTGCCTGAAATTTGGTGAAATATCCGCATTCTGAAATGCAGCCAGCATCCCTGCTGGCCTCAGCATCAATCCATTACGTTGATTTTTAACAGATCTTTAATCTGAGATTGCTTGTCGCTATTTTGCAGCCAAATCGCATACAGCGGTCGGGAAAGGGTAGTGGAATCCACCACGGTATGTAGCCCAGGCTTGGCGTCTGCCCAACGGACTGGTAACCAGGTACACCCCTTCAACAGGGGAAGTTGCTGACAGGCAATCTCAGCAGAACTGGTTGTTAACTGTGGAACATCATCAGGTGCGATCAATCCCGTCTCATGTTGCTGAAAATCAGGGCCCCACTCCAGCCGCAAATAGGTCAGATCGGCTTTCATCATTGAGGGTTCAGAAGCGTAAAGAGCCAGGCCGAACTGCCCTACGATCTGGCTGCTAAATTCGTCCATTTTGGGGGCTTCTGTCGTTATAAGCAGATCCAGCTGCCGCTCATGAAGTTGTTTAACCAGTGACTGACGTTGCGCAATTCTGGCCTCAAATTGCAGGTGCCCATGTGAATGATATAGCTTGCTCAGCCACTGACTGAGCATACATTCCCACAAGGATGCGCTGGCCCCAATAGAGAACTCATTGTGCCTTGAGGTATGCGCCACCTCTTTGCGCGCTGCCTGCCAGGTGTTCATCAATGTCTCCGCATAGGGAAGCAGTTTTTCACCGGCAGGCGTGAGACGGATGTTGTTGCGATGGCGGGTAAAAAGATTCACACCCAGTTGATTTTCCAGCTGTCGAATACGAAAACTGACTGCTGACTGCGTCAGGTAAAGGGCTTCAGCGGCTCGCCCGAAGTGACGCGTTCTGCTCACTTCAAGGAAAGTTTTTAGCAATTCCGTATCCACATCTTTCTCCACAAAATTATTTGTCGTTATGATTTAAATGTTTTGTTTTACACTCTGTCAAGCGTAACTAATACTCCGCGCCATAAATAGCTCGGCCAAAGAATTAGGAGCGTGTAGGATGGCGGAAAGCTTTACGACGACTAATCGTTTTTTCGACAATAAACATTATCCGCGCGGGTTCTCTCGTCACGGCGATTTCACCATCAAAGAGGCGCAGCTGCTTGAGCGTCATGGTTACGCCTTTAATGAGCTGGATCTGGGCAAACGTGAGCCTGCAACTGAAGATGAAAAGCAGTTTGTCTCAGTGTGCCGTGGCGAGCGTGAGCCGCAGTCTGAAGCAGAACGTGTATGGATCAAGTACATGGCGCGCATTAAGCGTCCAAAGCGCTTCCATACGCTGTCTGGCGGCAAGCCGCAGATGGAAGGTGCAGAAGACTACACCGAGTCTGATGACTAGAATGAAGAGAAGGGGCTACGGCCCCTTTTTTTATGTCAGTAACTTCTGCAGATGCAGCAGCAAACGATCGATAGCGCGATAGCTCAGCGCCTCCTGTAAGTGTTTCCTCTCAATGTCAGTACATCCCTCCACATCCGCAATGGTTCTGGCCACTTTCAATAAACGCTGCCATGCACGTATGGAAAGCCCAAAGCGCGTCAACGTCTCCTCCAGCCACGCCGCATCTTCACCGTTAAGAGAACAAAACTGTCGGATCCCGGCATTATCCAGCCGTGCATTCAGCCTGTTTTGACGGGCGTACTGTCGCGCCTGTGCCGCGATAACCCGCTCGCGAACATGTGCGGAGTTTTCGCCCAGCCTATCCGTCTGCCTGAGCAGACCCGGCGGTGGAAGCGGGATTTCCAGTGATAAATCGAAACGGTCGAGAAATGGACCGGAGAGTTTTCCCAGATAGCGCAGCGTCTGCTCTGGCGTACAGCGGTTATGGTTGCCCTGATAATGCCCCGTCGGGCTGGGGTTCATCGCCGCGACAAGCTGAAAACGGGCGGGATAGCTTATTTTGGCTCGCGTGCGTGAGATATGTATCTCGCCGGATTCAATGGGCTCCCTCAGTGCATCCAGCACGCGGCGCTCAAACTCAGGTAGCTCATCAAGAAACAGAATGCCGTTGTGTGCCAGTGAGATCTCACCCGGCCCCGGAATAGACCCACCGCCGACCATTGCCGTCAGGGACGCGCTATGATGCGGGGAACGAAAGGGACGTCGACGCCACTGTTTGTGCAACGACGTTGAACCGATCAGGCTATAAATGGCAGCGCTTTCCAGCGCTTCATGATTATTAAGCGGCGGGAGCAACCCGCTCAGCCTGCTCGCCAGCATGGTTTTGCCCGTACCCGGCGGGCCAATCAGCAGAAGATTGTGTCCACCTGCTGCTGTAATCTCCAGAGCGCGCTTCCCTTGCTCCTGTCCCATGATCTCACTAAGGTCTTCTGGCGCATCCGCTATAGCATCGCCATACTCCTCCGGCTCGGACAGTTCATGTCGCCCTTCCAGCCAGGCACACACTTCCTGAAGATGCCCGGCGATGAGACACCCCTTTTCTGCGATAAGGCTCACTTCTGATTCGTTTTCATTGGCCACAATGATTTGCCGCCCTGCGCGGATTGCCTCCAGCGCCCCTGATATCGCACCGGGAACGCCTCTTAGCGCGCCTGTAAGCGCGAGTTCACCCACGAACTCATACGAGCCTAGCCTGCTCGTCTTAAGCTGCTCAGAAGCCGCGAGAAGCGCTATCGCGATAGGTAAATCATATCGTCCCCCCTCTTTGGGCAGATCGGCGGGGGCAAGGTTGATGGTGATCTTCTTCGCGGGGAAGGTATAACCGCTATTTATTATTGCGCTACGAACGCGATCCCTGGCCTCTTTTACCGTTGTTTCAGGTAAACCGACTAGCGTGAGCCCGGGCAGTCCATTACTCAAATGAACCTCTACGGAAATAAGCGGAGCCTTCACCCCTAGAGCCGCACGCGTATAAACAACTGACAGTGACATTTACACTACCTCCTGGTGGGACTATGCCAGTGTGAGCGTTGCCTGTTTAGCGTGGTTTAGCGAATTTACGACCCCTGTTCAGGCATTTTGGCGGCAAGTTGAAACCGTTACACCTGCGTGGAAGCCTCCACGCAAAACGTGAAAAACCGCGTTTTGACGCTGCAGGGGACGTGAAAAAAATGAAAAATATTCATTTTCTAATTTCCTCATATAAAACAACGATTTTAAGAAATATGATTCGCTGGCTAATCAACTGTGTCATAAATAAATCTTGTGTTTGCTTTAAAAACTGTGGTAACTCTTTAGGTATTCCTTCGAACTAGATGCAAAAAGAACTGAAAATGACAGCCCTTCTACGAGTGATTAGCCTGGTCGTGATTAGCGTGGTGGTGATTATTATCCCACCGTGCGGGGCTGCACTTGGACGAGGAAAGGCTTAGAAATCAAGCCTTAACGAACTAAGACCCCCGCACCGAAAGGTCCGGGGGTTTTTTTATGACTAAAAAACTTAAACGAGGAGCAGATCATGACGACTAGCACAAAATTCTGTTTCTTCAGATTTATGACGGGGAACTAACTATGAATGGGGCACAATGGGTTGTACATGCGTTGCGCGCGCAGGGAGTGAAAACCGTATTCGGTTATCCGGGTGGCGCAATTATGCCGATTTACGATGCACTGTATGACGGCGGCGTGGAACACCTCTTGTGCCGGCACGAGCAGGGCGCAGCGATGGCCGCTATTGGCTATGCCCGCGCGACGGGTAAAACCGGCGTCTGCATGGCAACTTCAGGTCCGGGCGCAACGAACCTGATCACCGGCCTGGCTGACGCGCTGCTCGATTCCGTTCCCGTTGTCGCGATCACCGGTCAGGTGGCCTCTCCGTTCATCGGTACCGATGCCTTCCAGGAAGTGGACGTACTCGGCTTATCCCTGGCCTGCACCAAACACAGCTTCCTCGTTCAGTCCCTCGAAGAGCTGCCGCGCGTGATGGCTGAAGCGTTCGAGGTTGCCAGCTCTGGCCGTCCTGGCCCGGTTCTGGTGGATATCCCGAAAGATATCCAGGTTGCTCTCGGTGATCTGGAGCCGCACTTCTCCACCGTTGAAAGCAACGATGCGTTCCCGCATGCAGACGTTGAAGAAGCCCGCCAGATGCTGGCGCAGGCGAAACAGCCGATGCTGTACGTAGGCGGTGGCGTAGGCATGGCGCAGGCCGTTCCTGCCCTGCGCGAATTTATCGCGACTACACAGATGCCCGCCACCTGTACGCTGAAAGGTCTGGGCGCAGTCGACGCGGACTACCCGTATTACCTTGGTATGCTGGGGATGCACGGCACCAAAGCGGCGAACCTGGCGGTACAGGAGTGCGACTTGCTCATCGCCGTGGGCGCCCGTTTCGACGACCGCGTTACCGGCAAGCTGAACACTTTTGCGCCGAACGCCAAAGTCATTCATATGGATATCGACCCGGCGGAGATGAACAAGCTGCGTCAGGCGCACGTCGCGCTGCAGGGCGATCTCAACGCGCTGTTACCGGCATTGCAGCAGCCGCTGGATATCAACGCATGGCGTCAGCACACCGCAGACATGCGCGCCGAGCACGCCTGGCGTTACGACCACCCCGGCGAGGCCATCTACGCGCCGCTGCTGTTGAAGCAGCTGTCCGACCGTAAACCCGCAGACAGCGTGGTGACGACGGATGTGGGCCAGCACCAGATGTGGTCCGCCCAGCACATGACCTACACCCGCCCGGAAAACTTCATCACCTCCAGCGGCTTGGGTACCATGGGCTTCGGTCTGCCAGCAGCCGTTGGTGCGCAGGTTGCCCGCCCGAACGATACCGTTATCTGTATCTCCGGTGACGGCTCCTTCATGATGAACGTTCAGGAACTCGGCACCGTGAAGCGCAAGCAGTTACCGCTGAAGATCGTGTTGCTCGATAACCAGCGTTTAGGGATGGTTCGCCAGTGGCAGCAACTGTTCTTCCAGGAGCGTTACAGCGAAACGACTCTCACCGATAACCCCGATTTCCTCACCCTGGCCAGCGCCTTCGGCATTCCTGGCCAGCACATCACCCGTAAAGACCAGGTTGAAGCGGCACTCGACACCATGCTGTCAAGCGAAGGGCCATACCTGCTTCATGTCTCAATCGACGAGCTTGAGAACGTCTGGCCGTTGGTACCGCCCGGTGCCAGTAACTCACAAATGCTGGAGAAATTATCATGATGCAACATCAGGTCGCCGTGCAGGCTCGCTTCAACCCGGAAACGTTAGAACGCGTATTGCGTGTGGTCCGCCACCGTGGTTTTCAGATTTGCTCAATGAATATGGAAACGGCCACCGACGCGCAAAATATCAGTATCGAATTAACCGTTGCCAGCCCGCGGCCGGTCGACTTACTGTTTAGTCAGTTATCAAAGCTGGTAGACGTTGCCCATGTTGCCATCTGCCAGAGCACAACCACATCACAACAAATCCGCGCTTGAGCGTGACAGGACGAAAAAATGACGACAAAAAAAGCTGATTACATTTGGTTCAATGGGGAGATGGTTCGCTGGGAGGACGCGAAAGTCCACGTGATGTCCCACGCGCTGCACTACGGTACCTCCGTGTTTGAAGGCATCCGTTGCTACGACTCTCACAAAGGACCAGTGGTGTTCCGCCATCGCGAACACATGCAGCGTCTGCATGACTCAGCCAAAATTTATCGTTTCCCGGTTTCTCAAAGCGTGGATGAACTGATGGAAGCCTGCCGCGAGGTGATTCGTAAGAACAACCTGACCAGCGCCTATATTCGTCCGCTGGTCTTCGTAGGCGACGTTGGCATGGGCGTGAACCCGCCGGCCGGTTACAACACCGATGTGATCATTGCTGCGTTCCCGTGGGGTGCTTACCTGGGAGCAGAAGCCCTGGAGCAGGGGATCGACGCAATGGTTTCTTCCTGGAACCGCGTGGCGCCTAACACCATCCCGACCGCCGCGAAAGCAGGCGGAAACTACCTCTCCTCACTGCTGGTCGGTAGCGAAGCGCGCCGCCACGGCTATCAGGAAGGTATCGCCCTCGACGTGAACGGCTACATCTCTGAAGGCGCGGGCGAAAACCTGTTTGAAGTGAAAGACGGCATCCTGTTCACGCCGCCGTTCACCTCGTCCGCGCTGCCGGGCATCACCCGTGACGCCATCATCAAGCTGGCGAAAGATCTGGGTATCGAAGTGCGCGAGCAGGTGCTGTCTCGCGAATCCCTGTATCTGGCCGATGAAGTGTTTATGTCCGGCACTGCCGCTGAAATCACGCCGGTGCGCAGCGTAGACGGTATCCAGGTGGGTGAAGGTCGCTGCGGCCCGGTCACCAAACGCATCCAGCAGGCATTCTTCGGCCTCTTCACCGGCGAAACGGAAGATAAATACGGCTGGTTGGATCAGGTTAATCACTAAGTATAAATTTGGGACGGCACGCACCGTCCCATTAAATAGTCAGACGGGAGTCAATAAAGCATGCCTAAGTATCGTTCAGCCACCACCACCCACGGCCGTAACATGGCGGGAGCCCGCGCGCTGTGGCGCGCTACCGGAATGACCGACGCCGATTTCGGCAAGCCCATTATCGCCGTGGTGAACTCCTTCACCCAGTTTGTACCGGGCCACGTGCACCTGCGCGACCTCGGTAAACTGGTTGCCGAGCAAATCGAAGCCTCCGGCGGTGTGGCGAAAGAGTTCAATACCATTGCAGTGGATGACGGTATCGCAATGGGCCACGGGGGCATGCTCTATTCACTGCCGTCGCGCGAGCTGATCGCCGACTCCGTAGAGTACATGGTTAACGCCCACTGCGCCGATGCGATGGTCTGTATCTCCAACTGCGACAAAATCACCCCGGGGATGCTGATGGCCTCCCTGCGCCTGAACATTCCAGTGATCTTCGTCTCCGGCGGCCCGATGGAAGCGGGGAAAACCAAGCTTTCCGACAAAATCATCAAGCTCGACCTGGTCGATGCGATGATCCAGGGCGCGGACCCGAAAGTCTCTGACGAGCAGAGCGACCAGGTGGAACGTTCCGCGTGCCCGACCTGCGGCTCCTGTTCCGGGATGTTCACCGCCAACTCCATGAACTGCCTGACCGAAGCGCTGGGCCTTTCTCAGCCGGGCAACGGCTCGCTGCTGGCGACCCACGCCGACCGTAAACAGCTGTTCCTTAACGCGGGCAAGCGCATCGTTGAGCTGACCAAACGCTACTACGAGCAGGACGACGCCAGCGCGCTGCCGCGCAACATCGCCAGTAAAGCGGCGTTCGAAAACGCCATGACGCTGGATATCGCCATGGGCGGTTCCACTAACACCGTTCTGCACCTGCTGGCCGCCGCGCAGGAAGCCGAAATCGACTTCACCATGAGCGACATCGACAAGCTCTCCCGCAAAGTGCCGCAGCTGTGTAAAGTCGCACCGAGTACCCAGAAGTACCACATGGAAGATGTGCACCGTGCCGGTGGCGTCATCGGTATTCTGGGTGAGCTGGATCGCGCCGGGCTGCTGAACCGCGACGTGAAAAACGTGCTCGGCCTGACGCTGCCGGAGTCGCTGGACAAATACGATGTGATGCTGACCAAAGACGATGCGGTGAAAAAAATGTTCCGCGCCGGTCCGGCTGGCATTCGCACCACCCAGGCGTTCTCGCAGGACTGCCGCTGGGACACGCTGGACGATGACCGCGCCGAAGGCTGCATCCGCTCGCTGGAACACGCCTATAGCAAAGACGGCGGTCTGGCCGTGCTGTACGGGAACTTTGCGGAAAATGGCTGCATCGTAAAAACCGCAGGCGTGGACGACAGCATCCTGAAATTCACCGGTCCGGCGAAAGTGTATGAAAGTCAGGATGAAGCGGTAGACGCGATCCTCGGCGGCAAAGTGGTGGAAGGCGACGTGGTTGTCATTCGCTACGAAGGGCCGAAAGGCGGTCCGGGCATGCAGGAGATGCTCTATCCAACCACCTTCCTGAAATCCATGGGCCTCGGCAAAGCCTGTGCGCTGATCACTGACGGGCGTTTCTCCGGCGGCACCTCCGGCCTCTCCATCGGCCATGTCTCCCCGGAAGCGGCAAGCGGCGGCAACATCGCGATCATCGAAGACGGCGACCTGATTGAAATCGACATTCCAAATCGCGGCATCCAGCTGAAGCTGAGCGACCAGGAGATTGCGGCCCGTCGTGAAGCGCAGGAAGCCCGCGGCGACAAAGCCTGGACGCCGAAAGATCGTCAGCGCGAAGTCTCCTTCGCCCTGCGTGCCTACGCGAGCCTTGCCACCAGTGCGGATAAAGGCGCGGTGCGCGATAAATCTAAACTTGGGGGCTAATGATGGCCGAGTCACAACCCTTATCCGCCGCCCCCGAAGGGGCGGAATATCTGAGAGCGGTGCTGCGCGCACCGGTCTATGAAGCCGTGCAGGTCACGCCCCTGCAGAAAATGGAAAAGCTCTCTTCGCGCCTCGACAACGTCATTCTGGTGAAGCGCGAAGACCGTCAGCCGGTGCACAGCTTCAAGCTGCGCGGGGCCTACGCGATGATGGCCGGGCTGACCGACGAGCAAAAAGCGCGCGGGGTGATTACCGCCTCGGCGGGCAACCACGCGCAGGGCGTGGCGTTCTCGTCTGCCCGTCTGGGGCTGAAAGCGCTGATCGTGATGCCTGTTGCTACCGCGGATATTAAAGTCGATGCGGTGCGCGGGTTCGGCGGCGAAGTACTGCTCCACGGCGCCAATTTTGACGAAGCGAAAGCCAAAGCGATTGAGCTGGCGCAGCAGCAGGGTTTCACCTGGGTACCGCCGTTCGACCACCCGATGGTGATCGCCGGGCAGGGCACGCTGGCGCTTGAGCTGCTGCAGCAGGATGCCCATCTTGACCGCGTCTTCGTCCCGGTGGGCGGCGGTGGCTTAGCCGCAGGCGTGGCGGTGCTGATCAAACAGCTGATGCCGCAGATTAAAGTCATTGCCGTGGAAGCGGAAGACTCCGCCTGCCTGAAAGCAGCGCTGGATGCCGGTCATCCGGTCGACCTGCCGCGCGTCGGGCTGTTTGCCGAGGGCGTGGCGGTGAAGCGCATTGGTGACGAAACCTTCCGCCTGTGCCAGGAATATCTCGATGACATCATCACCGTCGACAGCGATGCGATCTGCGCGGCGATGAAAGATCTGTTCGAGGATGTACGCGCGGTGGCGGAACCGTCCGGTGCGCTGGCGCTGGCGGGGATGAAAAAATACATCGCCCAGCACAACATTCGCGGCGAACGTCTGGCGCACGTGCTGTCAGGTGCCAACGTGAACTTCCACGGTCTGCGCTACGTTTCCGAGCGCTGCGAGCTGGGGGAACAGCGTGAGGCACTGCTGGCGGTGACCATTCCGGAAGAGAAGGGCAGCTTCCTGAAGTTCTGCCAGCTGCTGGGTGGTCGTTCGGTGACGGAGTTCAACTACCGTTTTGCCGATGCCAAAGATGCCTGCATTTTTGTTGGCGTGCGTCTGAGCCGCGGCGTGGAAGAGCGTAAAGAGATCCTGAGCCTGCTGCATGACGGTGGCTACAGCGTGGTCGATCTTTCCGACGACGAGATGGCGAAGCTGCATGTGCGCTACATGGTCGGCGGCCGTCCATCAAAGCCGCTGAAGGAACGCCTGTTCAGCTTCGAGTTCCCGGAATCACCGGGCGCATTGCTCAAGTTCCTGCACACGCTGGGTACGCACTGGAACATCTCTCTGTTCCACTACCGCAGCCACGGCACCGACTACGGCCGCGTGCTGGCGGCGTTCGAACTGGGCGAGCACGAGCCGGATTTCGAAACGCGCCTGAACGAGCTGGGCTATGAGTGCCACGACGAAACCCACAACCCGGCGTTCAGGTTCTTCCTGGCTGGCTAGTGGTTCGGCAATATCGTCCAGAACGCATCAATAAGCGGCTCATGCAGCCGCTTTTTTTGTGCGCACACGCCAAGCTCAAACGGCGTCTTCTCGTCGCTGCGCTCTAAAATCATCACGCGATTGCGCACCGGTTCCGGGCTGTTTTCCAGCACCACTTCCGGCAGCAGCGCCACGCCGCAGCCCAGCGCCACCATCGACACCATCGCCTCATGACCGCTGACGGTAGCGTATATCGACGGATTGCTGATTTTCTGACGGCGGAACCACAGCTCGATGCGGCGACGCACTGGCCCCTGATCGGCCATGATAAACGGCACCGTGGACCAGTCCGGTTTTTCCGCCGAGACCTGGTTACGCACCGGGCAGGGCAGCGCCGGGGCAATCAGCACCACCGCCAGATTCTCCAGCATCGAAAACGCTACCGCGCCCGGTAGGGTTTCCGGCTTCCCGGCAATGGCGAGATCCGCTTCGCCCGTCACCACTTTTTCCATCGCGTCGGCGGCGTCACCGGTGGTGAGCTTAATTTCAACCGACGGATGCGCCGCGCGGAATCGGTCGAGAATGGGCGGCAGATGGCTGTAGGCTGCGGTCACGGAGCAGAAAATATGCAGCTCGCCGGAAAGCGACGGCCCCTGCTGATCGATGGCGTGCCGCAGCTGCTGGTACTGCAACAGTGTCTGCTGGGCAAAGATGCGCAGCTCTTCTCCCGCTTCCGTGAGGGTGACGGTACGGTTATCGCGCACGAATAGCGGCTGGCCGAGGTCTTCCTCAAGGCGCTGGATCTGGCGAGACAGCGTGGAAGGACTGACGTGCATCGCCCGGGCGCTGCGGCCAAAGTGACGGCTTTCCGCCAGGTGCAGGAACATTTTTAGATCGCGTAAATCCACCGATTCCACTCCCTCTTTTTACATTGCAAAAATTGCAATGTGACGTTGTGAATATATCAATTTCCGCAATAAATTTCCTGTTGTAATGTGGGTACATTGTCGCTGAAAGGCGAACCGAACAATAAATTACTCGTCGTCTTTCACGTTGTAGGTGCGTTGTCTGCGTCAACTCACCCCAGTCACTTACCAGAGTAAGCTCCTGGGGATTCGCAGACTTGACGCCTTCCTAAAACGTGAAATCCATAGAGTAATAAACAACACAACATCACGAGGTATCACCCATGGCTAACTACTTTAATACACTGAACTTGCGCCAGCAGCTGGCGCAGCTGGGCAAATGCCGCTTCATGGCGCGCGACGAATTTGCCGATGGCGCGAGCTACCTTCAGGGTAAAAAAGTGGTCATCGTCGGCTGTGGCGCACAGGGTCTGAACCAGGGCCTGAACATGCGTGACTCCGGTCTGGATATCTCTTACGCCCTGCGTAAAGAAGCGATTGCTGAGAAGCGCGCGTCCTGGCGCAAAGCGACCGAAAACGGCTTCAAAGTGGGTACCTATGAAGAACTGATCCCGCAGGCGGATCTGGTGGTTAACCTGACCCCGGACAAGCAGCACTCCGACGTTGTGCGCTCCGTACAGCCGCTGATGAAAGACGGCGCCGCGCTGGGTTACTCCCACGGCTTCAACATCGTTGAAGTGGGCGAGCAGATCCGTAAAGACATCACCGTGGTGATGGTGGCACCGAAGTGTCCGGGTACAGAAGTACGCGAAGAGTACAAACGTGGTTTCGGCGTGCCGACGCTTATCGCAGTTCACCCGGAAAACGATCCGAAAGGCGAAGGCATGGCGATTGCCAAAGCCTGGGCAGCGGCGACTGGCGGCCACCGTGCGGGCGTGCTGGAATCTTCCTTCGTTGCCGAAGTGAAATCTGACCTGATGGGCGAGCAGACCATTCTGTGCGGCATGCTGCAGGCGGGCTCTCTGCTTTGCTTCGACAAGCTGGTGGAAGAAGGTACTGACCCGGCATACGCAGAAAAACTGATTCAGTTCGGCTGGGAAACCATCACCGAAGCGCTGAAGCAGGGCGGCATTACGCTGATGATGGACCGCCTGTCCAACCCGGCAAAACTGCGCGCATTCGCACTCTCTGAGCAGCTGAAAACCATCATGGCGCCGCTGTTCCAGAAACACATGGACGACATCATCTCCGGTGAGTTCTCTTCCGGCATGATGGCGGACTGGGCGAACGATGATAAGAAACTGCTGACCTGGCGTGAAGAGACCGGTAAAACCGCGTTCGAAACTGCGCCTCAGTATGAAGGTAAAATCGGCGAGCAGGAGTACTTCGATAAAGGCGTACTGATGATCGCGATGGTGAAAGCAGGCGTTGAGCTGGCGTTCGAAACCATGGTGGATTCTGGCATCATCGAAGAGTCTGCGTACTACGAATCGCTGCACGAGCTGCCGCTGATTGCAAACACCATCGCCCGTAAGCGTCTGTACGAAATGAACGTGGTTATCTCGGATACCGCAGAATACGGTAACTACCTGTTCTCTTACGCCTGCGTACCGCTGCTGAAAGAGTTCATGACCACCCTGCAGACGGGCGATCTGGGCAAAGCGATTGCGGAAGGTGCGGTAGACAACGCGCAGCTGCGCGATGTGAACGAAGCGATTCGCAGTCACCAGATCGAGAAAGTGGGTCACAAACTGCGTGGCTACATGACCGATATGAAACGTATTGCGGTAGCAGGTTAACAACCTTGTCGGGTGGCGCTTCGCTTACCCGACCTACAAAACGTAAGATGTAGGCCGGGTAAGGCGCAGCCGCCACCCGGCTTTTTATTTGCGATACAGCACTTTGATAATGTGGTATCCGAACTGGGTATGCAGCGGGCCGGTTGGCTCCAGCACCGGGCAGGAGAAGACCACTTTATCGAACGCCGGCACCATCTGACCCTGACGGAATTCGCCTAAATCGCCGCCACGTTTGCCTGACGGGCAAATAGAGTGCTTCTTCGCCAGCTTGCCGAAGTCGGCGCCGTTTTTGATCTGCTCCAGAAGATCCAGAGCCAGTTTTTCTTCTTTAACAAGAATATGCAGTGCTGCTGCTGTTTTTGCCATGATCGTGCCTTGAGTGGTATGGATTAGGCTCGCTATACTACCACGCTGTTATTCTCCCCTCCTGACTTTCATTGAGTGATCATTTATGCGTTTAAACCCCGGACAACAACAAGCCGTCGAATTTGTCACCGGACCGTGTCTGGTGCTGGCGGGTGCAGGATCCGGCAAAACGCGCGTCATCACCAATAAGATTGCGCACCTGATCCGCGGCTGCGGCTATCAGGCCCGCCATATTGCGGCGGTTACCTTTACCAACAAAGCGGCGCGCGAGATGAAAGAGCGTGTCGGCCAGACGCTGGGACGTAAAGAGGCGCGTGGGCTGATGATCTCCACCTTCCACACGCTGGGGCTGGATATCATTAAACGTGAATACGCCGCGCTGGGGATGAAATCCAACTTTTCGCTTTTCGATGACACTGACCAGGTGGCGTTGCTCAAAGAGCTCACCGAGGGGCTGATCGAAGATGATAAGGTGCTGTTACAGCAGCTGATCTCGACGATCTCGAACTGGAAAAACGATCTGATGACCCCGGCCCAGGCCGCGGCGATCGCCAAAGGCGAACGGGATCGGATCTTCGCCCACTGCTATGGTCTTTACGACGCGCACATGAAAGCGTGCAACGTGCTGGACTTTGACGACCTGATCCTGCTGCCTACGCTGCTGCTGCAGCGAAATGAAGAGGTGCGCGAGCGCTGGCAGAACAAAATCCGCTACCTGCTGGTGGATGAATATCAGGACACCAACACCAGCCAGTACGAGCTGGTGAAGCTGCTGGTGGGGCAGCGTGCGCGTTTCACCGTGGTCGGCGACGACGACCAGTCAATTTATTCCTGGCGCGGTGCGCGGCCGCAAAACCTGGTGCTGCTCAGTAAAGATTTCCCCGCGCTGCAGGTGATTAAGCTGGAGCAGAACTACCGCTCCTCCGGGCGCATCCTGAAGGCGGCAAACATCCTGATTGCCAATAACCCGCACGTTTTTGAGAAGCGTCTCTTCTCCGAGCTGGGCTACGGTACGGAGCTGAAGGTGCTCAGCGCCAATAATGAAGAGCATGAGGCGGAGCGCGTGACGGGCGAACTGATTGCCCACCACTTCGTCAATAAAACCGAATATAAGGATTACGCGATCCTCTACCGCGGCAATCACCAGTCGCGCGTCTTTGAAAAGATGCTGATGCAGAACCGCATTCCTTACAAAATTTCCGGCGGCACCTCGTTCTTCTCGCGGCCTGAAATTAAAGATCTGCTGGCCTATCTGCGCGTGCTGACTAATCCGGATGACGACAGCGCGTTTCTGCGTATCGTGAATACACCGAAACGCGAAATTGGCCCGGCGACGCTGCAAAAGCTGGGCGAATGGGCGATGACCCGCAATAAAAGCCTGTTTACCGCCAGCTTTGACATGGGGCTGAGCCAGACGCTGACGGGACGCGGATATGACAACTTAACGCGTTTCACTCACTGGCTGGGCGAAGTACAGCGGCTGGCAGAGCGCGAGCCGGTGGCTGCCGTGCGCGATCTGATCCACGGCATCGACTATGAATCCTGGCTGTACGAAACCTCCGCCAGCCCAAAAGCGGCTGAAATGCGCATGAAAAACGTTAACCAGCTTTTCAGCTGGATGACCGAAATGCTGGAAGGCTCTGAGATTGACGAGCCAATGACCCTGACCCAGGTGGTCACTCGCTTTACTCTGCGCGACATGATGGAGCGCGGCGAGAGCGAAGAAGAGGCTGACCAGGTTCAGCTGATGACGCTGCATGCGTCAAAAGGGCTGGAGTTCCCGTATGTGTATCTGGTCGGCATGGAAGAAGGGTTATTGCCGCACCAGAGCAGCATTGATGAAGACAACGTCGACGAGGAGCGCCGCCTGGCCTACGTGGGGATCACCCGCGCGCAGAAGGAGCTTACGTTCACGCTGTGTAAAGAGCGCCGTCAGTACGGTGAACTGGTTCGCCCGGAACCCAGCCGTTTCCTGCTGGAACTGCCGCAGGACGATCTGATTTGGGAACAGGAGCGTAAAGTGATTACCGCAGAAGAGCGGATGCACAAGGGACAGGCTAACGTGGCTAACATTCGCGCCATGCTGGCAAAAGCCAAAGAGAAGGGATAATGATGAGTAGGCCGGGTAAGGCGAAGCTGCCACCCGGCAATGTTCAGCGTATTACTTCACCTCAAGCACCCAGTGCACATAGCTCTGCCACTGGCACTCCTGCTCGATCATCTCTGCCCCTAACGGGTGACGATCAATCCAGTTTTCCGGCAGCGTCAGCGTCAGCTTCTCGTCATTGGCCACCATATTAATGGCGGGCAGCAAATCATCGCGGCGGCGGCTGGCAAACAGAATCGCCAGACGCAGCAGGCGGCACAGATGCTCGGCCACGCGCGGCGGTACGGCATTCTGCTGATGCAAAGAGGAGAGATCAACGGCGTTGGTCTGGTTCAGCAGCAGCGTTGCCAGCAATTTTTTCTGTGCGGGCGTGTAGCCCGGCAAATCCAGGTTACGTACCAGATACGCTGCATGAGCCGGCGCCTGTTTAAAATCAATACTTAGCCCCACTTCATGCAGCGCGCAGGCGCTCAGCAATAAATCGCGGCTCAGATGATCGAGATCCCAGGCGTTAGCGACCTGGTCGGCAAAGCGTGATGCCAGCTGCGAGACGCGTCCTGCCTGATCGATATCAACCAGAAAACGACGCTGCACGTTGCGCAGCGTACGGTTGCGGATGTCCTGATCGACCGACAGATGCAGCATTCCGTAGACCAGACCTTCACGCAGCGCGCCGCCGGCGAGGGTCATACACTGGATATTCAATTCGGTGAATATGGCGATCAGAATGGCCAGCCCGCTAGGGAAGACCAGCGCGCGTTCCAGCGTCAGGCCTTCAATTTCCAGCTCTTCAAGGCGTCCGCACTGAATGGCTCGCTGTTTAAGCTGCTGAAGTTTGGCAAGCGTGATCCGCTCGTCCATGCCCTGCGCCATCATAATTTCCTGCAGAGCCTGCACGGTACCCGAAGCACCCACGCAGACCTTCCAGCCGTGATAGCGCAGTTCGTCCATCACCGGGCGTAACACTTCGCGCGCGGCATTTTCTGCTTCGTCGAAATTCTCTTTACCCAGATTCCGGTCGGCAAAGTAACGTTCCAGCCAGGTCACGCAGCCCATCGACAGGCTGAACAGCGACGTCGCCTGCGCGCCGGTGCCGGTGACCAGTTCGGTACTGGCACCGCCGATATCCACCACCAGACGGCGATCGTCTCCGCCCGTCGTGTGTGCAACACCCTGATAGATCAGGCGTGCTTCTTCTTCACCGCTAATGACCTGAACCGGGCATCCCAGAATTTCCTGCGCTTTGGCAATAAAATCTACGGCGTTAACCGCCAGTCGGAGCGTCGCTGTGGCGACGACGGTGATTTGGGCATGCGGGATATCCTGCAGACGCTCAGCAAAGAGTCGCAGGCACTGCCAGCCACGTTCCATGGCTTCAGGTGAGAGGTCGTTATCACTGCTCAGGCCCGCCGCGAGGCGGACCTTGCGCTTAATGCGCGTCAGCGTTTGTATGCTTCCCGCCACCTCACGCACAACCAGCATATGAAAACTATTCGAACCGAGATCAATTGCCGCATAGAGCGAGGTGGAGCTGAGCATAATGTATTAACCTGAACGACGACGATTACGCGGTGCGCCGCCTGAACGACGCGGACCATTGCCGGAGCGTGGGCGGGTAAGACGCTTAGGCGGCGGCAGTTCGCTTAACAGCGCTTCCGGATTGTATTTGCTCTGCGGAATAGAGTGACCGATGTAGGTCTCAATGGCTGGAAGATTCAGCGCATACTCTTCACACGCAAGGCTAATAGAGTGACCGCTTGCGCCCGCACGACCGGTACGACCGATACGGTGTACGTAGTCTTCACAGTCGTCTGGCAGATCGTAGTTAAAGACGTGCGTCACGGCTGGAATGTGCAGACCACGAGCAGCAACGTCGGTTGCGACCAGAATATCGAGATCGCCACGGGTAAATTCTTCAAGAATACGCAGGCGTTTTTTCTGCGCCACGTCGCCGGTCAACAGGCCAACACGGTGACCGTCTGCAGCCAGATGGCCCCAGATGTCTTCACAGCGGTGTTTGGTGTTCGCGAAGATAATGGCGCGATCCGGCCACTCTTCTTCAATCAGCGTTTGCAGCAGACGCATTTTCTCTTCATTGGAAGGATAGAAGAGCTCTTCTTTAATGCGGTGGCCCGTTTTCTGCTCTGGCTCCACTTCCACATACTCGGCGTTGTTCATCTGCTCGAACGCCAGCTCGCGTACGCGGTAAGAAAGGGTGGCAGAGAACAGCATGTTCAGGCGCTGATTTGCCGGCGGCATGCGGCGGAACAGCCAGCGGATATCTTTAATGAAGCCCAGATCGTACATACGGTCAGCTTCATCAAGCACGACAACCTGGATGGCGCCGAGGTTAATGTGATTCTGTTTGGCGTAGTCGATAAGACGGCCGGTGGTACCGATCAGGATATCCACGCCGCTTTCCAGCACTTTCAGCTGCTTATCGTAGCCGTCGCCGCCATAGGCCAGGCCAAGCTTCAGGCCGGTAGACTGCGCCAGGGGTTCAGCGTCTGCGTGGATCTGTACCGCCAGTTCTCGCGTCGGGGCCATAATTAGCGCGCGCGGCTGGTTAACTTTGCGGTCTGCAATCGCTGGGTGAGAAAGTAAATAATGAAACGTTGACGTTAAAAACGCCATCGTTTTGCCGGTACCGGTTTGCGCCTGCCCTGCAACATCGCGACCGGCCAGCGTCAGCGGCAGGGCGAGAGCCTGAATGGGCGTGCAGTTATGAAACCCTTTTGTTTCAAGGGCTTCGATCACTTTTGGGTGCAGGGCGAAGTCGGAAAACTTCTGTTCTGTTAAATGTGTTTTGCTCATAGTGTGGTAGAATATCAGCTTACTATTGCTTTACGAAAGCGTATCCGGTGAAATAAAGTCAACCTTTAGTTGGTTAATGCGACATCAACACGTCGTTGGTGGAGACAAAACCAACGTACCAGGCTTATTCCTGTGGAGTTATATATGAGCGATAAAATTATTCACCTGACTGACGACAGTTTTGACACGGACGTACTTAAGGCTGACGGGCTGATCCTCGTCGATTTCTGGGCTGAATGGTGTGGTCCTTGCAAAATGATCGCCCCGATTCTGGATGAAATCGCTGACGAATATCAGGGCAAACTGACGGTTGCCAAGCTGAACATCGACCAGAACCCGGGCACCGCACCAAAATACGGTATCCGTGGCATCCCAACCCTTCTGCTGTTCAAAAACGGTGAAGTGGCGGCGACCAAAGTGGGCGCGCTGTCCAAAGGTCAGCTGAAAGAGTTCCTGGACGCTAACCTGGCGTAAGGTTTCTCCGCTGTGCGTCCAGAGCCCATGGCTAAATGATGTGGAACTCTGGACGCCCGGCTGAAGTCGTGCTAAGTTAGCTATGACTTCGTTTTAAACATATCTGTTGTTTGAATCTTGTTTTACCCGATACTTCCCGTTGTTGACATGAACAGTGCGTGAAGTGGCTAAATTCCGGGCTTGTCACTCAATCCGTCTTGTCGTTTCAGTTCTGCGTTCTTTCCCTGTGACCAGACAGCGAACAGACATGAGTTGATGGCCGCTAAACAGGCATGGATGACCCTGCCATACCATTCACAACATTAAGTTCGAGAATCACCCCGAGTTTAAGAACCCACACCATTATGAATCTTACCGAATTAAAGAATACGCCGGTTTCTGAGCTGATCACTCTCGGCGAAAATATGGGGCTGGAAAACCAGGCTCGTATGCGCAAGCAGGACATCATTTTCGCCATCCTGAAGCAGCACGCTAAGAGTGGCGAAGATATCTTTGGCGACGGTGTGCTGGAGATATTGCAAGACGGATTTGGTTTCCTCCGCTCTGCAGACAGCTCCTACCTCGCCGGCCCTGACGACATCTACGTATCCCCTAGCCAAATCCGCCGTTTCAACCTCCGCACTGGTGACACCATTTCAGGTAAGATTCGTCCTCCTAAAGAGGGTGAACGCTACTTTGCGCTGTTGAAAGTCAATGAAGTTAACTTCGACAAGCCAGAAAACTCGCGTAATAAGATCCTCTTTGAGAACTTAACGCCGCTGCACGCGAACTCTCGCCTGCGCATGGAGCGTGGTAACGGTTCTACTGAAGACTTAACCGCGCGTGTTCTGGATCTGGCATCACCAATTGGTCGTGGCCAGCGTGGTCTGATTGTGGCCCCGCCAAAAGCGGGTAAAACCATGCTGCTGCAGAACATCGCGCAGAGCATCGCCTATAACCATCCAGACTGCGTGCTGATGGTGCTGCTGATTGACGAACGTCCGGAAGAAGTTACCGAGATGCAGCGTCTGGTTAAAGGTGAAGTGGTTGCTTCTACCTTCGACGAGCCAGCATCTCGCCACGTTCAGGTTGCGGAAATGGTTATCGAGAAAGCGAAACGCCTGGTTGAGCACAAGAAAGACGTGATCATCCTGCTCGACTCTATCACCCGTCTGGCGCGTGCCTACAACACCGTGGTGCCGGCGTCCGGTAAAGTGCTGACCGGTGGTGTAGACGCTAACGCCCTGCATCGTCCGAAGCGTTTCTTCGGTGCGGCACGTAACGTGGAAGAGGGCGGCAGCCTGACCATCATCGCAACGGCGCTGATCGATACCGGTTCCAAAATGGACGAGGTTATCTACGAAGAATTTAAAGGTACAGGTAACATGGAACTGCACCTTTCTCGTAAGATCGCTGAAAAACGCGTCTTCCCGGCTATCGACTACAACCGTTCCGGTACGCGTAAAGAAGAGCTGCTCACCACCCAGGAAGAGCTGCAGAAAATGTGGATCCTGCGCAAAATCATCCATCCAATGGGTGAAATTGACGCGATGGAGTTTCTCATTAACAAACTGGCGATGACCAAAACCAACGACGACTTCTTCGACATGATGAAGCGCTCGTAACGCAAATAAAGCCAGCGAACGCCACGTTTTTACGTGGCGTTTTTCTTTTATGGGCTATACGCTAGTTCCACCTACTCCCAATTTTGACCGGTCAGTGCGACAATAAGATAATTCGCACAGTAAAAACATTAATAGCTTGAATAATAAACAAATGGAACTGTAAGAGGTTTGCTTTATAACTTCAGGCTCAGCGCCTTGATGGTTATACTTCCTTGACTAACATTTGTTGAGAACATCCATTGTGAACCTACTTGATACGTTTACTGAACTAACCAGTATTTTCTTATTTACCACCTGCTTTTTGTTTCTGGCACGTAAGGTGGCGAAATATCTGGGCTTAGTGGATAAACCCAACTTTCGTAAGCGTCATCAAGGCATGATCCCTTTGGTCGGGGGGATCTCTGTTTTCGCAGGAATCTGCTTCACTTTTGCTATCGCGGATTACTATATTCCGCATGCCAGGTTATATCTCTCTTGCGCAGCGGTTCTTGTCGTGATCGGCGCGCTTGACGATAGATACGACATTAGCGTCAAAATCCGCGCCTTCGTTCAGGCAGCGGTCGCTATTGCAATGATGGTGTTTGCAAAACTGCATTTGAGTAGCCTGGGCTACATTTTTGGTTCCTGGGAGATGGAGCTCGGCCCGTTCGGCTATTTCCTGACACTTTTTGCCGTGTGGGTGGCGATTAACGCGTTCAACATGGTTGACGGTATTGATGGTTTGCTGGGAGGCCTGTCCTGCGTCTCATTTGCCGCCATTGGTTTCATTTTATGGTTCGATGGGCAATATAGTCTCGCAATGTGGTGTTTCGCCATGATTGCGGCCATCCTGCCTTATATCCTGTTGAATCTCGGCGCATTGGGCCGACGCTATAAAGTCTTCATGGGCGATGCGGGTAGCACGCTTATCGGCTTTACTATCATTTGGATCTTGCTGGAAACCACTCAGGGCGATGTACATCCTATCAGTCCGGTAACGGCATTATGGATTATCGCAATCCCCTTAATGGATATGGTCGCGATTATGTATCGCCGCCTGCGTAAAGGGATGAGTCCATTCTCTGCTGACCGTCAGCACATTCATCATTTGATCATGCGAGCCGGATTCACTTCCCGGCAGGCATTTGTGCTTATTACGCTGGCGGCTGCTATTCTGGCGGGGATTGGCGTGACGGCGGAATATACACATTTTGTGCCTGAATGGGCCATGTTGGTACTATTCTTGCTAGCGTTTTCTTTCTACGGCTACTGCATTAAGCGCGCATGGAAAGTGGCGCGATTCATTAAACGTATTAAGCGCAGGATGCGACGTAACAGTGGCAAAAACACAACATTAACTAAGTAAAACCGGGACTATGATGACTCAACCGTTGGCGGGAGCGAAATCAGTGGTAACAGAGAATGAACTGGACATTCGGGGTTTGTTTCGCGTGTTATGGGCAGGCAAACTTTGGATTGCGGGGATCGCGCTGGGGTTTGCACTGCTGGCGCTGGCCTACACATTCTTTGCAAAACAGGAGTGGAGCGCCACGGCAATTACGGACAGACCAACGGTTAATATGCTTGGAGGGTACTACTCCCAGCAGCAATTCCTGCGAAACCTGGATATTAAAGCCAGCCTTGCCACCCCGGACCAGGCTTCCGTTATGGATGAGGCCTACAAAGAGTTTGTGATGCAGCTGGCCTCGTGGGATACACGCCGCGATTTCTGGTCCCAGACGGATTACTACAAACAGCGTCGGGTTGATAACACCAAAGCCGATGCTGCGCTGCTGGACGATCTGATTAACAACATTCAGTTCATGCCGGGCGATGCGCTGCGTAACGTCAACGACAGCGTCAAGCTGATTGCGGAAACTGCGCCGGACGCCAACAACCTGTTGCGCCAGTACGTTGCGTTTGCCAGCCAGCGTGCCGCAAGCCATCTGAATGAAGAGCTTAAAGGCGCCTGGGCAGCCCGCACTATCCAGATGAAGGCGCAGGTCAAACGTCAGGAAGAGGTGGCAAACGCCATTTTTGCGCGTCGCGTCCATAACATCCAACAGGCGCTGAAAATTGCGGAACAGCATAATATTTCCCGTACCGAGACGGATGTCCCGGCTGATGAACTGCCTGACTCGGAAATGTTCCTTCTTGGTCGCCCTATGCTGCAGGCGCGTCTGGAAAACCTGCAGGCCGTTGGGCCTGATTTTGACCTCGACTACGATCAAAACCGCGCGATGCTTAATACGCTTAATGTCGGCCCATCACTGGACCCGCGTTTTCAGACCTATCGTTATTTGAGAACGCCTGAAGAACCTGTAAAACGCGACAGTCCGCGCCGTGCATTCCTGATGATCATGTGGGGGATTGTGGGCGCACTCGTTGGTGCTGGCGTGGCGTTAACGCGTCGTCGTACAAACTAAGAACGCCGTTTACAATGAAGGCTGCGGCCTTCATTGTCTAATCGAAGAGAATCGATGTGAAAGTACTTACCGTATTTGGCACCAGGCCGGAGGCCATTAAGATGGCGCCTCTGGTTCATGCGCTGGCCAGCGATCCTGATATTGAAGCGAAGGTCTGCGTCACGGCTCAGCACCGTGAGATGCTCGATCAGGTCTTAACCCTCTTTTCCATCGTCCCGGATTATGACCTCAATATTATGAAACCGGGACAGGGATTGACGGAAATAACCTGTCGCATACTGCAGGATCTCAAGCCGATCCTGGAATCATTCAAGCCTGACGTTGTCCTGGTACATGGTGATACCACGACAACGATGGCAACAAGCCTGGCCGCGTTTTACCAGCGTATCCCCGTCGGCCACGTTGAGGCGGGTCTGCGCACCGGCAATCTTTATTCTCCGTGGCCGGAAGAGGCCAACCGCACGTTAACGGGCCATCTGGCGATGTACCATTTTGCGCCAACGGAAAACTCTCGTCAGAACCTGCTGCGCGAAAATATCGCCGATAACAAAATCTTTGTAACCGGCAATACGGTCATTGACGCGTTAATTTGGGTACGCGATCGCGTACTGGCAAACAGCGACCTGCAGGAACAACTCGCTGCCCGCTATCCGTTCCTCAATAATGGCAAAAAAACCATTCTGGTGACTGGCCACCGTCGCGAAAGCTTTGGTCGGGGTTTTGAGCAAATCTGCCACGCGCTGGCTGAAATCGCCGCGCAAAACGACGATGTGCAAATTGTCTACCCGGTACACCTTAACCCTAACGTCAGCGAGCCGGTCAACCGTATTTTGGGCCACGTCGAAAACGTTCTGCTGATCGAACCGCAGGACTACATGCCGTTTGTCTGGCTGATGAACCACGCCTGGCTGATCCTCACCGATTCCGGCGGTATTCAGGAAGAAGCGCCATCCCTCGGCAAACCGGTGCTGGTGATGCGCGAAACTACTGAACGCCCGGAGGCGGTTAAAGCAGGGACGGTGCGTCTGGTTGGCACCAACGCGCAGCTCATCGTCGAAGAGGTCACGCGCCTTCTGCATGACGAGGAAGCGTATCAGGCGATGAGCCGAGCCCACAATCCTTATGGCGACGGGCAGGCTTGTGGCCGTATTTTGCATGCACTTAAACACAATCGGGTATCGCTATGAGTTTTACTACCATCTCTGTCATTGGTCTTGGCTACATTGGCCTGCCTACTGCCGCTGCGTTTGCCTCTCGCCAAAAACAGGTTGTCGGTGTGGATATCAACGCACGGGCGGTAGAAACCATTAATCGTGGCGAAATTCATATTGTGGAGCCCGATCTTGACCGCGTGGTGAAAGAGGCGGTTGATGGCGGCTTCCTGCGCGCCAGCACGACGCCAGTGGAAGCTGATGCGTACCTGATTGCCGTTCCAACGCCCTTTAAAGGCGACCACGAGCCCGATATGGTCTACGTCGAGGCGGCGGCAAAATCTATTGCCCCTGTGCTGAAGAAAGGGGCGCTGGTGATTCTGGAGTCGACCTCTCCCGTCGGCGCTACCGAGCAGATGGCGCAGTGGCTTGCCGAGGCGCGTCCTGATTTACGCTTCCCACAGCAGGCCGGCGAGCAGGCGGATATCAACATCGCCTACTGCCCGGAGCGCGTGTTGCCGGGGCAGGTGATGGTCGAACTGATTAAAAACGACCGGGTGATTGGCGGTATGACGCCGGTCTGTTCCGAACGTGCCAGCGCGCTGTATAAGATTTTCCTGGAAGGCGAATGCGTGGTGACTAACTCCCGCACCGCCGAGATGTGCAAGCTGACGGAAAACAGTTTCCGTGACGTTAACATCGCCTTTGCTAACGAACTGTCGCTGATCTGTGCCGATCAGGGGATTAACGTCTGGGAATTAATCCGCCTGGCAAATCGCCATCCGCGCGTGAACATTCTCCAGCCAGGGCCGGGCGTGGGCGGTCACTGTATTGCCGTCGACCCGTGGTTTATCGTGGCGCAGAACCCGGCGCAGGCGCGTCTGATTCGCACCGCGCGTGAAGTGAACGACAGTAAACCTCACTGGGTGCTCAATCAGGTTAAAGCGACGGTAGCGGATTGTCTGGCAGAGAGCGGCAAGCGCGCCAGCGAGCTGAAAATTGCCTGCTTTGGTCTGGCATTTAAACCCAACATTGACGATCTGCGCGAAAGCCCGGCGATGGAAATTGCTGAGATGATTGCTGAATGGCACAAGGGCGAAACGCTGGTGGTCGAGCCAAATATTCATGAACTGCCGGCAAAACTGGCGGGGCACTGCACGTTGACGGCGCTGGACGACGCGCTGGCGACGGCGGACGTGCTGGTGCTGCTGGTGGACCATAAAGAGTTTAAAGCGACGTCCGGTAATACCGTGCGTCAGCAGTATGTGGTTGATACGAAAGGTGTCTGGCGTTGAGTGAACTCCACGGCGTGCTTGAGTCCCTTGAGTGGGAAAGCACATTTTTTGCCTGTCCTTCGGCGATAGTCCGCTGGCGCGAGAATGCGCCTGTCCTGCAGGAAGCTGAGCTCAGCGCCTGGCAGCGCGTGCAGGCTAAGATCCCGGCGGAGCGTGCTGACCTGCTTGACGCGCTCCAGCAGCACGGTTTTCAGCTGGTTGAAGGTGAGGTAGACCTTTCCATCACCCTCACCCGGCATGACGCGTCCGCCGCAGAAATTGCAACGGAACAGGATATTCCTGTGCTGCGTCAGATGGCGGCCCAGGCGTTTGCGCAGAGCCGCTTTCGCACGCCCTGGTATGCGCCTGACGATAGCGGACGTTTCTATGCCCAGTGGATAGAGAATGCGGTTAAAGGCACTTTTGACCACGTCTGCCTGGTTTTCCGTGCTGCGGACGGTCAGATCCAGGGATTTGTCTCGCTGCGCAAGCTCAACGAGCGCGAGGCGCGTATTGGCTTATTAGCCGGACGCGGCATGGGTGAGAAACTCATGCAGGCGGCGCTGTACTGGGCGCAGCAGCAGCAGGTTGAGACGCTGCGGGTGGCGACCCAGGTGGGCAACACCGCCGCGCTTAAACGTTATATTGCGAGTGGTGCCAACATCGACGCCACTGCCTACTGGTTATACAGGTGACAAGATGATTCCATTTAACGCACCACCCGTCGTCGGAACCGAGCTCGATTATATGCAGTCTGCCATGGGCAGCGGCAAACTCTGCGGTGACGGCGGTTTTACTCGTCGCTGCCAGCAGTGGATGGAGCAGCATTTTCGCAGCGCCAAAGTGCTGCTGACCCCGTCCTGTACGGCATCGCTGGAAATGGCGGCCCTGTTGCTGGATATCCAGCCCGGTGATGAAGTGATCATGCCGAGCTATACCTTCGTCTCCACGGCGAACGCGTTTGTGCTGCGCGGAGCGAAAATCGTCTTTGTGGATATCCGCCCGGATACCATGAACATTGATGAGACGCTGATTGAAGCGGCGATCACTGACAAAACGCGCGCGATCGTGCCGGTTCACTACGCGGGCGTGGCCTGTGAAATGGACACCATCATGGCGATCGCCAAAAAACATAATCTGTTCGTGGTGGAAGATGCCGCGCAGGGCGTGATGTCCACCTACAAGGGACGCGCGCTGGGGACTATCGGCCATATCGGCTGCTTTAGCTTCCACGAAACCAAAAACTACACCGCTGGTGGTGAGGGCGGCGCGACGCTGATTAACGATCGTGCCCTGGTTGAGCGTGCGGAAGTGATCCGCGAAAAAGGGACCAACCGCAGCCAGTTCTTCCGCGGTCAGGTGGATAAATACACCTGGCGCGATATCGGCTCAAGCTACCTGATGGCCGACCTGCAGGCCGCGTACCTGTGGGCACAGCTGGAAGCGGCGGAGCGTATTAACCTTCAGCGTCTTTCCCTGTGGCAAACCTATTACGATGCGCTTGAGCCGCTGGCAAAAGCCGGGCGCATTGAGCTGCCAACGATTCCGGCTGATTGCGTCCACAATGCCCACATGTTTTACATTAAGCTGCGCGATAACGACGATCGCAGCCAGCTCATCGCCTGGCTGAAAGAAGCCGAAGTTATGGCGGTCTTCCATTATATTCCGCTGCACTCCAGCCCGGCGGGCGAAGCGTTTGGCACGTTCGCGGGTGAAGACCGTTACACCACGAAAGAAAGTGAGCGTTTGCTTCGCTTGCCACTGTTCTACAACCTCGCGCCAGTTAACCAGCGTACGGTGATCAATACCCTTCTGAGCTATTTCGGCTGATATGTCTCTGGCAAAAGCATCGGTGTGGACCGCCGCGTCCACGCTTGTAAAAATTGGTGCCGGACTGCTGGTCGTTAAGCTGCTGGCTGTCTCATTCGGACCTTCAGGCGTCGGGCTGGCGGGCAATTTCCGCCAGCTTGTTACCGTCCTTGGCGTGCTGGCTGGTGCCGGTATCTTCAACGGCGTGACCAAATACGTGGCTCAGCATCACGATGATGCGGCTCAGCTGCGCAGAGTGGTGGGCACCGCGTCGGCAATGGTCACGGGCTTTTCGACCCTGCTGGCGATTGTGTTTCTGCTGGCGGCGGCTCCCATCAGCCAGGGACTGTTCGGGCACTCCCATTATCAGGGGCTGGTGCGTCTGGTCGCGCTGGTCCAGATGGGCATTGCCTGGGCCAACCTGCTGCTGGCGCTGATGAAGGGTTTTCGCGATGCTGCCGGGAACGCGCTTGCCTTAATCCTGGGCAGCATCATCGGCGTAATTGCCTATTATTTCTGCTACCGCCTGGGTGGCTATGAAGGCGCACTGCTGGGGCTGGCGCTGGTCCCGGCACTGGTTGTTGTGCCTGCGGCGTTCATGCTGATGCGCCGGGGCGTCATCCCTCTGAGCTACCTGAAACCGCAATGGGACAAGGTGCTTGCCAGCCAGCTGGGTAAGTTTACCCTGATGGCGCTTATCACCTCCGTCACGCTGCCGGTGGCCTACGTGATGATGCGAAACCTGCTGGCGGCGCATTACAGCTGGGATGAAGTCGGGATCTGGCAGGGCGTCAGCAGTATTTCCGATGCTTACCTCCAGTTTATTACGGCTTCCTTTAGCGTTTACTTGCTGCCAACCTTATCGCGTCTGACGTCCAGGCAGGATATTACCCGAGAAATTTCCCGCTCCCTGCGTTTCGTATTACCCGCTGTGGCGGCGGCCAGTTTAACCGTCTGGTTATTGCGCGATGTCGCCATCTGGCTGCTGTTCTCGGCGAAGTTTGTTGCCATGCGCGATCTCTTTGCCTGGCAGCTGGTGGGTGATGTGCTGAAAGTGGGTGCTTACGTTTTCGGCTATCTGGTGATTGCGAAAGCCTCTTTGCGGCTGTATATCCTGGCAGAAGTAAGCCAGTTTGCGTTACTGACGGCATTCTCACACTGGCTGATACCCGCGCACGGTGCGCTGGGGGCGGCTCAGGCCTACATGGCAACCTATATCGTTTATTTCGCTGCCTGCTGCGGCGTATTTTTATTGTGGCGTAAACGCGCATGACTGCACTGATTCACATCCTGGGATCGGACATCCCACACCATAACCAGACCGTATTGCGGTTCTTCAACGACGAACTGGCATCGGGCAATCCTGATGCGCGCGAGTTTATGGTTGCAGGTCAGGATAATGGCCTGAGCGAGGCGTTTCCGGCGCTGACAATCGCCTTCTGGCCAGATAAAGCCACGCTGGCGAAGGCGGTTATTGCCAAAGCTAAAGCGGATCGTGAGCAACGTTTCTTTTTCCACGGGCAGTTTAATACCGGCCTGTGGCTGGCACTGCTCAGCGGGCGAATTAAGCCCTCCCAGTGCAGCTGGCATATCTGGGGAGCCGATCTTTACGAAGTTTCCCGCGGCTGGAAATTTCGTCTTTTCTACCCGCTGCGGCGTATGGCACAGGGAAGGGTGGGCTGCGTTTTTGCCACCCGTGGCGATCTGAATTATTTTGCGAAGCAGCATCCAAACGTGCGCGGTGAGCTACTCTATTTCCCAACCCGTATGGATCCGGCACTAAACACCATGGCGAATGACGCGGTTCGCGACGGGAAGCTGACGGTGCTGGTGGGGAATTCCGGCGACCGCAGTAACGAACATGTGGCTGCGCTCCGGGCAGTACACCAGCAGTTTGGCGACACGGTGAACGTGGTGGTGCCGATGGGCTATCCCGCCAACAATGACGCCTATATTGATGAGGTTCGCCAGCAGGGACTCGCGCTGTTTAGCCAGGAGAATCTGCATATTCTCAGCGAGAAGCTGGAATTTGATGACTACCTTGCGCTGCTGAGAAAATGCGATCTGGGCTATTTCATCTTTGCCCGTCAGCAGGGGATTGGTACGCAGTGCCTGCTGATCCAGGCAGGCATACCGTGCGTGCTCAACCGTGAAAACCCGTTCTGGCAGGATATGGCCGAGCAGCATATTCCTGTGCTGTTTACCTCAGACACGCTGAACGTTGAGGTGGTACGTGAAGCACAACGCCAGCTCACGCTGGTGGATAAAAATAGCATCGACTTTTTCAGTCCGAATTACCTCACGCCGTGGCACCGCGCGCTGCGTATCGCATCAGGAGACAACGCATGAGTCAGTTGCAGTTTAGCGGCTTACTGGTTGTCTGGCTTCTGAGCACGCTGTTTATCGCCACGCTTACCTGGTTTGAATTCCGCCGGGTGCGCTTCAACTTTAACGTATTCTTCTCGTTACTGTTTCTGCTGACCTTCTTTTTCGGCTTCCCGCTCACCAGCATTCTGGTCTTCCGTTTTGACGTGAGCGTCGCGCCGCCGGAAATCCTGCTCCAGGCGCTTCTGGCGTCGACCTGCTTCTATGCGGTCTACTACGTCACCTATAAAACGCGTCTGCGTTCAGCGCAGGCTGCAGCCCCGCGTCGGGCGCTTTTTACCATGAATCGGGTGGAGACCCACCTGACGTGGGTGATGCTGATGACGATCGCCCTGGTCAGCGTCGGTATCTTCTTCATGCATAACGGCTTCCTGCTGTTTAAGCTCCACTCCTACAGCCAGATTTTTTCGGCCGAAGTCTCGGGCGTGGCGCTTAAGCGTTTCTTTTACTTCTTCATCCCGGCGATGCTGGTGATCTTCTTCCTGCGTCAGGACAGCAAAGCGTGGCTGTTCTTTCTGGTCAGCACCGTCGCGTTTGGCATCCTGACCTACATGATTGTGGGCGGTACGCGCGCCAACATCATCATCGCTTTCGCTATCTTCCTGTTTATCGGCATCATCCGCGGTTGGATCTCGCTATGGATGCTGGTTGCAGCAGGCGTGTTTGGCATTGTGGGAATGTTCTGGCTGGCGCTGAAACGCTACGGGATGAACGTGGCGGGCGATGAGGCGTTTTACACGTTCCTCTACCTGACGCGCGATACCTTCTCGCCGTGGGAAAACCTGGCATTGCTGCTGCAAAACTACGACAAGATTGATTTCCAGGGGCTGGCGCCGATTGTTCGCGACTTCTATGTGTTTATCCCGAGCTGGCTGTGGCCGGACCGTCCTGGTGTGGTGGTCAATACCGCGAACTATTTTACGTGGGAAGTGCTGAACAACCATTCGGGCCTGGCGATCTCGCCAACCTTGATTGGTTCCCTGGTGGTGATGGGCGGAGGCTGGTTTATCCTGCCGGGCGCGTGTGTCGTAGGGTTGATTATTAAGTGGTTTGACTGGCTCTACGTGCGCGGTAACGAAGAGACCAACCGCTACAAGGCGGCCATTTTGCACAGTTTCTGCTTTGGTGCCATTTTCAATATGATCGTCCTGGCGCGCGAGGGCCTGGATTCATTCGTTTCGCGCGTGGTGTTCTTCATGGTCGTTTTTGGCATCTGCCTCTTACTGGCTAAATTGTTGTACTGGCTGTTCGACAGCGCAGGGCTTGTGCACAAGCGCGAGCCACAGGGCAGCACAACGCTGTCGCAAGTCTGAGTAGGGAAAGTAATGACTGATAAAACTTCTGCACCGCGCTATGCGCTACGTAGCCTGCAGCTTATTGGCTGGCGCGACATGCAGCACGCGCTGGATTTTCTGTTTGCCGACGGACAGATGAAATCCGGTACGCTGGTCGCCATCAATGCGGAAAAGATGCTGGCGGTGGAAGATAACGCCGGGGTGAAAAGCCTGATAGAGGCGGCCGAATTTAAATACGCGGACGGTATCAGCGTGGTCCGCTCTCTCCGTAAAAAGTATCCTGACGCTAATGTTTCCCGCGTGGCGGGTGCCGATCTCTGGGAGCAGCTTATGGCCCGCGCTGGCGCGGAGGGCACGCCGGTGTTCCTGATTGGCGGTAAGCCTGACGTGCTGGCCCAGACCGAAGAGAAGCTGCGTCGCCAGTGGAAAGTGAATATTGTCGGCAGCCAGGACGGTTACTTTAAACCTGAAGACCAGCAGGCGTTGTTTGAGCGCGTTCGCGACAGCGGGGCTAAAATCGTCACCGTGGCGATGGGTTCCCCGCGCCAGGAGATCCTGATGCGCGACTGCCGTCTGGTCAGCCCGGATGCACTTTATATGGGCGTTGGCGGCACCTACGATGTCTTTACCGGCCACGTTAAGCGCGCGCCGAAGATTTGGCAAAATATGGGGCTGGAGTGGCTCTACCGCCTGCTTTCACAGCCAACCCGCATTAAACGACAGATCCGTCTGCTTCGTTACCTCACCTGGCACTATACCGGGAAGATGTAATCAAAATGTAGCGCGATATGCTGTTCGCGCTGCAACTCACCTGCAAAACTGCTGACAATTTGTGCAATGCATTCATTTTTTTAATGCATCGTTTGCCATTTGGCCGATTTTAAGAAACCATTCGCACCGTATTTTAGTACCCCTAAAAAACAATAACCGGTATTAAGCCGGGCAACAGCAAACACAATCGAGGATCTATGGCTGAGAAACAACCGGAGCTACAGCGTGGACTGGAAGCTCGTCATATCGAACTGATAGCGCTGGGCGGCACTATCGGCGTGGGCCTGTTTATGGGCTCCGCAAGCACGCTCAAATGGGCAGGCCCTTCCGTATTACTGGCGTATATCATCGCCGGGCTGTTTGTTTTCTTCATCATGCGTTCGATGGGCGAAATGCTCTTTCTGGAGCCGGTAACCGGTTCCTTCGCCGTTTACGCGCACCGTTATATGAGCCCGTTCTTTGGCTACCTGACGGCCTGGTCATACTGGTTTATGTGGATGGCGGTGGGCATCTCTGAAATCACCGCGATAGGGGTCTACGTCCAGTTCTGGTTCCCGGACATGGTCCAGTGGATACCTGCGATTATTGCCGTGGGGCTGGTGGCCCTGGCAAACCTGGCCGCCGTGCGCCTTTACGGTGAAATCGAGTTCTGGTTTGCGATGATCAAAGTGACCACCATCATCGTGATGATTGTTATTGGTCTGGGCGTGATTTTTTATGGCTTTGGCAACGGCGGACACGCCATCGGCTTTGGCAACCTGACTGAACACGGCGGATTCTTCGCCGGCGGCTGGAAGGGCTTCCTGACGGCGCTGTGTATTGTTGTGGCCTCGTATCAGGGCGTGGAGCTGATCGGCATTACCGCCGGTGAAGCGAAAAACCCGCAGGTCACGCTGCGTAGCGCGGTGGGCAAAGTGCTGTGGCGCATCCTGATTTTCTACGTGGGCGCAATCTTCGTTATTGTGACTATCTTCCCGTGGAACGAAATCGGCACGACGGGTAGCCCGTTTGTTTTAACCTTCGCGAAGATTGGTATTACAGCAGCTGCGGGCATCATCAACTTTGTGGTCCTGACGGCAGCGCTGTCAGGCTGTAACAGCGGGATGTACAGCTGTGGCCGTATGCTCTATGCGCTCTCAAAGAATAATCAGTTGCCTGCGGCGATGAGTAAAGTCTCACGTGCTGGCGTGCCGGTAGCGGGCGTGGCGGTCTCCATTATCATCCTGCTGATTGGCTCCTGCCTGAATTACATCATTCCTAATCCGCAGCGCGTGTTTGTTTATGTCTACAGCGCCAGCGTGCTGCCGGGCATGGTGCCGTGGTTTGTTATCCTTATCAGCCAGCTGCGTTTTCGCCATGCGCATAAAAAAGCGATAGCCAGCCATCCGTTCCGCTCGATTCTGTTCCCGTATGCGAACTATTTGACGATGGCGTTCCTGATTTGCGTATTAATTGGAATGTACTTTAATGAAGATACCCGCATGTCGCTGTTTGTCGGGCTGATCTTCCTGGCGGCTGTAACGGCTGCGTATAAGCTTTTTGGCCTGGGTCGCCGTTCCACCACGCAGAAAGTGGAGGAATAAGCGGCAAAATGTGCAAACCATAACCAAACGCGCATTTTTTTCAAAAAAGCACTAGACAGCGGGGACGGAGGTACGTAATATCCAGCCCCGCAACGGCGCTAAGCGCCCGTAGCTCAGCTGGATAGAGCGCTGCCCTCCGGAGGCAGAGGTCTCAGGTTCGAATCCTGTCGGGCGCGCCATTTTAGTTCCCGGCGCTAGAGCTGCGGTGGTCTGAGAAGTAGTCAGTACCGCGTGAAAGAATACAGTGGTGGCTATAGCTCAGTTGGTAGAGCCCTGGATTGTGATTCCAGTTGTCGTGGGTTCGAATCCCATTAGCCACCCCATTATTGAAAGAGTTGTGAATTGCGAAGGTGGCGGAATTGGTAGACGCGCTAGCTTCAGGTGTTAGTGTCCTTAGGATGTGGGGGTTCGAGTCCCCCCCCTCGCACCACGACTTTTTAAATGAATTGAACTAAAAATTCAAAAAGCAGTACATCGGCGAGTAGCGCAGCTTGGTAGCGCAACTGGTTTGGGACCAGTGGGTCGGAGGTTCGAATCCTCTCTCGCCGACCAATTTTGAACCCCGCTTCGGCGGGGTTTTTTGTTTTCTGCACTTTTTATCTCCGTAGTGATCCCCCGACAGCGCTATTTCTCATTGTTGCGATTCAGCGACATGTAATCATCTGAAAACAAACAACTTTCCGTTTATTTGCTTTTTAGCGTCTCCTCCAGGCAACATATTACTGCCTCGGGCAATACGTTATAGGGCTTCAGACCATTCTTAACAGAATAATTTCCTTTTATCTTAAAATGTTGCGCCACGTAAAAGTTCTGCGTGTAAATCTGGCACGTTACGTGCAATAATATACGCGTAGATGCTCATTCCATCTCTTATGTTCGCCTTAGTGCCTCATAAACTCCGGAATGACGCAGAGCCATTTACGGTGCTTATCGTCCACTGACAGATGTCGCTTCGGCCTCATCAGACACCATGGACATAACGTTGAGTGAAGCACCAAATATGTTGTCTTACAGACCTGTTTTAACGCCTGCTTTTATAGCAGGCGTTTTTTTATGCCTTATTCCCTATACCTGCGCATGATCAGGGCGACCAACAGTAGGGCGGCTGACGAGACCGTATAGAGCGCCTGCACTGAGCCAAACTCAACTGCCACCATTGCTGCAATGCCGGTGAAAAGCGAGGCGCTGAGCGTTTGCCAGCGCCAGGCTTTACCGCTGGCTGAAGCGGTTTGCGTGAAATGAAAACTACTGAGTACGCCAAACGTGCCCGCTGCGAAGAGAACATTCGAGGCCAGATGCGCGATAAAGATCATGCCCAGCGCACATGCCGTCCACCCGGACAAAAACGGCAGCACACCATAACCGGTCAGAAAGATGCCGAGACAAAAGATGATTCGCGGCGTATGAGCGGCAAAGCGCGTCAGGCTCTCTTTTTTTAGCAGCATGGGGCCGCAAAGTTGTCCCATGCTCCTCGCGAAAAGCAGAGGCAAAGCAAGGCCCGCCGCATCCTGAGGATGGAGTTGCTGCGCCAGTGCCGGAAGAAGTGCCATGGCAGGTGAGCCGACGGCTGCCAGCGCCGGTAAAATGAGCAAGCTGCGTTTTTGCCGAACGGTCAACGTCCGCCAGCGTAGTGGCGCGGGGGCTTCCTCTTCACCGGGGAGCGGTAGCAATGGCGCAGAAAACCGGCGTCCAGCCAGCCATAGCAGTAACAGTGACCCGAAAAAGCTCGCTGCATCAATAGTCAGCAAGGTAAACACGGAGGTCTGCTGGAACAGCACCACGCCGAGTCCGGTACCTAATAACACCTGAGAAGCAAAAATTACATTTTCCAGACAGGTCGCAGCAGGCAGCTCTGCTTCGCTAAGTCCGCGCTTAAAGAGCAATGTCAGCGCGGGCCAACTCATCCCGCTGAGCAGCGCTTCGATGGATTGCACAGCGAGTAATGCGGCAACGCTGTGGTAACCCACGCCAAGCAGGGGAAAGAGCAGGGCGAGCAGGCCTAGTCCCTCGGTCAGTATCAGCAGTGATATCGGAGAACAGCGTGAGCACAGCTTTTCACCGATCGTGCTGCCGATGAATCCGGGTACCGTAGCGAAAAGAAAAGCGAGAGTGAGCAGAGCGGGCGGGGTTGACCATGCTAACAGCAAACCGAAGACCACAACCTGGGTTAGACCATTCCCCAGTGAAGAAAAGATAAAAGCACAGGCAAGCAGGCGTAGCCAGCGGTGGCAGCGCAGCGCCTGGATAAGCGCATACAAAAGCGAGTTCATTGAGATTTCCTTTCAAAAACGATTTAGTCCACGCTGCAAAATGTGCGCGTGTGTGAAAAAAGGTTAATGAAAAGACATCGTTACATTGGCGGATTCGTTTGCGGATGTAGGTGTAAAGAATGTAGCAGCAGAAAGACGATAAAAAAAGGAGGCCATCTGGCCTCCTTTTTAATTACTGCTGCGTTCCGTTATTTTGCAGCGTCAATAGCAGCCCATCACGCCGCATTGCGGCGGCTTCTTCTGGCTTATGCTGCTTGTCCAGCGCATCGGCAAGCCACGCGTAATCAAACGCGTCAGGACGCTGTTTCAGCGCCGCACGGAAGGCGAGGCTCGCCTCCTGCCACTCGCCGTGCTTCATCAGCGATTGACCCAGCGTGCTCCACAGCAGCGGACGGTCACCCACGGTTTTAATCTGCTGGCGCAGCACTTTTTCGACCTGCTCAGGATTATTGGTTTTCAGGCGTGGGATCACCATCACCAGCCGATCGTCATACTGGCGCTTGAGCCCGTCCAGGAGAATCTCCTGCGCGGTGTCATGATCGTCACATTCAATCAGATGTTCCGCCATCGCCACCTGCAGTGGGATCTGCTGACGCGTTTTACGGCTCTGATTCTTCCACCAGGTTTTCAGACCGTCGCTGCCCAGGTCGGCGCGCGCCTGATCCATCAGCCCAATCCACGCCAGACGCTGAAGCTCATCACGATGCTCATCATCACCCACATCGGCTTTGGCCATCGATGGAATAATGTCCAGCAGCGAGCCCCACGCGCCGGTACGAATATAAGCCTGTTCAGCAAGACGCAGCACTTCCGGGTGACGTGGCGCAATCTCCAGCAGACGGTCAATGCCGTGGCGCGCCGCGTGGTTCTCATTGCGTGCCAGCTGCAGGCGGACGCGGGTAATTTCCACCGGGATCGGGTCGCCAGACGCCAGTTCTGATGCACGTTCCAGATGCTGGTTAGCGCGGGCTTCATCACCGCGCAGCTGGGCCGCTTCGGCAGCCAGAAGATAGTTCACTACCGGCTGTTCTGCGTGGTCGGCATTTTTCGACATCAGCTTTTCAACCTGCTGATAATCGCCTTCGGCCAGCTTCAGCAGCGCTTGTTCCGTTTGCTTACGGGCGCGGCGACGCTTTCGGCCAACGAACCAGCCGCGCGTATGGGCACCGGTGCGGAAAATACGGCGCAGGATCCATTCAACAGCAAGCAGGACCACGACGCCGAGGATCAGAACGATCGCCAGCCCCGTTACGCTGGTTTCAATGTTGTAATTGTCGGTCTGGATCAGGACGTATCCCTGATGGCCGGCAAGCATCGGCCCCAGGACGATCCCGGCGATCAGCAGGATGAAGAGTAAAAGGACTTTTAGCATCATTACTCTCCCTGTGGCGCGCTTTCAGGCGCTGGTGCTGCCGCCGCTGTGCCTGCCTGCTCGGCTGGAACGCCCGGCTGTGCCAGCAGATTACGCACGCGCGTTTGCATCAGCTTCTCCAGAATCGGCTGGCTTGCCAGCTTATCCGGCACGTTCATGGTGATGTTCTGCTGGCTCAGCTTGTCGATATCTTCGAGGAACGCAATTGTCGTCGCGTCATCGGTATTGTAATACGCACGTACCCACGTCGAGACGTTATCCAGCGCCTGTTTGTAGGTCTCTTCCTGATGACGCGGCACGGCCTGCGCCGCCACCAGCAGGCGGGAACGGATGTTTTCGCGCAGGTAGATATCCTGGTTCGGCGCCAGCAGCGGCACGGCGGTTTCATCGCGGCGACGGATGGTAATGAAGCTGTCCATAAAGTTCTGCCAGCTTTTCTGCAGGTTTATGCGCCATTCACTCAGGGAGCTGGACAGCTCGGTACCGTCGGAATCCATCGGGGAATCGTCGTCGTTGTTATCCGCCAGTTGCAGGTTATCAATTTGATTCGAAAGCTGGTTCACCTTGAGGATGATGCCGTCGTAATCCACCTGCGAAACGGCGGAGAGGCTGGCGATATCTTCGGTAATCGCGCGGCGTGCGGTTATGAGGCTCGGGTCGTTCATGTCGGCCAGGCTCGCATCGGCGCTTTTCAGCAGCGCGGCGGCGGTGGTCACGTCCTGATCGCTCCACAGCTTACGCCCGGCGAGTTTGACGAGGAAATCGGCCTGCGAGAGCAGCCAGGTTTTGGCATCGGTACCGGATATCGTGGCGACTTTCTGCTGTACTTCGCCCAGCTGTTTGGTCAGCTCTTCCTGTTTGCTGTTCGCCTCGGCAAGCGCGTCAGCCTGCTGCTTAATCACCGCTTCCAGCTCGGTTTTCTGCGTTTCCTGGGCTTTTTGCAGGGCGGTGAGCTGATTCACCAGCGCATCGCTGGTGGCCGTCTGGTTAGAGCCCTGTTGCTTCACCAGACCATACAGGCCAACGCCTGCGGCCAGCGCAATGGCGATGGCAATCGCGCTCAGCGCGAGGCTGGTTTTGTTGCTGCCGTTTTTCTTCTCAGCGGTTTTCTCAGTCGTCTCTGGCTGTGGCGTCGTGTCCACAGTCTCCCTGGTCTCTTCAACCACGGCGGAGGATTTTTCGTGTTCCGTCATTATGGCTTCCCATTTGAGAGTTATTGTAATGCGCGCAGCAGCGCATCGTTGTCGGCGTTATCAGCGATCCGAATATCCTGCCAGCCCAGTTCCCGGGCGAGGTTCGCCAGACGCTCACTGACGACCAGAAGCCGACAGCGGAGTAACCAGTTTTCGCGATACCAACGCGGTATCAGCGACCAAAGCTGTTGTAACATTTCACCGCTGGTAACCACCAGCGTATTAATGCCGCGCGCGTGCCAGCGCATCGCCTCTTCTGCGCCGTCGTAGTGTTTCGCACAGCGCTGGTAGCACTCAACAAACGTGACGTTAGCCCCGCGTTCGCGCAGCGTTTCGCCCAGCAGTTCGCGGCCACCGTTGCCGCGCAAAATAAGCGCGCGCTTTCCGGCAATGGTTTGTAATTCAGGTAATTGTAGCAAGACTTCGCTGATTTCCCGATCCAACGGGTAGCGAACGTCTGTTCCACTCACGGTATGTAAGGCCAGCGCGGTGGTTCTGCCGATAGCGAAATAGCGCGGAGCGGTCGGCCAGGTCAAACCCTGTTGTTGCAGCTGCGCGTGGGCAAATTCCACGGCATGCTGCGACAGCGCAAACAGCAGGTCGCCGTCCTGCAGGGTATTCATCTGGTCGGCGAGCACAGAGAGCTCCCGACCGGGGGAGAATTCAATCAGCGGAAAACCCCAGGCCACCTGCCCCAGTGCGCGCAGACGGCTCACTAACTGCTCTCCTGCGGGAGAAGGGCGGGTGACAAGAATACTCATGCAGGGGGTTCTCCGTTATAGACCTCGGCCAGAATTTCACGCGCGCCGTTATTCAGCAGCTCTTCCGCCAGCGATACGCCAAGCTGCTCGGCATCCTGCGGCTTGCCGCGACGTTCGCCGCGCACCATCTGCGAACCGTCCGGCGCGCCAACCAGCGCACGCAGCCACAATTCACCGTTTGTTAATTCAGCATAGCTGCCAATCGGCACCTGACAGCCTCCTTCGAGGCGGGTGTTCATCGCACGCTCGGCTTTTACGCGGGTCGCGGTCTCGTCATGGTTCAGCGGGGCGAGCAGCTCGCGGGTGCGCGTATCGTCCAGACGGCATTCAATGCCGACGGCGCCCTGGCCGACGGCCGGCAGCGACAGCTCTGGCGGCAACGCCACGCGAATGCGTTCCTCAAGCCCCAGGCGTTTCAGGCCCGCAACCGCAAGAATAATGGCATCGTAATCGCCGTTATCCAGCTTGCCCAGACGCGTGCCGACGTTACCGCGCAGCGAGCGAATGATCAGGTCAGGACGACACTCCGCCAGCTGACACTGACGGCGTAAACTGGACGTGCCAACCACGCTACCCTGCGGCAGCGCATCGAGCGAGTCATAGTGGTTGGAGACAAACGCGTCACGCGGATCTTCGCGCTCGCAGATGGTCACCAGCCCCAGCCCTCCCGGGAACTCGACGGGCACGTCCTTCATCGAATGAACGGCGATATCGGCGCGGTTCTCAAGCAATGCCAGTTCCAGCTCTTTGACAAACAGGCCCTTGCCGCCCACTTTCGCCAGTGGCGTATCCAGGATCACGTCACCGCGCGTGACCATCGGCACCAGCTCGACGCGCAATCCACTGTGGCAGGCTTCAAGGCGCTGCTTAACATAATGTGCCTGCCAGAGCGCGAGAGGGCTTTGGCGTGTGGCAATTCTCAAAACATTGTCTAACATGCTTGTTACCGTCATTATCAATCGCTAACCATCCTAACATTGTTGACTCTGGGATGGCAGTTTTACGGTTGATGAAGCGTGAGAGGGACAAGGCGGCGTATTCGTCAGCCGTAGCCGTATTCAGGAATTTACACGTACAGAACGGTGCTACACTTGTATGTAGCGCATCTTTCTTTACGGTCAACCGGCAAGGTGTTAAATTGATCACGTTTTAGACCATTTTTTCGTCGGTACCACCATAATGATAAGGGCGAAAAAAGGGTAACGGTTATCTTTTTGAAATACTGCGGGCTCGCAGTTGTTCGTATTTTGAATAGCTTGCAACGCCCGGAAACATCAGGCGATACGTCTTGTACCTCTATATTGAGACTCTTAAACAGAGACTGGATGCCATAAATCAACTGCGTGTGGATCGCGCGCTTGCTGCCATGGGCCCTGCTTTCCAGCAGGTATACAGTCTGCTGCCGACATTATTGCACTATCACCATCCGCTAATGCCGGGCTACCTCGATGGTAACGTTCCCCAGGGCATTTGCCTCTTCACGCCTGATGAAACCCAACAGCATTATCTGAACGAACTGGAACTCTACCGCGGCATGCCGCCGCAGGAATCCCCGAAAGGTGAGCTGCCGATTACCGGCGTTTACTCGATGGGGAGCACCTCATCGGTAGGGCAGAGCTGTTCTTCGGACCTGGATATCTGGGTCTGTCACCAGTCCTGGCTCGATAACGAAGAGCGCCAGCTGCTGCAGCGTAAATGTAGCCTGCTGGAGAGCTGGGCGGCGTCGCTCGGCGTGGAAGTGAGTTTCTTCCTGATTGATGAAAACCGCTTCCGCCACAACGAAAGCGGCAGTCTGGGTGGTGAAGACTGCGGCTCAACTCAGCACATTTTATTGCTGGATGAATTCTACCGCACGGCCGTTCGCCTCGCCGGGAAGCGTATTCTGTGGAATATGGTGCCGTGCGACGAAGAAGAGAATTATGACGACTACGTCATGTCACTTTACTCGCAGGGTGTTCTGACGCCAAACGAGTGGCTGGACCTGGGCGGCCTCAGCTCCCTGTCTGCCGAAGAGTACTTTGGCGCAAGCCTCTGGCAGCTCTATAAGAGCATCGACTCACCGTATAAAGCGGTGCTGAAAACGTTGCTGCTGGAAGCCTACTCCTGGGAATACCCTACGCCGCGTCTGCTGGCGAAAGATATCAAGCAGCGTCTGCACGACGGGGAAATTGTCTCCTACGGGCTCGACGCCTACTGCATGATGCTGGAGCGCGTTACTGAATACCTGAAAGCCATTGATGATTCCACGCGTCTTGACCTGGTGCGTCGATGTTTCTATCTCAAAGTCTGTGAAAAGCTGAGCCGCGAGCGCGCCTGCGTGGGCTGGCGCCGTGAAGTGGTCAGTCAGTTAGTGAAAGAGTGGGGATGGGACGAAGCGCGTCTGTCCATGCTCGATAACCGCGCCAACTGGAAAATCGATCAGGTGCGTGAAGCGCACAACGAACTGCTCGACGCGATGATGCAGAGCTACCGTAACCTGATCCGCTTTGCGCGCCGCAACAACCTCAGCGTGTCCGCCAGCCCGCAGGATATCGGTGTATTGACCCGTAAGCTGTACGCCGCGTTTGAAGCGCTGCCGGGTAAAGTCACTCTGGTTAACCCGCAGATTTCGCCTGACCTGTCAGAGCCGAACCTGACCTTTATCTACGTACCGCCGGGCCGCGCAAACCGCACCGGGTGGTATCTGTACAACCGTGCGCCAAGCATGGATTCGATCATCAGCCATCAGCCGCTGGAATATAACCGCTACCTGAACAAGCTGGTGGCGTGGGCCTGGTTTAACGGCCTGCTGACCTCGCGCACGCGCCTGTTTATCAAGGGCAACGAGGTCGTCGATTTAGCTAAGCTGCAGGAGATGGTTGCCGATGTTTCGCACCACTTCCCGCTGCGTCTGCCTGCGCCGACGCCAAAAGCGCTCTACAGCCCGTGCGAGATCCGCCATCTGGCGATTATCGTCAACCTGGAATACGACCCGACGGCGGCCTTCCGCAATCAGGTGGTTCACTTTGACTTCCGCAAGCTGGACGTCTTCAGCTTTGGTGAGCAGCAAAACTGCCTGGTGGGCAGCGTAGACCTGCTGTACCGCAACTCGTGGAACGAAGTGCGTACCCTGCACTTTAACGGCGAGCAGGCAATGATCGAAGCGCTGAAAACCATCCTCGGCAAGATGCACCAGGACGCCGCGCCGCCTGACAGCGTCGACGTGTTCTGCTACAGCCAGCACCTGCGCGGCCTGATTCGTACCCGCGTGCAGCAGCTGGTCTCCGAGTGTATTGAGCTGCGTCTCTCCAGTACCCGTCAGGAAACCGGGCGCTTTAAAGCGCTGCGCGTCTCCGGTCAGACCTGGGGCCTGTTCTTCGAGCGTCTGAACGTGTCGGTCCAGAAGCTGGAAAACGCCATTGAGTTCTACGGCGCGATTTCGCACAACAAGCTGCACGGCCTCTCAGTCCAGGTGGAAACTAACCACGTCAAGCTGCCGCAGGTGGTTGATGGTTTTGCGAGCGAAGGGATTATTCAGTTCTTCTTTGAAGAGTCGGGCGACGATGCCGGGTTCAACATCTATATTCTGGATGAAACCAACCGCGCCGAGGTGTATCACCACTGTGAAGGCAGCAAAGAGGAGCTGGTGCGCGACGTCAGCCGCTTCTACTCTTCCTCGCACGATCGCTTCACCTACGGGTCCAGCTTTATCAACTTCAACCTGCCGCAGTTCTACCAGATTGTGAACGTGGATGGGCGAGCGCAGGTGATCCCGTTCCGTACGCAGGCAATTACCCCGGCAGTGCCCGCGAACCAGGATACCGCGCCGCTGTTGCAGCAGTATTTCTCCTGAGGCTTTTCGCCCGGTGGCAGCTACGCCTTACCGGGCAACAAAACTACCTGAAACTCACATCCTCACCCGCCTGCGCCGTCGCCGCCTGCTCCAGCAGATCCCAGAACGTTTCGCCGCTGCGGTCACACACCCATTCGTCACCTTTCAGATCGAAGTGATAGCCGCCCTGTTTAGCTGCCAGCCACACCTGGTGAAGCGGCTCCTGGCGGTTAATAATAATTTTGCTGCCGTTTTCGAAGCTCAGGGTCAGAATGCCGCCGTTGATTTCACAATCGATATCACTGTCGCCGTCCCAGTCGTCGATACGCTCTTCGATGGTCATCCACAGGGTGTCGGCAAGGCGATGGAATTCACTGTCGTTCATGGTTTTGTTCCTGTTTTTCGTGATGGCGGCAGTATAACGCTAAATAATTCCCGTTGCAGGAAAGCGGCAAACTCTTGCTTTTGTGTCTTCTCCTGCGATGATAGAAACAGATTTGAACTTACGAGCAACTTTATAATGAAAAACGTCTTCCGAACGCTTGCCGTTCTCATCACGCTGTTTAGCCTGACTGGCTGTGGACTTAAGGGACCCCTGTACTTCCCGCCAGCGGATAAAACCGCACCGCCGCCGACAAAACCGGTGAATAGCGGCATTGAGTCTTCCACGCCAAAGACTAACGATCGTGGCGACAACGGTGGCCCGACTCAGGTAAATCTCTGACGACAACGTTCTGTACCCGCGCAATGGAGCAAATGATGCAGTTCTCTAAAATGCATGGCCTTGGCAACGATTTTATGGTCGTCGACGCGGTAACGCAGAATGTGTTTTTCTCCCCGGAACTGATCCGTCGCCTGGCGGATCGGCACGTGGGCGTGGGGTTCGATCAGCTGCTGGTGGTAGAGCCGCCTTACGATCCCGACCTTGATTTCCACTACCGTATTTTTAACGCGGACGGCAGCGAGGTTAACCAGTGCGGCAACGGCGCGCGCTGTTTTGCCCGCTTTGTTCGCCTGAAAGGGCTGACTAACAAGCGCGATATCCGCGTCAGTACCGCGAATGGTCGTATGGTGCTCAGCGTCACTGACGACGAGCTGGTGCGCGTGAACATGGGCGAGCCTAACTTCGAGCCTTCCGCCGTGCCGTTTCGCGCAAACAAAGCGGAAAAGACCTATATTATGCGTGCGGCCGAGCAGACAGTATTGTGCGGCGTCGTCTCAATGGGTAATCCGCACTGCGTGATTCAGGTGGATGATGTGGAAACCGCCGCGGTCGAAACGCTCGGTCCGGTGCTGGAAAGCCACGAGCGTTTCCCGGAGCGCGCGAACATCGGCTTTATGCAGGTGGTGAAGCGTGAACACATCCGCCTGCGGGTGTACGAGCGCGGCGCGGGCGAGACTCAGGCCTGCGGAAGCGGCGCCTGTGCGGCTGTCGCCGTCGGCATCTCTCAGGGGTTACTGGCGGAAGAGGTTCGCGTGGAGTTACCGGGCGGTCGGCTTGATATCGCCTGGAAAGGACCGGGTCATCCACTGTATATGACGGGCCCGGCGACACATGTTTATGACGGGTTTATCCATCTATGAAACAACCAGGGGAAGAACTGCAGGAAACAGTGACGGAACTGGACGACAGCGCTGTTGTGGATTATCTGCTGAACAATCCTGAGTTTTTTATTCGCAATGCACGCGTCGTCGAACAGATGCGCGTGCCGCATCCGGTTCGTGGGACCGTGTCGCTGGTCGAATGGCATATGGCGCGCTCGCGTAACCACATCAACCAGCTTGAAGAGAACATGACGCTGCTGATGGAGCAGGCCAGCACCAACGAAAGCCTGTTCTATCGCCTGCTGCACCTGCAGGCGCGTCTGGCCTCGGCGCACAGCCTTGACGAGTTCCTCAGCCGCTTTCACCGCTGGGCGCGCGAGCTGGGGCTGGCGGGCGCAACAATTCGTCTGTTCCCTGACCGCTGGCGCATTGGCGCACCGTCGGGGTTCACCCATCTGGCGCTCAGCCGTCAGGCGTTTGAGCCGCTGCGCATTCAGCGTCTGGGCCATGAGCACCATTATCTGGGGCCGCTGAACGGACCGGAGCTGCTGGTCGTGTTGCCGGAAGCCAAAGCGATTGGCTCGGTGGCGATGTCGCTGATGGGGCGCGATGGCGACCTGGGGGTAATATTATTTACCAGCCGCGACGCGCACCACTATGAGCAGGGGCAAGCCACGCACCTGCTGCAGGAGATCGCCCTGATGCTGCCGGAGCTGCTGGAGCGCTGGATTGAACGCGTATGACGGACGGACTGCTCGCCACTGACGTCTCGCGCTTTCTGCGCTATCTGGGCGTTGAGCGCCAGCTCAGCCCCATTACCCTGCTCAATTACCAGCGTCAGCTTGATGCCATCATGCAGATTGCCGACGAAATCGGCCTGAAAAGCTGGCAACAATGTGATGCTGCCACGGTACGCGGGTTCGTTGTGCGTAGCCGTAAAAAAAATCTCAGTCCGGCAAGCCTGGCGCTCCGGCTCTCTGCGCTGCGCAGTTTCTTCGACTGGCTGGTCAGCCAGGGCGGCCTGAAAGCCAACCCGGCGAAAGGGATCGCCACGCCGAAAGCCCCGCGCCATCTGCCGAAAAATATCGACGTCGACGATGTAAACCGCCTGCTGGATATCGATCTTAACGATCCGCTCGCCGTGCGCGACCGCGCGATGCTGGAGGTGATGTACGGCGCAGGCCTGCGTCTGTCTGAACTGGTGAACCTCGACTTAAAACACCTCGACCTGGATACCGGCGAAGTGTGGGTGATGGGTAAGGGCAGCAAAGAGCGCCGCCTGCCGATTGGCCGCAACGCGGTCTCCTGGATTGAGCATTGGCTGGATCTGCGAGGGCTGTTTGGCGCGGAAGAGGATGCACTGTTTTTATCGAAGCTCGGCAAGCGAATCTCGGCGCGTAACGTGCAGAAGCGCTTTGCGGAGTGGGGCATTAAGCAGGGACTGAACAGCCACGTTCACCCGCACAAGCTACGCCACTCCTTTGCGACACACATGCTGGAATCGAGCGGCGATCTGCGCGGCGTGCAGGAACTGCTTGGCCACGCGAATCTGTCGACCACTCAAATCTACACCCACTTAGACTTCCAACACCTTGCCTCGGTGTATGACGCGGCGCATCCACGCGCCAAACGGGGGAAATAATGCGTTTTTACCGCCCACTCGGTCAGATCTCAGCCCTGACGTTTGACCTTGATGACACCCTTTATGACAACCGCGAGGTGATCCTGCGTACCGAGCAGGAGTCGCTGGCGTTTGTACAGAACTACCATCCCGCGCTGAAAGCGATGCAGAACAAGGATTTCCAGAAGCTGCGCCAGTCCCTGCGGGAGACCGAGCCGGAGATTTACCACGACGTGACCGAATGGCGTCGCCGTGCGGTTGAGCAGGCGATGCTCAACGCTGGCCTGAGCGCGCAGGATGCCGCCATTGGGGCGGAAGCGGCCATGGAAAACTTCGCCAAATGGCGCAGCCGGATCGACGTGCCGCAGGAAACCCACGACACGCTGGCGAAGCTCGCTGAAAAGTGGCCGCTGGTGGCCATCACCAACGGCAACGCCCAGCCTGAACTGTTTGGCCTCGGGGATTACTTTGAGTTTGTGTTGCGCGCGGGGCCGCACGGGCGCTCGAAGCCGTTCAGCGACATGTATCACCTGGCAGCGGAAAAACTGAATCTGCCGCTCGGTAACATTCTTCATGTGGGCGACGACCTGACCACCGACGTGGCGGGGGCCATCCGCTGCGGCATGCAGGCCTGCTGGATTAAGCCAGAAAATGCGGAGCTGATGACCGCAACTGACAGCCGTCTTCTGCCGCATGTGGAAATTTCGCGGTTGGCATCCCTCACGACGCTGATATAATCATCAATTGTTCTGTATAAATTAACAGGGTTTTGGCGAGTGGAAACATTTGCCTGCCCGACATAACGTGACGGTGCCAATGGACGTTTCTTACCTGCTCGACAGCCTTAATGACAAACAGCGTGACGCGGTTGCCGCCTCGCGCACCAACCTGCTGGTGCTGGCTGGAGCGGGCAGTGGTAAGACGCGCGTGCTGGTTCACCGTATCGCCTGGCTGCAGAGCGTGGAGAACTGCTCGCCGTACTCCATCATGGCGGTGACGTTTACCAACAAGGCGGCGGCAGAGATGCGCCACCGTATCGCTCAGCTGATGGGCACCAGCCAGGGCGGCATGTGGGTTGGCACCTTCCACGGCCTGGCGCATCGCCTGCTGCGCGCGCACCATATGGACGCCAACCTGCCGCAGGATTTCCAGATCCTCGACAGCGAAGACCAGCTCCGTCTGCTGAAACGCCTGATCAAGGCGATGAACCTCGACGAGAAGCAGTGGCCGCCGCGTCAGGCGATGTGGTACATCAACGGCCAGAAAGACGAAGGGCTGCGTCCGCATCACATCCAGAGCTTCGGCAACCCGGTCGAGCAGACCTGGCAGAACGTCTATAAGGCCTATCAGGAAGCGTGCGATCGCGCCGGCCTGGTGGATTTCGCCGAGCTGCTGCTGCGCGCCCACGAACTGTGGCTCAACAAGCCGCACATTCTGCAGCACTACCGCGAACGCTTCACCAACATCCTGGTGGACGAATTCCAGGATACCAACAACATCCAGTACGCGTGGATCCGCCTGCTGGCCGGTGATACCGGCAAGGTAATGATCGTGGGCGATGACGATCAGTCTATCTACGGCTGGCGCGGCGCGCAGGTGGAGAACATCCAGCGCTTCCTCAACGATTTCCCCGGCGCGCAAACCATCCGTCTGGAGCAGAACTACCGCTCAACCAGCAACATCCTGAGTGCGGCCAACGCCCTGATTGAAAACAACAACGGGCGTCTGGGGAAAAAGCTGTGGACCGACGGCGTCGACGGCGAACCGATTTCGATTTACTGCGCCTTCAACGAGCTCGACGAAGCCCGCTTTGTGGTGAACCGCATCAAAACCTGGCAGGACAACGGCGGCGCGCTGGAGCAGTGCGCCATTCTCTACCGCAGCAACGCCCAGTCGCGCGTGCTGGAAGAGGCGCTGCTGCAGGTGAGCATGCCGTACCGCATTTATGGCGGTATGCGATTCTTCGAACGTCAGGAAATCAAAGATGCGCTCTCGTATCTGCGCCTGATCGCCAACCGTAACGACGACGCGGCGTTTGAGCGCGTGGTGAACACGCCGACCCGCGGGATTGGCGACCGTACGCTGGACGTGGTGCGTCAGGCCTCGCGCGATCGTCAGCTCACGCTGTGGCAGGCGTGCCGCGAGCTGTTACAGGAAAAAGCCCTCGCCGGACGCGCCGCCAGCGCATTGCAGCGCTTCCTGGAGTTAATCGACGCCCTGGCGCAGGAAACGGCCGACATGCCGCTGCACGTCCAGACCGACCGGGTGATCAAAGACTCCGGCCTGCGCACCATGTACGAGCAGGAAAAAGGCGAGAAAGGCCAGACCCGTATTGAGAACTTAGAGGAACTGGTGACGGCAACGCGCCAGTTCAGCTACAACGAAGAAGACGAAGACCTGATGCCGTTGCAGGCGTTCCTCTCTCACGCCGCGCTGGAAGCGGGTGAAGGGCAGGCGGACACCTGGCAGGACGCGGTTCAACTGATGACCCTGCACTCCGCTAAAGGTCTGGAGTTCCCGCAGGTGTTTATCGTCGGGATGGAAGAGGGGATGTTCCCGAGCCAGATGTCGCTGGATGAAGGCGGACGTCTGGAAGAGGAGCGTCGTCTGGCCTACGTTGGCGTCACCCGCGCCATGCAAAAGCTGACGCTGACCTACGCCGAAACCCGACGTTTGTACGGTAAAGAGGTTTATCACCGTCCGTCGCGTTTTATCGGCGAACTGCCGGAAGAGTGCGTGGAAGAGGTGCGTCTGCGTGCCAGCATCAGCCGTCCGGTCAGCCATCAGCGCATGGGATCGCCGATTGCTGAAACCGACACCGGCTACAAGCTGGGCCAGCGCGTGCGTCACTCGAAGTTTGGTGAAGGCACCATTGTGAATCTGGAAGGCAGCGGCGAGCACAGCCGACTGCAGGTCGCGTTCCAGGGCCAGGGGATCAAATGGCTGGTGGCCGCTTACGCGAAGCTGGAAACAGTGTAACTTTCAGAAAAATATCATTATTTTGTAATAATCTGCTAGCCTTATACGTTGAAGGTCAATTAATGCCCTTCAGCGTTCCGTTGCGTGTTGACGCCGCAGTTACTGCTGGCGTAACATGCGCGCACGATTACGCTAAGAGGACATTCGCCTTGGACACACCCAGTAGATACTGGCTCAATTCCCTGTCATCCAGGAACAACTCCTAAGGCTATCTCCTCTTGCTGATGGCCTTAGTGGTTGTCAGCGACTGCATTATTCCCGTCGCGCTGAGTCAGGCTGTTTAATGGTCTGAAACCCAATTTGTTTCTGTGTGCCCACCGAACTGTCCGATATTTTTTGCATTGGGAGTCCCGGTCATGTTGAGCGCATTTCAACTCGAAAATAACCGACTGACTCGGCTTGAAGCCGAAGAGTCACAGCCCCTCGTTGATGCCGTATGGGTGGATCTGGTCGAGCCGGACGACGATGAGCGCCTTCGCGTACAATCTGAGCTGGGGCAAAGCCTGGCAACCCGTCCGGAACTGGAAGACATCGAAGCCTCTGCGCGTTTCTTTGAAGATGAAGACGGCCTGCACATTCACTCCTTCTTCTTCTTTGAAGATGCGGAAGATCACGCGGGTAACTCCACCGTGGCGTTCACCATTCGCGACGGCCGTCTGTTTACCCTGCGCGAGCGCGAACTACCGGCATTTCGTCTCTACCGCATGCGCGCCCGCAGCCAGGCGATGGTGGACGGCAACGCCTACGAGCTGCTGCTCGATCTGTTCGAAACCAAAATTGAACAGCTGGCGGACGAAATTGAAAACATCTACAGCGACCTGGAAAAGCTGAGCCGCGTGATCATGGAAGGCCATCAGGGTGATGAGTACGACGAAGCGCTCTCCACGCTGGCGGAGCTGGAAGATATTGGCTGGAAGGTGCGTTTGTGTCTGATGGATACCCAGCGCGCGTTGAACTTCCTGGTGCGTAAGGCGCGTCTGCCGGGCGGTCAGCTGGAGCAGGCGCGTGAAATCTTACGCGACATCGAATCCCTGCTGCCGCACAACGAATCCCTGTTTCAGAAGGTGAACTTCCTGATGCAGGCGGCGATGGGCTTTATCAACATCGAGCAGAACCGCATCATCAAGATCTTCTCGGTGGTGTCCGTGGTGTTCCTGCCGCCAACGCTGGTGGCATCCAGCTATGGGATGAACTTTGAGTTTATGCCGGAGCTAAAGTGGAGCTTTGGCTACCCGGGAGCGATTATCTTTATGATCCTCGCGGGGCTGGCGCCGTATCTCTATTTCAAACGCCGGAACTGGCTATAAAAATCTGGCGGGTGGCGCTCGCTTACCCGCCCTACAAAACACCTACATTCCTCTGCGGGTCCTGCGCTGGGTATAAATCGCATCGGCGACGAAAATCGCCAGCGCCACCCAGATAAAGGCGAAGGTCACCATCTTATCCGCACCCGGCACTTCGCCGTAAAACACCACTGCCAGCAGGAACATCAGCGTCGGGCCAATGTACTGGAAGAAGCCCAGCGTGGAGAGTCGCAGGCGCGTTGCTGCACCGGTGAAGCACAGCAGAGGAATGGTGGTCACCACGCCTGCCGCCATCAGCATCAGGTTCAGCGACCATGGGTTACTGCCCATATGGCTGGTCGCGCTGTCGGCAATGCCAAACAGGTAAATCGCCGCCACCGGCAGCAGCCACAGGGTTTCAAACAGCATCCCGGTCTGCGCTTCTACCGCAATTTTCTTACGTACCAGACCGTAGAATGCAAAGCTGAACGCCAGACCGAGGGCAATAATCGGCAGCGAGCCGAAGGTCCAGAGCTGCACCAGCACGCCGCAGAAGGCCAGAATCACCGCCACCCACTGCATCCGGCGGAAGCGCTCACCGAGGAAAATCATCCCCAGCACGATATTCACCAGCGGGTTAATAAAGTAGCCGAGGCTGGCTTCGAGCATGTGGTGGTTATTCACCGCCCAGATGAACAGCAGCCAGTTGCCGCCGATCAGCACCGCAGAGAGCGCCAGCAGGAAAACCTTTTTAGGGGTTTTTAGCAGCGTTTTGACGCCTGACCACTGACGGCTGATGCTCATCAGCGCGATCATAAAGAAAAACGACCAGATGACGCGGTGGGTGAGGATCTCATCGGCCGGTACATAAGCGATAAATTTGAAGTACGCCGGTGCGATACCCCAAATAAAATAAGCGGCAAGGGCGAGTAAAACGCCCTGCCGCGTCTGTTTAGCATCCATCGGGAAAATCCGTTACATAAAAGTGAATCAATTTTACCCGATTTTGCCGCCTCAACCCACCATATAAGTGGCGGTTGCGCTGGCGATATAAACCTGTTCTTCGTTGTGCAGCTCAACGCGCGCCACGGCAACTTTATTCCCGGCGCGCAGCAGGCTGCTTGTACAGGTAAAGCGATTTCCGCGCCCCGGGCGAAGATAGTCGACGCGTAAATCAATGGTGCCCATGCGCGCCAGGCGCTGGCGGAGTTCGTCTTCGTTGATGGTGTCATGCCGCGTCAGCGTACTGCCCACGCAAACCAGACCCGCCGCCACGTCCAGCGCGGAGGCAATCACCCCGCCGTGCAAAATACTTTGCGCCCAGTTACCCACCATCATTGGCTGATTGTTGAAACTCAGCTGAGCAAACTCTTTTTCGTAACGCTCCAGCTCCAGTCCCAGCGCACGGTTAAACGGCATATGGTAAACAAAAATCTCGCCCACGAGTTTTAACACTTCTTCGGCGGTAAGCATGGCTGACATGAGGCATCACATCCTTATTGTTAATGAAATGTTGATTTTATGCCTCAGCAATAAGGAATTCCACTTTCAGAAACGAGGATGCAGCAGTTATCGCAGAAGTCTGTAGAATGTTCGCCTCATAACTATTCAGGTAATCTTACTCTTTGCAGGAGAACACCACCGATGCGGACGTATCTGGCCTGGTTACTGGCGGCGGTTGCGCTGCCCCTCACAGCATATGCGCAGGAAGCGACGATTAAAGAAGTCCATGATAAACCTGCCGTTAAGGGCAGCATCATCGCCAATATGCTACAGGAGCATGACAATCCGTTCACGCTCTACCCGTACGACACCAACTACGTGATTTACACCCAGACCAGCGACCTCAACAAAGAGGCGATAAGTTCCTATAACTGGTCCGATAATGCGCGTAAAGATGAGGTGAAGTACCAGCTCAGCCTCGCCTTCCCGTTCTGGCGCGGCATTCTGGGGCCGAACTCGGTGTTCGGTGCGTCTTATACGCAGAAATCCTGGTGGCAGCTCTCAAACAGCGGAGAATCTTCACCCTTCCGCGAAACCAACTATGAACCGCAGCTGTTCCTCGGCTTCGCAACGGACTACGAATTTGCTGGCTGGACGTTGCGCGACGTCGAAGTCGGCTTTAATCACGATTCTAACGGTCGTTCTGACCCAACCTCACGCAGCTGGAACCGTGCCTACACGCGCCTGATGGCGCAGAACGGCAATTTGATGGTGGAAGTGAAGCCGTGGTTTGTTGTGGGTGACACCGATGACAACCCGGATATCACCAAATACATGGGCTACTATCAGCTTAAAGTGGGCTATCAGTTAGGTGATGCCGTGCTGAGCGCCAAAGGCCAGTACAACTGGAACACCGGGTACGGCGGCGCAGAGCTTGGCCTGAGCTACCCGGTAACGAAACACGTTCGTCTCTACACGCAGGTATACAGCGGTTACGGCGAGTCGCTGATCGACTACAATTTCAACCAGACCCGCGTGGGTGTGGGCGTCATGCTGAACGATATTTTCTAAGCTGCTCGAATGTTTTTGCGTTAAACGTTGAAGTTTCTCTCTCAGGCGCTGAAAATAGCGCCTGTTTCATTTCTGGCATATGGGGTTAACGTGGCGCAGGCGGAAGTATTGAATCAGGAGTCGCTGGCTAAACAGGTTTTGCATGAAACCTTTGGCTACCAGCAGTTCCGCCCCGGCCAGGAAACCATCATTGAAACCGTGCTGGAAGGTCGGGACTGTCTGGTGGTGATGCCGACCGGCGGCGGGAAATCCCTCTGTTACCAGGTGCCTGCGCTGGTGCTGAACGGCCTGACGGTCGTGGTATCTCCCCTTATTTCGCTGATGAAAGACCAGGTGGATCAGCTGCTTGCCAACGGCGTGGCGGCCGCCTGCCTTAACTCGACGCAAACCCGGGAGCAGCAGCAAGAGGTGATGGCCGGGTGCCGCACCGGGCAGATCCGCCTGCTGTATATCGCCCCCGAGCGCCTGATGCTGGATAACTTCCTCGATCATCTGGCGCACTGGAATCCGGTCCTGCTGGCGGTGGATGAAGCACACTGTATCTCCCAGTGGGGGCACGATTTCCGCCCGGAATATGCCGCTCTTGGCCAGCTGCGTCAGCGCTTCCCCGAGCTGCCGTTTATGGCGCTTACCGCCACGGCGGATGACACCACGCGTCAGGATATCGTTCGCCTGCTTGGTCTGAACGACCCGTATATTCAGGTCAGCAGCTTCGACCGCCCGAACATCCGCTATATGCTGATGGAAAAGTTCAAGCCGCTGGATCAGCTCCTGCGCTACGTTCAGGAGCAGCGCGGCAAGTCCGGCATCATCTACTGCAATAGCCGCGCAAAGGTGGAAGACACCGCCGCGCGTCTGCAAAACCGCGGCTTTAGCGCCGCCGCGTATCACGCCGGGTTAGAGAACCACATCCGCGCCGACGTGCAGGAGAAATTCCAGCGCGACGACCTGCAAATCGTCGTCGCGACGGTGGCGTTCGGGATGGGGATCAACAAGCCCAACGTGCGCTTTGTGGTGCACTTCGACATTCCGCGCAATATCGAATCCTACTATCAGGAAACCGGCCGTGCCGGGCGTGACGGGCTGCCTGCGGAAGCGATGCTGTTTTACGATCCGGCCGATATGGCGTGGCTGCGCCGCTGTCTGGAAGAGAAGCCGCAGGGGCAGTTGCAGGACATCGAACGCCACAAGCTTAACGCCATGGGTGCCTTCGCTGAAGCGCAAACCTGTCGCCGTCTGGTGCTGCTCAACTACTTTGGTGAAGGGCGTCAGGAGCCGTGCGGCAACTGCGATATCTGCCTGGATCCGCCGAAGCAGTACGATGGCCTGATGGACGCGCGCAAAGCGCTCTCGACTATCGGACGCGTGAACCAGCGCTTTGGGATGGGCTACGTGGTGGAAGTGCTGCGCGGGGCTAATAACCAGCGTATCCGCGATATGGGTCACGACAAGCTGCCGGTCTACGGCATCGGTAAAGATCAGAGCCACGAGCACTGGGTGAGCATCATTCGCCAGCTGATCCACCTCGGCTTCGCCACGCAGAACATTGCCCAGCACTCCGCGCTTCAGCTTACCGAGGCGGCGCGACCGGTCCTGCGTGGCGAGGTTGAACTCAAGCTCGCCGTGCCGCGCGTCATTGCCCTCAAGCCGCGCGTGATGCAGAAATCCTACGGCGGCAACTACGACCGCAAGCTGTTCGCCAAGCTGCGCAAGCTGCGTAAAGCCATTGCCGATGAAGAGAACATCCCGCCTTACGTGGTGTTCAACGACGCGACGCTTATCGAGATGGCCGAGCAGATGCCGCTCAGCGCAAGCGAAATGCTCAGCGTTAACGGCGTGGGAACGCGCAAGCTAGAGCGCTTCGGTAAAGAGTTTATGGCGCTCATTCGCTCTCACGCCGATGGTGATGACGAGGAGTAGTCAGCTGGCCAAAAAAGTGCCAGGATGATGACTCACTACATTATTTCCCCGCGAGCTAATTATGTTAATGCTATTTCTCACCGTGGCATTAGTGCACATCGTTGCGCTGATGAGCCCTGGCCCTGACTTTTTCTTCGTGTCGCAAACCGCCGTCAGCCGCTCCCGCAAAGAGGCGATGATGGGCGTACTCGGTATTACCATGGGCGTTATGGTCTGGGCGGCGGTCGCGCTGCTCGGTCTGAACCTGATCCTGGCAAAGATGGCCTGGCTGCATAACATCATTATGGTTGGTGGCGGGCTGTACCTGTGCTGGATGGGCTACCAGATGCTGCGCGGGGCATTGAAGAAAGAAGAGAAAAAACCGGAAGAGCCAAAGGTTGAGCTGGCAACGGGCGGCCGCAGCTTTGTGAAGGGGCTGCTGACTAACCTGGCGAACCCGAAAGCGATTATTTACTTCGGCTCGGTATTCTCGCTGTTTGTCGGTGATAGCGTCGGCGCAGGCGCGCGCTGGGGGATCTTCCTGCTGATCGTCGTCGAGACGTTCGCCTGGTTTACCATCGTGGCCAGCCTGTTTGCCTTACCGGCGATGCGTCGCGGCTACCAGCGCATCGCGAAGTGGATCGACGGCTTCGCTGGCGCGCTGTTCGCCGGTTTTGGCATTCATCTCATCATCTCTCGCTAGGCATGACGCGCTGACGCAAGCAGCGCGCCCACCAGCATAAACAGCGAACCAAAGACTTTGTTCAGGGCCTTCATCTGCTTAGGCCCTTTAATCCACGCCGCAATCCGCTGCGCCAGCGTCGCGTAACCAATCATCACGATGATATCGACGATAATGGTGGTCGCGCCCAGCAGCACGTACTGCATCACCTGCGGCTGATGCGGGACGATAAACTGCGGGAACAGCGCGGCGAGGAACACAATGCTTTTCGGGTTCGTCAGGTTCACGAATACCGCGCGCTTAAACAAATGACCGCGATTTTGCGTCTGAGCGAGCGTATTCAGGTTAATGGAGCCTGCCGCGCGCCACTGCTGAATACCCAGCCAGATCAGATACGCTGCACCGGCCCATTTCAGCACCTCAAAGGCCAGCACTGAACGGGAGAAAAGGGTCCCCAGGCCAATCCCTACCAGCACAATATGAATGCCCAGCCCGGTCTGCAATCCGGTAATCGACGCCGCCGCACCGCGGTAGCCGTGGTTGATGGAGGTGGTCATGGTGTTAATCGCTCCCGAGCCGGGTGAAAGGCTGAGGATTATGGATGTCAGCAGGTAGGCGAACCACCACTCGAAGGTCATTTGAAACTCCCGAACCGTCTATTTTTATGCCACAATACGCTATTATTGCGTCATTTTGTGACCGGTGACGAAAAAAACGATATTCCCTGGATTACGTGAGTGGATACCCAATGTTTCAGCAGAAAAAGGACTGGGAAACACGAGAAAACGCTTTTGCTGCTTTCTCTATGGGGCCGCTGACCGATTTCTGGCGGCAGCGTGAGGAAGATGAGTTTACGGGCGTCGGGGGCATCCCGGTGCGCTTCGTTCGTTTCCGCAATGAAAAAAATGACCGGGTGATTGTCGTCTGCCCCGGACGTATCGAAAGCTACGTTAAATATGCCGAACTGGCCTACGACCTGGTCCATTTGGGCTTCGACGTGCTGATCATCGACCACCGTGGACAGGGGTTGTCCGGTCGTATGCTGCCGGATACGCACCGTGGACACGTGGATCACTTCAGCGATTACGTCGACGATTTTGCCGCGTTCTGGCAGCAGGAAGTGCAGCCTGGCCCCTGGCGCAAGCGGTACATCCTTGCGCACTCCATGGGCGGCGCCATTTCGACGCTGTTTTTGCAGCGGTATGAGCACCAGTGCGACGCCATTGCGCTGACCGCGCCGATGTACGGTATTGTCATTCGTTTTCCCGACTGGATGGTGCGCCATCTTCTCGACTGGGCTGAGGGCCATCAGCGCATCCGTGAAGGCTATGCCATCGGAACCGGACGCTGGCGCGCATTGCCGTTCGCCATCAACGTTCTGACCCACAGTCGGCAGCGCTATCGCCGCAACCTGCGCTTTTATGCCGATGAACCGCGCTTGCGCGTCGGCGGCCCGACCTGGCACTGGGTGCGGGAGGGCATTCTGGCCGGAGAGCAGGTGCTGGCGGGCGTAGGCGATGATGACACGCCGACGCTTCTGATTCAGGCGGAGGAAGAGCGTGTGGTGGATAACCGCATGCATGACCGCTATTGTGAACTGCGCGCTGCAGCCGGTCACCCTTGTGAAGGGGGTAAACCGCTGGTCATCAACGGCGCGTACCATGAGATCCTTTTTGAAAAGGACGCTATGCGCTCAGTCGCGCTCAACGCCATTGTTGAATTTTTCAACAGGCATAATTGATTATTGTTTTCCACCAGAGGTTGAAATCCCTATGTACCAGGTTGTTGCATCTGATTTAGATGGCACGCTGCTTTCCCCTGACCACACCCTGTCGCCTTACGCGAAAGAGACCTTAAAACTCCTCACTGCCCGTGGCGTGAACTTTGTGTTCGCCACCGGCCGCCACCACGTGGACGTGGGGCAGATCCGCGATAATCTGGAGATCAAGTCGTACATGATCACCTCCAACGGTGCACGCGTTCACGACACGGATGGCAACCTGATCTTCACCCACAACCTGGATCGCGATATTGCCGCCGATCTCTTCGGCGTGGTGCATAACAACCCGGCTATCGTCACCAACGTATACCGCGACGACGAATGGTTTATGAACCGCCACCGCCCGGAAGAGATGCGCTTCTTCAAGGAAGCCGTATTCCAGTACTCACTGTACGAGCCGGGTCTGCTGGAGCCGGAAGGGATCAGTAAGGTGTTCTTCACCTGTGTCAATCATGAGGAATTGCTGCCGCTGGAGCAGGCGATTAACGCCCGCTGGGGCGACCGCGTGAATGTGAGCTTCTCCACGCTGACCTGTCTGGAAGTGATGGCGGGCGGCGTCTCCAAAGGTCATGCGCTGGAAGCGGTAGCAAAACGTCTGGGCTTTGAGTTGAAAGACTGCATCGCCTTCGGCGACGGCATGAACGATGCCGAGATGCTCTCCATGGCGGGCAAAGGCTGCATCATGGAAAACGCACACCAGCGCCTGAAGGATCTGCACCCGGAGCTGGAAGTGATCGGCACCAACGCAGACAACGCGGTACCGAAGTATCTGCGCAAACTGTTCCTTGAATAATCTTCATTCGATTATTTATTGCTCAGTTGTCAACTGAAGAGTTCGCTACAATGCCTCTCCTTCTTTCTGAGAGACAAGCATTGTGGCGCTACTCATTATCACCACTATCCTGTGGGCCTTCTCCTTTAGCCTGATTGGCGAATACCTTGCCGGTGCGGTCGACAGCTACTTCTCGGTGCTGATGCGCGTGGGGCTGGCGGCGCTGGTGTTCCTGCCGTTTCTGCGCGCGCGCGGGCAATCGCTGAAAACGATCCTGCTGTATATGCTGGTAGGCGCGATGCAGCTCGGCATCATGTATCTGTTCAGCTTCCGGGCTTACGTCTACTTGTCCGTCTCGGAATTTCTGCTGTTCACCGTGCTGACGCCGCTCTACATCACGCTGATTTACGACCTGCTCAGCAAGCGCCGTCTGCGCTGGGGATACCTGCTGAGTGCCGCGCTGGCGGTGGTGGGGGCGGCGATCATTCGCTACGACAAGGTGAGCGATCACTTCTGGACCGGGCTGATGTTCGTCCAGCTTGCCAACATCAGTTTCGCCATCGGCATGGTGGGCTACAAGCGCCTGATGGAAACCCGCCCGATGCCGCAACACAACGCGTTTGCGTGGTTCTACATGGGGGCCGCGATTGTCGCGGTGGCGGCGTGGTTTATGCTCGGCAACCCGCAAAAGCTGCCGACCACCTCTGTACAGTGGGGCGTTCTGGTGTGGCTGGGCGTGGTGGCGTCAGGGCTGGGCTACTTTATGTGGAACTACGGCGCTACGCAGGTAGACGCCGGGACGCTGGGGATCATGAACAACGTGCATGTACCGGCGGGGTTGCTGGTGAACCTCGCCATCTGGCAGGAACAGCCGCACTGGCCGAGCTTCCTTATTGGGGGAGCGGTGATCCTGGCTTCACTGTGGGTCCATCGCCGCTGGGTCGCTCCGCGCTCCGCACAAACGGAAGATGGTCGCACGCGTGATTCCGCGCTGAGCGAATAAACGCTTCCGTAATCGGCTGACGCTGCTCGCCATCGCGCACGGCAGCGTACAGTCGGCTCCACAGTCCTTCCCCCAGGGTTTTGGTGACGACCAGGCCCTGGCGCTCAAAACTTTCCACCACCCAGTGCGGCAGCGCAGCAATACCCATACTGGCCGCCACCATCTGAATCAACAGCAGGGTGTTATCCACGCTTTTCAGCTGCGGGCTAATGCCTGCTGGTTGCAGGAAGTGACGCCAGATATCCAGGCGGCTGCGCTGGACCGGGTAAATCAGCAGTGTTTCCGTCGCCAGGTCTTCCGGCGTGATGCGCGTTTTGGCGGCCAGCGGATGATCCGGCGCCAGCACCAGGCGCACTTCAAAATCAAACATCGGCGAATAGTGCAGGCCGCTGCGTGGCAGTATGTCAGAGGTCATCACCAGATCCAGCTCGCCCTGCTGCAGCGACGGCTGCGGGTCAAAGGTCACGCCGGATTTGAAGTCCATCTCCACCTGCGGCCACTTCTGGCGAAAGTTCTCAAGCGCGGGGGTCAGCCACTGAATACAGCTGTGGCACTCAATGGCGATGCGCAGTTTCGTCTGCTGCGGCTCGTTACAGGACTGCAGCGCGCTGGCGATCTGCGGCAGTACCTGATTCGCCAGCTGCAGCAGAATTTCCCCCTGCGGCGTAAAGCGCAGAGGCTGGCTCTTACGCACAAAAAGACGGAAGCCGAGGCGTTGCTCCAGATCGCTGAACTGGTGAGAAAGGGCGGACTGCGTCTGGTGCAGCGTGGCCGCAGCCGCCGCGAGCGAACCGCAGTTCCGCAACGCTTGTAGCGTTTTCAGGTGTTTAATCTCGATCATGAAAGTCCTTCACTTCGCCATGAACATTTTGCGCTTGAGGAATATACAGTACCTGCCAATTATAGAAGTGTAAACATCTGGACGTCTAAATAACGAATTTCTATAAGGGGTATGCCATGACAATCCGCACTCACACTCTCGGTTTTCCTCGTGTTGGTCTGCGTCGCGAGCTGAAAAAAGCGCAAGAAAGCTACTGGGCGGGTAACGCCACCCGTGAAGAGCTGCTGGCGGTAGGGCGCGAGTTGCGTGCCCGTCACTGGGAGCAGCAAAAGCAGGCGGGCATTGACCTGCTGCCGGTGGGCGATTTCGCCTGGTACGACCATGTTCTGACGACCAGCCTGCTGCTGGGCAACGTGCCGGCTCGTCATCAGAACAAAGATGGATCGGTAGATATCGATACCCTGTTCCGCATCGGCCGTGGCCGTGCGCCAACGGGTGAGCCAGCGGCAGCGGCGGAAATGACCAAGTGGTTTAACACTAACTATCATTATATGGTGCCGGAGTTCGTGAAAGGTCAGCAGTTTACGCTGACCTGGACGCAGCTACTGGATGAGGTGGACGAAGCGCTGGCGCTGGGCCACCAGGTGAAGCCCGTATTGCTGGGGCCGGTAACCTACCTGTGGTTGGGTAAAGTGAAGGGCGAGCAGTTCGACCGCCTCAGCCTGCTGAACGATATTCTGCCGGTCTACAAACAGGTGCTGATTGAGCTGGGCAAGCGCGGCATTCAGTGGGTACAAATCGACGAACCCGCGCTGGTGCTGGAGCTGCCCCAGGTTTGGCTCGATGCCTTTAAACCGGCGTATGACGCGCTTACCGGTCAGGTGAAGCTGCTGCTGACCACCTATTTTGAAGGCGTGACGCCGAACCTGAAGACCATTACCGCGCTGCCGGTTCAGGGCCTGCACGTTGACCTGGTTCACGGTAAGGATGATGTGGCGGAGCTGCACAAGCGCCTGCCTGCAGACTGGCTGCTTTCTGCCGGACTGGTCAACGGCCGTAACGTCTGGCGTGCCGATCTCACCGAGAAATACGCACAAATCAAGGATATCGTCGGCAAACGTGAACTGTGGGTGGCCTCTTCCTGCTCGCTGCTGCACAGTCCGATCGATCTCAGCGTGGAGACCCGCCTCGACCCTGAAGTGAAAAGCTGGTTTGCCTTCGCCCTGCAAAAATGTGAAGAGCTGACGCTGCTGTGCGACGCGCTGAACAGCGGCGACACGGCGGCGATTACCGAATGGAGTGCCCCGATCCAGGCGCGTCGGCACTCGGCTCGCGTGCACAACCCGGCGGTAGAAAAACGTCTGGCGGCCATCACCGACCAGGACAGCCAGCGCCAGAGCCCGTATGAAGTGCGCGCCGAAGCGCAGCGCGCCCGCTTTAACCTGCCCGCATGGCCGACCACGACGATCGGCTCTTTCCCGCAGACGACGGAGATCCGCGGCCTGCGGCTGGACTTCAAAAAGGGCAATCTGGATGCGAATCACTACCGCACCGGTATCGCGGAACACATCAAGCAGGCGATTATCGAGCAGGAACGCCTGGGGCTGGACGTGCTGGTGCACGGCGAGGCCGAGCGTAACGACATGGTGGAATACTTTGGTGAGCACCTGGACGGCTTTGTCTTTACTCAGAACGGCTGGGTGCAGAGCTATGGCTCCCGCTGCGTGAAGCCGCCGGTGGTCATTGGCGACGTCAGCCGTCCGGAACCGATCACGGTTGAGTGGGCGAAGTATGCCCAGTCCCTGACCGACAAGCCGGTAAAAGGCATGCTGACCGGCCCGGTGACCATTCTTTGCTGGTCGTTCCCGCGTGAAGACGTGACCCGCGAGACCATTGCCAAACAGATTGCGCTGGCGCTGCGTGATGAAGTGGCGGATCTGGAAGCGGCGGGCATTGGTATTATCCAGATTGATGAACCGGCGCTGCGCGAGGGGTTGCCGCTGCGCCGCAGCGACTGGGATGCCTACCTGCAGTGGGGCGTGGAAGCGTTCCGCATCAACGCCGCGGTGGCGAAGGACGACACGCAGATCCACACCCACATGTGTTACTGCGAATTTAACGACATCATGGATTCGATTGCCGCGCTGGATGCTGACGTGATCACCATCGAGACCTCACGTTCAGACATGGAGCTGCTGGAGTCGTTCGAAGAGTTCGACTATCCGAACGAAATTGGGCCGGGCGTGTATGACATTCACTCTCCGAACGTCCCGAGCGTGGAGTGGATTGAATCGCTGTTGCAAAAAGCGGCCCAGCGCATCCCGGCGGAACGCCTGTGGGTGAACCCGGACTGCGGACTCAAAACCCGCGGCTGGCCGGAGACGCGCGCGGCGCTGGCGAATATGGTGAAGGCGGCGCAGAACTTGCGACAGGGATAAGTTTGCGCGTTTCTTGCCGCCTGATATTGCGCTCAGGCGGCATTTTCCGACAATGTTATCCGCTGACCTGCCGCGTCAAAGAGATGCAGATGAGCCTCCTGCACGGTGAGCGTAATGCGCTGTTGCGGGGGCAGACTCAATTGCTGGAAGGATTTCAGACACACGGCGTGCCCTGCTACGTCCAGCCACACCAGAGTGGAATCCCCTTGCAGTTCGCATAGCCGCGTTTTTCCGGCCAGACTAAAATCCCCCGGCTGCTGATAACGCAGGTGTTCAGGGCGGATTGCGACAAACACCTGCTCCCCCTCCTGAATGCCTGCGGGCTGCCGCGAAAGCGGAAAAACGGTATCAGAGTCGATATGCAATGCGCCCTGCTGCCAGACGGCGGGTAACATATTGATTTTTGGCGTCCCGATAAATTCAGCCACAAAGCGGTTCGCCGGGGCGTTGTATAACTCAAGCGGCGTACCCGTCTGCTCAATATTGCCTTTACACATCACCACGATACGGTCAGCCAGCGTCATCGCTTCGACCTGATCGTGCGTGACGTAAATCATGGTGTTTTTCAGGGTATTGTGGAGCTGCTGGATCTCCTGGCGCATTTCAACCCGCAGAGCGGCGTCCAGATTGGAGAGCGGTTCGTCAAAGAGGAATAGCGCGGGCTGCTGGACGATAGAACGACCTATCGCCACGCGCTGGCGCTGGCCGCCGGATAGCTGTTGCGGAAGCCTGTCGAGCAGCTCGTCCAGCCTGAGCATGGCGGCGGCATGAGAGATGCGCTGCGCAATGCAGGCCTCCGGGGTACGGATATTATGCAAGCCAAAAGCGAGGTTTTCCCGCACGGTCATATGCGGATAAAGGGCGTAGGACTGGAAAACCATCGACAGGCTTCGCTTACCCGCCGCCAGATGGGTGACATTCTCATCGCCCATCATCAGCATGCCGCTGTCGGGCGTCTCTAAACCCGCAATCATGCGCAGCAGCGTCGATTTCCCACACCCGGAGGGGCCAACGAGAACGATAAATTCTCCCGAGGCTATCTCCAGTGACAGATCCGCCACGATGACGTTTTTATCGTACTTTTTATGAATATGCCGTAATGACAGAGAGGTCATAACGTCTCCTTAGCCGCTTGCAGGGCAGAAATCAGCATCAAAACTTCATGGGTTTTATGGACAAGCAGGGCGGCATCTCCCCGCGCTTCAACGTTCAGGCGAACCAGCGGCTCGGTATTAGAGGCGCGCAGGTTAAAACGCCACTCTGCGAAGGCCAGGCTCAGGCCGTCACAGTCGTCGCGTCCGGCTGCGACGGGGGCATAGTGCGCGGCGACGTCATGGAGGAGGGCTACCGGGTCGTTGACGGTCAGGTTGATCTCGCCAGACACCGGATAGCGGGCCTGCGCGTGGCGCATCCATTGAGAGAGCGGCTGCGCGGCCGCGCCCAGGATCTGGAGCATCAGGATCAGCGGGATCATGCCGCTATCGCAGTAGTTAAAATCGCGAAAATAGTGATGACCACTCATCTCACCACCATAAATGGCGTCTTCCTTGCGCATCCGGGCTTTGATGAAGGCATGCCCGGTCTTACTGACGATTGCGGTACCGCCGCAGCGTGCGACCACGTCGAGCGAGTTCCAGATTAAGCGGGGGTCCAGAATGACGCGGCTGCCGGGATAGCGCCGCAGAAAATGTTCAGCAAACAGCCCCACCAGGTAATAGTTCTCAACGTAATTTCCGCACTCGTCGAAGAAAAAGCAGCGATCGAAATCTCCGTCCCAGGCGATGCCAGCATCAGCGTGATGTTCGATGACGGCCAGCCGGGTACTTTGTCGGTTTTCCGCCAGCATGGGGTTAGGTACGCCAGCGGGAAAGCGGCCATCTGGCTGGTGATGTATACGGATAAACTCGACCGGCACGCCCGCACGCTTCAGGCCCTCATCAAGGGCATCCAGCGCCGGACCGGCGGTGCCGTGCCCGGCGTTGACCACCAGGCGTAACATGCGTTTCGGGGGCGTAGTGAGAAATCGCAGCAGACAGTTCACCCAGGACGGGCGATTGTCGAAGGGAAAAACACTCCCACGGCGCACGCATGGTGGAAAGCGGTTTTGCTCTGCCAGCGCTTTGATCTCCAGCAGACCGTTGTCATTACTGATTGGGCGCGCCTCCAGACCGACCAGCTTAAAGCCGTTGTAATTCGCGGGATTGTGGCTTGCCGTCACCTGGATCCCTCCGTCTGCCCTCAATTCCCGGGTGGCGAAATAGACCTCTTCCGTACCGGTCATGCCCAGGTCGATGATATCGGCGCCGCCTGCGGTAAGCCCGTCGATCAGGGCCGTTTTTAGCGCCTCTGAACTGAGACGGACATCAGCCCCTACCACCACGCGCCGGGGATGCAGCCAGGCGGCATACGCCCGCCCGATGCGACGCGCAATGTCGGGCGTGAGATTGACGTCAACGTCGCCACGAATGTCATAAGTCTTAAAACACGTTAGTTCATCCATAGTTCACTCTTATCATAAGCAGGGTTATCTCATGCCGTATCACGCTCGATAAGCTGGTGTTCCAGCACAACGTGGGTGACAGGGCCATTGTTCATAAGCAGATCAACCGCAATTTCACCTTTACGCTCAGCGTTCTGCGCCACGGTGGTAAGACCCGGCCCGTTGAGCTGCCGGGCGGTATTGTCGAACCCGGTAATGGCGACCCGGCCGGGTATAGCAAGACGCTGCCGCTGGCAATAATTCACCGCACCGATGGCAAAACGATCGGATAAGCAGATCAGCGCCGTGATGTCCGGGTGTGCCGTCAGCAACGCTTCTGCTGCCTGTTCACCGTGAGGCTCATCGTGATGGGTCTCGCACAGCCAGCAGTTGCTGAGCGCGATACCGTACTGTTGAAACGCGTCACGGCAGGCATTCACGCGGGTCAGCATGAGGTGGTTATCGCCCGTTACGGGGTGCGTCAGAGGGCGTATCCCGCGCGCGTTCGGGTGAGAAGGGAAGGCAATAATGCCGAAATGGCGATGACCTTTTTGGATCAGACAGGTGGCGATATCACGCATGGCGCGCGTGTTATCCACCGACACGCTGCTGAACTGCGGAAGCTGAAAATCGAGCGTCACTACCGGCAGATTGCGGGCCAATGTCTGCTGAATAATGGCGGCGCTGTTATGCGTGGCGTTGAGAATATACCCGTCCACCAGGGTGGTGAGCGATGACGGCCCCTTTTGAAGCGGGATGAGAACCAGATTAATATTACGATCTTCGCAGCGGGTCGCGACGCCGCGCATCAGGCTGACGTCATGCGGATCGATAAAGACATAACTCATGGCATCGTTAAAGATGACGCCGATCGCGCCGGATTTTCCGGTGCGTAATGCCCGGGCGAGTTTATCCGGCCCCTGAAATCCCACCTGACGGGCGTGCCCGAGTATCCTTTCACGTAATTCAGCAGAGAGCTTTTCGGGGTTATTCCACGCGTTTGACACGGTGGTATGTGAAATACCCATCTCCGCTGCCAGCGATTTAATCGTCACCTTTTTATTATTTATTTTGCTAAATGATTTGGGCATTTAATATTCACGTAAATTATTTATGGGGCGTAATTAAAGAAATAATAGCGGCTGAGTTTATCGTTAAATATAAATAGTTTTGTGATTTGTTTAACGTTAAACATAAAAAAGGGGTGTTAGCTTACGCACCATTCACAGAGGGCAGCAGTAAGCGATTAACACTTATCGACATCAGGGAGATATAACGTGAGAGTTGCAGAAGCAGCGAAATTAATAGCATCGGTAATATTCCTCTTTTTTCTTACCGGCTGCGGGCCTGATGATAAAAAAGAGACGCAATCCGGGGCGCGCGAAAAAATCAAAATGTGGGTCACGCCCACCGTCAACGAAGAAGCATTCTGGAGTAAAATTGTTGCCGAATGGAATAAAGATCCCGCCCATATGCCCGTCGAATTTACCGCTATTCCTGCGGCAAACAGTTCAGAAGAAGCAATAATGAACGCGCTGGCATCCGGTACTGAGCCGGATATTTCTACCAATATATTTATTGGCTTTGCCAGCCAGCTTGTGGATGTCGGGCAGATAGAAGATTTATCCAAAATGCCGGGTTTTCAGGAAACGATTCAAAAACGGCAAATGGCTTCTCTGCTGCCCGCATGGGAATTAAACGGTAAACAAACGGTACTGCCGGTATATATCAACCCGGTTGTCTGGTGGTGGCGCGGTGATTTATTGAAGCGTTACGGCTTTGATCGGGTACCGGTTAGCTACGATGAGCTTTACGCGCTGGCGAAGCGTCGTGCGGCAGATAATCACGGCTACGTAATACAGCTTACGGCAGGTAAAAACTGGTGGGAGCGCTGGTTCGACTTCATCCCGCTGTTTTACGCCCAGAGCCAGGGCAAGCCGTATCTTATCGACAAAAAACCTGCGCTGACTACGCCTGCTGGCGAGGCTGTACTGACCTTCATGGCTAACGTGTTTAACAATAAGTGGAGCAGCTACGACTTCACCTCCGCCGAGGATCCGCTTGCCACGGGGCAGGTTATCGCCTCTGCGCGCGGGCCGTGGGATTTAGCCCGCTATCGCAAGCAGTATCCGGATATTTTAAAAACGATTCAGATCGGCCCGATGCTGACCGAGAAGGGCATTGAACACCCCTATACGTTCGGCGACAGTAAAGGTCTGGTGATCTTCAGTTCCAGCAAGCGGAAGGAGCAGGCCTGGCAGTTTATGAAGTGGGTCTTTAGCAACCCGGAGCATGACCGCCTGTGGCTTGAGTTGACGGGGATGCCGCCCGCGCGCGCGGATCTCATGAGTAATCCGATCTTTGTCAGTTACTTCAAACAAAATCCGCTTGAGAAACAGATTGCCTCCTGGGTGGACGTCGCTCTTCCGCCTGCGGCAACAAACCAGACGACAGAAGTCCAGCGCAGCATGACGCAGATGCTTGAGCGCGTGATCTTCAAAACCAGTACACCTGCCGACGCGCTGAAACAATCTCAGCAGGAAATCAACGCGCTTGCGGGCCAGTAGGGGGCATAATGGCTGGATATGAATCCCGAACCGGAGGCCTTCTGGCCTCCACCTGGATTGGCTATTCGCTGCTGTTCTGGTTTTACCCGCTTGCCTGGCTGGTGGTACTGAGCGTGACCCGCTGGCAGTTTATTGGCATGCCGCAATTTACGGGGTTGCAGAATATTATTGGCGTACTGCACGATTCGCTATTCTGGACATCCATGTGGAACATCTGCCGCTTTTTAATGTGGTATATCCCGATCGTATTTATTACCGCCCTGCTTTTTGCCGCCGGGTTACGCAGAATTAACTATGGCAGAGGGTTTATCGCTTTAAGTTTTTTGCTGGCAAATATCTCGTCTGGGGTGGCGTACTCGATTGTCTTTTCCCGCCTGTTTAATGAGTATGGCCCGATCAACCGCTTATTGTCGTCGTGGTTTGGGATTTCCGTGCCGTGGTTTACCAACCCTGACTGCGCGATGCTCTCTATTGCGCTTATTGTGACCTGGAAATTTGTCGGCTATTACGGGTTAATTCTCTATTCCGGCATGCAGGCTATCCCGGCAGATATTTACAGTGCGGCCATTCTCGATAAAACCGGGCGTTTTCAGAAAGGGTGGGCAATAACGCTACCGATGATGAATCCGCAAATTGTGATGGTTATGGTACTGGCTATTACGGTGGCGTTCAGTATTTTTACAGAGCCATATTTAATCACCGGCGGTGGGCCACTGAACAGTACCACCAGCCCCATGGTGGTGATGTACGAAGCCGCGTTTCAAAATATGAAGCCCACCTGGGCGGCTGCCATGTCGATTATTGTCGCTGCCTGTAGTTTTCTGATGATTTGGCTATTTCGTCGGTTATTCGAAAAGCACATTGAGATTGTCTGAATGAAAAAACTCACGCCCCTGAGCCTGCTAATTCATGCGCTGATGTTTATTCTGGCGTTAAGCTGGCTCTATCCGTTCGTCTGGATGGTGGTGTCATCCCTGAAGCCCACGGCGCAGATTTACACCACGGATCTCTTTTCGGGCACGCTGACGCTCGAAAATTACACCTTCCTTTTCGATAACAGCAACCGGGCAGATAAACCCTTTCTGCGCACGCTGTTTAACTCGCTTTTCGTCTCCGTCACCGTGACCGCGAGCGTGACTGTCACCTCCATGCTGGTGGGCTATGCGCTGGCAAAAACGGAATTCAGGGGCAAAAACGCTTTCCGTAATCTGTTGATTGTGCAGATGGTTTTCCCGGTGTTTATGTTCATCATTCCGCAGTTTGTGCTGATGCGTGAGCTAGGGCTGATCAACCGCTACAGTGCCATGATCCTGCCTTATGCGATGAGCGCCTGGGGGATCTTTATGGTATCCCAGAGCTTTAAGGGCACGCCCAACGATTACCTGTACGCCGCGCGTCTGGATCATGCCAGCCTGTGGGCCATTCTGCGTCACGTCATGATGCCGCTGAACAAGTCCATTCTGGCGATCGTGGCGTTATTTACCTTCTCAAGCTCATGGGACAACTTCCTCTGGCCGCTGATTGTCATGCGCGATGCCGACAAAATGCCGTTTTCGGTACTGCTGGCTACCTTCAGTAAATCCTACGGCGTTTATCTGGGGCCTGTGATGGCGGGGGCCGTGGTGCAAATGCTACCGGTCATCGTGCTGTTTATCCTGTTCCGGAAATATTTCCTTCAGGGCATGTCGTTATCACTGAAATAAGGAACGTACGGTGAATAAGCAACCCTGGTGGCAGGCCTGCACCTGCTACCAAATTTATCTGCCCTCGTTTTGCGATGGCAATGGCGACGGGCTGGGTGATTTCCCCGGCCTGCTTTCAAAAGTGGATTACCTGGGCGCGTTAGGTATCGGTGCCATCTGGATCACCCCGTTTTATCCCTCTCCTCTGGTGGATAACGGGTATGACATCAGCGATTACTGCGCCGTTGATCCACGGTTTGGCACGCTGGACGATTTTCGCGACGTCGTTCATCGCTGCCATGAAAAGGGGATCCGCGTCATTATCGATCTGGTGCTTAATCATGTCTCTTCGCAGCATCCGTGGTTTCAGGATGCCTGGAATAATCCCGCAAGCCGCTATCGGGACTATTTCATTTTCAGCGCCCATCCTAACAACTGGGAGTCCTTTTTTTCCGGCAGCGCCTGGAGCCCGGAGCCGGACACCGGCAGGTTCTACTACCATAAATTCGCGCCAGAGCAGGTGGATTTAAACTGGGCGAACCCCGCGGTAGAGCAGGAAATGTTTCAGGTGATTGATTTCTGGCAGGGGCTGGGCGTCGATGGCTTCCGCTTCGACGTGATTAACTTCCTCAGCACTCGCGGCATCGGGCCTGATAACCCGGAGAAAGCTGGCGTACAACAGCATGAACATGACGTGAATCAGCCAGGGCTTATCGGCACGCTGCAACGCCTGTGCCAGCATGCCAGGCAGCAATGTGATGTTTTCCTGATCGGCGAAATTGGCAGCGAGGAGAGGGAGATCCTGGCGCGTTATCAGGCTCCGTCGCTGATGGACGTGGTCTTTAACTTCAATATTGGCAGTCAGAAAACCTTCGATGCGGCACGCCTGTGCGACGAGATTAACGCCACGCTGGCGCGGCAGTCTGGTCTGCCGACGCTGTTCTTTTCCAGCCACGATATGCCGCGCATGATTAGCCGCTTCGGCGAAGGCCCGCACGACACCGCCCGGGCGTTGGCTGTCCTGGCGCTACAGCTAACCGTGCGCGGCGTGCCGTTTATTTTTCAGGGCGAGGAGTTGGGGATGCCTGACTACGTGCCGCAGACGGTCGCACAGATTTTTGATATTCAGGGAAAAACCTACTACGACACGGCCATGCGGCAGGGATGCAGTGCCGCCGACGCGCTGGCGCAGGCGATTGAGCATTCCCGGGATGGGTCCCGCGGCCCGTTCCTCTGGCGCGACGCCCCGTTTGCGGGTTTTTCCACCCGCACGCCGTGGATGCCCGTCAGCCAGGACTATCCCTTCCTCAATGCCGAACATCAGATATCGACGCCCGGATCGTTATGGCGTGAGTACCAGACCTTCATTGCGCTTCGTGCCGCCATCGGGGCGCTACAGCATGGAGAGTGCAGCCCACTGACACGCCATAAGGAGTGCGTCTGGTTCACCCGAACCACGCCGCAGGAGCAGGTCTGGGTGGCCGTGAATTTTGGCCAGCCGGTACAAAACCCCTTGTGGGCCATTGAAGCGGATGTCCTGTACGGGCAAAACGCGCCGCAGCTGGACAAAAATCAAATTCTGATAAAAAGGAGTGTATATGAAGAGACACGGTAATAATCCGTTGATCATCCCGAGCGACGTGGTGCCTTCTCTGCCAGGACGGAAAGTGGAGTGCGTCTTTAACGCCGGGGTAACGGAACATCATGGGGAGATTATCCTGCTGCTTCGGGTTGCCGAGAGCGTGATAAATGATGACCCACAGAAGATCGTCGTTCCGCTTCTGGTGCAGCAGCCTGGCGGCTGGCAGCCGGCGACAAAAACGTTTGACCGCAACGACCCGCGCTATGATTTTAGCGACCCGCGTACCATCGTGCTGAAAAGCGACCCGGCTCAGGTCTGGCTGACGTCGATGTCCCACCTGCGCCTGGCACGAAGCCGGGACGGAGTGAATTTCACTATTGATGAAACGCCTTTCATCACTGCCGACAGCCGCTATGAGGAGTTTGGCTGTGAAGATGCGCGCATTACCCTGATTGACGATGTCTGGTACATCAATTACTCCGCCGTGTCATCGTTGGGTATCTCCACCGCTCTGGCGACCACCGTTGATTTTGTCTCCGTCGAGAAGAAAGGGCTGATTTTCTGCCCTGATAACCGCGACGTCTGTTTCTTCCCGGAGAAGGTTGGCGGAACCTACCGGGCGCTTACCCGGCCTGCGCCCTGCCATTTCGGCCACCCGGAAATATGGATCTGCGAGTCACCCGATATGCTGCACTGGGGAAACCATCAGCATCTGTTGGGACGCTCGGGGGACGAATGGGATGCGCTTAAATCTGGTGGCGGTGCGCCGCTGATCAAGACCGCGCGCGGCTGGCTGGAAATTTATCACGGCGTGGACGCCAGCCTGCGTTACTGCCTGGGCGCTCTGCTTCTGGATCCTGAAGACCCGCTCACCCTCGTTGCCAAATCGACTGTGCCGCTGCTGGAGCCGAGTGCGCCCTATGAGCGTGAAGGCTTTTTCGGTAACGTCGTCTTTACCTGCGGGGCGCTGGTGCGTAATGACACGCTGCATATCTGGTATGGCGCGGCGGATGAGTGTATCGCGCTGGCCACGCTGCCGATGGACGATCTGTGGAAACATCTCGGCCTGAATTAAGGCCTGACGCAGCCCCGACGCTTGCCGGGGCTGCAATGCATTTATTTCTTCCCGCCGTACTGGCTAAACCACGCCAGCATTCTCTGCCAGCCATCTTTCGCCGACTCCGCGTGGTAGCTCGGACGATAATCGGCGTTAAACGCGTGTCTGGCATCCGGGTAAACCACAATCTCCGCCTTCGCATTCGCCGCGCGTAGCGCGTGGCGCATCGTCTCGACGGTATCAAGCGGAATGCCGGTGTCCTGGCCGCCATAAAGCCCTAACACCGGGGCATTTAAATCCGTTGCGATATCAACCGGATGTTTCGGCGAGTTCAGGGTCTTTTCGCCCACCAGTTTGCCGTACCAGGCCACGGCAGCTTTCAGCTGCGGGTTATGCGCGGCATAAAGCCAGCTGATGCGTCCGCCCCAGCAGAAGCCGGTCACCATTAAGCGATGCGGGTCACCGCCGTTGCGCGCCGCCCAGCTGGCAACATGGTCGAGATCGGCCAGCACCTGCGCATCTGGCACTTTGCTCACCAGGTTACTGAACAGCGTCGGGATATCGCTGTAGTCATTGGGATCGCCCTGACGGAAGTAGAGCTCTGGCGCAACGGCCAGATAACCTTCCAGCGCCAGGCGCCGGCAGATATCGCGAATATGTTCGTGAACGCCGAAAATCTCCTGAACCACAATCACGATGGGCAGCGGGCCGTCTTCCGTCCTGGGGCGTGCGTGATAAGCAGGCATATTTTCCCCCTGCGAGGGAATGGAGGTCTCGCCCGCCGTAATGGCGTCTTCTGAGGTTGAGACGATGGTTGAAGCATGCGGAGCCGCAGCAGGTGCAAATCCGGTTTTTTCAGTCATGGCATTCTCCGTACCAATGAGTTAGCGCAAAGGTAAATATAGACACCAGGTTAACAACCCACAGTGCCTTAAACGGTCTATCTTTTGTGCAGCACCCGACGATATAACTTGTTAATGTGATGTAAATCACTTTTTGATGGAAATTCAATGCAATCATTTTCATTCATGGTGAGGTGTGTCACGAAATTATGCTTACCGCTTCTGTAAAGTACCGTTTTACTTCTTCTGACTAACCGACCCACAGAGGAGTCACCTATGTCTAAGTCTGATGTTTTTCATCTCGGCCTCACTAAAAACGATTTACAAGGGGCTACGCTCGCTATCGTCCCTGGCGATCCGGAGCGTGTGGAAAAGATCGCCGCGCTGATGGATAAGCCGGTCAAGCTGGCTGCCCATCGTGAATTCACCACCTGGCGCGCAGAGCTGGATGGCAAAGCGGTGATTGTGTGCTCTACCGGTATCGGTGGTCCGTCTACCTCTATTGCGGTTGAAGAGCTGGCGCAGCTGGGCATTCGTACCTTCCTGCGTATCGGTACGACCGGCGCGATCCAGCCGCACATTAACGTGGGCGACGTGCTGGTTACGACCGCATCCGTCCGTCTGGACGGGGCAAGCCTGCACTTTGCACCGATGGAATTCCCGGCAGTGGCAGATTTCGAATGCACCACCGCGCTGGTTGAAGCCGCGAAATCCGTGGGCGCAACCACCCACGTGGGCGTAACGGCCTCTTCAGATACCTTCTACCCTGGCCAGGAGCGTTACGACACCTTCTCTGGTCGCGTGGTGAGCCGCTTCAAAGGCTCTATGGAAGAGTGGCAGTCCATGGGCGTGATGAACTACGAGATGGAATCCGCAACGCTGCTGACCATGTGCGCAAGCCAGGGTCTGCGTGCCGGTATGGTGGCGGGCGTTATCGTCAACCGCACCCAGCAGGAGATCCCGAACGCCGAAACCATGAAGCAAACCGAAAGTCATGCGGTAAAAATCGTGGTGGAAGCGGCTCGCCGTCTGATCTAGTCCTCCTCTCAGAGATAAAAGGCCGACACGTTCGGCCTTTATTTTTTGCGTAACGCCTCGCAGGAAAACCCTTTCAAACTGGACGTTTATACAGCACAATCTTATTTTGTGCAGGTAATACGTTGATGCAGGGGGCATTGTGGATATCTCAGTCCTGATTTATGCGGTGATTGCGCTGGCGGGCGTGGGGATAGGCTGGCTGATTTCCAGCTACCAGCACGCGCAGCAGAAAGCCGAGCAACTGGCAGAGCGCGAAGAGATCGTCGCTGACCTCAGCGCAGCAAAGCAACAGCTTGCGCTGAGCGACCACTGGCGCGACGAGTGCGAGCTGCTCAATAATGAGCTGCGCAATCTGCGTGATATCAACACCTCGCTGGAGGCCGATCTCCGCGAAGTGACCACCCGCCTTGAATCCACCCAACTGCATGCGGAAGACAAAATCCGCCAGATGATCAACAGCGAGCAGCGCCTCAGCGAGCAGTTTGAGAACCTCGCCAACCGAATTTTTGAGCACAGCAACCGCCGCGTCGACGAGCAAAACCGCCAGAGCCTGAACAGCCTGCTGACGCCGCTGCGCGAACAGCTGGACGGCTTTCGTCGTCAGGTGCAGGACAGCTTTGGCCAGGAAGCCCGCGAACGCCACACGCTGGCGCATGAGATCCGTAATCTTCAGCAGCTGAATGCCCAGATGGCGCAGGAGGCGGTCAACCTGACGCGCGCACTTAAAGGCGATAACAAAACCCAGGGGAACTGGGGAGAAGTGGTGCTGACGCGCGTGCTGGAGGCCTCCGGCCTGCGCGAAGGATATGAATATGAAACGCAGGTCAGCATTGAGAACGATGCCCGCTCACGCATGCAGCCGGATGTCATTGTGCGGCTGCCGCAGGGTAAAGATGTGGTAATTGACGCCAAAATGACGCTGGTGGCCTATGAGCGCTACTTCAACGCGGAAGATGACTACACCCGCGAATCGGCGCTGCAGGAGCACATTGCCTCCGTGCGTAACCACATTCGCCTGCTCGGCAGAAAAGACTACCAGCAGCTGCCGGGTCTCCGCTCGCTGGACTATGTCCTGATGTTTATCCCGGTTGAGCCCGCGTTTTTGCTGGCGCTAGACAGACAGCCTGAACTGATCACCGAAGCGCTCAAAAATAACATTATGCTGGTCAGCCCCACCACGCTGCTGGTGGCGTTACGTACTATTGCCAACCTGTGGCGCTATGAGCACCAGAGCCGCAACGCGCAGCAGATTGCCGATCGTGCCAGCAAGCTGTACGACAAAATGCGCCTCTTCGTGGACGACATGTCATCAGTCGGGCAGAGCCTGGATCGCGCGCAGGATAACTACCGCCAGGCGATGAAAAAGCTCGCCTCCGGACGTGGCAACCTGCTGGCGCAGGCCGAAGCGTTTCGCAGTTTGGGGGTCGAAGTTAAACGCGAGATTAATCCGGATTTGGCTGAACAGGCGACAGCGCAGGACGAAGAGTTTCGACTGCGTGAAGGCATAGATGAACAAAATACCCCCAGCCAGGACAACGATTTAGCGGTGGATTTATCGCCAGGTGAGCCGCCTGTGCGTTTCTTTCGCGGTGGTTGAATCGTAGGGCAATTGCGCCCAATCTGTTACACTTCACGAACATTTGACTGATTAGCAGGCTCTGAGATGGTTGACGATTCACAAGACACGACGCACTTTGGCTTTCAGACTGTAGCCAAAGCACAGAAAGCGGACATGGTGGCCCACGTATTTCATTCCGTGGCGGCGAAGTACGATGTGATGAATGACTTGATGTCGTTCGGCATTCATCGCTTGTGGAAGCGCTTCACCATCGACTGTAGCGGTGTGCGTCGTGGACAAACGGTTCTCGATCTGGCTGGCGGTACGGGCGATCTGACGGCGAAATTCTCCCGTCTGGTGGGCGAAACCGGTCGCGTTGTACTGGCTGATATTAATGATTCCATGCTGAAAATGGGGCGCGAGAAGCTGCGTAACATCGGCGTGGTGGGGAACGTGGAATACGTGCAGGCCAACGCCGAAGCGCTGCCGTTCCCGGACAATACCTTTGACTGCATCACCATCTCTTTCGGCCTGCGTAACGTGACCGATAAAGACAAAGCGCTGCGCTCCATGTACCGCGTGCTGAAGCCCGGTGGACGCCTGCTGGTGCTCGAGTTCTCTAAACCGATTATCGACCCGCTGAGCAAAGCCTACGATGCCTACTCATTCCACGTTCTGCCGCGTATTGGCGAACTGGTGGCAAACGACGCAGAAAGCTATCGCTATCTGGCGGAGTCAATTCGTATGCATCCGGATCAGGACACCTTAAAAGCCATGATGCAGGATGCGGAATTTGAGAACGTTGAATACTTCAACATGACGGCCGGTGTCGTCGCGCTGCATCGCGGTTACAAATTCTGAGTGGAGGTGTCCCGTGCCCTTTAAACCCTTAGTCACCGCAGGCATCGAGAATGTGCTGAATGCCTTCCTGTATCGCGCTCCGGCGCTGAAAGCTGCACGTCAGCGGCTAAACGGGAAGGTTTTGCGCATTGTGTTAAAAGAGTTCTCGACGCCGCTCGTGCTGGTCTTCAGCGAACGCCAGCTTGACGTTCTGGGTGAGTGGGAAGGTGAAGCGGATTGCTCGGTCATCACTCATATGAGCGTGCTGCCAAAACTGCGCGATCGCCAGCAATTAACGGCGCTTATCCGCAGCGGTGAGCTGGAAGTGGAAGGCGACATTCAGGTCGTGCAGAACTTCGTTGCGCTCAGCGATCTGGCTGAGTTCGACCCGGCAGAGCTGCTTGCGCCCTTTATTGGTGATATCGCGGCTGAAGGGATCGGGAAAGTGATTCATGGCGGTACGGCGTTCCTGCGCAAAAATCTGCAACGCCAACAGCGCTATGCCGCAGAAGTGCTGACCGAAGAGTGGCGCATGGCGCCCGGGCCACTGGAAGTGGCGTGGTTCGCGGAAGAAACGGCCGCGGTTGAACGCGCGGTTGATGCCTTAAGCAAACGGCTGGAAAAACTGGAGGGCAAATGACGCCTGGTGAAATTCGGCGCCTCTATTTTATCATCCACACCTTTTTGAGTTACGGGCTCGACGAGCTTATCCCCAAAATGCGTATCACGCTGCCGCTCAGGATCTGGCGGCGGACGCTGTTCTGGATGCCAAATCGCCATAAAGATCAGCCGCTGGGTGAACGCCTGCGTCTGGCACTACAGGAGCTCGGTCCGGTATGGATTAAGTTCGGGCAGATGCTCTCAACCCGCCGCGATCTCTTCCCGCCGCACATTGCCGATGAACTGGCGATGCTGCAGGACCGTGTCGCCCCGTTTGATGGGGTAAGAGCGAAGAAACAGATCGAAGAGGCGATGGGTAACCTTCCCGTTGAAGCCTGGTTTGATGATTTCGAAATAGAACCGCTGGCGTCGGCTTCTATCGCTCAGGTGCACACTGCGCGTCTGAAAGAGAACGGTAAAGAGGTGGTGATCAAGGTGATCCGTCCGGATATCCTGCCGATCATCAAAGCCGACATGAAGCTAATTTATCGCCTGGCGCGCTGGGTTCCGCGTCTGCTGCCGGACGGCCGTCGACTGCGTCCAATGGAAGTGGTGCGGGAATATGAAAAGACGCTGATTGATGAGCTTAATCTGCTGCGCGAATCGGCAAACGCCATTCAGCTACGCCGCAATTTTGAAAACAGCCCGATGCTCTATGTGCCTGAAGTCTATTCTGACTACTGCAGCCAGAACATGATGGTCATGGAGCGCATCTACGGTATTCCGGTTTCGGATGTGGTGGCACTGGAGAAGCAGGGAACGAACATGAAGCTGCTGGCCGAACGTGGCGTGCAGGTCTTCTTTACCCAGGTTTTCCGCGACAGCTTTTTCCACGCGGATATGCATCCCGGCAATATCTTCGTGAGCTATGAGCACCCTGAGGACCCGAAGTACATCGGTATCGACTGTGGGATTGTGGGCTCGCTGAACAAAGAAGATAAGCGTTATCTTGCTGAGAACTTCATCGCGTTCTTCAACCGCGATTACCGTAAGGTGGCCGAGCTGCATGTGGATTCCGGCTGGGTTCCGCCGGACACCAACGTCGAAGAGTTTGAGTTTGCTATCCGTACCGTCTGCGAACCGATTTTTGAAAAACCGCTGGCAGAGATCTCTTTCGGGCACGTGCTGTTAAACCTGTTTAATACGGCCCGCCGTTTTAATATGGAAGTTCAGCCACAGCTAGTTTTACTTCAGAAAACATTACTTTACGTTGAAGGTGTAGGTCGACAACTCTATCCTCAGTTAGACTTGTGGAAGACGGCTAAACCTTTCCTGGAATCCTGGATTAAGGATCAGGTTGGCCTTCCGGCGCTGGTGCGCTCGCTGAAAGAGAAAGGCCCGTTCTGGATTGAAAAAATGCCTGAAATTCCTGAACTGGTTTACGACAGTTTGCGTCAAAGCAAGAACCTTCAGCACAGCATGGATAAAATCGCCCGCGAGCTTCAGTCCAGCCGCGTTCGCCAGGGGCAGTCACGCTACCTCTTTGGCATTGGGGCTACGCTGTTGCTGAGCGGTACGTTGCTGCTGATTAACCGTCCGGACTGGCAAATGATGCCCGCCTGGCTGATGGCGGGTGGGGCTGTCGTCTGGCTCGCTGGCTGGAGAAAAACGCGCTGAGTTTGCGTCGCTATCATCAGGTTGCATACGTATAATGCGATCTGACCAATTAATCATCTATCCCTGAGGAATATGTATGGGTGGTATCAGTATCTGGCAATTAGTCATTATTGCCGTCATCGTTGTACTGCTGTTCGGCACCAAAAAGCTCGGTTCTATTGGTTCCGATCTGGGCGCGTCTATCAAAGGCTTCAAGAAAGCAATGAGCGATGATGAGAATAAGCAGGATAAAACCAGCCAGGATGCTGACTTTACTGCTAAATCCATCTCCGATAAGCAAGAAGATGCCAAAAAGGAAGACGCTAAAAGCCACGACAAAGAGCAGGTGTAAGCCGTGTTCGACATTGGTTTTAGTGAGCTGCTGCTGGTCTTTGTGATTGGCCTGATTGTGCTGGGGCCGCAGCGTCTTCCCGTGGCGGTGAAAACCGTCGTGGGCTGGGTTCGCGCGCTGAGATCGCTGGCATCGACCGTTCAGAACGAGCTGGCGCAAGAGCTTAAGCTGCAGGAGTTTCAGGAAAGCCTGAAAAAGGTTGAGAAGGCGAGCATGGATAACCTGACGCCGGAACTGAAAGCCTCAATGGATGAGCTGCGCGAAGCGGCGGAATCCATGAAGCGCTCCTACAGCGTTAACGATCCTGAAAAAGCGAGCGATGAAGCGAACACCATTCATAACCCGGTGGTGAAGGACAGTGAAGCGCAGCGCGAGGGCGTGACGCCAGCGAGTGCGGAGCACCAGGCCGCAGCGCCTGAACAAACGCCGCAGGAACCTGAACTGAAAAAACAGGTGCAGCCGGAAGAGCCAGTGGCAAAAGCGGCTGACGTTAAGCCCGCCGCACCCGTTTCCGAATCATCCCCCTCGTCGAGTGATAAAGCGTAACCATGGCAGTAGATGATACTCAACCGCTTATTGCGCACCTGATTGAGCTGCGTAAGCGCCTGTTAAACTGCATTATTGCGGTATTCCTCATATTCCTGTGCCTGGTCTATTTCGCCAACGATATCTATCAGGTGGTTTCTGCTCCGCTGATCAAGCAGATGCCGCTGGGGGCAACAATGATAGCAACAGACGTTGCATCTCCGTTCTTCACCCCGATTAAGCTCACCTTCTGGGTGTCGTTGATTGCGTCTGCTCCCGTCATCCTTTATCAGGTATGGGCATTTGTGGCACCCGCACTGTACAGGCACGAACGTAAACTGGTGATCCCGCTGCTGGTCTCCAGCTCGTTGCTGTTCTATATCGGCATGGCGTTTGCCTACTTCGTTGTCTTCCCGCTGGCCTTTGGCTTCCTGACGCATACCGCGCCGGAAGGGGTCCAGGTATCGACGGACATCGCCAGCTACCTCAGCTTTGTGATGGCGTTGTTTATGGCGTTCGGCGTGGCATTCGAGGTGCCGGTGGCCATTGTGCTGCTCTGCTGGGTAGGGGTAACCACCCCAGATGACCTGCGTAAGAAGCGTCCCTATATTCTGGTGGGCGCCTTCGTGGTTGGCATGCTGTTGACGCCGCCGGACGTCTTCTCACAAACGCTACTGGCAATACCGATGTACTGTCTGTTTGAGGTCGGTGTATTCTTCTCGCGTTTCTACGTGGGTAAAGGACGCCGGTCGGACGACGAAGACGATGCGTCCGAAAAGACCACTGAAGAGTAAAACCAACCGCCCGTCAGGGCGGTTGTTCTATGGGGAATTGCATGTTTGATATCGGGCTCAACCTGACCAGCTCGCAGTTTGCAAAAGATCGTGATGAGGTAGTTGCTCGGGCTATTGACGCTGGCGTAAAAGGGCTGCTCCTGACCGGAACCAACCTGCATGAGAGTGAGCAGGCGCAGCTGCTGGCGCAACGCTACGATCGCTGCTGGTCAACCGCCGGCGTCCACCCTCATGACAGCAGCCAGTGGACAGCCGAGAGCGCAGAAAATCTGTACGCGCTGGCAAAAACAGCGCAAGTCGTCGCCATTGGCGAATGCGGGCTCGACTTCAACCGCAACTTCTCGACGCCTGATGAACAGGAAAAGGCTTTCACCGCCCAGCTTGCTCTGGCGGCAGAGCTTGAAATGCCCGTCTTTATGCACTGTCGCGACGCGCATGAGCGTTTTCTCGCACTGCTGGACCCATGGCTGGATAAACTGCCGGGTGCAGTGCTGCACTGTTTTACCGGGTCGCATCAGGAAGCGCTGGATTGCCTGAAACGCGGTTTGTATTTAGGTATCACCGGTTGGGTGTGTGATGAGCGCCGCGGGCTTGAGCTTCGCGAGCTGCTGCCGGCGATCCCGGCAGACCGTTTGCTTTTTGAAACTGATGCGCCATACCTGCTGCCGCGAGATATGAAGCCCAAACCGGCATCGCGACGAAATGAGCCCGCCTGGCTGGGGCACATTGTCGAGCGCGTAGCGCAGTGGCGCGGAGAGGAGCCGCACTGGCTTTCCGCGCAGACGGATGACAACGTGCGCAACCTGTTCGGGATTAGCTTTTAGACTTTGCGGAAGTCGGTGTTTTTAACGCTCTGCAGCACCTGCTTGTTCAGCAGATTGAGCAACAGCATGGAGCGCGCTTCACCGTCCGGCTCGGCGAAAATCGCCTGCAGGCCTTCGAATGCGCCTTCCGTAATGACGACGCTATCGCCCGCGTAAGGGGTTTCCGGGTCGGTGATCCCTTCAGGCTGTTGATAAATCGACAGCTGATGGATAACCGTCGACGGAACCGTGGCCGGGTGGGCGCCAAAACGCACGAAGTGACTGACGCCGCGCGTTGCACTGATGGTGGTGGTGTGGATCACCTCAGGGTCGAACTCTACGAACAGATAGTTCGGGAATAAAGGCTCACTGACAGTTGTGCGCTTCCCGCGCTGCATTTTTTCAAGCGTGATCACGGGTGTCAGACAATTTACAGACTGACGTTCAAGATGTTCCTGCGCGCGCTGAAGCTGCCCGCGTTTGCAATACAGTAAATACCAGGCCTGCATAATCACTCTTTCCCTTAGTTCGGGGCGCAAGCATATCAAAACCCTGGAGGGATCGCTAAGTTGATTATAATGGGGGAAATTCGAACACAACGGATAAGTTCACGCTAATTTAACAAAATTACAGCATCGAGCAGGCTTACGCCGTATAATGAAGCGCTTACAGAGAGGCCATGACTAACTGCATGAAATACCACGATCTCCGCGACTTCCTGACGCTGCTGGAACAGCAGGGTGAACTGAAACGCATTACACTTCCTGTTGATCCTTATCTGGAAATGACAGAAATTGCTGACCGCACCCTGCGTGCCGGTGGCCCCGCATTACTGTTTGAAAATCCCAAAGGTTACTCCATGCCGGTGCTGTGCAACCTGTTTGGCACTCCGCGCCGTGTTGCGCTGGGAATGGGGCAGGAAGACGTAACCGCGCTGCGTGAAGTGGGCAAGCTGCTGGCATTTCTGAAAGAGCCGGAGCCACCAAAAGGCTTCCGCGACCTGTTCGACAAGCTGCCGCAGTTTAAGCAGGTGCTGAACATGCCCACCAAACGCCTGCGCGGCGCGCCGTGCCAGCAGAAAGTACTGGAAGGCGATGCGGTGGATCTCACCAAAATTCCGATCATGCAGTGCTGGCCTGAAGATGCTGCGCCGCTGATTACCTGGGGCCTCACCGTGACGCGTGGGCCGCATAAAGAGCGGCAAAACCTCGGTATTTATCGCCAGCAGCTGATTGGCAAAAATAAGCTCATCATGCGCTGGCTTTCGCATCGCGGCGGCGCACTGGATTTTCAGGAGTGGTGCGCTGCGCATCCGGGTGAACGTTTCCCGGTTTCTGTGGCGTTAGGTGCCGATCCGGCCACCATTCTGGGAGCGGTAACGCCCGTCCCGGATACGCTCTCTGAATATGCGTTTGCTGGCCTGCTGCGCGGGACCAAAACTGAAGTCGTGAAGTGTATCTCTAACGATCTTGAAGTACCGGCCAGCGCCGAAATTGTGCTGGAAGGTTACATTGAGCAGGGTGAAATGGCGCCAGAAGGCCCTTACGGCGACCACACCGGCTATTACAATGAAGTGGATAACTTCCCGGTGTTTACCGTTACGCACATTACCCAGCGTGAAGATGCGATTTATCACTCCACCTATACTGGCCGTCCACCGGATGAACCGGCGGTGCTGGGCGTGGCGCTGAACGAAGTATTTGTGCCGATCCTGCAAAAGCAATTCCCGGAAATCGTGGATTTCTATCTGCCGCCTGAAGGATGCTCGTATCGCCTGGCGGTGGTCACGATGAAGAAGCAGTATCCAGGTCATGCTAAACGCGTGATGATGGGCGTTTGGTCTTTCCTGCGCCAGTTTATGTATACCAAATTTGTTATTGTCTGCGATGATGACGTTAACGCCCGCGACTGGAATGACGTTATCTGGGCGATTACCACGCGAATGGATCCTGCGCGTGATACGGTGTTAGTCGAAAATACGCCGATAGATTATCTGGATTTTGCCTCGCCGGTTTCCGGTCTTGGCTCAAAGATGGGACTGGATGCCACAAATAAATGGCCTGGCGAAACCGACCGTGAATGGGGTCGCCCGATCAAAAAAGATCCTGCTGTGACCGCGCGAATTGACGCGATCTGGGACGAACTGGCCATAATGAATAACGGTAAACCCTGAGCTGACCGTTAAGCCCTATAGACTTCCCGACAGAGAGAGCGAATGACAACCTTAAGCTGTAAAGTGACGTCGGTAGATGCTATTACCGACACCGTATATCGCGTCCGTTTGGTTCCTGAAGCGGCATTCTCATTCCGTGCCGGCCAGTACCTGATGGTGGTGATGGATGAGCGTGATAAGCGTCCTTTCTCTATGGCCTCTACGCCAGCAGAGCAGGAATTTATTGAGCTTCATATTGGTGCGTCTGAGCTTAACCTGTACGCGATGGCCGTTATGGACCGCATCCTGAAAGAGCGTGAGATTGTGGTCGACATTCCTCACGGCGACGCATGGTTGCGTGATGACGAAGACCGTCCGCTGATTCTGATCGCGGGCGGTACGGGCTTCTCCTATGTGCGCTCAATCCTGCTGACCGCGCTGGCGCGTAATCCAGACCGTGACATCACTATCTACTGGGGCGGCCGCGAAGAGAAACACCTGTACGACCTGTCTGAACTTGAAGCGCTGAGCGTTAACCATCCTAATCTGCGTATTGAGCCAGTGGTCGAGCAGCCGGAAGAGGGCTGGCGTGGGCGTAGCGGGACGGTGCTGACGGCGGTGCTGCAGGATCACGGTACGCTGGCGGGACATGATATCTACATTGCAGGCCGTTTCGAGATGGCAAAAATTGCCCGCGACCTGTTCTGTAACGAACGTGATGCGCGTGAAGATCGCCTGTTTGGCGATGCGTTTGCGTTTATCTAAATAAAAAGCCCGCCCCTGACAGGCGGGAAGAACGGCAACTAAACTGTCTCTCTTCGCCAATGACGCCATAACTGCGTTGGCTGCGCTCGTTCACCCGAATCACTTACTCATGTAAGCTCATCGGGATTCGCTCGCTTGCCGCCTTGTTCTGACGTCATTGGCTTTGAGATATTTGTCCTTACTTACACTCTCTCAAACACCGTCGCGATACCCTGACCCAGCCCAATACACATCGTTGCCAGACCAAACTGGGCATCTTTGCGTTCCATCAGGTTAATCAGCGTTGTGCTGATACGCGCCCCGGAACAGCCCAGCGGGTGGCCGAGGGCGATCGCGCCGCCGTTGAGGTTAATCTTCTCGTCGATCTGCTCCATCAGCCCCAGATCTTTAATGCACGGCAGGATCTGCGCGGCAAAGGCTTCGTTCATCTCAAACAGGTCGATATCGCTGGCGGTTAAGCCCGCTTTTTTCAGCGCCAGCTTCGAGGCCGGAACCGGGCCGTAACCCATGATAGAAGGATCGCAGCCCACGACCGCCATCGAACGCACGCGGGCGCGAGGGGTTAACCCCAGCTCGCGGGCGCGGCTTTCGCTCATCACCAGCATCGCGGCGGCACCGTCTGACAGCGCCGACGACGTCCCTGCCGTTACCGTGCCGGTGACCGGATCAAACGCAGGGCGCAGTGTGGAAAGCGCTTCTACGGTGGTTTCCGGGCGGATGACTTCGTCGTAATTAAACTGCTTCAGTACGCCGTCTGCGTCGTGACCGCCGGTCGGGATGATCTCATTCTTAAAGGCACCGGACTGCGTGGCGGCCCAGGCGCGAGCGTGAGAGCGCGCGGCAAAGGCATCCTGCATTTCACGGCTGATGCCGTGCAGACGAGAGAGCATCTCCGCGGTCAGGCCCATCATCCCCGCGGCTTTCGCCACGTTACGGCTCATGCCCGGATGGAAATCGACTCCGTGGCTCATCGGTACGTGACCCATATGCTCCACGCCGCCCACCAGGCAGGCCTGCGCATCACCGGTCATGATCATGCGCGCCGCATCGTGCAGTGCCTGCATCGACGAACCGCACAGGCGGTTGACGGTGACAGCCGGAACCGAGTGTGGGATCTCCGCCAGCAGCGACGCGTTGCGGGCGATGTTGAAACCCTGCTCAAGGGTCTGCTGCACGCAGCCCCAGTAGATATCATCCAGCGCTGCTGGGTCCAGTGCCGGGTTGCGCGCCAGCAGGCTACGCATCAGGTGCGCGGAGAGGTCTTCCGCACGCACGTTACGGAACGCGCCGCCTTTTGAACGGCCCATCGGGGTGCGAATCGCATCAACAATGACAACCTTTTCCATTGTGACTCCTTAAGCCGTTTTCAGCGCGCCAACCGGACGGGCTGGCTCAACTGCTGGATAGTAGGGTTCGTTATGGCGTGCTTTGCTACGCAGACCTTCCGGCACCTCATACAGCGGGCCGAGGTGCTGGTACTGCTGCGCCATATCGAGATAGCGGGCGCTGCCGAGCGTGTCCAGCCAGCGGAACGCGCCGCCGTGGAACGGAGGGAAGCCGAGGCCGTATACCAGCGCCATGTCGGCTTCTGCCGGGCTGGCGATGATGCCTTCTTCCAGACAACGCACCACCTCGTTGATCATTGGAATCATCATCCGGGCGATAATTTCGTCGTCGGTGAAGTCGCGTTTTGACTGGCATACGTCGGCCAGCAGGCCATCCACCGCCGCATCTTCTTCTTTCTTCGGTTTGCCTTTGCTGTCTTCTTTATAACGCCAGAAGCCCAGGCCGTTTTTCTGACCGAAGCGGTTGGCGTCGAACAGGGCGTCAATCGCATCGCGATAATCTTTCTGCATACGCTGCGGGAAGCCCGCCGCCATGACGGCCTGCGCGTGGTGGGCGGTATCAATGCCGACCACGTCCAGCAGATACGCCGGGCCCATCGGCCAGCCGAACTGTTTTTCCATCACTTTGTCGATTTTGCGGAAGTCCGCACCGTCGCGCAGCAGCTGGCTGAAACCAGCGAAGTACGGGAATAGCACGCGGTTAACGAAGAAGCCCGGACAGTCATTAACGACGATCGGCGTTTTGCCCATCTTGCTTGCCCACGCCACCACTTTAGCAATGGTTTCGTCAGAGGTTTTTTCCCCACGGATCACTTCGACCAGCGGCATACGGTGTACCGGGTTGAAGAAGTGCATGCCGCAGAAGTTTTCCGGGCGCTTCAGCACGCTCGCCAGTTCGCCAATCGGAATAGTGGAGGTGTTAGAGGCCAGCACGGTGCCTGGACGAACCTTGTCTTCCGTTTCTGCCAGCACCGCTTTTTTCACTTTCGGGTTCTCAACGACCGCTTCAACGACCACATCCACACGGTCGAAACCGCTGTATTCCAGCACAGGCTGAATGGTGGAGATCACACCTGCAAGCTTCAGTCCGTCAATTTTGCCGCGTTCCAGCTGTTTATTCAGCAGCTTAGCGGCTTCGGTCATGCCCAGCGTCAGGGATTTCTCGTTGATATCTTTCATTACCACTGGCACGCCTTTCCAGGCCGACTGATAAGCGATACCGCCACCCATAATGCCAGCGCCAAGTACCGCCGCGTGTTTTGGCGTCTCAACGTTTTTGGTCAGCTGTTTGGCTTTACCTTTCACGAATTGATCGTTGAGGAAGATGCCTACCAGCGCGCGGGCTTCATTGGTGTGCGCCAGCGGAACAAAGCTTTGATTTTCCAGCTTCAGCGCTTCGTCGCGGCCAAAGCGGGCTGCGGCTTCAATGGTTTTCACCGCCGTGATCGGCGCCGGGTAGTGTTTACCTGCCGTCTGCATCACCATACCTTTGGCGATGGTGAAGCTCATGGTGGCTTCAATCTTGCTGAGCTTTAATGGCTCCAGCTTCGGCTGACGTTTGGCCTTCCAGTCGAGGTCGCCGTTAATCGCCTGACGCAGAATGGCGAGGGCGCCTTCAACCAGCTTCTCTGGTTTCACGATGCCGTCGACCAGACCGATTTTCTGCGCCTGGTCCGCGCCTACGTCTTTACCGGCGGCAATAATTTCCAGGGCACTGTCGGCGCCCAGCATGCGTGGCAGACGGACGGAACCGCCAAAGCCCGGCATGATGCCCAGTTTGGTTTCAGGCAGGCCGATGCGCAGGTCTGGCGTGGCCAGTCGGTAGTCGGTCGCGAGTACGCACTCACACCCGCCGCCCAGCGCGTAGCCATTTACGGCAGAGATCGTTGGAACAGGCAGATCTTCCAGACGGTTAAAGACGCTGTTGGCAAAGTGCAGCCACTGACTCAGCTGTTCTTCCGGAACCTGGAACAGCGAAAGGAATTCGGTGATATCGGCACCGACAATAAAGGCCGCTTTGTTCGAACGCAGCAGCAGCCCTTTTAATTCAGATTGCTTTTCAAGTACTTCCAGCGCCTGGCCAAGACTGGCCACCGTCGCGGTATCAAGCTTGTTCACTGAGCCGGGGGCATCGAACACCAGTTCGGCAATGCCATCTTCCAGCCAGTTGAGGTACAGGGTGTCGCCTTTGTAAAGCATGTCAGTCTCCTGAATCCAGCAAGTGGATCTGGTCATACCAGATGAAACGGAGTGTGGAATTTATGTTAATAAAATGCAAATTACTCATTAAGAAATTGCTGCGCTGATCACGGTCGGTGGAAATCACGCAGCCGGAGTGAGGTGTGCTAAGATGCGATGACTTGAGGTCAAAAAAACGAAAGGAATAATGATGGACTCACTGGCTTCGCTTTATAAAAATCATATCGTTACCCTACAGGAACGTACCCGCGATGTACTGGCCCGCTTCAAGCTGGATGCCCTGCTGATCCACTCCGGCGAGCTGATGAACACTTTTCTTGATGACCACGCCTACCCGTTTAAGGTCAACCCACAGTTTAAAGCCTGGGTGCCGGTGACACAGGTTCCAAATTGCTGGCTGCTGGTGGACGGCGTGAACAAGCCGAAACTGTGGTTCTACCTGCCGGTGGATTACTGGCACAACGTCGAACCGCTGCCGACCTCTTTCTGGACCGAAGAGATTGACGTGATTGCGCTCCCGAAAGCGGATGGTATTGGCAGCCAGCTGCCTGCTGCGCGCGGCAACATCGGCTACATTGGCCCTGTACCTGAACGCGCGCTCGGTCTGGATATTCCAGCAGACAAGCTCAATCCGAAAGGGGTGCTGGATTACCTGCACTATTACCGCGCGTATAAAACCGACTATGAACTCTATTGCATGCGTGAAGCGCAAAAAACGGCGGTAAATGGTCACCGTGCCGCGCACGAAGCGTTCCAGTCAGGCATGAGCGAGTTCGACATCAACCTGGCCTACCTGACCGCAACCGGTCACCGTGACACCGACGTTCCGTACAGTAATATCGTCGCGCTGAACGAGCATGCGTCTGTTCTTCACTACACCAAACTGGATCACCAGGTTCCGTCTGAGATGCGCAGCTTCCTGCTGGACGCAGGGGCAGAGTATAACGGCTACGCGGCCGACCTGACCCGTACCTGGGCGGCGAATGGGGATACCGATTTTGCGCAGCTGATCAAAGACGTAAACGACGAACAGCTGGCGCTGATTGGCACCATGAAAGCCGGAACCAGCTACGTGGATTACCACATCCAGTTCCATCAGCGCATTGCCAAACTGCTGCGTAAACATCAGATTGTGAAAGACATGAGCGAAGAGGCGATGGTCGAGAACGATCTGACCGGGCCATTCATGCCGCACGGTATCGGCCACCCGCTGGGCCTGCAGGTTCACGACGTTGCGGGCTTTATGCAGGATGATACCGGCACGCACCTGGCGGCACCGTCTAAATATCCTTACCTGCGCTGCACCCGTATTCTTGAGCCGCGCATGGTGCTGACGATTGAACCGGGGATCTACTTTATCGAATCCCTGCTGGCGCCGTGGCGTGAAGGCCAGTTCAGCAAACACTTCAACTGGGAAAAAATTGACGCGCTGAAACCGTTTGGCGGTATTCGCATCGAAGATAACGTGGTGGTTCACGAAAACGGTATCGAGAATATGACGCGAGACCTGAAGCTGGCCTGATGGAAAGCTGGCTGATACCGGCTGAACCGGTCACCTTTGTTGAGGAAATCAAGAAAAGCCGCTTTATTACGCTACTGGCGCACACTGACGGCGTAGAGGCGGCGAAAGCGTTTGTCGAGTCCGTTAGGGCTGAGCATCCTGATGCACGCCACCACTGCGTGGCGTGGGTGGCAGGGCCGCCGGATGATTCGCAACAGCTCGGTTTTTCCGACGACGGTGAACCGGCGGGCACAGCCGGTAAACCTATGCTTTCTCAGCTGATGGGCAGCGGCGTGGGTGAAATTACCGCCGTGGTAGTACGTTACTACGGCGGCATTCTGTTAGGCACCGGCGGGCTGGTTAAAGCCTATGGCGGTGGCGTCCAGCAGGCACTGAATATGCTGATGACCATCCGCAAAACGCCGCTCACCGAATATACTCTATTGTGCGATTACGCCCAGTTATCCGGTATTGAAGCGTTGCTGCGGCAGTTTAACGGCGTCATCGCGCACAGTGACTATCAGGCGATGGTGCAATTACGCGTGGCGCTTCCTCAGGCTGAACTGGCTGCTTTTTCAGCAAAACTGGCTGATTTTAGTCGTGGTTCGTTGCAATTGCTGCCGATTGAAGAATAATCCCCACCTCACTTTTGAATACCAAAGGAAGCGGCAGAGATGCATTTTCGTGCCATAACCCGAATCGTTGGACTGCTGGTCATACTCTTTTCCGGGACGATGATTCTCCCTGGACTGGTGGCGCTTATCTACCGGGACGGCGCGGGGCGGGCATTTACCCAGACCTTCTTTGTCGCGCTGGCGATTGGCTCGCTGCTGTGGTGGCCAAACCGTCGTCAGAAAGGTGAGCTGAAATCGCGCGAAGGCTTTTTGATTGTGGTTCTGTTCTGGACGGTACTGGGAAGCGTCGGTTCGCTGCCCTTTATTTTCTCTGAACAGCCCAATCTCAGCATCACGGACGCCTTTTTTGAATCGTTCTCCGGTTTAACGACCACCGGAGCGACGACGCTGGTGGGGCTGGATTCGTTACCCCACGCGATTCTCTTTTATCGCCAGATGCTGCAATGGTTCGGGGGGATGGGGATCATCGTCCTGGCGGTGGCTATTCTGCCGATTCTGGGCGTCGGGGGAATGCAGCTCTATCGCGCCGAAATGCCGGGGCCCCTGAAAGATAACAAGATGCGCCCGCGTATTGCCGAGACGGCGAAAACCCTCTGGCTTATCTATGTATTGCTGACGGTGGCCTGTGCGCTGGCGCTCTGGTTCGCCGGGATGCCTGCCTTCGATGCCATCGGACACAGCTTCGCGACGATTGCGATTGGCGGGTTCTCCACTCACGATGCCAGCGTGGGCTACTTCGACAGCCCAACGATTAACACCATCATTGCGATTTTCCTGCTGATCTCCGGCTGTAACTACGGTCTGCACTTCTCTTTACTGAGCGGGCGCAGCCTGAAGGTGTACTGGCGCGATCCTGAGTTCCGCATGTTTATTGGCGTCCAGCTTACGCTGGTCGTCATCTGCACTCTGGTGCTGTGGTTCCACGATGTTTATAACTCGGCGCTGACCACGCTAAACCAGGCCTTCTTCCAGGTGGTATCGATGGCGACGACCGCCGGGTTTACCACGGACAGCATCGCGCGCTGGCCGCTGTTCCTGCCGGTGCTGCTTTTATGCTCTGCATTTATCGGGGGCTGTGCGGGGTCTACGGGTGGTGGCCTGAAGGTGATTCGTATTCTGCTGCTGTTTAAGCAGGGGAACCGCGAGCTGAAACGTCTGGTTCACCCGAACGCGGTCTACAGCATCAAGCTGGGTAACCGCGCGCTGCCGGAGCGTATCCTCGAAGCGGTGTGGGGGTTCTTCTCGGCGTATGCGCTGGTCTTTATCGTCAGTATGCTGGCGATCATCGCGACGGGGGTGGATGATTTCTCCGCTTTTGCGTCCGTCGTCGCAACACTGAACAACCTCGGGCCTGGTCTGGGGGTGGTGGCGGATAACTTTGCCAGCATGAACCCGGTTGCGAAATGGATCCTCATCGCCAATATGCTGTTTGGGCGTCTTGAGGTCTTTACGCTGCTGGTGCTGTTCACTCCAACATTCTGGCGCGAATAAGGAGCCATTGATGAAAACACTGATTCTTTTCTCAACGCGAGACGGACAAACGCGTGAGATTGCCGCGTATCTGGCGTCGGAATTAAAAGAAGTGGGTATTTACTCGGATGTGGTGAACCTGAATCGCGCGGAGCAGATCGCCTGGCAGGAGTACGATCGTGTGGTGATTGGCGCCTCCATTCGTTACGGGCATTTCCATCCGGCGCTGGATCGCTTTGTGAAAAAGCATACTGCGGTACTCAACACATTGCCGGGCGCGTTTTACTCGGTCAATCTGGTTGCCCGTAAAGCTGAGAAGCGTACGCCGCAGACCAACAGCTACACGCGTAAGTTTTTACTCAGCTCGCCGTGGCAGCCAGACCTGTGTGCCGTTTTTGCCGGTGCGCTGCGCTATCCTCGCTACCGCTGGTATGACCGCTTCATGATCCGCCTGATTATGAAGATGACGGGTGGTGAAACCGATACACGTAAAGAAGTGGTTTATACCGACTGGTCGCAGGTAGCCAGTTTTGCGCGTGAAATTGCGCACTTAGCGGGCAATTCGCGGGTTAAATAAGCGTTGAGTTTGAAAAGTGAGCGAACAAAAAGTTTTTTGTATTTTGTGCTTGTCACTTCAGAATAACTCCCTATAATGCGCCTCCACTGACACGGAACAACGGCACACACGCCGCCGGGTCAGCAAAGAAAAGCAAAACAAACGCTTGACTCTGAAGCGGGAAAGCGTAATATGCACACCCCGCGCCGCAGCGAAAACGAAGC
>NZ_JBSKJN010000013.1:0-94053 GCF_053709515.1 Enterobacter sp. UPMP701 | reverse complement strand
TTAGCGTGCTGATATGGCTCAGTTGGTAGAGCGCACCCTTGGTAAGGGTGAGGTCCCCAGTTCGACTCTGGGTATCAGCACCACTTTATACTTAGGTTAAAGTTCGGCAAGAAGTAAAAGAATTTGTCTGGCGGCTTTAGCGCGGTGGTCCCACCTGACCCCATGCCGAACTCAGAAGTGAAACGCCGTAGCGCCGATGGTAGTGTGGGGTCTCCCCATGTGAGAGTAGGGAACTGCCAGACATCAAATAAGTGAAAAGGCCATCCGAAAGGATGGCCTTTTTGCGTTTATGCGTCGAAAAAACGGTAGGCCGGGTAAGGCGAAGCCGCCACCCGGCAGAGCAAACGACTAATGAATCACCTGCGATAAAAATGCCCGCGTACGTTCAGACTTAGGATGCGCAAAGAACTCATCCGGTGGTGCTTGTTCAACGATTTCACCACGATCCATAAAGATCACCCGGTCAGCCACGGTTCTGGCGAATCCCATCTCATGCGTCACGCACAGCATCGTCATTCCGGATTGTGCCAGCCCAATCATCGTATCCAGAACCTCTTTCACCATTTCCGGATCCAGCGCAGATGTCGGTTCGTCAAACAGCATGATTTTAGGCTTCATACACAGCGAACGGGCGATAGCCACGCGCTGCTGCTGACCGCCGGATATCTGCCCTGGGAATTTATTGGCATGTTCAGCGATGCGCACACGTTCCAGGTAGTGCATGGCCAGCGCCTCGGCCTCCTTTTTCGGCATTTTTTGCACCCAAATGGGGGCCAGCGTGCAGTTTTGCAGAACGGTCAGATGGGGGAACAAATTGAAGTGCTGGAACACCATACCCACTTCCTGCCGTACACGGTCGATATTGCGGACATCTTCATTCAGCTCGATACCATCAACCACAATTCGCCCCTGCTGATGTTCTTCAAGGTGGTTAATACAGCGAATAGTTGTCGATTTCCCTGAACCGGAAGGCCCACAAAGAACGATACGTTCGCCCTGCTTAACCTTAAGATTGATGTCCTTCAGGACATGAAACTGCCCGTACCATTTATTCACGTTTTCCAGCGTAATCATCGCGTCGGCAGGTGTCATAGTAATCTGGCTCATATTTTCCTCAGTGCGGTGTACGCCCGGTGTTAAAGCGCTTTTCCAGATGCTGGCTGTAGCGCGACATGCTAAAACAAAAGATCCAGTAGATCAGGGCGGCAAAGACATACCCTTCGGTGGACATGCCCAGCCAGACAGGGTCAACGGTTGCCTGTTGCACGCTGCTAAAGAGATCGAACAATCCGATGATGATCACCAGGCTGGTATCCTTGAAGAGGGCAATGATCGTGTTGACCAGACCCGGAATGACCAGCTTGAGTGCCTGGGGAAGAATGACTAGCCCCTGTGTTTTCCAGTAGCCGAGCGCTAGTGATTCTGCCGCTTCATACTGCCCCTTAGGTAACGCCTGCAGACCACCGCGCACAACTTCAGCAACATAGGCAGACTGGAAAAGAATCACACCGACCAGGGCACGGATCAGCTTGTCGATCGTTGTGCCTTCTGCCATAAACAGCGGCAGCATGACCGAAGACATAAACAGAACGGTGATAAGCGGTACGCCACGCCAGAACTCGATGAAGATAACGGAGAGCACGCGTACAACCGGCATTTTTGAACGTCGCCCCAGCGCAAGTAGAATCCCCCAGGGTAGAGCGCCGGCTATCCCCACTGAAGCAATAATCAATGTCAGCGTCAGACCGCCCCACTGGCGGGTTTCAACCCGCTCCAGTCCCAGAAAACCCCCATACAACAGCGCCCAGACAATAATCGGATAAACCACTGCCCAGCAGGCAATATAGCGTCCGCGATGAGGCAGCTTTTTCCAGAACATAGCCACGATAGAAAGCAGGCCGATAACCAGCGCCAGATTAATCCGCCAGCGTTGTTCATGGGGATACAATCCATACATGAACTGGCCGAAGCGCTCATGAATAAACACCCAGCAGGCACCGGCTTTTGTACAGTCTGCTCGGGTTGAACCGACCCAGTTGGCCTGTAAAAACGCCCAGTTCAGGAGAGGCGGGATCAATTCCCACATGAGCCACAGGCAGATAATCGTCAGCAGGCTGTTACTCCAGCTGGAGAACAGATTCTTACGCGCCCAGAGAATGAAACGTCCACCTGTCGAGTTGGCAGGGCGCGAGGAGTGCGACAGTATCGCTTTTGTCATCATAGATCCTTAGCGCTCGACCAGTGCTATACGACGGTTATAAAGGTTCATCAGCAATGAAATCACCAGGCTGATAATCAGATAGACAGACATGGTAATGGCGATGGTTTCAATGGCTTGTCCGGTCTGGTTAAGCACGGTTCCGGCGAAGAGTGACACCATATCCGGGTAGCCGATGGCAGCGGCCAACGACGAGTTTTTGACAATATTGAGGTACTGGCTGGTCAGGGGCGGAATGATGACCCGTAAAGCCTGTGGAATGATGACCTGGCGAAGCGTCACCGTATGAGGTAGCCCCAATGAGCGCGCTGCTTCGTGTTGCCCGTGGGGGACGGCCTGGATCCCGGCACGAATAATCTCAGCGATAAAGGCGGACGTATAAATCGAAAGCGCCAGCGTCAGGGCAGCCAGTTCAGGAATCAACACCATCCCACCCTGGAAGTTAAAGCCCCGCAGATGCGGAACATCCCAGTGCAGTGCGGCCCCAAACAGCCAGTGTGCCAATAGCGGCAGGCCAACGATCAGTACTGCCGCCGTGGGCCAGGTTTTACGAAGCTGACCGGTTTTAATCTGGTGTTTACGGTTAAAGCGGAATACCCCGGCAGAGAGAGCAAGTGCTATCACAATCGCAGCAATGAAGGGATACAGCCCTTCGCCAGACTCAGGAGAAGGAATATACAGCCCACGGTTACTCAAGAAAAATAGCTCAAAAGCATCGACGGCCTGGCGGGGACCGGGAAGGTTACGCAGTACGGCGAAATACCAGAAGAAGATCTGCAGCAGCGGGGGGATATTGCGGAACGTCTCAATATAAACAGTCGACAGTTTCCGCAGCAGCCAGTTTTCAGAAAGACGCGCCAGGCCAATAAAGAAGCCCAGTATTGAAGCAAAGACAATACAAAGCGCTGAGACCAGCAGCGTATTCAGCAAGCCGACTACAAATACGCGTCCGTACGTGTCACCTTCCTGGTAATCAATAAGGTGCTGAACGATGCCAAACCCCGCGCTGCGATCCAGAAACGCAAACCCGGACGTAATACCGCGATTATTAAGGTTGGTTATGGTGTTATGGATGAGATACACGGCGATGAGAACAACCGCAACAATAGCAATAATCTGGAATAGCCAGGCGCGGACCGCGGGATGAGAAAAGGATAGCGATCCTTTTACGGCTGAGCGGCGATGGGACATAAAAAAACCTCAATAACCATGACTCTGGATTGGGCACTGCCAGAGCAGTGCCCGTTACCACAATGACTTAACGTACCGGTGGCGCGTACTGAATGCCGCCGTTATTCCAGAGATTGTTCTGGCCGCGTTTGATCTTCAGCGGGCTTTCCGATCCCACGTTGCGCTCGAAGATCTCAGAATAATTGCCCACCTGTTTGATGATGTTGTACGCCCACTTGTTATCCAGCTTCAGATCCTTGCCGAAATCGCCTTCTTTACCGAGCAGGTGCGCCATGTCCGGGGTGGAAGGATTCGCTGCTTTTTCATCGACGTTTTTCGAATTGATGCCCATCTCTTCTGCATTCAGCATGGCAAATAGCGTCCAGCGAACGATTGAGAACCAGTCTTCATCGCCACGACGGACAACCGGTCCGAGAGGTTCTTTGGAGATCACTTCAGGCAGGACAATCCACTCAGCCGGGTTGCTTAGCTTAATGCGTAAGGCATACAGCTGTGACTGGTCAGAGGCCAGAGTGTCGCAGCGACCGGATTCCAGCGCTTTGGCTGATTCATCCGAGCGGTCGAATGTCACAGGGGTGTATTTCATCTTATTGGCTTTGAAATAATCCGCGACGTTTAGCTCGGTATCGGTACCCGCCTGGATACACACGGTCGCGCCATCCAGCTCTTTAGCGCTTTTCAGGCCCGCTTTATTGTGGGTCAGGAAGCCGATGCCGTCATAATAGGTCACGCCCGTAAATGACATTCCCATGCCTGCATCACGGGAGGAGGTCCAGGTGGTATTACGGGAGAGCATATCGACCTCGCCGGACTGCAGCGCTGTAAAGCGTTCTTTCGCCGTCAGCGGGGTATATTTTACTTTGCTGTCATCGCCAAAAACGGCAGCTGCAACGCCACGGCAAACATCAACATCAATACCGGTAAATTTGCCGTTCGCATCGGCATATGAGAAGCCAGGCAAACCGTCACTGATACCACATTGAACAAAACCTTTCTTTTTAACGGCATCCAGTGTCGTTCCCGCATGGGCTTGACCGGCTACGGCAAACATCATGCCTGCAGCAGCCAGGCTGGCTATCATCGTCTTTTTCATAATGCATCCTGTGTGGCGAAACTTATCGTTATAGAGGCGTTTTTAAAACGCTTTACCTGTCTGTGGCGTTGGCCAACATTTATAAAGCAAACGTAATGCCAGTTTTGCGTTCAACAAAATACGTGATGAGTGAACGCTTAATGCTGAGTGTAGACAGGCTTAAATAAAACGAGCGCCCCGAAACGGTGCGAAATTACAACCTGCGCCACAAATCGGAGCAAAAGTTTCAATGGGTATGAGATAAAAAGAAGAGATAGTTTCTGGAGTGAATATTGGCAGAGTATTCAATAGTATTAACGTGTGAAAAAGATCGGGTATAAGAAAAAGATGTTAAACGTGGTCGGTTGAAATTACAGGAAAGAATAAATACGGGGCTATTTTTTTACTTACTGGAAAACAGTGCACTCATTAAAAGCAAAAGCGCGGCCGGAGCCGCGCTTTCTGAACAAATATTACTTCGTCAGGGCAACGATACCCAACGTCAAACCCGCCACAGCGGCGGCTCCGCCGGCGATAGCACCTGCTGTTTCCCAGTTATCCTGAGTAGTGCCTTTCATACAGGTATTGGTATGAACCAGTCGACCCTGGTCGTCGTAAACCGGTACACATGGAGAGTCGTGCGCGCAACCAGCAAGCAGCGCAGCGAGAAGTGCAACGGAAATGAATCTTTTCATGATGTTACCTCAGTATTATTTCTCATTCGCTACAAAGCCAGGAGGGCTATTAACGAACTGGAGGTTATTTTACCACCAGGGTAAGTTCCCGTTACACGAGGAATAATCTCAAATTATGTACTTTGTAAAAATCATGGAGAAAAATCCTTTTCAGGATAAATTCATGGAGAAATTATGGAGCGGTAAAAGGGAATGCTTACTTAATGCAAACAGCTGCCTTTTTAACACTGCAATTCGGTAATGTCTAATTCGTTGTTTATATTAAAAATACAAAAGGCACCAAACGGTGCCTTCAGGGATACGTTAATCCTTATGGTTGGTAAATCGTCTCCGGACGACCACAAAGAAAACGGGCACAAAGAAAATGGCCAGAAGCGTTGCGGAAAGCATGCCTCCCATAACGCCCGTACCGACTGCGTTTTGCGCGCCGCTCCCGGCCCCGGTGCTGATCACCAGCGGCATGACGCCAAGAATGAAGGCCAGGGAGGTCATCAGGATCGGGCGAAGGCGCATTCTCGATGCTTCCAGTGTGGCCTCAATGATCCCTTTACCTTCTTTTTCCATCAGGTCTTTAGCAAATTCGACGATCAGAATGGCGTTTTTCGCCGATAATCCAATCGTCGTCAGCAGGCCGACCTGGAAATAGACGTCATTGTTTAACCCGCGCAGCGATGCTGCGAGAAGAGCCCCGATGACACCCAGCGGCACAACCAGCATAACAGAGAAGGGAATGGACCAGCTTTCGTACAGGGCAGCCAGACACAGGAACACCACTATCAGTGAAATGGCGTACAGTGCAGGCGCCTGGTTTCCTGAAAGCCGTTCCTGATAAGACATTCCCGTCCAGTCATGGCCGATACCAGAAGGCAATTTTGCTGCGAGGCTCTCCATTAAGGCCATGGCTTCACCGGTACTTTTGCCCGGCGCGGACTCACCGAGAATTTCCATAGATGGCATGCCGTTGTAGCGCTCCAGACGAGGAGAACCATAAACCCAGTGCGCGCTGCTAAAGGATGAGAACGGCACCATTTCCCCGTTTGCGCTGCGCACGTAGAGGTTGTTGATGTCCCCTGGCAACATACGGAATTTTGCGTCGGCCTGTACATAGACCTTTTTCACGCGGCCATGATCGATAAAGTCATTCACATAGGTGCCGCCCAATGCCGTTGAGATTGTCTGGTTGACGTCAGAGAGGCTAATACCCAGCGCCTGCGCTTTTTCCTGGTCGACATCCAGCTTGAACTGGGGTGTATCCTCCAGACCATTAGGACGCACGCGAACCAGCAGGTCAGGGTGCTCTTTCACCATGCCGAGCAATTGATTACGCGCCTGCGTCAGCTGGGTATGCCCCAGGTTAGCCTGATCGATGAGTTCGAAGTCGAAACCTGTTGCGGTTCCCAGCTCAATAATGGCAGGCAAGTTAAACGGGAACACAAGGCCGTCTTTAATCTTACTGAACGCTTTCGTTGCACGGCCCACGATCACCTCAACGCTATTTTCTTCACCCGAACGCTCTTCCCAGGGCTTCAGGCTGACGAAGGCGATACCGGAGTTCTGGCCCTGACCGCTAAAGCTAAAGCCGTTAACGGTAAAGACGGATTCAACGTTCGCTTTCTCTTTGGTCAGATAGTAGTCCTGAACCTGGTCGAGAACCTGCTGAGTCCGCGTCTGGGTCGCACCCGCCGGGAGTTGAACCATCGTCATAAACACCCCCTGATCCTCTTCGGGCAGGAAGGAGGTAGGTAAGCGCAGGAACAGCACCGCCATCCCACCGACAATAATGACGTATACCACCAGGTAACGGCCGGTCTTACGCAAAATACCGCTCACGCTGTTGCTGTAGTGTTCCACGCTCTTATCAAAACGCGCGTTAAACCAGCCGAAGAAGCCACCTTTTTTCTCGTGATGATCGCCGGAGACGGGCTTAAGCAACGTGGCGCAGAGTGCTGGCGTCAGGATCAGCGCAACCAGAACGGAGAGCGCCATGGCGGAAACGATAGTCAGCGAGAACTGGCGATAGATAGCACCTGTCGAGCCACCAAAGAAAGCCATGGGAACAAATACCGCCGAGAGAACCATCGCGATCCCCACAAGCGCGCCCTGGATCTGCTCCATCGACTTCTGCGTGGCCTCTTTCGGCGGCAGTTTGTCCTCGACCATCACGCGCTCAACGTTCTCGACCACCACGATGGCGTCATCAACCAGTAGCCCTATCGCCAGTACCATCCCGAACATCGTCAGGGTGTTGATGGAGAAACCGAACGCCGCCAGAACCGCGAAGGTACCCAGCAGAACCACCGGCACCGCGATAGTTGGGATGAGCGTCGCCCGCAGGTTTTGCAGGAACAGGTACATGACCAGGAAGACCAGAATGATCGCTTCAAACAGGGTTTTCACCACTTCGTGAATGGAGATTTTCACGAATGGTGTGGTGTCATAGGGGTAGACGACCTTAAGCCCCTGTGGGAAGAACTGTTGCAGTTGCGCCAGCTTGCTCTTGATGGCTGCCGCGGTATCCAGCGCGTTTGCCCCGGTTGCCAGCTTAATCCCCAGGCCGGTTGCTGCCTGCCCGTTGATTTTGGTCACCATATTGTAGTTTTCGCCGCCGAGCTCAATGCGAGCGACATCCTTCAGGTGAACCATTGAGCCGTCCTGGTTCACCTTGAGCGTCACGCGGCCAAACTCTTCCGGTGATTTCAGGCGAGTTTGCGCGATGATAGAGGCGTTCAATTGTTGTCCAGGAACCGATGGCGTACCACCCAATTGACCTGCCGCTATCTGGTCGTTCTGCGTTTTCAGCTGGTTGATAATATCCAGCGGCGTCAGTTGGTATTTATTCATCGCGTTGCTGTCGAGCCAGATGCGCATCGCATACTGGGCGCCAAACAGCTGGACGTCGCCGACACCCGTCGTTCGGCTGATAGCATCTTTGACGTTCGAGGCGACATAGTCGGAGATATCATCTTGCGTCAGGCTTTTGTTGTCCGAAACAAAACCGGCGACCAGCAGGAAGCTGCTGCTGGATTTCTCAACGCCAATCCCTTGCTGCTGTACCTCTTGCGGCAGCAGCGGCATGGCAAGCTGCAGCTTGTTCTGCACCTGGACCTGGGCGATATCGGGGTCTGTTCCTGACTCGAAGGTCAGGGTGATGGTGACGTTACCTGCTGAATCGCTGGTGGAAGACATATACATCAGGTTATCGATACCGTTCATGTTCTGTTCGATAACCTGGGTCACGGTATCCTGCACCGTCTGGGCGTCAGCGCCGGGGTAGGTTGCGGAAATCGCCACGGCAGGAGGGGCAATTGTCGGATACTGGGCAACGGGCAATTTGAGAATCGCCAGGCCGCCTGCAATCATCAAAATGATGGCAAGTACCCAGGCGAAAACCGGCCGCTGAATGAAGAAATTAGCCATGTCGTCGTTCCTTAACTGGCGGGAGCCGTGGTGGTATCAGGCGTGGCAACGACGGTAGCCCCAGGCCTGACTTTTTGCAGGCCGCTGACGATCACTTTGTCACCGTTTTTCAACCCTTCCGTCACCAGCCAGCGATCGCCGATTGCCTGAGGTGCAACAACAGTGCGTGATTCAACCTGATTTTTATCATTAACCACCAGTACGGTTGCGTCGCCGCGCGGTGTGCGGGTAACGCCCTGCTGCGGAACCAGAATGGCATCTGGCTGTGTGCCTTCATCAATGCGGGCACGAACAAACATCCCCGGTAACAGCAGATGTTGAGGGTTAGGGAAAATGGCGCGCAGGGTAATTGATCCAGTACTTTCATCCACCGTAACGTCAGAGAACTGCAACGTGCCTTTCAGCGGATAGGGCTGACCATTCTCCATCAGCAGCTCAACGCTGCTAGCCTTATCGCCTTTTTGCAGGCTCGTCTGCTTCAGACGCATAAATTCATTGCTTGACTGGGTGACATCGACATAAATCGGATCAAGCTGCTGGACCGTTGCCAGCGCTGCGGCTTGCCCGTTCGTGACGAGCGCCCCTTCCGTCACGCTGGATTTACCGATGCGGCCATCAACAGGGGACGTCACTTTAGTGTAAGCAAGATTGATGCGTGCACTTTCAACGCCCGCTTTTGCAGCGACGACGCTGGCATCTGCCTGCTGAGCCGTGGCTACGGCCTGGTCATACTCCTGCTTGCTGACGTACTGTGTTCCCATCAGCGGGAGGTAGCGTTTCACCGTCAGGTGCGCAATATTAGCAGCCGCCTGTGCCTTTGCCAGCTCGCCTTTCGCGTTGTCATAGGCCGCCTGATAGGGCGCAGGATCGATCTGGTACAGTGAATCCCCTGCTTTTACATCGCTACCTTCCGTGAAGTTGCGGCGCAGGACGATACCGCTAACCTGTGGACGAACCTCCGCAACGCGGAATGCATCTGTTCTACCCGGGAGTTCAGTTGTGACAGCCAGAGGCGCGCTTTTCACAATATGAACGCTGACCTGAGGTGCCTGCGCATGTTGTTGTTGGTTTTCCTGGCCATCGCATCCAGTGAGCAGTACAGCGCAGACAATGAAAACGGATAAGGGCAAGCGTCTGAAATGATTCGTCATTACTGTTCCTTTAAATACCCATTAACCGATGTTTGCCGTAGATCGGTAGTTGGGACAGGGAAAAAATAAAATGTAGCTGCGTATAATAATGAGGGTATTTAATGTTTTTTAATTTATAAGTGCGAATGACGAGGCCTGACGGGAAAATCAGAATCAGACCCGGATAAAATGCGGGTATACTTCTGTCAAACTTATCAGGTAAATAAGGTTTAATGCGCTTATCTATTCATTCTGTGAATATAAATATCATTATGTATTTACTTTGATTATAAATTAAGAAGATTGACTTTTTTTGTGCAAAATTAAAACGCGTTTTAGTGAATACTTTCGCACATCTTAACCCGGTGTCCCGTATCAACCTTGTGAGTAACGAGTAGCTGTCTATGGCACGTAAAAAGAAAGAAGAGGCTCAACAAACCCGACAGCAGTTGATTGAGGCGGCTATCGGGCAGTTTGCGACGCGAGGCGTAGCCAACACGACCCTGACGGATATCGCGGATGCCGCGAAGGTGACGCGCGGCGCAATCTACTGGCATTTTGCCAGTAAAGCCGAAATATTTAACGCTATCTGGGAACAGCAGTTACCGCTTCGGGATGTTATTCGCGACAGACTTTCTCTTTCTGAAAACGATGACCCGTTGTTAATGCTTCGTGAGCAATTTATTACTGCATTGCAGTATATTGCACGGGAGCCCCGTCAATGTGCGCTTCTGCAAATTCTGTATCATAAATGTGAATTTAATAGCGATATGATTTCCGAGGCTGAAATCAGAAAACGGATTGGATTCAATTATGACTTTTTGCGCGTCACGCTGGAAAAATGTATTTCCCGAAAAATCGTTGCGCCGCAGGTGAATGTTGAACTGACAATGATTGTGTTCCACGGTTTTTTTAGCGGAATCATTAAAAACTGGTTAATGAATAGCGACAGTTTTAATCTTTATCAGCAGGCTCCCGCCCTGGTCGATAGTATTCTGGCGACACTCCCGATCATGCGAGTATCGCCACATGATGATTACAGCTCAGCGCCAGGCAACATTTCGCCCCGGGCGCAAAGCGTCTCGATGGTCTGCGCGCTGACAGGCTTACCTAACAGATAGCCCTGAAGGGTGTTACAGCCCAGCTCCGTCAAAAAGGTTTGCTGCGCTTCGGTTTCCACACCTTCAGCCACGACTTTTAGATTCAGCGTTTTTGCGAGGGCCACAATCGCTGAGACAATGGTCGCATCCTCGCTTTCACCACTTAATTCTTTCACAAACGCCCTGTCGATCTTCAGTTCACACGCCGGTAAACGCTTAAGATAGAGCAGGCTGGAATAGCCAGTACCAAAGTCATCAATGGAGGCTTTCACTCCGGCATCCGTCAGCTCTGTCAGCACCCGCACGCTTTCATCCGGGTTGCTCATTGCTGTGGTCTCCGTCACTTCCAGAATGAGCATTTCCGGCGGGACGTGATGAAGGGCAAGGCAGTCGAGAACCGTTTTAACCAGCGATGGTTGTTCAAACTGCAATGTCGACAGGTTGACTGCCATAGACCAGTTATGATGTCCCTGAAGGTGCCATTCCCTCAGCTGACGACAGGCTTCGTTGATTACCCAGTTACCAATGGGGATGATGAGCCCGGTTTTTTCCGCCAGCGGCAGGAAAAGGTCCGGCGTCAGTAACCCCTGTTTAGGGTGTTGCCAGCGCAGCAGCGCCTCAAACCCGAGCAGAGGTCCAGCAGGCGCTTGAAACTTTGGCTGATAAAGCAGGCGCAGTTCATTGCGATCGATAGCCATCCACAGGTCGTTCATTAACTGAAGATGGGTCTGTGCCAGAGTATTCATGGAGGGCTGGAAGAAGTGATAGCCGTTTCGACCCATGTGCTTGGTGTGGTACATCGCTGCGTCGGCGTTAAACATCAGCTCACGTTCGCTTTTGCCGTCGTGAGGATACAGCGCGATGCCTATGCTGAGAGTCACCACCAGTTCATAGGGGTCGATATTGAACGGGCTATCAATGGCCCGCACCAGCGAATTTGCCAGCGAGGCCGCATCGTCCGGTCCTTCTCCCTCTGCCAGCAGAACAAACTCATCGCCGCCAATGCGTGCAAGGGTGAATTGGCCCTTCAGGAGATGCAGCAGACGCTGCGTAACGGCGACCAGTAGCCTGTCACCGATATCATGACCGTAGGCGTCATTGATGGCTTTAAAACCGTCGAGATCCATGAACATCAGGGCAAAATGGGTACCTTCACGATCGGCTTTGCTGATGGCCTGATCGAGTCTGTCTTCCAGCAGGATACGGTTGGGCAAGCGCGTCAGGGTATCCTGCAATGCCAGTTGAGCGAGCTCCCGGTTAGCTTCTGCAAGCGACGAGGCCAGAAGGGCGGTACGTGCCTGCAGGCGGGCATCCAGCATCGATACCAGCAACGTGATCCCCAGAATCGAGAGCGCGACGACGCTGACCAGCACCGCCAGCCAGCTTCCGTTGATGCCCTGATGATGAACCATCGTAGACATCGGAAACTGTGCGGCTTTCATTCCTGCGTAGTGCATGCCGGCAATGGCAACCCCCATCGTGATGGCGGCCCCCATGCGCATCAGTACCACCTGCGCGGCTTCGTGACGCAGGCGAAACGTCAGCCACAATGCAGCAAGCGAAGCTGCAAGTGCAATCACGACAGACATGGCCACCCAGCCTTTGTCCCAGATAATCCCGGGCATCACTTCCAGCGCCGCCATACCGGTGTAATGCATAGCCACAATACCGCTTCCCATCACCAGCGCGCCGGGCAGCAGGCGGCGTAAGCGCAACTGCTCGCAGCTGACGAGCCATAGTGCAAACAGTGACGAACCGACGGCGATGACCATGGATAAAATCGTCAGGGTCGCGTTGTAACTCATGCTCATGGAGAGATCCATCGCCAGCATGCCGATAAAGTGCATGGCCCACACGCCAATACCCATTGCAATACCGCCCCCCGCCAGCCAGATGCGCGCAGCGGCACCCTGACTCCCGGCGACGCGTGCAGCCATATTCAGCGCGGTATAAGCCGCAAGGATAGCAACAACAAAGGAGAGGACGACAAGGATAGGGTTGTATTGGCTAACCAGCATGGACGGTTCTACTCGAGTGTGATGTTACGCAAGAGCGGTTGAGAAGGGCGAGACATTATCACCGTAAGGGAACGGCTCAAAGGGATTTAAATCCCCGTTTTTCGTAGGTAATAACGGGGCGGCAGTGACGTGAGGGAGTCAATCGAGTTCTGAACAGTTCACTAATTTCAGCGGATTGACGGAGTTCATATTGCGGCACTTGTCGGTTTCGGTGCTCATCAGTTCAATCCACTGCATCAGGAGGGCATCGAAAAGGAAAACGGAGATTGCAAAGACAACCAGCCACCAGTATTTACGAATCATTGTGTCATTCCGCGAGAAGAGAGCCACTGAAGTGGTGGAAATATACACGAAAAGCAGCGGTTTAAAAGCGGGATAAGGGAAGGTTTACAAAGCGTTGACGGTGACAGAAGCGGGTAATAAAAAAGGCGCATCCCCATGCCAGGTAGCGCCTTTTTAAACAAGCAGTTAGCTAATCGAAATTAGTTCATGCCGTATTTTTTCAGTTTCTTACGCAGAGTACCACGGTTGATACCCATCATCAGCGCAGCGCGGGTCTGATTACCGCGGGTGTATTGCATCACCATGTCCAACAGTGGCTGTTCAACTTCAGCCAGTACCAGCTCATACAGGTCATTAACATCCTGACCGTTCAGTTGAGCAAAATAGTTCTTCAGTGCCTGTTTAACCGAGTCACGCAGGGGCTTTTGAGTTACCTGATCCTGAGAGTTAACGGTAGAAACGGTCAGTACGTCAGAATTTACGCGTTGTTCGAACATAGTTCTGTCAGCTCTTTATTTCATTACGCAAGATTTTCGAAGTATGCCTCCAACGCCTCCAGCTGTTCGCTGGCATCCTCAATGGCGTTGAATGTGCGCCGAAACTGGTCATCTGGAGCGTGCTCCTGGAGATACCAGGAGACGTGTTTACGCGCAATTCGGTACCCTTTTGCCTGACCGTAATGGTCATGCAGTTCCCGAACATGCGAACAAAGCAAGCGCTTTACCTCTGCCAGAGGCAGTGGGGCAAGCAGCTCCCCAGTGTCCAGATAATGCTGGATTTCCCGGAAGATCCAGGGTCTTCCCTGAGCTGCACGTCCTATCATCAGAGCATCAGCTCCCGTATAGTCGAGTACAGCCCTGGCTTTAAGCGGGTCAGTTATGTCGCCATTCGCGATAATCGGAATGGAAACCTTCTGCTTAACTGCCCGAATGCTGTCGTATTCAGCTTCACCATTGAACAAACAGGCGCGAGTGCGTCCATGGATGGTCAGGGCCTGAATGCCACAGTCTTCGGCCAGTTGGGCAATCTCTACACAGTTACGGTGTTCCGGCGACCAACCCGTGCGAATCTTTAACGTAACAGGAACGTCCACTGCGCTGACAACCGCCGTCAGGATAGCTTTCACCTGGTCGGGGTATTGCAGAAGGGCTGAACCTGCAAGCTTGCGATTCACCTTTTTGGCCGGGCAACCCATATTGATATCAATAATCTGGGCACCACTTTCCACGTTAATACGCGCGGCATCTGCCATCTCTTCAGGGACGCTTCCGGCAATTTGCACGGTGCGAATACCTGGTTCATCAATGTGCACCATCCGAAGGCGGGATTTGTCGCTTTCCCAGACCTGCGGGTTAGACGACATCATCTCGGATACGGTTAAACCGGCTCCCATCTCATAGCACAGCGTCCTGAACGGCCGGTCGGTAATACCTGCCATTGGGGCTGCGATCAGGCGATTTCTAAGCTGGTGGTGTCCGATGCGCATGAGTTAAGAAATGACCATACTGTGACTGCAAGGCGGCGTATATTACGCATTTTTTGCACGAGATGAAAGGCCAAACTTTGAACAATCCACTGTTGTAGATCAAGGAATCGCCGCGCAATCTTTTCGTTTAAAATTATTCATTATTGAAATCATTGGGTTATGCGGTGGTGGTTATTTTATGTGCGCTTACAATTTCCCGTAACTTCTCATCATTTCTGAATAAATGCGACACATGAGCGGGATAATCTGCTGTTTTTAGCAGCAGATTTCCCTACTTCTTTGCGATCTGCGTCGCATTTTAGAACATGATATCAGGACAAAAAATAGTCGTTATTCGACGACAACACGACCATGGAGGGACTGTACCGGACGGTTATTATCGTGATGCATTGTGTGGGTGAATTTTTCGAGCTGCTCGGCAGAGACCGTCAGAGGGTGCTTGAGCACAATCCAGGTGACGCCTTCCGAACATGGTGGTGTAGTCAGCGAGCCGCTAAAGCGCCAGTACGTTTTATCTTTCGGCAGCAGTGTGTTCAGATTGAGATCCTGTTTGATGGAGACGTTCTGCTCAGCCTGCTGAGGCATTACGTTCCACAGTTTATCAAGCTCCGGATTCCTGGCCCCTTTGTCGAACATGACTGCAACAACCGTCAGCTCTCCCTTCGCATTTTTATGTACAAGGTGCATTTCCATCGCGTAATGCTTGCCATGCACGGTATTTTCGCTCGGCGCGTGGAAGTGGAACTGCTGTAACGTCCAGGTTTGCTTATCCAGCGTGATGGTGTCGCGGGTGTCAGCCTGTTCGCTTGCCTGAATGGTATGGCCGTTGTTTGTCAGCGTCACAGGGCCATCAATGTAGTGCGTTTGCAGCGGGGAAAGATGGGCGTTAGCGGTTGAATCAATATCAATCGGAGACTGGTACATTCCGCTTTGACAGGTTTTGTATGCCTCATCCAGTTCGCCCCAGTGCTCCGGTGAACCTTCTCCTTTGTAGCTCCAGTGTGATGCGCATGCTGAAGCCGAGATCATGCTCAGCGCTAACAGCGCTGCCTTGCTATAAATGAGTCTCATAATATTCTTCCTGTGAATTTTATTATCCAAATCATAATTTACCCTTATGATTTGTAGGGTTATTTTACCTGAAAAAGGAAGAATGCCAGAGGGGAGAAAGCGTGGTCAGAGGACCACGCCAAATACTTATTTTTTACGACCGGTAATACGGCACCACTCTTCTTTCTCTACAACGGGGTCGAGATCGAAAAGATCGGTGTAGGCTTCGCAAACGCTGTCCGCCTGGCTTGCCAGGATCCCGGAAAGGCCCAGCAGACCGCCCTCAATAGGCAGAACGCTGATTAACGGGGCCAGTTCACGCAGCGGGCCCGCGAGAATGTTAGCGACCACCACATCGGCTTTCATGGCTTTTGGCTGTGCATCCGGCAGATACAGCTCCAGACGATCGGAGACGCCATTACGCTCTGCATTATCGCGGCTGGCCTGAATGGCCTGCGGATCGATATCGATCCCGATGGCTTTCGCCGCGCCCAGTTTCAGGGCGGCAATCGCGAGGATCCCGGAGCCGCATCCGAAGTCGATCACCGTCTTACCGTCCAGATCCAGACCGTCCAGCCATTGCAGGCACAGAGAGGTGGTTGGGTGGGTGCCGGTGCCAAACGCCAGGCCTGGGTCGAGCATCACGTTGACGGCATTTTCATCCGGTACATCGCGCCAGCTAGGACAAATCCACAGGCGTTTGCCGAACTGCATCGGGTGGAAGTTATCCATCCACTCGCGTTCCCAGTCTTTGTCTTCCAGCTGTTCGATTTTGTGCACAAAACCCGCGCCCAGCAGTGGATGATTTTCCAGAATAGCGACGACCTCTTTCATGTCGGTTTCGGCATCAAACAGGCCAATAACGTCAGTGTCACCCCACAGGCGCGTTTCGCCCGGCAGCGGCTCAAACACCGGCGTGTCATGCGTGTCCTGGAAGGTAATGGAGACAGATCCGGCCTCCATCAGCGCATCGCTCAGCTCTTCGGCGTTCGCGCCGGTTGTATTCAGTTTTAGTTGGATCCACGGCATGGCAAAACTCTTTATTTATCAGTAGAAATCATAGCGGTTTGCGGGGCGGGCTGGCCGAAACGGTTCCCCACCACAAACGCCAGTAAACTTAGCAGTAACGAAGGCACAATCGGATGGAAGCCCAGGTACTGGATTTTAAACGTTGCGAGCACAGCGTAAAGCACGCCGCCGACAATCATCGCGCTCAGCGCGCCTGCAGCATTCGCGCGTTCCCAGTAGAGCCCCAATACCAGCGGCCACAGGAAAACGGCTTCAAGGCCGCCAAACGCAAGCAGGTTCAGCCAGATAATCATCTCCGGCGGACGCCATGCGGCCAACAGCAGCAGAGCCCCTAACGCCAGGGTGATGACGGCCGACATTCGCTTCAGACGGCGTTCATTTTCAACCTGCTCAGGGCGAAGATTCAGGTAGAGATCTTTAATGATCGTAGCGGAACTTTGCAGTAACTGGGCGTTAATGGTCGACATAATCGCCGCCATTGGCGCCGCGAGGAAAATCCCGGCGGCGAAGGGCGGCAGCACTTTGACCATCAGCGTCGGGATCACCAGATCCGGCACGGTAAGGTCAGGGATCACCGCACGTCCCAGCGCGCCCGCCAGGTGCATACCAAACATCAGAATCGCGACCACTATCGTCCCGATAATGATCCCTTTGTGAACGGCTTTGCTGTCTTTATAGGAGATACAGCGCACGGCGGTATGCGGCAGGCCAATTACCCCGAAGCAGACCAGCACCCAGAACGACGTCATAAACGTCGGAGAAAGGATGTCATCCGCGCCCTGCGGTGAAACCAGTTTCGGGTTAATCGCTTCCAGAGTTTCCACGGCATGACTGAGGCCGCCAGCCGCATGAACAATCCCCACCAGCAGAACGATCGTGCCAATGAGCATAACCATTCCCTGTAGCGTATCGTTCAGCACGCTGGCGCGGAACCCGCCAAACGCGGTATATAGCGCAATGCTTACCCCAAAGATGAGCAAGCCTGTCTCGTAGGGGATCCCGGCCGCCGTTTCCAGCAGGCGAGCCCCGCCGATAAACTGTACCGTCATCGCGCCAATAAAGGCCACCAGCAGGCTTAAGCTCGCCAGCCACACCAGCAAGCGACTGCGGTAGCGGGCAAACAGCATATCGTTGAGCGTTACGGCGTTATAGCGGCGCGCCAGGATGGCAAATTTTTTGCCAAGAATACCGAGCGAGAGCCAGACGGCAGGCAGCTGGATCATGGCCAGCAATACCCAGCCTAATCCGTATTTATAGGCAGCACCGGGGCCGCCAATAAACGAGCTGGCGCTGATATAGGTGGCGGTCAGCGTCATCGCCAGTACAACGCCGCCCATAGACCGGCTGCCGAGGAAATACTCACTCAGGAAAGCGCCGGTCGCCCTTTTACGCATGGCATAAATGGACAAACCAAACACGATCAGCAGGTATGCGACAAGCGGCAGAATGACTTCAAGCTGCATCATCGTCCTCCAGCGGAATATCGCGATAGATGAATTTCACCATTGCCCAGCACAGCAGAATAAACACCAGCGGTACCAGCAGGCAGGCCATTTCGAACCAGTGCGGCAGGCCGGTGATGCCAATGGCGGAGTCAGGTAAGTAAGCGGTTACTAACCATGCGGCAAGATAGAGAAGGGTCAGCCACAGCGCCCAGCGCGCTTCTTTATGGGCCTGAACAAAACGTTTGTCCATTTTTTGTCCCTTGTGGATGCAGAAAGCGGGGATTGTACATGATGGGGCGTGGCGATCCCCAGAAATAAAAAAGGCCGGATAATCCGGCCTTGTCGCGTGAGAGCAGTCTTACTTCTCGTTAAGACCGAGTTTTTTCTCCAGGTAGTGGATGTTAGTTCCACCATTCTGGAAGTGCTCGTCGCTCATAATGCGCATCTGCAGATCAACGTTGGTTTTGATACCATCGATGATCAGCTCCTGCAGGGCGTTCTTCATGCGGGCAATCGCCACGTCACGGTTTTCGCCGTAGCAGATAAGCTTACCGATCATTGAGTCATAGTACGGCGGTACGGTGTAGCCGGCGTAGATATGAGATTCCCAACGTACACCAAAGCCACCCGGCGCGTGGAAACGCGTGATTTTACCCGGGCTTGGCAGGAAGGTGTTCGGGTCTTCGGCGTTGATACGGCACTCTACCGCATGGCCTTTCACCACAACTTCTTCCTGCTTGATGGACAGCGGCTGACCGGCTGCGATACGCAGCTGCTCTTTAATCAGGTCAACGCCGGTGATCATTTCGGTAACCGGGTGTTCAACCTGAATTCGGGTGTTCATCTCAATGAAGTAGAACTCGCCGTTTTCGAACAGGAACTCAAAGGTACCCGCCCCGCGATAGCCGATATCGACACACGCTTTGGCGCAACGCTCGCCGATGTAGCGACGCAGTTCCGGGGTAATGCCCGGCGCTGGTGCTTCTTCGACCACTTTCTGGTGACGACGCTGCATGGAGCAGTCACGTTCTGCCAGATAGATCGCGTTACCCTGACCGTCAGCCAGCACCTGAATTTCGATGTGGCGTGGGTTTTCCAGGTATTTTTCCATGTACACCATGTCATTGCTGAAAGCGGCTTTCGCTTCTGCTTTGGTCATGGAGATGGACTGCGCCAGTTCAGCATCGCTGCGCACAACGCGCATACCGCGACCGCCGCCGCCGCCGGACGCCTTGATAATAACCGGGTAGCCAATGCGTTTAGCATGAGCACGGTTAGCATCCATGTCGTCGGTCAGAGGGCCGTCAGAGCCTGGTACGGTTGGAACACCGGCTTTTTTCATCGCGGTGATCGCAGACACTTTGTCGCCCATCAGGCGGATAGTGTCGGCTTTCGGACCGATGAAGATAAAGCCAGAGCGTTCAACCTGCTCAGCAAAGTTGGCGTTCTCAGAGAGGAAACCATAACCCGGATGAATTGCCACCGCGCCGGTGATTTCAGCGGCGCTGATGATAGCCGGGATGTTCAGATAGCTTTTTACGGATGGAGCCGGGCCAATACAGACCGTCTCATCCGCCAGCAATACGTGTTTTAAATCGCGATCCGCGCTTGAGTGCACGGCCACGGTCTTGATGCCCAGTTCTTTACAGGCACGAAGAATACGCAGTGCAATCTCGCCACGGTTGGCGATAACAATTTTATCCAGCATGTTCGCCTCGTTACTCGATGACGACCAGCGGCTCGTCAAATTCAACCGGCTGACCACTTTCGACCAGAATCGCTTTCACAGTACCTGACTTGTCAGCTTCGATCTGGTTCATCATTTTCATCGCTTCAACGATGCACAGGGTATCGCCTACGTTGACTTTCTGACCCACTTCGATGAACGCCTTCGCGTCCGGGCTCGGGGTGCGGTAGAAAGTACCAACCATTGGGGAACGTACGATGTGACCACTGATTTCTGCTGCAGCGGCAGGTGCGGCTTCAGCTGCTGCTGGCGCAACGGCTGCGGAAAGCGCAGGCTGCTGCACTGGCGCAGCGTAAGCTTGCTGCATTACCGGGAAGCTAGCGGCTGGGGCTGCACGGCTGATGCGTACAGACTCTTCGCCTTCAGAAATTTCCAGTTCGGAGATGCCTGATTCTTCAACCAGCTCGATCAGTTTTTTAATCTTACGAATATCCATGAGTGGGTTCCGTACTCTTGTTTAGTGTGATTGTGACAAGCGTTTTACCGCTGTCTGTAAAGCGTATGAATAGCCGTCTGCGCCCAGTCCGCAGATAACGCCAGCAGCGATATCCGACAGATACGAATGGTGGCGGAACGGCTCTCGGGCGTGCACGTTACTCAGGTGGATCTCGATAAACGGGATACTCACCGCGAGCAGTGCGTCGCGGATAGCAACACTGGTGTGCGTAAACGCGGCCGGATTGATCAGGATATAGTCCACAGTGTCTTTAGCCTGATGAATACGGTCGATGATTGCGTACTCCGCGTTTGACTGAAAATGGTCCAAATCCACATTCAGCGAGGTTGCATCCGTGCTCAGACGGTTAACAATTTCGCTCAATGTCAGCGTGCCGTACTTCTCTGGCTCACGGGTCCCGAGCATGTTCAGGTTCGGTCCGTTTAAAACTAAGATATGGAACTTATCAGTCATTATGCCGCTATCTCCTGCGATCTTCCGGTAAAAAACAAAATATACCGTCGAAGCGCAAATGTCACCATTTCAGAGGCCTAAAACCACTGTCGGGCGAACCAAGGTCGCACATTATAACGATTTCGTAGCATTTGGCAGCTAAATACTGGTCTTATCAGGGAAGATTATCAACCGCAATCCAAAAAAGATTTGCGGTTGAGAGGTAATCTGCGGGAAAACGCACAGTTTCGCGAACTATCGCAACCACTGACGGAACTTCTTATAACGCCATGCTAAAAGCGCCACGGCTGCCAGCGCATAGAGGACCGGCTGCGGAGAGAGGATCTTCACCGACCACAAATAATGAATGGGCGCGAGGATCGCGACAAGATAGACGAAGTTGTGCAGTAACTGCCAGCGACGGCCCAGCTTGCGCTGCGCATATTGCGTAGATGTGAGTGCTAAGGCCAGTAAAACCACCCAGCTCACGATACCCAGCGTCAGATAAGGTCGAGTCACCAGTTCGCGGCCAAGCAGCTCCAGATTGTTAATTCCCAGTTCTAGCAGGGCGTAGCTGGTAAGGTGCAGCGTCGCCCAGGCAAAACACCATAGCCCCAAAAGCCGTCGGGTGCGTATCAATAATGGTTGTTTAGCGTAGCGCGCCAGCGGCGAGACGAGCAAGGTTGCCAGCAAAAATTTCAGAGCCATCCGACCCGTAAAATGCTGAATGTCCTTTGCCGGATCGGCGCTAAAGAGCCCCTGACTGGCCGCCCAGAACAACCAGAGAAAAGGAAGTATCCCGGCTAAATGCAGCAGCACTTTCAGCCAGGTGATCTGCTTTGCCGTTAAACGCACTCAGAAGTTCTCCCGTAAATTGAGACCACGATAAAGGGACGCCACTTCATCCGCATAGCCGTTAAACAGCAGCGTGGGTTGACGCTTCACGTCCAGCGCGCCGCCGGAGCCAATAAAGCGTTCCGTCGCCTGCGACCAGCGAGGATGATCCACATGCGGGTTCACATTGGCAAAGAAACCATATTCGTTCGGGGCTGCCAGGTTCCAGGTCGTTGGCGGTCGCTCGCGGGTCAGCTTAATGCTGACGATAGATTTAATCCCTTTGAAACCATATTTCCACGGCACGGTTAAACGGGTGGGGGCACCGTTCTGCGGCGGGAGCGCCTTGCCGTAAACGCCGACGGTCAGCAGGGTAAGGGGATGCATGGCTTCATCGAGACGCAACCCTTCGACATACGGATACTCAAGCCCGCCGCCGATAAAACGATCCTTCTGACCCGGCATCTCGTCCGGGGCGTAGCGCGTCTGGAAGGCGACATATTTTGCATTGCTGGTGGGTTCAACCATCGCCAGCAGCTTATGCAGCGGGAAGCCTACCCAGGGCACCACCATCGACCAGGCCTCGACACAGCGCATGCGATAGATACGCTCTTCGAGCGGGAAGCGGGTGGTCAGATCGTGATGGTCCAGCGTCAGCGGTTTCGCCACTTCGCCGTCGATTTTCAGCGTCCACGGATCGGTTTTCATGCTGCCAGCATTGGCGGCAGGATCGGCTTTATCCAGACCAAATTCGTAGAAGTTGTTGTAGCCGGTGACCTTATCTTCCGGCGTGAGCGCCAGCGAGTTTTGCCATTCGGCGGGTTTGGTAAAGGTAAGTGGCGTACCGGAAGGCGCCTTAGGGCGATCGTTGCCTTTAAACCAGTCGAGCAGGTCGGCGTGTGCCGCTGGAGAGAGCGTCAGTGCGGTGGCGCTGATGCCAAGCATTTTCAGGATCTGGCGGCGCTGTAACATAAAGACAGACTCAGACGTTACGTCGGCTTCCGTCAGTTTTCGGTTTTTCATGGCATCCTCCGTCATGCGTTTTTCTAAGCATGACGGAGGAGAAGGATTAGCGCGAATATGTCACGAAAATTTGAAGATTAGGCGATTTTCACCAGCGCGCGGCCGTGGAACTGGTTATCCATAATCTTACTGGCATATTCCGGTGCCTGGTCGAGCGTAATCTCGGTAGCGCTCTGCGTATAGAATGATTCCGGCAGATCGCGCACCAGACGCTCCCACGCTTCTGCACGGCGAGCCGCAGGCGTCATTACGGAATCCACACCCTGCAGGCGGACGTTACGCAGAATAAATGGCATCACGGTCGTTGGCAGGGCAAATCCACCCGCCAGGCCGCAGGCTGCCACGCAGCCGCCGTAGTTCATCTGCGCCAGAATTTTTGCCAGCACCTTATCACCGACAGTATCCACCGCGCCTGCCCAGAGCTGTTTTTCCAGCGGGCGGGTTTCAGCAAACTCATCGCGGCCAAGAATGCGGCTGGCACCGAGCTGGCGCAGGTAGTCATGCGTACTTTCACGGCCAGAAACCGCCGCGACCTGATAACCCAGTTTATGCAGCAGCGTGACTGCCGTGCTGCCCACGCCTCCGCTGGCACCGGTCACGACAATTTCACCTGACTCAGGACGAACGCCAGCATCTTCAAGGGCCATCACGCACAGCATGGCGGTAAAGCCTGCGGTGCCGACGATCATCGCTTTGCGGCCATCCATGCCTTTTGGCATCGGCACCAGCCAGTCACCCTTCACGCGAGCCTGCGTTGCCAGCCCGCCCCAGTGATTTTCACCCACGCCCCAGCCGGTGAGCAGCACCTGCTGGCCAGCATGGAAACGCGGATCTTCGCTGCTGTGAACCCGGCCAGCAAAATCGATACCCGGCACCATAGGGAAATTTCGGATGATTTTACCCTTACCGGTAATAGCCAGCGCATCTTTATAATTTAAACTGGACCAGTCGATGTCGACGGTTACTTCGCCTTCCGGCAGTCGGCTCTCTTCTACGGCCTGTATTGAGGCAAGCGTTTTGCCGTCCTGCTGTTCTAAGATCAAAGCCTGCATACGGGGTCCTCACAACTCATATGATGGGAAAAAACTTTCTGAAGACTATACTCGCTCAGGGTAAAGCAATGCCGATTTAACGCAATAAATTGCCAGATACGCCAGGTTTGGTAGTATGCCGCATTTGAAATGCAAGTTAGCGCTTACTCGCTACCCCATCAACCCACGGAGTAATCTCAAGGATGCGATTAACGACGAAGTTCTCGGCTTTTATTACCTTGCTGACGGGGCTTACCATCTTTGTCACGCTTCTTGGTTGCTCTCTGAGCTTTTATAACGCCATTCAGGACAAACTGGTCAACCGGGTGGAATCTGTTGCGTCGGTCATTGATACGCGTCTGCTGACTACGCCGCTCCCTGAGCTATCCCGGGAACTGGATGAGTTGATGGTGCCGGTTGATATTATTCAGATCGACATTCAGCAGGGAAAGCATCAGGTGTTAAGCCATGAACGGCAGGGAAGTTATCGACCTGCGGGCGTGGTAAGCCAGTATCGTGAAGTGACGGTACACTCCCTCAAAAATCCGGGCATGACCATCCACATGGTCTACCTCGATCCGATGGCCAGCTATTTCCGCTCCATGATGACCACTGCGCCGCTCACCGTCGCTGTCGCATTCATTATTCTGCTGATTTTTCTCGCGGTCCGCTGGCTGCGCCGCCAGCTTTCAGGCCAGGAGCTGCTGGAGATCCGCTCCGTACGTATCCTGAACGGTGAACGCGGCCCGCAGGTGCGCGGCTCGGTTCACGAATGGCCGTCACGCGCCAGCAGCGCGCTGGATACGCTGCTCTCCGAAATCCAGTTTGCCAGCGAACAGCGCAGCCGTATGGATACGCTGATCCGCTCTTATGCCGCGCAGGATAATAAAACAGGCCTGAACAACCGCCTTTTCTTTGACAACCAGCTTGCCACGCTGCTCGACGACCCGGAAAAAGTGGGCACCCACGGGGTGGTGATGATGGTCCGCCTGCCCGATTTCGATCTGCTGCGTGATACCTGGGGACAGCGCGCCGCGGAAGAAAATCTCTTTACGCTGATCAACCTGCTCTCCACCTTTATTATGCGCTACCCAGGGGCGTTGCTGGCCCGCTACCACCGCAGCGACTTTGCCGTGTTGCTGCCGCATCGCACGCTCAAGGAGTCAGAGAGCATCGCCAGCCAGCTGCTGAAGGCCGTCGACGCGCTGCCGCAAAGCAAAATGCTCGACAGAGACGATATGGTCCATATGGGGATCTGCGCCTGGCGCGGCGGGCAGTCGACAGAGCAGGTAATGGAGCATGCGGAAGCGGCGACCCGTAATGCCGTGCTGCAGGGGGCGAACGGTTGGGCGGTCTATGACGATTCGCTGCCGGAAAAAGGGCGCGGAAACGTGCGCTGGCGTACTCTGATTGAGCAAATGCTGAGTCGCGGTGGACCACGAATTTATCAAAAGCCGGCGGTCCAGAAAAACGGTAACGTCCACCACCGCGAGCTGCTGTGCCGTATTTTTGACGGCACGGAAGAGGTTATTTCTGCGGAATATCTGCCGATGGTGCTGCAATTTGGGCTGTCCGAAGAGTATGACCGCCAGCAAATTACGCGGTTGATCCCGTTTTTATCCTTCTGGCCTGACGAAACTCTGGCATTACAGGTTACCGTGGAGTCGTTAATTCGCCCGCGTTTTCAGCGCTGGCTGCGTGATAGCTTAATGCAATGCGAAAAATCGCAACGCAAACGCATTATTTTTGAACTTGCTGAGGCTGATGTGGGTCAACACATCAGCCGGTTGCGTCCGGTGGTACGTTTGATCAACGCGCTCGGCGCGCGCGTAGCGGTGACGCAGGCAGGTTTAACGCTGGTCAGTACCAACTGGATCAAGGAGCTGGATGTCGAGTTATTAAAATTACATCCGGGGCTGGTAAGGAATATTGAAAAGCGCACGGAAAACCAGCTGCTGGTACAGAGTCTGGTTGAAGCGTGCAAGGGAACGCGAACGCAAGTATTTGCCACGGGCGTGCGCTCCAGAGGTGAATGGCAGATGTTAACAGAGCGCGGTGTTATGGGCGGTCAGGGTGATTTTTTTGCCGCCTCTCAGCCGCTTGACACCAACGTGAAAAAATATTTGCAAAGATACTCTGTTTGACCTGCCGTTTACTTTGTTTTCACGTAGAATATCGCGCCTGTAGCTTTGAGTATGTCGAGCAAAAAGCCAGTGAACGACCTTTAACGGGTTACAAATGTTTGTGAGGAACACGACTGTTTACTCAGCCCTGAGGGAGTCAGGGGATGATTTTGTAACATCAGGAAACGTACTGCACAAATTTTCACCGTTGCAGATGATTTTTGCGCCTTGTCGCTGCTGCGTGTGGTTGGTAAAGTAAGCGGATTTTGTTTTCCGCCCCAGCTTTCAGGATTATCCCTTAGTATGTTGAAAAAATTTCGTGGCATGTTTTCCAATGACCTGTCCATTGACCTGGGTACCGCGAATACCCTTATTTATGTAAAAGGACAAGGCATCGTATTGAATGAGCCTTCTGTTGTGGCCATTCGTCAGGATCGTGCAGGCTCGCCGAAAAGCGTGGCCGCAGTGGGTCATGACGCGAAGCAGATGCTGGGTCGTACCCCTGGCAACATTGCCGCCATTCGCCCAATGAAAGACGGCGTTATCGCTGACTTCTTCGTGACTGAAAAAATGCTTCAGCACTTCATCAAGCAGGTTCACAGCAACAGCTTCATGCGTCCAAGCCCGCGTGTTCTGGTGTGTGTGCCGGTTGGCGCAACCCAGGTAGAACGTCGCGCAATCCGTGAATCCGCTCAGGGCGCAGGTGCGCGTGAAGTGTTCCTGATTGAAGAGCCAATGGCTGCGGCCATCGGTGCTGGCCTGCCTGTTTCCGAAGCCACCGGCTCTATGGTGGTGGATATCGGTGGTGGTACCACTGAAGTGGCCGTTATCTCTCTGAACGGCGTGGTGTACTCCTCTTCCGTACGTATCGGCGGTGACCGCTTCGACGAAGCGATCATTAACTACGTGCGCCGTAACTACGGCTCTCTGATCGGTGAAGCAACCGCAGAGCGCATCAAGCACGAAATCGGCTCTGCGTATCCGGGCGATGAAGTGCGCGAGATCGAAGTGCGTGGCCGTAACCTGGCGGAAGGTGTTCCACGTGGTTTTACCCTGAACTCAAACGAAATTCTGGAAGCGCTGCAGGAACCGCTGACCGGCATCGTGAGCGCGGTGATGGTTGCGCTGGAACAATGCCCGCCAGAACTGGCATCCGATATCTCCGAACGCGGTATGGTTCTGACCGGTGGTGGTGCGCTGCTGCGTAACCTCGACCGCCTGTTAATGGAAGAGACAGGTATTCCTGTCGTAGTTGCAGAAGATCCACTGACTTGCGTCGCCCGCGGTGGTGGCAAGGCGCTGGAAATGATCGACATGCACGGCGGCGACTTGTTCAGCGAAGAGTAGTCATGGTGAAAGGGTAGCGTATCGCTACCCTTTCTCTCTGACACGAGAATACGCATAGCCTATGAAGCCAATTTTTAGCCGTGGCCCATCGCTACAGTTTCGCCTCATTCTGGCGGTTCTGGTTGCGCTCGGGGTCATTATTGCCGATAGCCGCCTCGGTACGTTCAGCCAGATTCGAACGTACATGGATACCGCCGTCAGTCCTTTCTACTTTATATCCAATGGTCCCCGTGAACTGCTCGACTCCGTTTCACAAACGCTGTCTTCGCGAGACCAGCTCGAACTCGAAAACCGGGCATTACGCCAGGAACTGCTGCTGAAAAACAGCGAACTGCTGATGTTGGGGCAATATAAGCAGGAAAACGCGCGTCTGCGTGAACTGCTCGGCTCGCCGCTGCGTCAGGATGAGCAGAAGATGGTTACGCAGGTGATCTCCACCGTGAACGACCCTTACAGCGATCAGGTTGTGATCGACAAAGGCAGCGTGAACGGGGTATATGAAGGTCAGCCAGTTATCAGCGATAAAGGCGTAGTAGGCCAGGTTGTTGCGGTAGCCAAACTGACCAGCCGCGTGCTGCTGATTTGCGATGCCACTCACGCGCTGCCGATTCAGGTTCTGCGTAACGACATCCGCGTGATTGCGGCCGGTAATGGCTGCACGGACGATCTGCAGCTGGAACATCTGCCTGCCAACACGGACATCCGTGTCGGTGACGTGCTGGTGACGTCCGGTCTGGGGGGACGCTTCCCGGAAGGTTATCCGGTCGCCGTGGTCTCTTCCGTGAAGCTGGATACTCAGCGTGCCTATACCGTGATTCAGGCGCGTCCAACCGCTGGTTTACAGCGTCTGCGCTATCTGCTGCTGCTCTGGGGCGCCGATCGTAACGGTGCAAACCCGATGACGCCTGAAGAGGTGCATCGCGTGGCGAATGAACGCCTGATGCAGATGATGCCGCAGGTTCTTCCGCCAGCTGACTCCATGGGGCCGCCTGCGCCAGTGCCCGCGCCGGCAACAGGATTAACGCAGCCGCTGCCTGATGCGCCGCCACCGCCTAAACTCTCTTCGGGAGGGCAGTAGTGGCAAGCTATCGTAGCCAGGGACGCTGGGTCATCTGGCTCTCGTTCCTCATTGCACTGTTGCTGCAGATTATGCCCTGGCCGGATGACATTCTCGTTTTCCGGCCAAACTGGGTCTTGCTCATTTTGCTCTACTGGATCCTTGCTCTGCCGCACCGCGTAAATGTCGGCACGGGATTTGTGATGGGTGCCATACTGGATCTCATTAGCGGTTCTACGCTTGGCGTACGCGCGTTATCCATGAGCATTATCGCGTATCTCGTCGCACTGAAATTCCAGCTCTTCCGTAACCTTGCGCTCTGGCAACAGGCGCTGGTGGTGATGTTGCTGTCGCTCGCTGCGGATATCGTTGTTTTCTGGGCAGAGTTTTTAGTGATCAACGTCTCTTTCCGACCGGAAGTGTTCTGGAGTAGTGTAGTAAACGGTGTGCTCTGGCCATGGTTATTCCTGCTGATGCGTAAGGTTCGCCAGCAGTTTGCTGTGCAATAAAAGGTTTCTATGACGTCTTTGTATCTCGCTTCCGGCTCCCCGCGCCGTCAGGAGCTCCTGACGCAGTTAGGGGTCTCTTTTGAACGCATCGTGACCGGCATTGAAGAAAAACGTGCTGAGGGCGAAAGTGCTCAGCAGTACGTGTCTCGTCTGGCGCGCGAGAAAGCGCAAGCTGGCGTCGCCAGCGTGCCACGCGATCTCCCCGTGCTGGGGGCAGATACCATCGTTATTCTTAACGGTGAAGTGCTTGAGAAACCGCGCGACGCCGAACATGCGGCGCGCATGCTGCGCAAAATGTCCGGGCAAACGCATCAGGTCATGACCGCCGTCGCGCTGGCTGACAGCCAAAACGTGCTGGATTGCCTGGTGGTTACGGACGTGATGTTCAGAGTGCTAACCGACGACGAGATCGCCGCTTATATTGCCAGCGGTGAACCGATGGATAAAGCAGGTGCATACGGTATTCAAGGGTTGGGTGGCTGTTTTGTCAGGAAGATTAATGGCAGCTATCACGCCGTAGTCGGCTTACCGCTGGTGGAAACGTATGAGTTGCTGAGCAATTTTAACTCACTGCGTGAGGGAAGGGATAATTATGACGGCTGAATTGTTGGTAAACGTAACGCCATCGGAAACCCGTGTGGCCTATATTGATGGTGGCATTCTTCAGGAAATTCATATTGAGCGTGAAGCGCGGCGCGGAATAGTAGGCAATATCTACAAAGGTCGTGTCAGTCGTGTACTGCCGGGTATGCAGGCGGCTTTTGTAGATATTGGACTGGATAAGGCGGCATTTTTACATGCCTCCGATATCATGCCGCACACCGAGTGCGTCGCGGGTGAAGAGCAAAAACAGTTTGCCGTGCGCGACATTTCCGAGCTGGTGCGTCAGGGCCAGGACTTAATGGTGCAGGTGGTGAAAGATCCTCTTGGCACCAAAGGTGCCCGTCTGACCACCGACATTACCTTACCTTCCCGCTATCTGGTCTTTATGCCCGGCGCGTCGCACGTGGGCGTTTCGCAGCGTATTGAGAGCGAAAGCGAGCGCGAGCGTCTGAAGAAAGTGGTCAGCGCTTACTGTGATGAACAGGGCGGGTTTATTATCCGTACCGCCGCGGAAGGGATCAGCGAAGAAGACCTGGCGTCGGATGCGGCTTACCTGAAGCGCGTCTGGACCAAGGTGATGGAGCGTAAAAAACGCAACCAGACCCGCTACCAGCTCTACGGTGAACTGGCGCTTGCGCAGCGCGTTCTGCGTGACTTTGCCGATGCGCAGCTCGACCGCATTCGCGTGGATTCGCGCCTGACCTATGAAGCGCTGCTGGAGTTCACCGCCGAGTACATCCCGGAAATGCCTGGCCTGCTGGAGCATTACACGGGGCGTCAGCCGATCTTCGATCTCTATGATGTCGAAAACGAAATCCAGCGCGCGCTGGAGCGTAAGGTTGAGCTGAAGTCCGGCGGGTATCTGATCATCGATCAGACCGAAGCGATGACCACCGTTGATATCAACACCGGCGCGTTTGTCGGCCATCGCAATCTTGATGACACTATCTTCAACACCAACATCGAAGCCACGCAGGCGATTGCGCGCCAGCTTCGTCTGCGCAATCTCGGCGGCATTATCATCATCGACTTCATTGATATGAGCAATGAAGACCATCGCCGCCGCGTGCTGCACTCGCTGGAGCAGGCGCTAAGCAAAGATCGCGTGAAAACCAGCATCAACGGTTTCTCACAGCTGGGCCTGGTGGAAATGACGCGCAAGCGTACCCGTGAAAGCGTTGAGCATGTGCTGTGTAATGAATGCCCAACCTGCCATGGACGCGGAACGGTAAAGACGGTTGAGACCGTCTGCTACGAAATTATGCGTGAAATCGTGCGTGTCCATCATGCCTACGACTCCGATCGTTTTCTGGTCTATGCTTCCCCTGCGGTGGCTGAAGCGCTGAAAGGCGAAGAATCACACGCGCTGGCGGAAGTGGAAATCTTTGTCGGCAAACAGGTAAAAGTACAAATCGAACCGCTCTATAACCAGGAGCAGTTCGACGTCGTGATGATGTAAGACGCAGTACGCTGCGTGACGAAAGCTGACAAGGAGAGATGCGTGAGGCGATTGCCGGGGATTTTATTGCTTGCAGGGGCAACGCTGGTCGTGATTGTCGCGTTGCTCGTGAGCGGGCTACGCCTCGTTTTGCCGCATCTGGACAGCTGGCGTCCGCAGCTGTTGGCGAAAATCGAATCCACCACCGGCGTACCGGTGGACGTAAGCCAGGTTAGCGCCAGCTGGCAGAATTTTGGCCCGACGCTGGATGTCCGTGACATCAACGCCAGCCTGAAAGATGGCGGTCATCTCAAAATCAAACGCGTAACCCTAGCGCTGGACGTCTGGCAAAGCCTGCTGCATCTGCGCTGGCAGTTTCGCGATCTCACCTTTTATCAACTTCAGTTTCTGACCAATACGCCGCTGACGGGCGGTGAGAACAATCAGGGCCTGGAAGCCAACCGCTTTAGCGATCTCTTCCTCCGTCAGTTCGATCATTTCGATCTGCGCGACAGCGAAGTGAGCTTTATTACCCTTTCCGGTCAGCGCGCTGAACTGGCGATCCCACAGCTGACCTGGCTTAACGGCAAAGATCGACACCGCGCCGAGGGGCAGGTCAATCTTTCCAGCCTGAACGGCCAGCACGGCGTCATGCAGGTGCGCATGGATCTGCGGGACGATGACGGCCTGTTAAACAACGGTAAAGTCTGGCTGCAGGCCGACGATGTGGATGTGAAACCCTGGCTCGGCGACTGGCTGCAGCAAAACATGCAGCTGGAAACCGCCCGTTTCAGCCTTGAAGGCTGGATGACCCTGACGAAAGGGAAATTTGCCAGCGGTGATATCTGGCTGAAGCAGGGGGGCGCAAGCTGGAAGGGTGAAAAACAGCAGCATCAGCTTTCCGTCGATAACCTCACCGCGCACGTGACGCAGGAGAAAGAGGGCTGGCAGTTCGCCATTCCGGATACGCGCATCACAATGGACGGCAAGCCGTGGCCGCGCGGTGCGCTGACGCTGGCCTGGATGCCGGAACAGGACGTGGGCGGCGCAGCCAGTAAACGCAGCGACGAACTGCGCATTCGCGCCAGTAACCTGGATCTGGCTGCCATTGAAGGCCTGCGCTCCATGGCGGCAAAGCTCTCTCCTGACCTGGGCGAGATCTGGCTGGCTACGCAGCCGAGCGGAAAGATTGATTCTCTGGCGCTGGATATCCCGCTGCAGGCGACGGAAAAAACGCGTTTCCTGGCAACATGGAAAGATCTTGCCTGGAAGCAGTGGAAGATGCTGCCGGGCGCGGAGCATTTTAGCGGCAAGCTGGAAGGCAGCGTGGAGAACGGCAGGCTGACGGTCGATATGCACGACGCTAAAATGCCTTACGAGACGGTCTTCCGCGCACCGCTGGAAATTGAACAGGGCAGCGCGGTGCTTAACTGGCTCCGTAACGATAAGGGCTTCCAGCTTGATGGTCGCCATATCGACGTCAAAGCCAAAGCGGTCCACGCGCGGGGGGACTTCCGCTATCTGCAACCGCAGGGGGATGAGCCATGGCTGGGCATTCTGGCCGGGATCAGTACCGATGACGGCTCGCAGGCCTGGCGCTATTTCCCGGAAAACCTGATGGGGAAAGCGCTGGTCGACTATCTGAGCGGCGCGATTCAGGGCGGTCAGGCGGATAATGCCACGCTGGTCTATGGCGGTAATCCGCATCTTTTCCCGTACAAACATAATGAAGGTCAGTTCCAGGTGCTGGTGCCGCTGCACGACGCCACGTTCGCCTTCCAGCCGGGCTGGCCCGCGCTGAAAAACCTGGATATCGAGCTTAACTTCCTCAATGACGGGTTGTGGATGAAGGCAGACAACGTTGCGCTGGGCGGCGTGACGGCCAGCAACCTGACGGCCAACATCCCGGATTACTCCAAAGAGAAGCTGCTGATTGATGCTGATATCAACGGCCCGGGCAACGCGGTGGGGCCGTACTTTGAGGATACGCCGCTGAAAGAGTCGCTGGCAGCAACGCTTCAGCAGCTCCAGCTAGATGGCGATGTGAATGCTCGCTTACATCTTGATATCCCGCTGGACGGTGAAATGACCACCGCCAGAGGTGATGTCCGTCTGAAGAACAACAGCCTGTACATTAAACCGCTTGATAGCACCCTGAAAAACCTCAGCGGACAGTTCAGCTTTGAGAACGGTAACCTGAAGAGCGAGCCGCTGACCGCCAGCTGGTTTAATCAGCCCGTAAACATCGATTTCTCGACAACTGAGGGGCAAAAGGCTTATCAGGTGGCCGTTAATCTGGATGGCAACTGGCAGCCAGCGCGCATGGACGTCCTGCCGAAGCCGATCGCGACCTCAGTGGACGGCGCGGTCGCCTGGCAGGGGAAAGTGGCAATAGACCTGCCGTACCACGCGGGTGCGCAGTATAAGGTCGACATTACGGGCGACCTGAAGAACCTTCAAAGCCAGCTGCCTGCGCCGCTGGATAAACAGGCCGGGCAGGCACTGCCGGTGAAGCTGAACGTCGATGGCAACCTCAATAGCTTCGCGCTGACCGGAAGCGCGGGCGGGACAAACCACTTCAACAGCCGCTGGCTGCTTAACCGCAAGCTCACCCTCGACAAAGCCATCTGGACGACGGACAGCAAAACCACGCCGCCGTTGCCTGAGCATGCGGGCGTTGAGCTGAATCTCCCGCCGATGGACGGTGCAGAGTGGCTGGCGCTGTTCCAGAAAGGCGTTGGGCAAAACGTAGACGAAGCCGCTCAGTTCCCGCAGACCATTACCGTACGCACGCCGTCGCTGATGCTGGGCGGGCAGCAGTGGAACAACCTGAGCATTGTCTCTCAGCCAACCGCTAACGGCTCAAAAGTGGAGGCCCAGGGCAGGGAGATCAACGGCACGCTGACCATGCGCAATAACGCGCCGTGGCAGGCTGCGATCCGCTATCTCTACTACAACCCGGCCGCCGCGAATAAAGATAAACCGACGAATGCCTCGCCGCTGAGTAATACTTCCCGCGTCGACTTTAGCGGCTGGCCCGATCTCCAGCTGCGCTGCGCGGAGTGCTGGCTGTGGGGGCAAAAGTACGGCCGTATCGACGGTGATTTTGCCATCAAAGGCAATACGCTTACGCTCTCCGGCGGATTGATCGACACTGGCTTTGGCCGCATGACGGCGGGCGGGGAATGGGTGAATAACCCGGGCGAGCAGCGAACGTCCCTTAAGGGTGACATTAAAGGCAACAAACTGGATGCGGCAGCCAACTTCTTTGGTATCAGCACGCCGCTGCGTGGCTCCTCGTTTAACGTTAATTACGATCTTCACTGGCGTGCCGCGCCGTGGACGCCGGACGAAGCGTCACTGAACGGCATTCTGAAAACCCACTTTGGCAAAGGTGAAATCGCCGACGTAAGCACGGGGCGCGCCGGGCAGATCCTGCGCCTGTTGAGTTTTGATGCGCTGCTGCGCAAGCTGCGCTTCGATTTCAGCGACACCTTCAGCGAAGGTTTCTACTACGATTCCATCCGCAGTACGGCGTGGATCAAGGATGGGGTTATGCATACGGATGACACGCTGGTGGACGGCCTGGAAGCGGACATCGCCATGAAGGGCTCGGTCGACCTCGTGCGTCGCGAGCTGGATATGGAAGCCGTGGTGGCGCCGGAAATTTCCGCGAGCGTGGGCGTGGCGGCGGCCTTTGTGGTGAACCCGATTGTCGGTGCGGCGGTATTTGCCGCCAGTAAAGTACTTGGGCCGCTGTGGAGTAAGGTCTCCATTCTGCGCTACCGCATTACCGGTCCGGTGGATAAACCGCAGATTAACGAGGTGCTGCGCCAGCCGCGCAAAGATGCACAGCAATGATTTGACGTGGGCAGGTAATTGCCTCACTCTCAATAAATACGATCTTTATACCGCCACGGGCGGCAACGAACGAGTAGCAATACGATGAGTCTGAACCTGGTAAGTGAACATTTGCTCGCAGCGAACGGCCTGAGCCATCAGGACCTGTTCTCCATTCTTGGTCAACTGACCGAACGCCGTCTCGACTACGGCGATCTCTATTTCCAGTCGAGCTATCACGAATCCTGGGTTTTAGAAGACAGCATCATTAAAGATGGCTCATATAACATTGATCAGGGCGTTGGCGTGCGTGCCATCAGCGGCGAAAAAACCGGTTTTGCCTATGCAGACCAGATTAGCCTTGCCGCGCTTGAGCAGAGCGCGCAGGCCGCGCGTACCATTGTGCGTGATACGGGCGACGGCCGCGTAAAAACCCTGGGCGAAGTGCAGCATTCGGCGCTCTATACCAGCATCGACCCGCTGCAGAGCATGAGCCGCGAAGAGAAGCTGGACATTCTGCGCCGCGTGGACAAAGTGGCGCGCGCCGCCGACAAACGCGTGCAGGAGGTTTCCGCCAGCCTGAGCGGTGTGTACGAACTGATTCTGGTGGCGGCAACGGACGGCACTCTTGCTGCCGACGTCCGCCCGCTGGTACGACTTTCCATCAGCGTCCAGGTTGACGACAACGGCAAACGCGAGCGCGGCTCAAGCGGCGGCGGCGGTCGTTTCGGCTATGACTGGTTCCTGGGCGACGTTGACGGCGAAGCCCGCGCCGACGCGTGGGCAAAAGAAGCCGTGCGCATGGCGCTGGTGAATTTGAATGCCGTCGCGGCCCCGGCCGGGACATTCCCGGTGGTGCTGGGCGCAGGCTGGCCGGGCGTGCTGCTGCACGAGGCGGTGGGCCATGGTCTGGAGGGTGATTTCAACCGCCGCGGTACGTCCGTATTCAGCGGTCAGATGGGCCAGCTCGTCTCCTCTGAGCTGTGCACCGTAGTAGATGATGGCACCATGCTTGACCGCCGCGGTTCGATTTCTATCGACGATGAAGGTACGCCAGGCCAGTACAACGTGCTGATTGAAAACGGCGTGCTGAAAGGCTACATGCAGGACAAACTCAACGCGCGGCTGATGGGCGTTGCGCCAACGGGCAATGGTCGTCGCGAATCCTACGCGCACCTGCCAATGCCGCGCATGACCAATACCTATATGCTGCCGGGCAAATCCACGCCGCAGGAGATTATCGAATCCGTGGATTACGGTATCTTCGCGCCAAACTTTGGTGGCGGCCAGGTGGATATTACCTCCGGTAAATTTGTCTTCTCTACCTCAGAAGCGTACCTGATTGAGAAGGGCAAAGTGACCAAAGCGGTGAAGGGCGCAACTCTGATTGGCTCCGGCATTGAGGCCATGCAGCAGATTTCCATGGTCGGTAACGATCTGAAGCTGGATAACGGCGTGGGCGTCTGCGGTAAAGAGGGCCAGAGCCTGCCGGTTGGCGTGGGTCAGCCAACGCTGAAGGTGGATAACCTGACGGTGGGCGGCACGGCGTAATTTTTTCCCCCCTCACCCTAACCCTCTCCCCAACGGGGAGAGGGGACTGCCCCGTGCGGTCTTTTCTCCCTCGCCCCTTTGGGGAGAGGGCCGGGGTGAGGGGAAAGGCCTACTCTTTCCTTCTCCCCCGCATCCCCTGAAACAGCTCCGCCACTTCCACAAAATAGTCCGTCAGATAGTTAATACAGACCTGCACCTTCAGCGGCAGCTTGTCCTTTTCGGTATACAGGGCGTAGACCGGACGCGGATCGGACTGGTAGCGCGGGAAGAGGATCTCCAGCACGCCGCTGTTGATCTCATTGATCACCCACATCAGCGGCACGTAGGCGATCCCTGCGCCGGCCACCAGCCAGCGGGAGATGGTCATCGGATCGTTGGTGACGAACCGGCCTTCAGGCAGCAGTCGGGTAGAAATGCCTTCCGGGGCAATCAGTTCAAATTCATTATCGGGGCGGACGCTGTACTCCAGCCAGGAGTGGTTGGCGAGATCGGCAGGTTTCTCCGGCACACCGTATTGCGCCAGATAGCTCTTCGAGGCGCAGACCACCATCGGCATGCTGCCCAGCCGACGCGAGAACAGGCTGGAGTCCTGCAACGCGCCGACGCGGATCACCACGTCCAGCCCGTCGGCGATGAGATCCGGCGCAGGTATCCCCGTCACCAGATTCACCGTTAAGCCCGGATACTCCTTCAGCATTTCCGCCGTCATGGCGGCGAGAACATTTTGTGCCATAGTTGAAGAACACCCTATGCGCAGCGTGCCGATAGGCGTGTTGTTGAACGCATAAAGCTGTTCATGGACATCCTGCACTTCATGCAGCATGCGGCGACAACCCTGATAGTAAATTTTACCCGCTTCTGTGAGGCCAATGCTGCGGGTGCTACGGTTGAGCAGCTTAACCTGCAGTTCATCTTCCAGCTTAGATACCGTCTGGCTGATGGAAGAGACGCTCATCTGAAGCTGGCGCGCAGCGGCGGTAAATGAGCCGAGTTCAACCACTTTGGCAAAGACGGACATGCGTTTTAAACGTTCCATTGTTCACTCTGGCTTAAAAGTGATTTAGATCACATATGATAGATAACAGCATAACAGTTACGTTAATATATTATTAATTACATAACGGCTGCGCCATTCTCGCCCGGCGTTTCTTGCTCTCCCGCGATGGCGTGCGCTTAAAAATTCTGAAGCCTGCACTCTCTCTTATCAAGGTCAACATGAGTCTGTTTCCCGTTATCGTGGTGTTCGGTTTGTCGTTCCCACCGATATTTTTCGAGCTTCTTTTATCACTGGCGATCTTCTGGCTGGTGCGCAAGGTGCTGGTCCCGACCGGGATCTACGATTTCGTCTGGCATCCTGCATTGTTCAATACCGCGCTGTATTGCTGCCTGTTTTACCTGATATCGCGCATGTTTGTCTGAGGTTGATGTGAAAACGCTAACAAGAAAAATCTCCCGCACTGCCATCACGATGGCGCTGGTTATCCTCGCCTTCATCGCTATTTTCCGCGCCTGGGTTTATTACACCGAATCACCGTGGACGCGTGATGCACGCTTCAGCGCTGATGTAGTGGCAATAGCCCCTGACGTGGCCGGTCTTATCACGGCGGTTAACGTTCACGATAACCAGCTGGTGAAGAAAGATCAGGTCCTGTTCACCATCGACCAGCCTCGCTACCAGAAAGCGCTGGAAGAAGCGGAAGCCGACGTGGCCTATTACCAGGCGCTGGCCGCGGAGAAACGCCGCGAGGCGGGGCGTCGTAACCAGCTGGGCGTTCAGGCTATGTCTCGCGAAGAGATTGACCAGTCCAACAACGTGCTGCAAACCGTACTTCACCAGCTGGCGAAAGCCCAGGCGACGCGCGATCTGGCAAAGCTCGATCTGGAGCGTACCGTGATCCGCGCGCCGTCCGATGGCTGGGTGACCAATCTGAACGTCTATGCCGGGGAGTTTATCACTCGTGGCTCAACCGCCGTGGCGCTGGTTAAACAGAATTCCTTCTATGTGCTCGCCTATATGGAAGAGACCAAGCTGGAGGGCGTTCGTCCTGGGTATCGCGCAGAAATCACGCCGCTTGGCAGCAACCGCGTCTTTAAAGGCACCGTCGATAGCGTCGCTGCAGGAGTGACCAACTCCAGCAGCTCTAACGATGCAAAAGGGATGGCGACGGTGGATTCCAACCTTGAGTGGGTGCGTCTGGCCCAGCGCGTGCCGGTACGTATTCATCTGGATGAGCAGCAGGGCAACCTGTGGCCAGCGGGCACCACGGCGACGGTGGTGATCACCGGTGAAAAAGACCGGGATGCCAGCCAGGACTCTATCTTCCGTAAAATTGCCCACCGCCTGCGCGAGTTTGGTTAATCGCCATGGGTATCTTTACCATCGCCAGCCAGCACATTCGCTTCGCCGTTAAGCTGGCATGCGCCATTGTGCTGGCGCTGTTCGTCGGCTTTCACTTCCAGCTGGAAACGCCTCGCTGGGCGGTGCTCACCGCGGCGATTGTCGCGGCGGGTCCTGCCTTCGCCGCGGGTGGAGAACCCTATTCCGGCGCGATCCGCTATCGCGGGATGCTGCGTATCATCGGGACCTTTATCGGCTGTTTTGCGGCGCTGACCATTATTATTCTGATGATCCGCACGCCGCTCCTGATGCTAATGGTCTGCTGTATCTGGGCGGGCTTCTGCACCTGGATTTCATCTCTGGTGAAAGTTGAGAACTCCTACGCCTGGGGGCTGGCGGGCTATACCGCGCTGATTATTGTCATCACCATCCAAAGCGAACCGCTGCTCGCGCCGCAGTTTGCGGTGGAGCGATGCAGCGAGATTGTGATTGGTATTGTCTGCGCGATCGTGGCTGACCTGCTTTTCTCCCCGCGTTCGATCAAGCAAGAGGTGGATCGCGAGCTGGACGCGCTGATAGTTGCCCAATACCAGCTGATGCAGCTCTGCATTAAACATGGCGACAGCGAAGAGGTGGACAAAGCCTGGAGCGGGCTGGTTCGTCGTACGCAGGCGCTGGAAGGAATGCGCAGCAACCTCAATATGGAGTCATCGCGCTGGGCCAGGGCGAATCGTCGTCTTAAGGCTCTGAATACCGTCTCCTTAACGCTGATTACCCAGGCATGCGAAACCTATCTTATCCAGAACACCCGCCCGGAGGCGGTCACCGACACGTTCCGCGAACTGTTTGCCGAGCCGGTAGAGACCGTGCAGGACGTGCATAAGCAGCTTAAGCGCATGCGTAGGGTGATTGCCTGGACCGGGGAGCGCGACACGCCGGTAACCATCTACACCTGGGTCGGCGCCGCGACGCGTTATCTGCTGCTTAAGCGCGGCGTGATCGGTAACACCAAAATCAGCGCGGCGGAAGAAGAGGTACTGCAGGGAGAAGTGGTGATCAAGGCGGAATCTGCCGAGCGTCATCACGCGATGGTCAACTTCTGGCGTACCACGCTTGCCTGCATGCTCGGTACACTGTTCTGGCTGTGGACGGGCTGGACGTCCGGCAGCGGCGCGATGGTGATGATTGCCGTCGTGACCGCGCTGGCGATGCGTCTGCCTAACCCGCGCATGGTCGCCATTGATTTCCTCTACGGCACCATTGCCGCACTGCCGATAGGCGCGCTCTATTTCCTGGTCATCATCCCGTCGACGCAACAGAGCATGCTGCTGCTCTGTATTAGCCTTGCGGTGATGGCGTTCTTTATCGGCATAGAAGTGCAAAAACGGCGCCTGGGATCGCTGGGGGCGCTGGCGAGTACGATTAACATCATCGTGCTGGATAACCCGATGACCTTCCACTTCAGCCAGTTCCTCGACAGCGCGCTGGGTCAGCTGGTGGGCTGCTTCCTGGCCATGATGGTGATTCTGCTGGTACGGGATAACTCGCAGGCAAGAACGGGCCGCGTGCTGCTGAACCAGTTTGTATCGGCTGCCGTATCGTCCATGACCACCAATACCGCGCGTCGTAAAGAGAACCACTTGCCCGCGCTCTATCAGCAGCTGTTTTTACTGCTGAACAAATTCCCGGGCGATATCGCGAAGTTCCGCCTGGCGTTAACCATGATTATTGCGCATCAGCGTCTGCGTAACGCGCCGGTACCGATTAACGACGATCTGTCGGCCTTCCACCGCCAGCTGCGTCGCACCGCCGACCATGTGCTTTCCGCCAGCAGTGACGACAAACGCCGTCGTTACTTTACTCAACTGCTTGAAGAGCTCGATATCTATCAGGAAAAGCTCAAGCACTGGGAGGCACCGCCTCAGGTGACCGAGCCGGTAGGGCGGCTGGTGTTTATGCTGCATCGCTACCAGAATGCCCTCACGGATAACTGACCGACGTAAAAAAACCGACGCCAAAAGCGTCGGTTTTTTTGTGGCTATACTTATTCCAGCACGTACTTACATTCAGGAAGGGAGAACACATGACGACTCAGGCGCTTCAGGACAACACCCTTTTTCAGACCGGTTATCTGGTTGACGGCATCTGGAAAACGCTGGACACAACGTTTGATGTGCTGAACCCCGCGACCGGTGAGGTCATCGCTAAAGTTGCGAAAGCGGGTAAAGCGCAAACCGAAGAAGCGATCGCAGCGGCCACCAAAGCCTTCCCGGCATGGCGTGCCAAAACCGCAAAAGAACGCTCGGCGATCCTTTACCGCTGGTACGAACTGATTATTGAGAATAAAAGCTGGCTCGGACGGTTGATGACCACCGAGCAGGGCAAGCCCCTGAAAGAGGCGGAAGGGGAAGTCGAGTACGCCGCCAGCTTTATCCAGTGGTTTGCCGAAGAGGCCAAACGCGCGAACGGTGAAATTATTCCGCCGATCAAGCCCGGCTCGCGCATTCTGGCGACCCGTGAACCCATCGGCGTCGTGGCGGCCATCACGCCGTGGAACTTCCCGATGGCGATGCTTACCCGTAAGTTAGGTCCGGCGCTGGCAGCCGGGTGCACCGGGGTGATCAAACCGGCCAATAACACGCCGCTCAGCGCCTTTGCGCTGCTGGCCCTGGCAAAACAGGCGGGCGTGCCGGATGGCGTGCTCAACGCGGTGGCCGGAAATACCCATGAAATCAGCGATGCGATCATGGCCAGTCACGACGTGCGTAAAATCTCCTTTACCGGTTCGACCTCCGTCGGCAAAACGCTGGTGCGTAACGCCGCAGAAACCATGAAAAAAGTTTCGATGGAGCTGGGAGGGAATGCCCCGTATATCGTCTTTGAGGATGCGGACATCGAGGCTGCGGTAAAAGGCGCGATCGCCAATAAATTCCGCAATGCCGGGCAGGTCTGTGTCAGCGTGAACCGCTTCTACATTCAGGAAACCGTCTACGACAAGTTTGTGAATAAACTCGCTGATGCGGTTAATGCCCTTAAGGTGGGGAACGGCCTTGAGGATGGCGTCGTCGTCGGGCCGCTGATTGAATCCGCTGCGGTCGACAAGGTCCGTGAGCATGTTGAAGATGCGGTCACACGAGGAGCGACCGTGCTGGCGGGCGGTAAACCTCATCCGCTGGGCGGTAATTTCTGGATGCCAACCGTGCTGGGCGACTGCCACGAAGGCATGAAGCTGGCAGAAGAAGAGACGTTTGGCCCGGTTGCGGCGTGTTTCCGCTTCACCTCGGAAGATGAAGTCATCCAGCGCGCGAATAACACCCCTTATGGGCTGGCGGCTTATTTCTACACCCAGAACCTTTCCCGAGTTTTCCGCGTTTCACAGGCCATCGAGAGCGGGATGATCGGTATTAACGAGTGCGCCGTTTCCACCGAGCTGGGGCCTTTCGGCGGCGTAAAAGAGTCCGGTCTTGGACGTGAGGGATCCGTGCTGGGGCTGGAAGAGTATCTGGAAGTTAAAACCCTGCATATCGGGGGATTATAATAGACAGGGCGGCAGATGCCGCCCGCCTGGACTGGGTGGCTGGCAATGAAAACCTATACCTTTGATTTTGACGAGATCGACAGTCAGGAAGACTTCTATCGGGAATTTATCCGGGCGTTTGATCTTGAACGGGAAAGCGTGACGAATCTGGATACGCTGTGGGACGTGGTCACCGGCAGCATGCTGCCGCTACCGCTGGAGATTGAGTTTATCCATCTGCCCGATAAGTTGCGCAGACGTTTCGGTGCGCTGATATTACTCTTCGATGAAGCGGAAGAAGAGCTGGAAGGACAGCTGCGTTTCAATGCGCGCCACTGATTAAGCATAAAAAAAGCCCCTGACCAGCAGGCCAGGGGCAAGTCGTATGATGAGATACGACGAGGGTTTATTTATACAGTTCAGCCGTGGCATGCCAGTGGTCACCCTGATTCAGTTCGGTGACGCGATAGCTGCTGGCGCCTGCCTTCTCAGCTTTGGCGGCCAGTTCCTGACGAATGTCCATCGGGGAGCCGGTGACAGACGTGACGGAGATGCTGCCCATACGCTGCAGATTTTGTGCCTGGTCGGCGTTCACTTGCTGTACGGCTGCGCTCGCGCCGAAAGAGAGAACAGATGCCAGACCAAGGGTTGCGATGATCAATTTGGTTTTCATAGTCTTTACTCCTGAACAGGTTTTTTGCTCAACGGCGAGAAGGGTTGAACTGCTATTTTTATACCTGGTGCCGTTGAGTGGAGATGTAGGTCTTCAGTAATTACTTAAACTTATTTGTACAGCTCAGCGGTAGCGTGCCAGTGGTCACCGGAACGTGCTTCGATGATGCGATAGGATGACGCACCTTTTTCTTCCGCTTTTTTGTTCAGCATCTCATGCATGTCCATTGGAGACGTGCCAACAGCGCCGACGGAAACCGTACCGATTGCCTCACGGGATTGCGCCTGGTCAGCATTAATAGCGTCAGCCGCGAAAGTACCGAAGGACAGGACAGACAGGACGCTCAGCGCCGCTACAGTAGTTTTGATTTTCATGATTCTTACCTCGTCGAATTTTTTAGTGGGGTCTTGTTTCGTGACCCTCATCACAAAATCAAGTATACACTAATAACGGCAAAAATTAATACCAGACTAATGGTTTCCTTTGTTATTACGTGTTAACCACGCTTTTTTTTATAACCAAATTGCATAACATTGGCTGTAATTTGTTCACATATGAGTGTTATCTCTAAGAAAATCATATGGATATGCTATTTTGATTTTTTGTGCGATTTTTTGATGTGGCATTCACTGCGTGAATGTTAATGGGCGGTAAAAAGCACTATTTGTTAAAGCCAGACTCAGTGGAATAGAGGGGGAAACGCAGCGGAAGCAGAACGATCCCCGCAGCGGAACCGCGGGGAGAGGGGATTACAGTTCCTGTTCGAACAGAACCAGAATCGCTTCGTGGAGATCTTTCACGGAGAAGCCGCTGGCCGGCGTGGTAAAGATGGTGTCATCACCGGCGATGGTACCGAGGATACCCTCCGTTTTACCCAACGAGTCCAGCATGCGCGCAATCAGCTGCGCGGCACCCGGGCTTGTGTGGATGACCACAACGGCGTCGTTGTAGTCGATATCGAGAACCAGATTCTTGAGCGGGCTGGAGGTGGTCGGCACGCCAAGTTCAGCCGGCAGGCAATAGACCATCTCCATCTTGGCGTTGCGGGTACGCACTGCGCCAAACTTGGTTAACATGCGGGAGACTTTCGACTGATTGATGTTATCGAAGCCTTGTTCCTGCAGCGCCTGAACAATTTCTCCCTGAGAACTGAATTTCTCTTCTTTAAGTAGCGCCTTAAAGGCTTTTACTAATTCTTCTTGCTTAGACGAGCTTCGCATAAGTCACCCGGAAAAGGACGATAGAAACAACATTATTATGCATGTGGATGAATTTTTATGCAAATTATCTACTCAGCGCCAGGCTGAAATAATGTTATGAAAGGGAGTGATTTTATCAGATTTCGTTATCAGAAAACATGCCTGGGTCACGCGATGCAAATAAGCTTAAAAGTAAATTAAATGTTATCAAAATGATGTTGTTTTGGTGGCGTGGCAGGGTGTATTGTAACCACCTCTTAATTCGTTGCCATCTGTCATCAGATAGCTTTCTGGTGAGAGATAAAGTCGTGTGACCTCAAATTCTTTAGCTTCGAAAATTGTAATTAAAGACATGCTGATTTAAGGTCGCGGCAACGGATTTACAGATACTTAAGTTAACCATAATAAGGAGTTTAGGATGAAAGTCGCAGTCCTCGGCGCTGCTGGTGGTATCGGCCAGGCGCTTGCCCTACTACTGAAAACCCAACTGCCTTCAGGCTCAGAACTCTCCCTGTACGATATTGCTCCGGTAACCCCTGGTGTGGCGGTTGACCTGAGCCACATCCCGACCGCTGTAAAAATCAAAGGCTTCTCCGGTGAAGATGCGCGTCCTGCGCTGCAGGGCGCTGATGTGGTGCTGATTTCTGCGGGCGTGGCGCGTAAGCCAGGCATGGATCGTTCAGACCTGTTCAACGTCAATGCGGGTATCGTGAAAAACCTGGTGCAGCAGATCGCTGAAACCTGCCCGAAAGCATGCATCGGTATCATCACTAACCCGGTGAACACCACCGTTGCTATCGCGGCAGAAGTGCTGAAGAAAGCGGGTGTTTACGACAAAAACAAACTGTTCGGCGTGACCACGCTGGATATCATCCGTTCCAATACTTTCGTTGCTGAGCTGAAAGGCAAACAGCCAACTGAAGTTGAAGTGCCGGTTATCGGCGGCCACTCTGGTGTGACCATTCTGCCTCTGCTGTCGCAGATCCCAGGCGTGAGCTTCACCGAGCAGGAAGTGGCTGACCTGACCAAACGTATCCAGAACGCGGGCACCGAAGTGGTGGAAGCGAAGGCGGGTGGCGGTTCTGCAACCCTGTCTATGGGCCAGGCGGCAGCGCGTTTCGGTCTGTCACTGGTTCGCGCTCTGCAGGGCGAGAAAGGCGTTGTTGAATGCGCTTACGTTGAAGGCGATGGTGAACATGCTCGTTTCTTCTCTCAGCCGCTGCTGCTGGGCAAAAACGGTATCGAAGAGCGTAAATCCATTGGTACGCTGAGTGCGTTTGAACAAAACGCGATGGAAGGCATGCTGGATACGCTGAAGAAAGATATCACCCTGGGCGAAGAGTTCGTTAACAAGTAAAACGAAGCGTCTCCCGGCGAAAAAAACCGAAGCGCTTACTGGCTTCGGTTTTTTTATGGCTGTTAATTTGTTGCCGGATATTCCTGAATCGTCACATGCAGCGTCATTTTCTTATCGTTGCGCATGATCTCAACAGGGATGATAGAGCCAGGGCGAATTTCGGCCACCTGGTCCATCGTCTCCAGCGCAGAGACTGCTGGCGTGCCGTTGACCGACACAATGACATCATTGACCTGAATCCCCGCGTTAGCCGCCGGACCGCCCGGTGCCACCTCGTTGACCACGATACCCTGAATCTGATCGATACCGCCGCCCTGAGTATGCATTGGTGCAATTTCGCGCCCGCCGATACCGATATAACCGCGGATCACGCGTCCGTCGCGGATCAGCTTATCCATAATCTTGGTCGCCAGCTGGAACGGAATAGCAAAACCGATCCCTTCCGGCGTCTCGCCGTCGTTACTTTTATCGAACGAGAGGGTGTTAATGCCCATCAGCTCGCCCAGCGAGTTGACCAGCGCGCCGCCGGAGTTACCGTGGTTAATTGACGCATCGGTCTGCAGGAAGTTCTGCCGCCCTGACGGGTTGAGGCCAATGCGGCCGGTTGCGCTGATGATCCCCTGGGTAATCGTCTGGCCGAGGTTATAAGGGTTACCGATTGCCAGGACGACATCGCCAATGTGAGGCGTGCGTTTACGGTTGATCGGGATGACCGGCAAGCCGCCCGTGGCGTTAATCTTCAGGACGGCCAGGTCGGTGAGGCTGTCTGAACCCACAAGCAGCGCCTCAAACACGCGGCCATCCTGCAGGGCGACGATGATCTGGTCCGCATCGTTGATCACGTGCTTATTCGTAATAATGTAGCCGCGCTCGTCCATAATCACCCCGGAGCCAAGGGTGCGGATCTCCAGCTGGTTATGCGCTGAGCTATTGAGGCCGCGGTTATACACGTTAACCACGGCAGGGGCGGCACGGCGAACGGCCTGGTTATAGGTCGCTGGCGTTTCATCCGTGCTGTCGAACTGGGGAGCCGACAGCTTATTGAACTGACGTAAAGACGGCATCGCCAGCAGCAGCAGGCCAGCGACAATCAAACCAATGACAATGGAACGTAAGAGCTTTAAAAGCATGATGCGCGTGTCGTGATAAAAGGAACGATTTGCAGCATAGCATGAGTTATCCGGACATCACACGCAGCGGTGATGTCCGGGATCGCAAATGCTTAGCGCAACAGAATGTAGATGGACTCATTGCCACGCATGACCTGCAGGGCAATAACCGCCGGTTTACTCTCCAGCACCTTGCGCAGTTCGGCAATGGACTGCACGCGATTGCGGTTCACGCCAATGATCACATCTTCCTGATGCAATCCGGCCTGCGCGGCAGGGCTGCTCTTTTCGACGGTGTCGATGCGAATGCCTTTCGTACCGTCTTTCAGCTGTCCGTCGCTCAGCGCTGCCCCCTGCAGCGCAGGGGCGATAAGCTCCGCACTGGCAGAGGACGAGGTGCTCTTGTCCAGCGTCACTTCGACGTTCAGCGGCTTACCGTCACGGATCAGTCCCAGCTTCACTTTCGCCCCCGGTTCGGTGGTGGCGATACGCGAACGCAGTTCAGCAAAGCTGCTCAACGGCTTGTCGTTGAGGCTGACGATCACATCGCCCGATTTGATGCCAGCTTTTGCCGAGCCGGAATTTGGCAGTACTTCACTGACAAATGCACCGCGCTGCACGTTGATATTGAACGCTTTCGCGATATCCGCGCTCATCTCCATGCCTTTAATACCCAGCAGCCCGCGTTTGACTTCGCCGAACTGGATAAGTTGCTGCGCCAGCGTTTTGGCCATATTGCTCGGGATAGCAAAGCCGATCCCAATGCTGCCGCCACCCGGGGCCAGAATCGCCGTGTTAATCCCAATCAGCTCGCCGTTAAGGTTGAGTAGCGCTCCGCCAGAGTTCCCGCGGTTGATTGAGGCATCGGTCTGGATGAAGTTTTCCAGCCCTTCCAGATTCAGGCCGCTACGCCCCAGCGCAGAGATAATGCCGGAGGTGGCGGTTTGACCTAAGCCAAAAGGGTTGCCCACGGCAACGGCAAAATCACCGACGCGCAGTTTGTCGGAATCCGCAATGGCAATCTGAGTCAGATTGTTCGGGTTCTGCACCTGCAACAGTGCGATGTCGCTCTGGTCATCGCCGCCAATCAGTTTGGCGTCAAATTCGCGGCCATCGTTCAGCTGGACGCTGATTTTATCGGCCTGACTAATGACATGATTGTTGGTCAGAATATAGCCTTTGGCCGCATCAATGATGACGCCAGAACCGAGGCCTTCAAAAGGCTGAGCCTGCTGGTCGGGAGACTCATCGCCAAAATATTTTTTCAGTTCTTCCGGTACGCGCTGGCTTTGCACTGCCGTGCCTTCTACCTGAACGCTGACGACCGCAGGCAACACTTTTTCCAGCATTGGCGCGAGGCTTGGAATGGCTGCTTGTCCCGGCACCTGCGAAGGCAGCGCCGCACTGGCAGGGAAGGATGCCGAGAGAGATAACCCGACACTTAACGCTAAAGCGCTCAACAGCTGGTTTTTTTTCTTCATTGATGCTGACTCTCGTATCCTGGAATGAAAGAAGAACCGCCCACAATCATGATGATGTTATTGAATTTTATACCGCTGAACAATGAGGTGTGTGACTAAATAATAGCTGGGGACGGGAAGAAAGGACGGGCGCAAGAGATGCGCCCGTAAAATATATTCATGTTGTGCGATTAATCGCGTTTTGCGCCACCGCGCAGCAGGCCGGACGCGCCGTCAGAGTAGTCGCGTGGCATCTGGACCGGAGCCTGATCGTTACCGGCCTCTGAGTCTGCCAGACGGTTACGGAACGGGTTAGTTTCCGCGGTCATTTCCGGCAGGAGGCTGCTGGAGCTTTTCGCCATATGCTGATACAGCTGACGGTAGTCGGTCGCCATGTTGTCCAGCAGCTCGGCGCTACGGGCAAAGTGGCTGACCAGCTCTTCGCGATACTCTTCCAGTTCAGCTTTATTCTTTTCCAGTTCGTACTGCAGTGACTGCTGCTGACGCAATTTGCGGTTACCGAAACGCATGGCCACAGCACCGATCACGATGCCGACGACTAAACCGATTAGCGCATATTCCCAGGTCATGAACTTCTCCCGTTGTCTTGTTGTTCCGTAGGGTGTTGGCTCGGCTCCTGCCTGTGCCTGATAATGCCACTATAACCGCTATTTCCGCAGAAGTGGAATCCTGACGTATCATCGCGTAGTGTAGAACGGCCTTTTTTTCATCAGTCACGCCTGCTGGTGAGCGTTAATTGAAGGAATAACTATAAGATTATGCAAAACCTGTCCCCTGCATCGCGATATCAACTGGCCCTTAGCGAGGGTACGCACCAACCGGATGACGTTCAACGTGAAGCGGTAAACCGTCTGGAGATGATTTATCAGAAACTCACGGCAAAACCAGACGAAATAGAACAGAGTGGTGGGCTCAAGGCCGCATTTGGACGCCTGCTCGGCAAAAAAGCACCACAGGCCCACGCGCCGGTGCGCGGTTTATATATGTGGGGCGGCGTCGGGCGCGGAAAAACCTGGCTGATGGATCTCTTTTATCTCAGCCTGCCGGGCGCGCGTAAACAGCGCCTGCACTTCCATCGTTTTATGCTCCGGGTTCATGAGGAACTGACTGCGCTGCAGGGCAAAAGCGATCCGCTGGAGATTGTGGCCGACAGTTTCAAGGCGGAAACGGACGTGCTCTGCTTCGATGAGTTTTTTGTTTCGGACATCACCGACGCCATGCTGTTAGGCGGCCTGATGAAGGCGCTGTTTGCCCGCGGGATCACCCTCGTTGCCACGTCGAATATCCCGCCGGATGAACTCTATCGCAACGGCCTGCAGCGGGCGCGCTTCCTGCCCGCCATCGATGCCATCAAACAGCACTGCGACATCATGAATGTCGACGCGGGTGTTGATTATCGTCTGCGCACGTTAACGCAGGCGCACCTGTGGCTTTCACCGTTAAACGCCGATACCACCCGCGAGATGGATAAACTCTGGCTGGCGCTGGCGGGCGCAAAACGGGAAAACGCACCGACGCTGGAGATTAACCATCGCCCGTTGCCTACCCTTGGCGTAGAAAATCAAACGCTGGCGGTCTCTTTTGCGACGCTCTGCGTGGATGCCCGCAGCCAGCATGACTACATTGCGCTTTCGCGCCTGTTCCACACCGTGATGATGCTGGATGTGCCGGTTATGACGCGGCTGATGGAAAGTGAAGCGCGGCGCTTCATTGCGCTGGTGGACGAGTTTTACGAGCGCCACGTTAAGCTGGTGGTCAGCGCCGAGGTGCCTTTATATGAGATCTACCAGGGGGAGCGGCTGAAGTTTGAGTTCCAGCGCTGCCTTTCGCGCCTGCAGGAGATGCAGAGCGAGGAATACCTGAAGCTGGAGCATATGCCGTAATAAATGCTCCCCTCTCCCCGTGGGAGAGGGGCTGGGGGTGAGGGCATCAGGCCTTAACAAACGCCACCCTCTCCCTGTGGGAGAGGGGCTGGGGGTGAGGGCACCAGACCGCACAATATCTAACCCCGAAAAACCCATTCCAAATCACATTTAAGGGTCGATCTTTGACCTCAACTTCTCTATAATCTTGCGACCCCACGTTACGAGAAGGTTTTTTTCCCGAAACTTTCTATGTGTCGGCATGTGCTATTCGAAGGGGTAGGTTTGCCGGACTTTGTCGTGTGAACCTCAACTGACTAAACGTTTGGGTGTTCACCAACGTGTAACTTATTATTTGGGTAAGCTTTTAATGAAAACTTTTACAGCTAAACCAGAAACCGTACAGCGCGACTGGTATGTTGTTGACGCGACCGGTAAAACTCTGGGCCGTCTGGCTACTGAACTGGCTCGTCGCCTGCGCGGTAAGCATAAAGCGGAATACACTCCGCACGTTGATACCGGTGATTACATCATCGTTCTGAACGCTGACAAAGTTGCTGTTACCGGCAACAAGCGTACTGACAAAATGTACTACCACCACACCGGCCACATCGGTGGTATCAAAGAAGCGACCTTTGAAGAGATGATTGCCCGCCGTCCTGAGCGTGTGATTGAAATCGCGGTTAAAGGCATGCTGCCAAAAGGCCCGCTGGGTCGTGCTATGTTCCGTAAACTGAAAGTTTACGCAGGCAACGAGCACAACCACGCGGCACAGCAACCGCAAGTTCTTGACATCTAATCGGGATTATAGGCAATGGCTGAAAATCAATACTACGGCACTGGTCGCCGCAAAAGTTCCGCAGCTCGCGTTTTCATCAAACCGGGCAGTGGTAAAATCGTAATCAATCAGCGTTCTCTGGAACAATACTTCGGTCGCGAAACTGCCCGCATGGTAGTTCGCCAGCCGCTGGAACTGGTTGATATGGTAGAAAAACTGGATCTGTACATCACCGTTAAAGGTGGTGGTATCTCCGGTCAGGCAGGTGCGATCCGTCACGGTATCACCCGCGCTCTGATGGAGTACGACGAATCCCTGCGTTCTGAACTGCGTAAAGCTGGCTTCGTTACTCGTGACGCTCGTCAGGTTGAACGTAAGAAAGTGGGTCTGCGTAAAGCACGTCGTCGTCCACAGTTCTCCAAACGTTAATCCATTCTGCTTACGCAGAACGATTGGCGAAAAACCCGCTTCGGCGGGTTTTTTTATGGATAATGCGCAGGTTATCCACAATCTCCATGCATATATCTTCTCTTTTTCCACATTTCCAGAATCCCCTCACCACAAAGCCATCAAAATCTGGTAAACTATCATCCAATTTTCTGCCCAAATATCGGTGAATACTCGCTTTTTGTTCGATTCTTGAACAATGTGTCTTCTCTGGGATGGGCGATACAACATCTGGCTGGCCCCTGTTGGGCCGGTAGCAGTAAAAATTCTGAATATACCTGGAGGTTTTCATGGCTGTCGCTGCCAACAAACGTTCGGTAATGACGCTGTTTTCTGGTCCTACTGACATTTATAGCCATCAGGTTCGTATCGTGCTGGCCGAGAAGGGTGTCAGTTTTGAGATCGAGCATGTGGAAAAGGATAACCCGCCTCAGGATCTGATCGATCTCAACCCGAGCCAAAGCGTACCGACGCTGGTGGATCGCGAGCTGACCCTGTGGGAATCCCGTATCATTATGGAATACCTGGATGAGCGTTTCCCGCATCCGCCGCTGATGCCTGTTTACCCTGTTGCGCGTGGTGAAAGCCGCCTGTACATGCAGCGTATCGAAAAAGACTGGTACTCGCTGATGAACGTCATCACCAGCGGTTCCGCTTCCGAAGCCGACGCTGCGCGTAAGCAACTGCGTGAAGAGCTGCTGGCAATTGCCCCTGTGTTTGGTCAGAAACCGTTCTTCCTGAGCGATGAGTTCAGCCTGGTCGATTGCTACCTGGCTCCACTGCTGTGGCGCCTGCCAACCCTGGGGGTAGAGTTCAGCGGTCCTGGCGCGAAAGAGCTGAAAGGCTACATGACGCGCGTCTTTGAGCGCGACTCTTTCCTGGCATCTTTAACTGAACCGGAACGTGAAATGCGTCTCGGCCGAGGCTAATGACTGTGGAAATGTCACAACTCACCCCACGCCGTCCGTATCTGCTGCGCGCCTTCTATGAATGGCTGCTGGATAACCAGCTCACGCCGCACCTGGTTGTGGATGTGACGTTGCCGGGCGTGCTGGTTCCGATGGAATACGCACGTGATGGACAGATTGTACTGAACATTGCGCCGCGTGCGGTGGGCAACCTGGAACTGGCAAACGACGAAGTGCGCTTCAACGCGCGTTTTGGCGGTGTGCCGCGTCAGGTTTCCGTACCGCTGGCTGCTGTTCTGGCTATCTACGCCCGTGAAAACGGTGCGGGTACCATGTTCGAGCCGGAAGCGGCGTATGACGAAGATGTTGCCAGCCTGAATGACGATGAGTCGCCATCAGGTACTGAAAGTGAGACGGTGATGTCCATTATCGATGGAGATAAACCGGATCATGCTGATGACAACGATCCGGATGACGATCCGCCACCGCGCGGTGGTCGCCCGGCGCTGCGCGTCGTGAAATAAAAAACAGGCCCAATCGGGCCTGTTTTTTTACACTTCCAGGTAGTTAAGAATACCGTCTGCTGCTTTACGCCCTTCGGCAATCGCCGTTACCACCAGGTCAGAACCGCGAACGATATCGCCGCCGGCGAAGATTTTCGGGTTGCTGGTCTGGAACGCATTATCGCTACCTTCTGGCGCGATTACGCGGCCCTGCGAATCCAGCTCGACGCTGTGCTTCGCCAGCCACTCCATGCTGTGAGGACGGAAACCGAACGCCATCACCACGGCATCGGCCGGGATCACATGCTCGGAACCGGCAACAATTTCTGCACGACGACGGCCTTTCGCATCCGGTGCGCCCATCTCAGTGCGCGCCATCTTCACGCCGCTCACTTTACCGTTGGCATTCACTTCAATACCCAGAGGCTGGATGTTGAACTGGAATTCGACGCCCTCTTCACGCGCGTTTTTCACTTCGCGCTTAGAGCCCGGCATGTTCTCTTCGTCACGACGGTAGGCACAGATGACATGCGCCGCATTCTGGCGAATGGAGGTACGCACGCAGTCCATCGCGGTATCACCGCCGCCCAGCACCACCACGCGTTTGCCTTCCATGCTGACGAACGGCTCATCGGCGGTCTCGCCGTAGCCCATTAGCTGTTTGGTATTCGCAATCAGGAACGGCAGCGCGTCGTACACGCCTGGCGCATCTTCGTTCTCCAGACCACCGCGCATGGACTGATAAGTGCCCACGCCCAGGAACACGGCGTCGTAATCCTTCAGCAGGTCGTCGAGCTGCACGTCGCGGCCTACTTCCACGTTCAGTTTGAACTCAATGCCCATGCCGGTGAAGATTTCGCGGCGGCGGGTCATAACCTCTTTTTCCAGCTTGAAAGCCGGGATACCGAAGGTCAGCAGACCGCCAATTTCCGGATGACGGTCAAAGACTACCGCCTTCACGCCGTTGCGGGTCAGCACGTCTGCACAGGCCAGGCCCGCCGGGCCCGCGCCGATGATGGCCACGCGCTTGTCGGTTTGACGCACGCCGGTCATATCCGGACGCCAGCCCATCTCGAACGCTTTATCGTTGATATAGCGCTCAATGTTGCCGATGGTCACCGCGCCAAACTCGTCGTTCAGCGTACAGGAGCCTTCGCACAGACGGTCCTGAGGACACACGCGGCCGCACACTTCCGGCAGGGTATTGGTCTGGTGAGACAGCTCGGCGGCTTCAAAAATACGTCCTTCGTTGGCCAGCTTCAGCCAGTTCGGGATGTAGTTGTGTACCGGACACTTCCATTCGCAGTAAGGGTTACCGCAGGACAGGCAGCGGTCTGCCTGTGCTTTGGCCTGGCCTTCTGAAAATGGCTCGTAGATTTCAACAAATTCAATTTTGCGGATCTTCAGCGGTTTCTTTGGCGGATCAACACGCTGCAGGTCGATAAACTGGTATACGTTCTGGCTCATCTGAATTCCTTACTGCGCCTGCACGCGCAGCTCTGCTGCGCTACGACTACGGTGACCCAACAGGGCTTTAACATCGCTGGACTTCGGCTTCACCAGCGCGAATTTCGCAGAGAACGCCGGCCAGTTTGCCAGGATCTCTTCGCCGCGCGAAGAACCGGTATGCTGCACGTGTTCGGTAATTAAACCGCGCAGGTGTTCTTCGTGGATGGCCAGCGTATCAACGTCCAGCACTTCCACCAGCTCCGGGTTCACGCGTTTGCGGAACTCACCGTCTTCATCCAGGACGTAGGCAAAACCGCCCGTCATACCTGCGCCGAAGTTCACGCCGGTTTTACCCAGAACGCAAACAATCCCGCCCGTCATGTATTCACAGCCGTTATCGCCGATACCTTCCACCACGGTGATCGCACCGGAGTTACGCACCGCAAAACGTTCGCCCGCACGGCCTGCGGCGAACAGACGACCGCCGGTCGCGCCGTAGAGGCAGGTGTTACCGATGATGCTGGCTTCATGACTGCGGAAGGCTGAGCCGACCGGAGGACGCACCGCCAGCAAACCGCCCGCCATGCCTTTACCGACGTAGTCGTTGGCATCGCCGGTAAGGTACAGCTCAACGCCACCTGCGTTCCAGACGCCGAAGCTCTGACCCGCGGTACCGCTGAAGTGCGCGATAATCGGATCCGCCGCCAGCCCCTGGTCACCGTGCGTCTGCGCGATGTAGCCGGACAGAGACGCGCCCACGGAACGGTCGGTGTTGCGGATATCAAACCAGAACGTTTTGCTCTGCTTCTCGTCCACGTACGGCTTCGCCTGCTGCAGCAACTGCGCGTTCAGCACGCCGTTGTCGAACGGCGGGTTGTTCTCGGTACAGTAAACCGCTTTGCCAGGATGCGGCTGAGCGGTTTCCAGCAGCTTGGACAGCTCCAGCTTCTGCTGCTTGGCCGTGAAACCTTCCAGCTCTTTCAGCAGGTCGGTGCGGCCAATCAGGTCTACCAGACGCTTCACGCCCAGCTGCGCCATCAGCTCGCGGGTTTCACGGGCGATAAAGTCAAAGTAGTTGGTCACTTTGAACGGCAGACCGTGGTAGTGATTCTTACGCAGCTTTTCGTCCTGAGTCGCAACGCCGGTTGCGCAGTTGTTCAGGTGGCAAATACGCAGGTATTTGCAGCCGAGCGCAACCATCGGGCCGGTACCGAAGCCGAAGCTTTCCGCGCCGAGGATTGCCGCCTTGATGATGTCGAGGCCAGTTTTCAGGCCGCCGTCCACCTGCAGACGGATCTTATGACGCAGGCCGTTAGCGACCAGCGCCTGCTGGGTTTCCACCAGGCCAAGCTCCCACGGACAACCCGCGTATTTCACGGAGGAGAGCGGGCTTGCGCCGGTGCCGCCGTCGTAACCGGCGATGGTGATCAGGTCCGCATAGGCTTTCGCCACGCCGGTGGCGATGGTGCCGACGCCCGGTTCGGAAACCAGCTTCACGGAGATCATCGCTTTCGGGTTAACCTGCTTCAGATCGAAAATCAGCTGCGCTAAGTCCTCGATAGAGTAGATATCGTGGTGCGGCGGCGGGGAGATCAGCGTCACGCCCGGCACGGAATAGCGCAGTTTGGCGATGTACGGGGTAACTTTATCACCCGGCAGCTGACCGCCTTCGCCCGGTTTAGCACCCTGAGCGACTTTAATCTGAATCACGTCGGCGTTGACCAGGTACGCTGGCGTGACGCCGAAGCGGCCTGATGCCACCTGCTTGATACGGGACACTTTGTTGGTGCCGTAACGCGCCGGATCTTCGCCGCCTTCGCCGGAGTTGGAGTTGCCGCCGATGCTGTTCATGGCTTCCGCCAGCGCTTCGTGGGCTTCCGGGCTCAGCGCGCCGATGGACATCGCCGCGGTATCGAAGCGTTTGAACAGTTCGGATGCAGGCTCAACCTCGTCAATGCTGACCGCTTCCTCACCCGGATTGAGGGCAATGAGGTCGCGCAGCGTCGCCGCCGGACGGTTGTTCACCAGCTCGGCGTACTGCTGGTAATCACTGTATTCGCCGCTCTGAACCGCCTGCTGCAGCGTGCGCACCACGTCCGGGTTGTAGGCATGATATTCGCCACCGTGAACGTATTTCAGCAGACCGCCCTGATCCAGCGGCTTACGTGCCAGCCAGGCGCGTTTGGACAGGTTTACCAGGTCCTGCTGGAAGTCTGCAAAACCGGCACCGCCGATGCGGCTGACCACGCCCTGGAAGCAGAGGTTGGCGACCTCGTCATGCAGGCCGACCGCTTCAAACAGCTTCGAACAGCGGTAGGAGGCAATGGTCGAGATGCCCATTTTGGACATGATCTTGTACAGACCTTTGTTGATGCCGTTACGGTAGTTCAGCATCACGGCACGGTAGTCTTTGTCGATCGCGCGGGTATCTACCAGACGGGCCAGCGTTTCGTAGGCCAGGTACGGGTAGATCGCCGTCGCGCCAAAGCCTAACAGCACCGCAAAGTGGTGCGGGTCGCGGGCGCTGGCGGTTTCCACAATGATGTTGGCATCGCAGCGCAGGCTCTTATCGACCAGACGCGTCTGGATAGCCCCCACCGCCATGGGTGCAGGCACCGGCAGACGGTTTTTCGCGATATTGCGGTCGGACAGTACCAGCAGAACGGTACCGTTACGCACCATCTGTTCGGCTTTGTCACATAGCGCATTCACCGTCTCTTCGAGGGTCGCTTCGGTCACGTCGAACGTAATGTCGAGCGTGTCGGCGCGGTAGTGCTCCTCGGTCATGGTGGTGAGCTGTTTGAAATCGGAGTACAGTAGGATCGGCGATTTAAAGGTCAGACGGTGCGCCTGGCCTTCGGCTTCGCAGAAGACGTTCATCTCGCGGCCAATGCTCGTCGCCAGCGACATCACGTGTGCTTCGCGCAGCGGATCGATTGGCGGGTTGGTCACCTGCGCAAACTGCTGGCGGAAGTAGTCGTAAATAATGCGCGGCTGGCTGGAGAGCACGGCAAACGGGGTATCGTCACCCATGGAGCCGACCGCTTCCTGGCCGTTTTCACCCAGTACGCGAATAACCGAGTCCAGCTCTTCCGCGCTGTAGTTAAACTGCTTCTGGAAGCTCGCGAGAGTGTCATCGTCCAGCTCGCGGCTGCCCACTTCTTCGTCCGACAGATCTTCAAACGGCACCAGACGACGCACGTTTTTCTCCATCCACTCTTTGTACGGATGGCGGCTTTTCAGATCGTTGTCGGTTTCGGCGGAGTGCAGAATACGGCCGCCGCGGGTGTCGATAACCATCAACTCGCCCGGACCAACGCGGCCTTTTTCGACCACTTCGTCAGGCTGGTAATCCCAGATCCCGACTTCAGAGGCGCAGGTGATGAGCTTGTCTTTGGTGATGACGTAGCGTGCCGGACGCAGACCGTTACGGTCCAGGTTACAGGCGGCAAAACGACCGTCGGACATGACGATGCCCGCCGGGCCGTCCCACGGCTCCATGTGCATGGAGTTAAAGTCGAAGAACGCGCGCAGCTCAGGGTCCATATCCGGGTTGTTCTGCCAGGCCGGTGGCACAAGCAGACGCATGGCGCGCACGATGTCCATCCCGCCCGCCAGCAGCAGTTCCAGCATGTTATCCATGGAGCTGGAGTCAGAGCCGGTTTCGTTCACGAACGGCGCGGCATCGTGCAGGTCAGGGATCAGCGGAGTCTGGAACTTATAGGTACGGGCACGTGCCCACTGGCGGTTACCGGTGATGGTGTTGATCTCGCCGTTGTGCGCCAGGTAGCGGAACGGCTGAGCCAGCGGCCAGCGTGGAACGGTGTTGGTGGAGAAGCGCTGGTGGAACAGGCAAATGGCCGATTCCAGACGCAGGTCCGCCAGGTCAAGGTAGAAGCGCGGCAGGTCAGCCGGCATACACAGACCTTTATAGATGTTCACCAGGTTAGAGAGGCTACAGACATAGAACTCTTTATCGTCCTGGAGACGTTTTTCAATGCGGCGACGGGCGATGAACAGACGGCGTTCCATATCGCGCGGACGCCAGCCGGCAGGCGCGTTAACAAAAATCTGTTCAATACGAGGCAGCGAGGAGAGGGCGATTTCACCGAGCACCCCTTCGTTGGTTGGCACATCGCGCCAGCCGACAATCGACAGGGTTTCACGCTGAAGTTCTTCTTCAACGATGCGGCGTGAGGCGGCTGCTTTTTCAGGATCCTGATTCAGGAACAGCATGCCGACTGCGTAGTTTTTGGCTAAACGCCAGCCGCGCTCTTCCGCCACGATACGGAAGAAACGATCCGGTTTTTGCAGCAGCAGGCCGCAACCGTCGCCGGTTTTACCATCGGCAAGGATGGCGCCACGGTGCTGCATACGGGCCAGTGCGTGAATAGCAGTACGCACTACCTTGTGGCTAGGTTCGCCTTCTATGTGGGCGATCAGGCCGAAACCACAGTTATCCTTCTCAAGGGATTTATCGTACAACATATCAGTGAACCTCCCCAGGCTCGTCGGGCTTCCCCCTGAACTTTACCGTGGCGCACAGGCGCAGAAAGAGCATGGCGACGGGGTTAGCGTTTCATACGCGGACCTCGCATTCGCCCTCTTTTTCATCCTTTCGCGCAGGTAAACAAGTTTGAGGACTTGCTTCAGAGGGAATCTCAATTACTGCATAAATATGATGAGCAGGCCGCTCATCCAGAAAGCTTCCAGCGGATTTCCAACTTATCGGGAATTGGTACACAGGTCAAATGGCAATCTTATTTATACAAAAATGTGCTAAAGAGAGTTTATCTTATTGTAATTAAATGGGATTTAACTATTTTTACATTGATTGTATGTCCTGGCAGGACGCAGCGGAGTGTGATCTGACTCACTATATGAAAGCGGTATTATCAATGTAGCGTGCTGAATAGCAGTTTTATAGCAGAATAATAATCTGGCATTGACTGCAAACCCGCATAAAGCCACTGTTTTTCAGTGGTGGTGCTATAAATGAAAAAAACAATCAGAACATAAGGAAAAGTAATCACGAGAATCGTGAATGAAATTGCAGTAATCCTGAGTATTTATTCATACAGATAAAAGCCGTCCAGGGCGATTGATCCAGGTCATCGCCGACAGAGGCTAAAAATGGCAGGCTTGTCCCCTTTCTTCGGGACGGTCTATCAGATTATGCAGTTACAGAAATTAGTCAATATGTTTGGTGGGGATCTTTTGCAGCGGTATGGGCAAAAGGTTCATAAGCTGACGCTGCACGGCGGTTTTAGCTGCCCGAATCGCGACGGTACCATCGGGCGCGGCGGCTGCACCTTCTGTAACGTGGCCTCGTTTGCTGACGAAGCCCAGCAGCATAAATCTATCGCAGAGCAACTCGCGCATCAGGCCAGCCTTGTGAACCGCGCCAGGCAGTATCTGGCCTATTTTCAGGCCTACACCAGCACGTGGGCGGAAGTGCAGGTACTGCGAGCTATGTATCAACAGGCGGTAAACCAGGCGAACATTGTCGGGCTGTGCGTGGGGACGCGTCCGGACTGCGTGCCAGAGGCCGTGCTGGATTTACTTAGCGAGTACAAAGAAAAGGGCTACGAGATCTGGCTGGAGCTGGGCTTGCAGACCGCGCACGACAAAACCCTGCACCGTATCAATCGCGGGCATGATTTCGCCTGCTACCAGCGCACCACGCGTCTCGCCCGTGAGCGTGGATTAAAAGTCTGCTCGCATCTGATTGTCGGCTTGCCGGGAGAAGGGCAGCAGCACGGGCTGGAAACGCTAGAAAAAGTCGTTGAGACCGGCGTGGACGGCATTAAGCTGCATCCGCTGCATATTGTGAAGGGCAGCATAATGGCGAAAGCCTGGGAAGCGGGGCGGTTAAGTGGTATCGAACTCGACGACTATACGGTGACGGCGGGGGAGATGATTCGCCATACGCCGCCGGAGATTGTTTACCACCGCATCTCGGCAAGCGCCCGCCGTCCAACGCTTCTGGCACCGCTCTGGTGTGAGAACCGCTGGACGGGGATGGTGGAAATCGACCGCTATCTTCAGGAAAACGGCGTACAGGGTTCGGCGCTGGGCCGCCCGTGGGTTCCCCGTCTACCGACGGCGGCCGCCTAACAGACTCCCCAGCATGCCGCGCACAATCTGATTGGTGACCTGCCGCGCGGCGCTTTTCGCCATGGTCTGCACTACGCCGTCGCGTTTCCCGCCGCGCGGCCCGGTGGTGCCAAACAAAATGTCTTTCAGCCCGCCCAGAATGCCGTCATCCACCGCGACTGACTGGCCCTTCGCGGGGGGGGCATCCTGCGATTCGGTGGTTGCCTGTACCCCTTTTTGCAGCATCTCGAACGCAGATTCCCGGTCCACCTCGTCTTCATACTTGCCGTACACCGGGGAGTGATTAATCAGGCCGTTACGTTCATCGTCGGTAACGGGCCCCATTCGCGAACAAGGTGCTATCACCATGGCGCGCTCCACGATGGAGGGGCTGCCCTTCGCATCAAGGAATGAGATCAGCGCTTCACCGGTGCCCAACGCCTGAATCTCCGCTTCGGTATCAAAGGCAGGATTGGCGCGCATGGTTTGCGCGGCGGCTTTTACCGCTTTCTGATCTTTCGGCGTAAAGGCGCGCAGGGCGTGCTGCACGCGGTTACCAAGCTGGCCGAGCACGTTATCCGGGATATCCGACGGGTTTTGCGAGACAAACCAGACGCCAACGCCTTTGGAGCGGATCAGCCGGATGACCTGTTCAATTTTATCCAGCAGCACCTGCGGCGCGTCGTTAAACAGCAGATGTGCTTCGTCAAAGAAGAAGACCAGCTTCGGTTTTTCCAGATCGCCCGCTTCCGGTAACTGCTCGTACAGCTCGGAGAGCATCCACAGCAGGCTGGCGGCGTAGAGTTTCGGCATCTGATAGAGCTTTTCTGAACTCAGAATGTTGATAATGCCTTTGCCGTTGCTGTCGGTGCGCATCCAGTCCTTGATATCCAGCATCGGCTCGCCGAAGAAGTGTTCGGCGCCCTGTTGCTCCAGGGTCAGTAACCCACGTTGAATGGCCCCGACAGAAGCGCTGCTGATATTGCCGTACTGGTTCTGGAAAGATTTGGCGTTATCACCGATGTACTGGGTAATGGCGCGCAGATCTTTGAAATCAAGCAGAAGCAGTCCCTGATCGTCGGCAATACGGAAGATAATATTCAGCACGCCGGACTGCACGTCGTTGAGGTTAAGCAGGCGGGCCAGCAGCAGCGGGCCGAGATCGGAGACGGTGGCGCGCACCGGGTGGCCTTTCTCGCCAAAGATATCCCAGACTACCACCGGGTTGCTGTGCGGCATCCAGTCCGTAATGCCAATATTCTTCAGTCGCTCGATCAGTTTTTCAGAAGCGGTACCCTCCTGAGCCACACCGGTTAAATCGCCTTTTACGTCAGCCATAAAGACCGGCACGCCAATCTCTGAAAGTGACTCCGCCAGCTTCTGCAGAGTGACTGTTTTCCCTGTGCCGGTGGCTCCGGTAATCAGACCGTGGCGGTTCGCCATCGCGGGCAGTAAATACAGCTCTTTTTCCAGCGTCCGGGCAATTAACAATGGTGTACTCATGATGCGCTTCCTCTCTTAGTCCTGGGTGGAGTATAGGCAACCTGACGGCAAAATGGTTGAGTAAATTGCTGACTTTGCGGCGCATTGTCCAGCGCGGACTATGCTTTTGCATACGGTTCATAAAATAGTGGGAAACAATGTCCAGATTCTTCTTTAACGATCGCAAACAGCTGGTCAACGACGCCATTGAAGGCATACTGCTTTCTGCGCCACATGCGAATCTCGTCAAACTTGATATTGATCCAGCCATCAGGGTTGTCGCCCGCGGTGACTGGGATAAAAGCCGCGTGGCGGTGATATCCGGTGGTGGCTCAGGCCACGAGCCGGCGCACGCTGGGTTTGTCGGTAAAGGCATGCTGACGGCGGCAGTATGTGGCGATCTGTTCGCCTCGCCGAGCGTGGATGCGGTACTGAATGCCATTGTGGCGGTGACGGGCGACCGCGGCTGCCTGCTGATTGTGAAAAACTACACCGGGGATCGCCTGAACTTCGGCCTGGCGGCTGAAAAGGCCAAACGCTACGGCCTGAAGGTGGAGATGGTTATCGTGGCGGATGATATCGCCCTGCCGGATAATAAACAGCCGCGTGGTATCGCGGGAACGGCGCTGGTGCATAAGATTGCGGGATATGCGGCGGAACAGGGAAAATTGCTAAACGACGTGCGGGATATTGCGCAACAGGCCTGCGATAACCTCTGGAGCCTGGGGGTTGCGATGCAAACCTGTAACCTGCCGGGTAGCGACGATGAAGAGGGGCGCATTAAGCAGGGCCATGTCGAGCTGGGGCTGGGGATCCACGGGGAGCCTGGTGCCTCGGTGGTTGATACGCAAAACAGCAAAGCCATTATCGACACGCTGGTGACGCCGCTCAAAGCGCAGGCGGGAGAGGGGCGTTTCGCGGTGTTGATTAACAACCTCGGCGGCGTCTCGGCACTGGAAATGGCGCTGCTGACCAAAGAGCTGGCACATTCGGCCCTGAAAGAGAATATTGCGTACCTGATTGGCCCTGCACCGCTGGTGAGCGCGCTGGATATGAAGGGCTTTTCTCTGACGCTGCTAAAGCTCAACGATCTGTTCGAGAAAGCGCTGCATGAAGAGGTGGAAACGCTGGGCTGGCAAAAGCCCGTGGCGTTTGCCCCCCTGCGTACCGTTCCGCAAAGCGTTATTCACGATAGCGTGGAATATACCGCGTCCGACAATCCGCAAGTGAAGGAGTCTGTTTCACAGGTGACGAAGACGCTCATAAAGCTTGAAAACCGCCTGAATGCGCTGGATGCCAAAGTGGGCGATGGCGATACCGGCTCCACGTTTGCGCAAGGTGCGCGGGATATTGCGCAGCGCCTGGAAGAGAACACACTCCCGCTGAATGACGTGCCTAAGCTGCTGTTGCTGGTGGGCGAGCGCCTGGCGACGGTGATGGGCGGATCGAGTGGAGTGTTGATGTCGATCTTCTTCACGGCGGCAGGACAAAAGCTTCACGATGGACAGCCGCTACCTGAAGCATTGCTGAGCGGACTGGCGCAGATGAAGCAGTACGGTGGTGCGGATCTCGGCGATCGTACGCTGATCGATGCGCTGCAACCGGCGCTTGAGGCGTTGCAGAAAGGCGATCTTCAGTCAGCGGAGCAGGCGGCGCAGCAGGGGGCTGAAGCAACGGCGAAAATGGCGAAAGCCGGAGCAGGGCGTTCATCGTATGTGAATAAAGAGAATCTGGACGGGGTAATGGATCCGGGGGCGGTCGCGGTGGCAGAAGTGTTTAAGGCCATGGTAGAAGCAAAACGGTAACAACCGTTACCGTTTTTAGTGTTTGCGCCCTCTCCCCGTGGGAGAGGGTTGGGGTGAGGGCATCAGGCCGCACATTCCCCGGCAATGTTACATCAAAAATCCGCTTTCAATACCACGCGGTAACGGGCTTTGCCGTCGCGCACGTGCTGGATCGCTTCGTTGATTTTTGACATGGGATACAGCTCGGTGGTTGGCGCCACTTTGGTGCGGCCAGCAAACTTCATCAGCTTGCGCAGCTCGTACGGTGTACCGGTCGCGGAGCCTGATACGCTGCGATCCCCACCAATCAACGTAAACGCCGGAACTGGCAGCGGCTTCATCACCGCACCCACGGTATGGAAGTTACCGCCGTAGGCCAGCGCTTCAAAGTACGGCTGCCAGTCGAGATCGACGTTCACGGTGTTGATAATCAGATCAAACTGCCCAGCCAGCGCGTTCAGCGCGTCCGGATCGCGGCTGTTCACCACTTTGTCCGCGCCCATCGCCAGCACTTCTTTCTCTTTCGCCGGGTTCGAGCTGAACGCCGTGACTTCACAGCCCATCGCGTGCAGCAGCTTGATGGCGATATGGCCCAGGCCGCCAATACCAATCACGCCTACACGGCTGGTGGCGGTGATGTGATGCATCAGCAGGGGCTTAAAGACGGTGATGCCGCCACACAGCAGCGGACCGGCGGATTCGATATCAATGCTGTCCGGCAGCGGGATGACCCATTGCCAGTCGGCGCGCAGCTTATCGGCGAAACCACCCTTGTTCAGGATGGTGGGCACCGCGCCTTCAAGGCAGTTGATCTGGTTGCCGCTGATACACGCGTCACAGTGGCCGCAGCTGCGTGCCGTCCAGCCAATGCCCACGCGCTGGCCAACCTTCAGCCCTTTGTCCTGCGCGGCGCTTCCGAGCGCTACGACGCGGCCAATAACTTCGTGTCCGGCAACCAGAGGATAGCTGGAGAAGCCCCATTCGTTATCGATCATCGAGAGATCTGAGTGGCAGATCCCGCAGTAATCAACCTGTACTTCGACGTCTTCTGCTTTTAGTTCGCCCGCATCGTACTCGTACAGTTCAAGTTCTGCACCCGCCTGCGGTGCGGCGTAGCTTTTTATCTTCGACATCGTGTTTCCCCCGTTGTGGTGTGAACTGAGAGTGTAGAGCATTCAGTTTACAGCCGCTTAACAGAAGAGGGCAGGAACAAAACTTACAGACTTTTCAGCATTCTGACTTCGCAATCAACGTGGCCGGTACAGCCCAGCGGTGCATCGATATGCTCAAAACCCAGATGCTCATACAGGCCGATGGCCTCTTTGAGAAAGGCGGTTGTTTCGAGGTAACAGCGTTTAAAACCCTGATCGCGCGCGTGCTCCAGGGCAACCAGCGCCAGCTTCTTCGCCAGGCCTTGCCCGCGTACAGAGGGCAAAAAATACATTTTCTGCAGCTCGCAGATATCCGGCTCGCTGCAGCTCAGTGGCGCTATGCCGCCGCCGCCCACGACATTACCGTCCTGTTCGATGACCCAGTAGGCATGGCCTGGCTGGCTGTAGAGCTGAAAAAGCTCGTCCAGGTTTGGGTCGGCAACCGTATAGCCTTTATCGGCGGTCAGGCCATACTCCGCAGAGACGGTGCGGATAACGGCGGCGATAGCCGGGTTATCCTGTTCAACGATCCGACGCATTGTCGTCGCGACCGGGGTAATCACGCTCATAGCATTACTCATTACAAAAATTGACACACTGTTGCTGTTAATAGCACCGCAGAAAGGGGAGTGCAAGCGAGGAGTTTTCAGGAAGGTTACCCCTTACGCCCTGAAGCGTAAGGGGTAAAAGCATTACAGGGCGGCAATCACCGCCTGCTGCTCAATCAGCTTGGTCTTCGCATCGGCGAAGGCAACCAGTCGTTCACGCTCTTTGGCGATGACTGCTTCCGGCGCGCGGGCAACAAAGCCTTCGTTCGCCAGCTTGCTTTCGATTTTGCCAATTTCCACGTCGACTTTCGCCACTTCTTTCGCCAGACGAGCCAGTTCAGCGTCTTTGTCGATCAGGCCTGCCATCGGGATCAGCAGCTCGGCGCCGTCGATGATTTTGGTCACGGAAACCGGACCTTTGTCATCCGCAGGCAGCACGGTGATGCTTTCCAGACGCGCCATGGTTTTCAGGAACGTGTTGTTCTCGGTGACGCGACGAACGGCAGCGTCGCTGCAGCCGCGCAGCAGCAGCTCAAGCGGTTTGCCAGGGGCGATATTCATTTCAGCACGGATGTTACGTACCGCAACGATCGCCTGTTTCAGCCACTCGGTGTCTGCAGACGCCGCTTCATCAACCTTAGCCGCATCGAATTCCGGGAACGGCTGCAGCATGATGGTATCGGCGTTGATGCCCGCAATCACCTTCACGCGCTGCCAGATGGTTTCGGTGATAAATGGAATGACCGGATGCGCCAGGCGCAGCAGGCCTTCCAGAACGGTAATCAGCGTGTTGCGCGTGCCGCGCAGCTCCGCCTCAGAGCCGCTATTCATCACCGGCTTCGCCAGCTCCAGGTACCAGTCGCAGAACTGGTTCCAGGTGAATTCGTACAGGATGCCCGCCGCGATATCGAAGCGGTAGCTGTCCAGCGCGTCGCGGAAGGCTTTCACCGTCTGGTTGAATTCCGCCAGGATCCAGCGGTCTGCCAGAGACAGGGTCATTTCCCCACCGTTGAAGCCGCAATCCTGATCTTCGGTGTTCATCAGCACGAAGCGGCTGGCGTTCCACAGCTTGTTACAGAAGTTACGGTAACCTTCCAGACGCTTCATGTCCCAGTTGATGTCGCGGCCGGTAGAGGCCAGCGCCGCCAGGGTGAAGCGCAGGGCGTCGGTACCGTGAGATTCGATCCCGTTCGGGAACTGCTTCTCGGTACGCTTGCGGATTTTCTCAGCCAGCTGCGGCTGCATCATGTTGCCGGTACGTTTTTCCAGCAGCTCTTCCAGAGAGATACCATCGACCATGTCCAGCGGGTCGATAACGTTACCCTTGGATTTGGACATCTTCTGGCCTTCGTCGTCGCGGATCAGGCCGGTCATGTAGACGGTATGGAACGGAACCTGCGGCTTGCCGTCTTCGTCTTTGATGAAGTGCATGGACATCATGATCATGCGGGCAATCCAGAAGAAGATGATGTCGAAGCCGGAGACCATCACGCTGGTTGGGTGGAACTGACGCAGCGCGTCGGTGTTTTCCGGCCAGCCGAGCGTGGAGAAGGTCCACAGCGCGGAGGAGAACCAGGTGTCCAGCACGTCTTCGTCCTGACGCAGGGCAACGTCAGCGCTCAGGTTGTTTTCCTGACGCACTTCGTCTTCGCTACGGCCAACGTAGACGTTGCCTTCGTTGTCGTACCATGCCGGGATGCGGTGACCCCACCACAGCTGACGGGAGATACACCAGTCCTGAATGTCGCGCATCCAGGAGAAATACATGTTTTCGTACTGCTTCGGCACGAACTGAATACTGCCGTTTTCAACCGCTTCAACAGCCGGTTTCGCCAGCACGTCGGCACGCACGTACCACTGGTCGGTCAGCATTGGCTCGATGACCACGCCGCCACGGTCGCCGTACGGCACGGTCAGATCGTGAGGTTTAATCTCTTCCAGCAGGCCGAGCGCGTCAACGGCAGCTACGATGGCTTTACGCGCGGCAAAGCGCTCCAGCTTCTGGAATTCAGCCGGGATCTCGCTGGAATAAACGTCGGATTCGTTGCCTTTGGTGTCGTACACTTCTGCGCTTTCGCGGATATCGCCGTCGAAGGTCAGAATGTTGATCATTGGCAGGGCGTGACGACGACCGACTTCATAGTCGTTAAAGTCGTGCGCCGGGGTGATTTTCACGCAGCCGGTGCCTTTTTCCATGTCGGCGTGTTCGTCGCCCACAATCGGGATATGGCGGTTCACCAGCGGCAGCACCACGAATTTGCCGATCAGATCTTTATAGCGCGGATCTTCCGGGTTAACGGCCACGCCTGTATCGCCCAGCAGGGTTTCCGGACGGGTGGTGGCAACCACCAGGTAATCTTTACCGTCTGCGGTTTTCGCGCCGTCGGCCAACGGATAGCGGATGTGCCACATGGAGCCTTTAGACTCGCGGTTTTCCACTTCCAGGTCAGAGATGGCGGTGCGCAGTTTCGGGTCCCAGTTTACCAGGCGTTTGCCACGGTAAATCAGGTCTTCTTTATACAGGCGCACGAAGACTTCTTTCACGGCGTTGGACAGGCCTTCGTCCATGGTGAAGCGCTCGCGCTCCCAGTCCACGGAGTTGCCGAGACGGCGCATCTGACGGGTAATGGTGCCGCCGGATTCTGCCTTCCACTGCCAGATTTTGTCGATGAACGCGTCGCGACCGTAGTCGTGGCGGGTTTTACCCTCTTCAGCGGCAATTTTACGCTCAACCACCATCTGGGTCGCGATACCCGCGTGGTCAGTCCCCGCCTGCCACAGGGTGTTTTTGCCCTGCATGCGCTGGTAGCGGATCATGGTGTCCATGATGGTCTGCTGGAAAGCATGCCCCATATGCAAACTGCCGGTGACGTTCGGCGGCGGGATCATGATGCAGAAGGACTCTTTGCTTTCGTCGCCGTTAGGCTTGAAATAGCCCTGCTGTTCCCAGTGCTCGTAAAGCGGCTGTTCGATATCGCGTGGGTTATATGTCTTTTCCATTATTTCCAGGTTGCCGTATTCAGGTTAAAACCAGCCAGGCGGTACGCTTTATAGCGTTCGCGCGCCAGTTGTTTCAAGGATTCTTCGTAAGGGACAAAGTCTACCACTTCTGTGAAAGCGGTGGCAAAATCTGCAAAATCTATCCGCAGGCTAATCAGAATATCGCGCGCGCTGCTGTTGCGCTTTTGCGGCCAGGCAATTTCGACCGGGGCACCGCCGCGCGGGCCTTCGCCCGACAGGTTATGCGGCACAAAACTCTCCGGCGGGCGCGCCCACAGCGCCTCATCAAGGCGAATGGCCTGCTGTTCATCTTCACAGGCAATCAGAACGCGTTTACCTGCGCGCCAACGTTCTGCGGCAATTTCACACACCAGTTGTTCAACGGCGCTGAGGCCATCCTGATGGGTGTCGTTGTCCAGAAGGTAGAACGTTGCATTCTTCATATATGGGGCTTCTTGTCGTGGATTTAAATGCAAAGCCGGGTGGCGCTACGCTTACCCGGCCTACGGTTGAGTGACGCTGTAGGCCGGGTAAGGCGAAGCCGCCGCCCGACGTTTTTCATCACTCGTCGCCGTTAAAACCCGCACGATTGAGCAGGAACTGCGACAGCAGCGCCACTGGACGACCGGTTGCGCCTTTGGCCTTACCGGAGCGCCATGCGGTGCCGGCGATATCCAGGTGCGCCCAGTTGTACTTGCGGGTGAAACGCGCCAGGAAGCAGCCTGCGGTGATTGCTCCGCCAGGACGACCGCCGATGTTCGCCATATCCGCGAAATTGGACTCCAGCTGTTCCTGGAACTCATCGCCCAGCGGCAGGCGCCACGCGCGGTCACCGGCCTGTTCGGACGCGCCGATCAGCTCGTGCGCCAGCGGGTTGTGGTTCGACATCAGGCCGGTGATGTGATGGCCCAGCGCGATCACACACGCGCCGGTCAGCGTTGCCACGTCAATCACCGCTTCAGGCTCGAAGCGCTCAACGTAGGTCAGCACGTCGCACAGCACCAGACGGCCTTCGGCGTCGGTGTTCAGCACCTCAACGGTCTGGCCGGACATGGTGGTCAGGACGTCACCCGGACGGTAAGCGCGACCGCCAGGCATGTTTTCGCAGCCTGCCAGGACGCCGATCACGTTGATGGGCAACTGAAGCTCCGCGACCATGCGCATCACGCCGTAAACCGCCGCCGCGCCGCACATGTCGTACTTCATCTCGTCCATGCCTTCGGCAGGCTTGATGGAGATACCGCCGGAGTCGAAGGTCAGCCCTTTACCCACCAGCACGATCGGACGCGCATCTTCGGAAGGGTTGCCTTTGTACTCGATAACCGACATCAGGGATTCGTTCTGCGAGCCGTTACCCACCGCCAGATAAGAGTGCATCCCCAGCTCTTTCATCTGCTGTTCGCCTATCACGCGGGTGATGACGTTTTTGCTGTAGGAATCTGCCAACTGACGCGCCTGAGACGCCAGGTACGCGGCGTTACAGATGTTTGGCGGCATGTTGCCGAGATCTTTTGCCGCTTTAATACCGGCGGCGATCGCCAGACCATGCTGAATGGCGCGTTCGCCACTGGTCAGTTCGCGACGGGTTGGCACGTTGAAGACCATTTTACGCAGCGGACGACGCGGCTCGCTTTTGTTGGTCTTGAGCTGATCGAAGCTGTACAGGCTCTCTTTTGCCGTTTCGACGGCCTGACGCACTTTCCAGTAGGTGTTACGGCCTTTGACGTGCAGTTCCGTCAGGAAGCAGACGGCTTCCATTGACCCGGTATCATTCAGCGTATTAATGGTTTTCTGAATGACCTGCTTATACTGACGCTCATCCAGCTCGCGCTCTTTACCGCAGCCAATCAGCAGAATTCGCTCTGACAGGACGTTTGGAACATGGTGCAGTAACAGCGTCTGCCCAGGTTTGCCTTCCAGTTCGCCACGGCGCAGCAGGGCGCTGATATAGCCGTCACTGATTTTATCGAGTTGCTCGGCGATGGGGGAGAGTCGGCGCGGTTCAAAGACGCCCACAACGATGCAGGCACTCCGCTGTTTCTCCGGGCTACCGCTTTTTACACTGAACTCCATGCACTACGCTCCTGAATCTTAAAGACAACGGCGGCTGCTACAGATAGAATTGAAACCTTTCGTAACTCATGTCCGCTGTTGTGGTGACTTCGTGTTAATCTTACGTTACTACGGTTTCGACACGTCAGAAAAAGTCCTGAAGCGTGAATCCGCCGGATATTTTAATCTTAGCGATGATTTCGACGACTCAAGAGAATAAATGACGTTTAAGCCATGAAACAAGCGAAATTCCTGCAAAGAGACGGGTTTTTACGGGCGTATTTAAAGTGATAATCATAAGATATCTGGTGCGGGAGACGCTCAAAAGCCAACTGGCGATCCTCTTCATCCTGCTGCTGATTTTTTTCTGTCAGAAGCTGGTGAAGATCCTCGGTGCGGCCGTTGACGGCGAAATTCCAACGAATCTGGTGCTTTCCCTGCTTGGTTTGGGGATCCCGGAAATGGCGCAGCTCATCCTGCCGCTGAGTCTTTTCCTCGGTCTGCTCATGACGCTTGGTAAGCTGTACACCGAAAGTGAGATCACGGTGATGCACGCCTGCGGCCTGAGCAAAGCGGTTCTGGTGAAGGCGGCAATGATACTGGCTCTGTTCACGGGCATCGTTGCGGCGGTGAATGTGATGTGGGCGGGTCCGATGTCGTCTCGTCACCAGGACGAGGTGCTGGCCGAAGCGAAAGCGAACCCCGGCATGGCGGCGCTCGCGCAGGGCCAGTTCCAGCAGGCGACCGACGGGAACTCCGTGCTGTTTATTGAGAGCGTTGACGGCAGTAAATTCAACGACGTGTTCCTGGCGCAGCTGCGTCCTAAAGGTAACGCGCGTCCATCCGTGGTGGTTGCCGACTCTGGCCAGCTTTCTCAGCGCAAAGACGGGTCACAGATTGTCACGCTGAATAAAGGTACCCGCTTCGAAGGCACCGCGATGCTGCGCGATTTCCGTATTACGGATTTCCAGAACTATCAGGCCATTATTGGTCATCAGGCGGTGGCGCTCGATCCGACGGATACCGAGCAAATGGATATGCGCACGCTGTGGAACACCGATACCGACAGAGCGCGCGCTGAGTTCCACTGGCGTATTACGCTCGTATTCACCGTGTTTATGATGGCCTTGATTGTCGTGCCGCTGAGCGTGGTGAACCCGCGCCAGGGCCGCGTGCTCTCAATGTTGCCGGCGATGCTGCTGTACCTGATCTATTTCCTGCTGCAAACCTCGATTCGCTCCAACGGCGCGAAGGGTAAGCTGGATCCTATGGTCTGGACGTGGTTCGTCAACAGCCTGTACATCTTACTGGCGCTGGGATTAAACCTGTGGGATACGGTGCCTGTGCGCCGCATACGTGCCCGATTCTCGCGTAAAGGAGCCATCTAATGCAGGCGTTTGGCGTTCTTGACCGCTATATCGGTAAAACTATTTTTACCACCATCATGATGACGTTGTTCATGCTGGTGTCGCTCTCCGGCATTATCAAATTTGTCGATCAGCTGAAAAAAGCCGGGCAGGGCAGCTACGACGCGTTGGGCGCGGGAATGTATACCCTGCTCAGCGTGCCGAAAGATGTGCAGATCTTCTTCCCGATGGCGGCCCTGCTGGGCGCGCTGCTGGGGCTCGGCATGCTGGCGCAGCGCAGCGAGCTGGTGGTGATGCAGGCATCGGGCTTTACCCGTATGCAGGTTGCGCTGTCGGTAATGAAAACTGCGATCCCGCTTGTGCTGTTAACCATGGCGATTGGCGAGTGGGTGGCCCCGCAGGGCGAGCAGATGGCGCGTAACTATCGTGCTCAGGCAATGTACGGTGGTTCACTGCTCTCGACTCAGCAAGGTTTATGGGCGAAAGACGGTAAAAACTTCGTCTACATCGAACGGGTAAAGGGCAACGATGAACTGGGTGGGGTGAGCATCTACGCGTTCAACGACCAGCGCCGCCTGGAGTCTGTCCGACACGCCTCTTCAGCGAAATTTGACGCTGAACACAAACAGTGGCGTTTGTCGCAGGTTGATGAATCTGACCTGACCGATCCAAAACAGATTACCGGGTCACAGACGGTGACCGGCACCTGGAAGACCAACCTCACGCCGGATAAGCTCGGTGTTGTGGCGCTGGATCCTGACGCGCTCTCCATCAGCGGCTTGCACAACTATGTGAAGTACCTGAAGTCGAGCGGGCAGGATGCCGGGCGCTATCAGCTCAATATGTGGAGCAAAATCTTCCAGCCGATGTCCGTGGCGGTAATGATGCTGATGGCGCTGTCGTTTATCTTCGGCCCGTTGCGTAGCGTGCCGATGGGCGTGCGCGTCGTGACCGGTATCAGCTTCGGCTTTGTGTTCTATGTGCTCGACCAGATCTTCGGTCCGCTGACGCTGGTTTATGGCATTCCACCGATTATTGGTGCGCTGCTACCGAGCGCCAGCTTCTTCCTGATCAGCCTCTGGCTGCTGCTGAAACGCTCGTGATTGCCCTCTCCTCGCTTCCGGCAAGCCGGAAGCGAGGCTAATCTCCTGTTTCACCCCGCACTTTTTCTCACAACCTTCAACGTCCCGCCTCGAATTTGAGTATTATTGAGCGATAAAGTCGTGAAGGGATCCTCTATGAAGCAAATTCGAATGCTGGCCCAGTATTACGTCGACCTGATGATGAAGCTTGGGCTGGTGCGTTTCTCCATGCTGCTTGCGCTGGCGCTGGTCGTGCTGGCCATTGTCGTGCAGATGGCCGTCACTATGGTTCTGCATGGTCAGGTCGAGAGTATCGACGTTATCCGCTCCATCTTCTTTGGCCTGCTGATCACGCCGTGGGCGGTCTATTTTCTGTCGGTAGTAGTAGAACAGCTGGAAGAGTCCCGTCAGCGCTTATCAAAACTGGTCGATAAGCTGGAGGAGATGCGCGAGCGCGACCTGAAGCTCAACGTTCAGCTGAAAGACAACATTGCGCAGCTGAATCAGGAAATTTCAGACCGTGAGAAGGCGGAAGCCGAGCGTCAGGCTACGCTGGAGCAGCTGAAAATTGAAATGAAAGAGCGCGAGGTCACGCAGATCCAGCTCGAGCAGCAATCCTCCTTCCTGCGCTCGTTCCTGGATGCATCACCGGATTTGGTGTTCTACCGCAACGAAGATAAAGAGTTTTCCGGCTGTAACCGGGCGATGGAACTGCTGACCGGGAAAAGCGAGAAGCAGCTGATTCATCTGAAGCCGCAGGACGTTTACTCCGAAGAGGCGGCTGCCAAGGTTATGGAGACGGACGAAAAAGTGTTCCGCCATAACGTCTCGCTGACCTACGAACAGTGGCTGGATTACCCCGACGGGCGCAAAGCCTGCTTTGAGATCCGCAAGGTGCCCTACTATGACCGCGTCGGGAAGCGCCACGGCTTGATGGGCTTCGGCCGCGATATCACCGAGCGTAAGCGCTATCAGGATGCGCTGGAGCGCGCCAGCCGCGACAAGACCACCTTTATCTCCACCATTAGCCACGAGCTGCGTACGCCGCTCAATGGCATTGTGGGGCTGAGCCGCATTCTTCTGGATACCGAGCTGACCAGCGAGCAGGAAAAATACCTTAAAACGATCCACGTCTCGGCGGTCACGCTGGGCAATATCTTCAATGATATTATCGACATGGATAAGATGGAGCGCCGTAAAGTTCAGCTCGACAACCAGCCGGTTGATTTTACCGGCTTCCTCGCGGACCTGGAAAACCTGTCAGGTTTACAGGCTCAGCAAAAAGGGTTGAGCTTTGTGATGGAGCCAACGCTGCCGTTGCCGCATAAAGTGGTGACGGACGGCACGCGTCTGCGGCAGATCCTGTGGAACCTCATCAGCAACGCCGTGAAATTTACCCAGAAGGGGCAAGTCGCGGTGCGTATCCGTTATGACGAAGGCGATATGCTGCACTTCGAGGTGGAAGACTCCGGGATTGGTATTCCGCAGGAAGAGCAGGACAAGATCTTCGCGATGTACTACCAGGTTAAAGACAGCAATGGCGGAAAACCGGCTACCGGTACGGGCATCGGCCTGGCGGTGTCGAAACGGCTGGCGAAGAGCATGGGGGGAGATATCACCGTTGCCAGCCAGCCGGGCAAAGGATCAACCTTTACGCTGACGGTCCATGCGCCGGCGGTGGCGGAGGAGGTTGAGGATACCTTTGAAAACGACGATATGCCGCTGCCTGCACTGCACGTCCTGCTGGTGGAAGATATTGAGCTGAACGTGATTGTCGCGCGTTCGGTGCTGGAAAAACTGGGCAACAGCGTGGATGTTGCGATGACCGGCAAGGCCGCGCTCGAGATGTTTAAACCGGGCGAATATGACCTCGTTCTGCTGGATATTCAGCTACCGGATATGACCGGGCTGGATATCTCGCGTGAGCTGACGCGTCAGTACGCGGCCGACGAGCTGCCGCCGCTGGTGGCGCTGACGGCAAACGTGCTGAAAGATAAAAAAGAGTATCTCGATGCCGGTATGGACGATGTACTCAGCAAGCCGCTGGCGGTGCCTGCTCTGACCGCCATGATCAAGAAATTCTGGGATACCCAGGATGAAGAGGAGAGCACCATGACGTCTGTTGATAGCGCAAAAGCCCAAACGATACTCGACACCGCGATGCTGGAGCAGTATATCGATCTGGTCGGCCCGAAACTGATTACCGACGGTCTGGCGGTGTTCGAAAAAATGATGCCGGGCTATCTGAGCGTGCTGGAGTCAAACCTGACGGCGCGGGACCAGAAGGGCATTGTCGAAGAAGGGCATAAAATCAAAGGCGCGGCCGGCTCGGTCGGGTTACGCCACCTGCAGCAGTTGGGCCAACAAATTCAGTCGCCTGATTTACCAGCATGGGAAGATAATGTGGGTGAATGGGTTGAAGAGATGAAACAAGAATGGCAGAACGATGTTGCGGTACTGAAAGCCTGGGTGGACGCCAGAAAAAAATGACCCCGGCTTGACCGGGGTGCGCGAATACTGCGCCAACACCAGGGAAATCGTGGCTGCGCCTGTTTTTTTAAAGTAATTTTCTAATGGGCGCCGCCTGAAAAATTTAGGCCGCACGCAGATAAGATAGCAAATCTTAAATAGTTTGTTACATGAATCAGTGAAATGTGTGAAGCATAGCGTTTTAATCAAAATTATTAATGTGCTTCAGCGAGTTGCAAAGAAGGATCGTCATGATGAAAAAAGTTGGTGTCGTCCTGAGCGGATGCGGTGTTTTTGATGGTTCAGAAATACATGAAGCTGTTATTACGCTGCTGGCCCTGGCAAGGCAGGAAGTCGAGGTTATCTGTTTTGCGCCAGACAAAAATCAGGCGGATGTCATTAACCATCTCACCGGGGAGCCGATGGCAGAAACCCGTAACGTGCTGATTGAGGCTGCGCGGATAGCGCGAGGTGATATCCATCCTCTTATTCAGGCTGACGCCACAGAACTTGATGCGCTCATTGTGCCGGGTGGGTTTGGCGCGGCCAAAAATCTCAGCACCTTTGCTACGCAGGGCGCGGAGTGTCAAATCGATCCTCATCTAAAAACGCTGTCGCAGGCCATGCATGCGGCAGGAAAACCGCTGGGCTTTATCTGCATCGCGCCGGCAATGCTGCCCAGGATTTTTGATTTCCCGCTGCGCCTGACTATCGGGACCGATATTGATACCGCTGAGGTTATCGAAGATATGGGGGGCGAACACGTCCCGTGCCCGGTCGATGACATTGTGGTGGATGAAGATAACAAGATTGTCACCACGCCCGCGTATATGCTGGCGAAGAATATCGCAGAGGCTGCCGTGGGCATTGAAAAGCTGGTGGCCCGGGTGCTGGTGCTGACGGAATGAGGCGTCAGTTTTCCGCAGGCGTATGGGTGAAACGCCTTCTTTTGCGCATCGTTCTCGTCCTGGCGGCGTTCTGGGGAGGCGGGCTGGCCGTGTTCAGCATTTTGCCGGTACCGTTTTCAGCCGTTATGGTTGAGCGTCAGTTCAGCGCATGGTTCTCCGGTGATTTCGGCTATGTCGCCCATTCTGACTGGGTGAGCATGGATGAAATTTCTCCTTTTATGGGGCTGGCGGTCATCGCGGCGGAGGACCAGAAATTCCCGGAGCACTGGGGGTTTGATGTGGCCGCCATTGAAAAGGCGCTGGCCCACAACGAACGTCACGAAAACCGCGTACGCGGTGCGTCAACGCTGTCGCAACAGACGGCTAAAAACCTGTTCCTGTGGGATGGCCGAAGCTGGGTGCGAAAAGGGCTGGAAGCGGGCCTGACCCTGGGAATGGAAACGGTCTGGAGCAAAAAGCGCATTCTGACCGTTTATCTCAACGTCGCTGAGTTTGGCGACGGTGTTTTTGGCGTGGAAGCTGCCGCACAGCGTTATTTCAATAAGCCAGCCAGCCATCTGAGCATGTCAGAAGCAGCGCTATTGGCCGCTGTTTTACCGAATCCCATCCGCTTCAAAGCCAGTGCCCCATCAGGGTACGTGCGAAGCCGTCAGGCGTGGATCATGCGCCAGATGCGCCAGCTGGGTGGGGAAGGGTTTATGGAGAGAAATGCGTTAATGTAGAGCGGGTAAGCGCAGCGCCACCCGCCAGAATAGCAGGTCTAATCTTCGTCGAATCCGGCGTTAAACAGGGCAATCACCGCCGCCAGGGCTTCCTCTTCCTGAGGACCGGTGGCTTCTACCTCAATCTGGCGCCCTTTGGCGGAGTCCAGCATCAGCAGCGCAATCACGCTGTTGGCTTCCGCTTCGGTGCCTTCGTCATTACGCAGCAGCACTTCTGCATCGAAACCCTGCATCAGTTCAAACAGCTTCATCGCCGGGCGCGCATGCATGCCCAGCTTATTGGTGATCTCAACGGTTTGTTTTACGGTCATGTTTTACGTTTTTCCAGCGTGCGATGACGGGACTGAACGTTCTTCCCGCGTGAGCGGAAATAATCGGCCAGCTGTTCGGCGATGTAGACCGAACGATGTTTACCGCCGGTACAGCCAATCGCCACCGTCAGGTAGCTACGATTGTTTGTCTCCAGCATAGGTAACCATAGCTCAAGGTAGCTTCGCGTCTGGTAGATAAAATTGTGAACTTCTGTGTGCCTGTCGAGGAATGCCGCGACGGGCTTATCCAGACCGGTCATTGGGCGCAGCTTCGGATCCCAGTGCGGGTTCGGCAGGAAGCGCACGTCGAAAACATAATCCGCATCAATCGGAATACCGTGCTTAAAGCCGAAGGATTCGAACACCATCGTCAGTTCGCGCTCGCGTTTGCCCAGCAGCCGGGTTCTCAGCATTTCGGCCAGCTCGTGAACGGACATCTCAGAGGTGTCGACAATCAGGTCAGCACGAGAGCGCAGCGGCTCCAGCAGATCGCTCTCTTCATCGATGGCGCTCTCCAGAGAGAGATTCTTGCTGGAAAGCGGGTGCAAACGGCGGGTGTCGCTGTAGCGGCGGATCAGCGTATTGCGATCGGCATCGAGGAACAGCAGCTGAGGCGAGAACGTGTCAGGCAGGTTGCTCATGGCCTGTTCGAAAATTTCTGGCGATTCCGGCATGTTACGGACGTCGATACTGACGGCGGCAGAGGTTTGTCTCTCTGCCAGCGTGCGGGCCAGATCGGGCAATAACACCACCGGCAGGTTATCGACGCAGTAAAAACCCATGTCTTCCAGCGCGCGCAGGGCAACGGATTTCCCCGACCCTGAACGTCCGCTGACAATCATCAGCACCATGTTCCGTTTCTCCTCAGGACAACAGATGTGAAGGCCATCTCCTGGTTATGCGTCATCCTGATTGCCTTCTGCTTCAGTGATAATCTGATAAAGCTCTTCATCACTTTGGGCTGAGCGTAGTCGACGGCAGATGGTTTTATCGGCCAGACGCTTAGCGACCAGTGAAAGCGTATGCAGATGGGTCTTGGTCTGATCGGCTGGCACCAGCAGCGCGAAGAGGAGATCGACGGGCTGGTTATCAATGGCATCAAAGGCAATTGGCGTTTCCAGCTGCACAAACACACCGACGGCACGCAGGGTGTCCTCTTCCAGCTTGCCGTGCGGGATCGCGATGCCGTTGCCGATACCGGTACTGCCCATTTTTTCGCGGGTCAGGATCGCTTCGAACACCACCTGCGGCGGCAGGCCCAGCTGTTTTGCGGCCAGTTCACTAATGATCTCCAGCGCACGTTTTTTGCTCTGGCAGTGAACGGCACTGCGGGTACATTCCTGGTTAAGGACATTGCTCAGTTGAAGAGCGGAATCGTTGTTCATCATAATTTCACCTAAGCGCTAACTGTACAAATGGCCTGTTGTGTTTCACAACAGGCCGTCCTGCACCCGTTAACTGCCCGGACAATTAGTGTTGTTTCAGTTTATCTTTATGTTTATTGAGCTGTCGCGCAAGCTTATCAATCAAGCCGTCGATAGCCGCGTACATGTCTTGCCCTTCCGCACTGGCATGGAGTTCACCCCCGTTTACATGCAGGGTTGCGTCCGAGATATGAGTCACTTTCTCCACTTTCAACACAACGTAGACCTGGTTGATCCTTTCGAAATACTGCTCGAGTTTCGCGAACTTAGCGTTCACGAAGTCACGTAAGGCCTCAGTAATCTCGACGTTGTGTCCTGTGATATTGAGCTGCATAGTGTCTTCCTTATCGGTTGTGTCAGACCAGTTGTTTACGCTGGTTAGACGGCGGAATGGATAAAGACTCTCGATACTTCGCAACAGTACGACGTGCCACCATAATACCCTGATCGGACAGCATGGTGGTTAACTTACTGTCACTTAGTGGCTTCGCGGGGTTCTCCGCGGCGATTAACTTCTTCACCAGGGCACGAATCGCCGTTGAGGAGGCTTCGCCGCCGCCCTCGGTATTCACGTGGCTGGAGAAGAAATACTTAAGCTCAAAAATACCGCGCGGACTGTGCAGATACTTCTGCGTCGTGACGCGGGAAATCGTGGATTCATGCATCTCGACGGCCTGGGCGATATCCGCCAGCACCATCGGTTTCATATACTCTTCACCCTGCTCAAAGAACGCCTGCTGCTGTTCGACGATGCAGCGGCTCACGCGGAGCAGGGTATCATTTCGGCTTTCCAGACTCTTGATCAACCATCGCGCTTCCTGAAGATTGCTACGAATATATTGATTGTCGGAGTCGTTGCGCACGCTGGTGCACATGGAAGCATACTGCTGGTTGATTTGCAGGCGAGGGATGCTGTCAGAGTTCAGTTCAACGACCCAGCGGTCATTGTGTTTTCTGACCAGCACGTCCGGGATGACGTACTCGGGTTCACTGGTCTGGATCGACTGGCCGGGGCGCGGATCGAGTGACTGGATCAGATTCACCGCCTCTTTCAGCACCTCTTCTTTCAGGCGCGTAACGCGCATCAGAGAGCGGAAATCGTGGTTGGCGAGAAGATCCAGATGATCGCTGATGATTAAGCGCGCCTCGTCGAGCCATGGCGTCTCTTTGCTGAACTGAGAAAGCTGGATCAGCAGGCAGTCGCGCAGATCTTTCGCGGCCACGCCGACAGGATCGAAACGCTGAATGCGCTTCAGAACGGCTTCAATCTCTTCAAGTTCAATCTCTTCGTCGCCCATGCTTTCCAGAATGTCGTCCAGCGTGACGGTCAAATAGCCGGTGTCGTCAACGGCGTCGACAATCGACGTGGCGATCGCGCGGTCGGTATCAGAGAAGGGGGTAAGTTCCACCTGCCACATCAGGTAATCCTGCAGCGACTGGGTGGTTTCGCCCTGATAGACCGGTAGCTCATCGTCCTGGTAGTCTGCACGCGTACCAGAAGGGGTACCAGCGGTATAGATTTCATCCCAGCTGGCATCCAGCGGTAGCTCGTCCGGCATCTCTTTTTGTTCGAGAGCATCCGCGGTGTCGAGCGCTTCTGTGTCCTGTGACTGCTGAGTATCTACCTCATCATGAAGATCGGCTTGCTCCAGCAGGGGATTGCTGTCCAGCGCCTGCTGGAGCTCCTGCTGGAGTTCTAAGGTGGACAGTTGCAGCAGACGAATGGCCTGCTGTAGCTGCGGCGTCATTGCCAGTTGTTGGCTGAGCCTTAATTGCAAACCTTGCTTCATGTTCAGAGCATTTTTCTCCGGTTCGGCGTTATGTTACCTCTACCCTATCAGAGTCTGAAGTCTTCCCCAAGATAGACGCGCTTAACATGATCGTCTTCGAGGATCTGCTGCGGCGTACCGTGGGCGATCAGATTGCCCTGGCTCACAATATACGCGCGTTCACATACGGCCAGCGTTTCACGCACGTTGTGGTCGGTGATCAGCACGCCAAGCCCGCTGTCACGCAGATGCTCAATAATACGTTTAATATCGATAACGGAGATCGGGTCGACGCCCGCAAACGGTTCATCCAGAAGGATAAATTTCGGGTTTGCGGCCAGCGCGCGCGCAATCTCAACACGACGGCGTTCCCCCCCGGACAATGCCTGACCGAGGCTGTCGCGCAGGTGCTCAATGTGGAACTCTTCCAGCAGCTCGTTGGCGCGATCCTGACGCTGTTCGCTGGTCAGGTCGTCGCGAATTTGCAGGACCGCCATCAGGTTATCAAAGACGCTCAGACGACGGAAAATAGAGGCTTCCTGCGGCAGATAGCCGATGCCACGACGCGCACGCGCGTGCAGCGGCAGCAGGCTGATGTCTTCATCGTCGATGACGATGTTGCCGGCATCGCGCGGCACAATGCCTACGACCATGTAGAAGGTGGTGGTTTTACCCGCACCGTTCGGGCCAAGCAGGCCAACAATTTCGCCGGAGTTGACGGTCAGACTGACATCTTCTACGACACGGCGGCCCTTATAGGCCTTCGCGAGATTTTTTGCAGTTAATGTTGCCATAACGAATTAGTTACTCTTCTTCTGTGCCGGGGCCTGGCCCTTGCCTTTGTCCTGCAGCTGCGACGGAACCAGCACGGTGGTTACGCGTTTGCCTTTCTCGCTGGAGGCCTGCATTTTCTGCTCTTTCACCAGATAGGTAATCTGGTCACCGGTGATATTGCTGTCCAGCTGTTCCAGATACGCTTTCCCGGTCAGGATGACCAGATCCTTCGCCAGCTCATAGTGCATATGCGAGGCGCGGCCTTTCACTGGTTTGCCGTTGTCCTGCATCTGGTAGAAGGTTGCCGGGTTGCCGTAACCATCAATGATCTCTTTGCCCTGCTCGCCGCCCGGACGGGTCACGACCACTTTATCGGCGTTGATTTTGATGGTGCCCTGCGTCACGACAACGTTACCCGTGAAGGTGACGACGTTACCCTGCATATCGAGAGACTGGGTGTCGGACTCGATATGGATCGGCTGGTCGGTATCGCCCGTTACAGCAAGCGCGGGGAGACTCGCCGCCAGCATCGCGCTGGCGATAATTACTTTAAGGCTGAGTTTGTTTGTTTTGAATTTCATAGGAGGTTCTAACCTTTTCAATCAGCTCGGCGTTCTTGCTGCGTAAGTTCCCGCGCATTCTTAAACCGCTGGAATTAAATGTTGTGCCATACAGTGTGACCAGATCCTGCGAGGTCACGTCCTGGGTTACCAGGTTAATCTGGGCATTATCCGTCGTAATTTTCCGCAGTTGCGAGTCAGCGGTCAGGGCGTTGACTTCAACGTGGCCATACAGATAAAGCATACGGTCATTTGTGAGTTTTGCCCGATCTGACTTAATCGACCACGTCGGGACTTTGTCTTTATCAAACGTGGTCATAACAGGTTGGGTAAACCACGACACGCCTTCATCTGAAAAATATTCCACGTGCTGGGCGATCAGGCGATAGTTCAGCGCACCTTCCGGGCTATAGACCACGGTGTCGCTGTGATCGCTTTTATAGGTTGGATCGTTATTATTGACCACTTCCGTTTGCGTATCGTCGCGATCGGCAAGGTTCACGCCAATCAATACCAGTGCGGCAAGCGAAAGCAGAATGATAACCCAACGTCTGGTTTTACTCATATTGATTGCCCTTTGGCCTCATCAAGCTTGCCCTGCGCCAGCAGAAGCAGATCGCAGACTTCACGTACAGCACCCCGGCCACCGTTAATGCGGGTAACGTAGTCTGCGCGTGGGATCAGCAGCGGGTGCGCATCGGCAACCGCGATGCTGAGACCGACTTCTGCCATCACCGGCCAGTCAATCAGATCGTCCCCAACGTAGGCCACGTTTTCCGGGGCGATGGCCAGTTTACCCAGTAAATCGTTGAACGCCGCCATCTTATCGGATTGACCCTGATACAGGTGGGTAATGCCTAAGGTTTCACAGCGGTCTTCTACCAGTTTAGCTTTTCGCCCGGTGATGATAGCAACCTCGATACCCGAGGTGAGCGCACAGCGGATACCGTAGCCGTCGCGAACGTTAAACGCTTTCAGCTCTTCGCCATTATTGCCCATGTAAATCAGGCCATCGGAAAGTACGCCATCCACATCCAGAATCAGCAGACGAATAGTTTCCGCCTTAGCCATCATCTGGGTACTGACCGGACCATAACAGGTTGCAAGGGATGCACCCGCATTACTCATTGTCTTATCCTTCATTACACTACGCCTGCGCGCAGCAGATCATGCATATGTACCACACCCAGCAACTGGTCGCCATCGGCAACCATAACGGAGGTGATATGGCGGGACTGCATCAGGTTCAGCACATCCACGGCCAGCGTACCCGGACGCACGCGGATACCGCCCGGCGTCATCACGTCGGCAATGCCGAGCGTGCGGACATCTACACCCATGTCGAACACGCGACGCAGGTCGCCATCGGTGAAGATCCCCTGAATTTTCATCAGATCGTCGCACACGACCGTCATACCCAGATTCTTGCGGGTGATTTCCAGCAGCGCATCACGCAGGGAGGCTTCTTTACTGACGTGGGGGATCTCATCCCCGGTGTGCATAATATCGTTAACCCGAAGCAGCAGTTTGCGCCCCAGCGCGCCGCCCGGGTGGGAGAGCGCAAAATCTTCCGGCGTAAAACCGCGGGCTTCGAGCAGCGCGACGGCAAGCGCATCACCCATGACCAGCGCGGCGGTGGTGCTGGACGTTGGGGCAAGGCCCAGCGGACAGGCTTCTTTCGGTACTTTAACGCACAGGTGAATATCGGCCGCACGCGCCATGCTACTTTCCGGACGGCTGGTCATGCAAATGAGCGGCACCTGCAGCCGCTTCAGTACCGGGATCAGCGCCAGGATCTCATTGGACTCACCGGAATTAGACAGGGCGATGACGACATCCTGCGGCGTGACCATACCCAGATCGCCGTGCGCGGCTTCCCCCGGATGAACAAAGAAGGAAGAGGTTCCGGTACTGGCAAACGTTGCCGCCATTTTGCGCCCAATATGGCCGGACTTGCCCATTCCCATCACCACGACTTTACCGGCACAGTAGAATATCTTCTCACATGCCAGGCTAAAATCCTGATTAATGTACTGATCTAACTGCGCCAGACCTTCACGTTCAATCTCCAGAACCTCTTTGCCTGCTTTCTGAAAGTCAAAACCCGGCTGCAATTCTATTTGCGACATAATGCGTTTCCGTTTACCCAGAGAGAAGAGGCGAGAGCCAGTACAGCATCGCCATCCATACGATAAATCCACCCGTCAGCAGCGCGCCTGCGCCTTTACCGATCTGTCGTTGCCGCCGCCAGCAGAGCAGGGCAAATATCACGCTGACCAGCAGCATCACACCGTAATCGCGCGAGAACGCCAGGGGATTGAAAGGCCCTGGCGTTATCAGAGCCGGCAGGCCCATCACAATGGCGATATTAAATATGTTGGACCCGATAATATTGCCAATGGCGATATCATCTTCCCCTTTACGCGCCCCCGCAATCGCGGTCGCCAACTCCGGCAGGCTGGTGCCGATGGCAATGACCGTCAGGCCAATGGTCAGTTCACTGATGGCGAAATAGTTTGCCAGCACCGTCGCGTTATCCACAACCATGCGCGTGGCCATCGGCATAATGATCAGCGCAACGCCAAGCCAAAGCAGGGCGACAGGCAGCGTGCCTTCGCGCGGAAGTTCGGCGACCTGCTCACGCGTCAGGCTATCCTGACCCTGCTTCTCAGCCAGACGGGCGATTTTAACACTATACAGCAGCCAGATGACGGCCAGCGCCAGCAGGAAAATGCCGTCGCTGTAACTCAGTACGCCATCATAAAATACGCAGCCTGCCAGCAGGCTTACGATTAACATTAGCGGCAATTCACGGCGCAGAACATCAGAATGCACGCGAAATGGATGGAGCAGTGCCGCCAGGCCTAAAATCAGTAAGATATTGACGATGTTAGAGCCAATCGCGGTGCCTATCGCCAGGTCTAACTGACCATGCAGCGACGCCGAGACAGAGACGATGATTTCAGGAAGTGAGGTGCCAACGCTAACTACGGTCATCCCAATGACAACAGGCGGTACGCCCGTCAGGCGACACAGGATAGATGCAGCAAACACTAAACGGTCAGCACTGTAGACCACCAGAAGTAAACCAATTATTAACAGTGCTGTTGCTAAAAGCATCAAAAGTCCTTTCTTCAGGTATACTTGTCGGTCCATCGCGCGGGAATGGCTGGACTGCATACGGTCTGAGGCGTAACGAATTCCTAATTTTGACTTTATGCGCCGGAAAAGTAAAACAAATGCCAGCTTTCGCTAACCTCGACGGCTAATATTCTGTAAAAATGCTGTGTTTAGGGCTGATTCAGGCGGCACGCCTTAACGTGAGCAGGGTAAGAAAGGAACCTTAAATGAGCCAAACGATGGCGAATATAGTCGATGTCCGTGGTGTGAGTTTTTCTCGTGCCAACAGATTGATATTTGATGATATTTCGTTGACCGTACCGCGTGGCAAGATCACTGCCATCATGGGGCCGTCCGGGATCGGTAAAACGACCCTGTTGCGCCTTATTGGTGGGCAGATCCCACCGGATAGCGGTGAGATCCTCTTCGATGGCGAAAACGTCCCGGAGATGTCGCGCTCGCGCCTGTATACTGTCCGCAAACGCATGAGTATGCTCTTTCAGTCGGGCGCGTTGTTCACCGATATGAACGTCTTTGATAACGTGGCTTATCCGCTGCGCGAGCATACCAGCCTGCCGCCTGAGCTGCTGAAAAGCACGGTGATGATGAAGCTTGAAGCCGTGGGGTTGCGAGGGGCCGCGAAGCTGATGCCTTCGGAGCTGTCCGGCGGGATGGCACGCCGCGCCGCGCTGGCGCGAGCCATTGCATTAGAACCTGATTTAATCATGTTCGACGAACCGTTTGTTGGACAGGATCCTATCACGATGGGCGTACTGGTGAAGCTCATTTCTGAGCTGAACAGCGCGCTCGGCGTTACCTGCATTGTTGTATCTCACGATGTACCGGAAGTATTGAGCATTGCCGATTACGCCTATATCGTGGCGGACAAAAAGATCGTCGCACACGGTAGCGCCCAGGCGCTGCAGGAAAATTGCGATCCGCGCGTGCGGCAGTTCCTTGACGGCATTGCTGACGGACCTGTGCCGTTCCGCTACCCGGCGGGCGACTATCGTGACGATTTACTGGGAATAGGGAGTTAAGCCACTCATGCTGTTAAATGCGTTGGCCGCTCTCGGACACCGTGGCATAAAAACCATCAGGACGTTCGGGCGTGCCGGATTGATGTTATTCAACGCGCTGGTCGGCAAGCCGGAATTCCGCAAGCACGCACCGCTGCTGGTGCGGCAGCTTTATAATGTCGGCGTGCTGTCGATGCTCATCATCATTGTCTCCGGTCTGTTTATCGGTATGGTGCTTGGGCTGCAGGGCTACCTTGTTCTGACAACCTACAGCGCGGAAACCAGCCTCGGGATGCTGGTGGCGCTTTCGCTGCTGCGCGAGCTGGGGCCGGTTGTGGCGGCGCTGCTGTTTGCCGGGCGTGCAGGGTCTGCATTAACGGCTGAAATTGGCCTGATGCGTGCGACCGAGCAGCTTTCAAGTATGGAGATGATGGCGGTCGATCCGCTGCGTCGCGTGATCTCGCCGCGTTTCTGGGCGGGTGTGATCTCATTACCGTTACTGACGATTTTGTTTGTTGCTGTGGGGATCTGGGGCGGTTCGCTGGTTGGTGTCCACTGGAAAGGTATTGATGCCGGTTTCTTCTGGTCCGCCATGCAGGACGCCATTGACCTGCGAATGGATCTGGTTAACTGTCTGATTAAAAGCGTGGTATTTGCCATTACGGTCACCTGGATCGCATTGTTCAACGGTTACGATGCCATCCCGACGTCGGCGGGCATTAGCCGTGCAACTACACGTACAGTCGTACATTCGTCGCTGGCCGTACTGGGTCTGGATTTTGTGCTCACCGCACTGATGTTTGGGAATTGAGTTCATGCAAACGAGAAAAAATGAAATTTGGGTTGGCGTGTTCCTGCTGCTGGCGCTGCTGGCCGCACTGTTCATCTGCCTGAGAGCGGCGGATATCACGTCTGTGCGCACCGAGCCGACGTATCGCGTCTATGCCACCTTCGATAACATCGGCGGGCTGAAGGCGCGCTCACCGGTTCGTATCGGCGGCGTGGTGATTGGGCGCGTGTCAGACATTACGCTTGATGAGAAAACCTATCTGCCGCGCGTCGCGATGGATATCGAAGAGCGCTACAACCACATTCCGGACACCAGCTCCCTTTCTATCCGTACTTCTGGCCTGCTGGGCGAACAGTATCTGGCCCTTAACGTCGGTTTTGAAGACCCTGAGCTTGGAACGACTATCCTTAAAGACGGTAGCGTTATTCAGGATACGAAGTCCGCGATGGTGCTGGAGGACATGATTGGTCAGTTCCTTTACAACAGTAAAGGCGATGATAAAAAGTCTGACGATGCCCCTGCGCAGAGTGAAGACCATACCAATGTTGCGCCGACCCCTGGTGCTGCGAATTAATTTCAGGAGAAGTCATTCATGTTTAAACGACTGCTAATGGTTGCCATGCTGGTCATTGCCCCTCTCACCGCAGCGCACGCTGCGGATCAGAGCAACCCGTACAAACTGATGGACGAAGCGGCGAAGAAGACCTTCGACCGTCTCAAAAACGAACAGCCGAAAATTCGCGCGAATCCTGATTATCTGCGTGACGTGGTTGACCAGGAGCTGCTGCCGTATGTGCAGATCAAATATGCGGGTGCGCTGGTGCTGGGGCGTTATTACAAAGATGCGACGCCTGCGCAGCGTGAAGCTTACTTTGCCGCGTTCCGTGAATATCTGAAACAGGCTTACGGCCAGGCCCTGGCGATGTACCACGGTCAGACCTACCAGATCGCCCCTGAACAGCCGCTGGGCGACGCCACCATTATTCCTATTCGCGTGACGATTATCGATCCTAACGGTCGTCCGCCGGTTCGTCTGGACTTCCAGTGGCGTAAAAATAGCCAGACCGGCAACTGGCAGGCGTATGACATGATCGCTGAAGGGGTGAGCATGATCACCACCAAACAGAACGAGTGGAGCGATCTGCTGCGTACCAAAGGTATTGATGGCCTGACCGCACAGCTGCAGTCCATTTCTCGTCAGAAAATCACTCTGGACGAGAAGAAGTAATGTCGGAGCAACTCCGCTGGTCGCGTGAAGGTGAGACGTTAAAGCTATCCGGTGAGCTGGATCAGGATCTGCTGAACCCGCTGTGGGATAAACGCCATGAGGCGATGCAGGGCGTTACGCTCATCGACTTAAGCGACGTTACCCGGGTGGATACGGCAGGCGTTGCGATGCTCGCCCATCTGGTTGCCGTGGGGAAAAAGCAGGGAGCAAGCGTAACACTTCACGGCGCGAGCGATAATGTCGTTACCCTTGCACAGCTCTACAATTTGCCTCAGGACGTACTGCCTCGTTAATATTTTCAGTGCGTTACTTCTGAAAGCCCTGACAGTTTCATCGTCGGGGCTTTTTGCTTGTTTAAGACAGCGCCACTTTGCTCTAAGATGTTGGGCTTGTTTTCACTATCAGATGATTAAGAGCCCATGGAAAATCATGAAATCCAGACAGTGCTGATGAATGCACTCTCCCTTCAGGAAGCCCACGTCACTGGCGATGGCAGTCACTTCCAGGTTATTGCTGTGGGTGAGATGTTCGACGGTATGAGCCGCGTGAAGAAGCAGCAGGCTGTGTACGCGCCGCTGATGGAATATATTGCGGATAACCGCATCCACGCCCTGTCTATCAAAGCGTTCACCCCACAAGAGTGGGCACGCGATCGCAAACTAAACGGTTTTTGAGCTGAGGGCGACAGGCCCGCAGCACGGTTGAATTTATAAGAGAGCACACAATGGATAAATTTCGTGTACAGGGGCCAACGCGTCTCCAGGGCGAAGTCACAATTTCTGGCGCCAAAAACGCCGCGCTGCCAATCCTTTTTGCTGCGCTGCTCGCGGAAAAGCCGGTAGAAATTCAGAACGTACCGAAACTGAAAGATATCGACACCACCATGAAGCTGCTCACCCAGTTGGGCACGAAAGTCGAGCGTAACGGTTCCGTCTGGATCGACGCCAGCAACGTCAACAACTTTTCTGCGCCTTACGAACTGGTGAAAACCATGCGTGCTTCTATCTGGGCGCTTGGTCCGCTGGTTGCGCGTTTTGGTCAGGGTCAGGTTTCGCTGCCAGGCGGCTGCGCCATCGGCGCGCGTCCGGTTGACCTGCACATCTTTGGCCTGGAAAAACTGGGCGCAGAGATCAAGCTGGAAGAGGGTTACGTTAAGGCCTCGGTCAACGGTCGTCTGAAAGGCGCGCACATTGTCATGGACAAAGTGAGCGTGGGCGCTACCGTCACCATCATGTCTGCGGCGACGCTGGCAGAAGGTACTACCATCATTGAAAACGCTGCGCGTGAACCGGAGATTGTGGATACCGCCAACTTCCTGGTCGCGTTGGGTGCGAAAATTTCCGGTCAGGGTACTGATCGTATCACCATCGAAGGCGTTGAGCGTCTGGGTGGCGGCGTCTATCGCGTTCTGCCGGACCGTATCGAAACCGGGACCTTCCTGGTTGCTGCGGCGATCTCAGGCGGTAAGATTGTCTGCCGTAACGCACAGCCTGATACCCTGGATGCGGTGCTGGCGAAACTGCGCGATGCGGGTGCGGACATTGAAATCGGTGAAGACTGGATCAGCCTGGATATGCATGGCCAGCGTCCAAAAGCCGTGAATGTGCGTACTGCACCGCACCCGGCCTTCCCGACGGACATGCAGGCCCAGGTCACCCTGTTAAACCTGGTTGCAGAAGGCACGGGCTTCATCACAGAAACCATCTTCGAAAACCGCTTCATGCACGTACCGGAACTGATCCGTATGGGTGCGCATGCTGAGATCGAAAGCAACACGGTTATTTGTCACGGCGTTGAAAAACTGTCCGGCGCGCAGGTTATGGCGACCGATCTGCGTGCGTCTGCAAGCCTGGTGCTGGCGGGTTGTATTGCGGAAGGCACTACGGTGGTGGATCGTATTTATCACATCGATCGCGGCTATGAGCGTATTGAAGACAAACTGCGCGCGCTGGGTGCAAATATCGAGCGTGTGAAGGGCGAGTAATCGTTCCGGCAGCCCCCTGCCAGAAATGACCGGGGGGTTGCTATTCCTGTCAAAAAACCGTTATCCCTGCGGTTCTGTTTTTACTTTTCTCTGGCGCATCATGCGCGTTCTGTCGATAAATTCATGCGTAACAGGATCGTGATAACGTGAAGGCCAGATAACCCACGGGTGCGTTTCCAGCGCCGTCGCGATAATTAATTCTCCCTTTGGCCAGGGGCGGGTCAGTGCGTTGGCCAGGGTGGAAGAACTCAGTCCATGGCGGCGGGACTCTGCTGCAAGCGAAGTGCCTCTTTTACGCAGTGCCGCAATGATATCTGCCGTATGCCAGTCGATAAATTTCGTATCCATAACGCTGTCCTTAAGTTCGGATTCACCTACGCCGTTTCTTCTGAAACGACTGGCTTACTATACCCATTTCGACTTCTTGTTCTAAAAAGTTCGCGTTACTTGAAGGGATATTCAGAATAAGACATGGCTTTATTCATGCGGGATTTAACCCGATGCATTTACAGGAGTATGGAGTTTATTGGTGTATATTTGAACCTCCCCGTGATGGGCACGGGGAGGAACGACAGGATTAACGATCGCGCTGGACGGCGATGTGGGCAAGACCAATCAGCGCATCGCGCCATGGGCTGTCTGGAATAACCTGAAGTGCAGCAATGGCCTTATCAGCCTCTTCTTCGGCACGCTGACGAGTCCATTCCAGTGAACCGCAGATTGCCATGGTTTCCAGTACAGGTTCCAGAAGATGGCGACCATTTCCCTGTTCGATCGCTTCACGGATCATTTTCGCCTGATCCGGTGAACCGTTGCGCATGGCGTGAAGCAGCGGCAGGGTCGGTTTGCCTTCGTTCAGGTCATCGCCCACATTTTTGCCGAGCGTTTCGCCGTCCGCACTGTAGTCCAGCAAATCATCAATCAGCTGGAAGGCAGTACCCAGATAACGGCCATAGTCCTGCAACCCTTTTTCCTGTGCTCCGGAACAGCCAGCCAGAATGCCGGAGCACTGGGCGGCCGCCTCAAACAGGCGCGCTGTTTTGCTGTAGATGACGCGCATGTAGTTTTCTTCGGTGATATCGGGGTCATTGACGTTCATCAGCTGCAGCACTTCGCCTTCAGCGATGACGTTCACGGCTTCAGACATCACTTCCAGCACTTTCAGAGAGCCCAGGCTGGTCATCATCTGGAAGGCGCGGGTATAGATAAAATCCCCGACCAGAACGCTGGCGGCATTGCCGAAGGCGGCGTTTGCCGTGGCTTTGCCACGACGCATATCGGATTCATCCACAACATCGTCATGCAGAAGCGTCGCGGTGTGAATAAATTCGATGAGCGCTGCGATCGTGACGTGCGCATTTCCCTGATAGCCAACGGCTCTGGCAGCCAGAATCGCAATCATAGGGCGAATGCGTTTACCGCCACCGCTGACAATGTAATAGCCCAACTGATTGATCAGTTGAACGTCAGAGTTGAGTTGCTCCAGGATTGCTGCATTTACACCCGCCATATCTTGCGCGGTTAACTCGTTGATTTTTTCTAAATTCATCGCAAAAGCCGGGCTTTTTATCCTGTTGATCCCATCTTCAATGGGGTAACGAAGGGTTTCGGTTTATCAATAGTAGTGCTGATTGTACTGAAAAAACGGCTCAGATAAACGTTACCGTACGTGTTGTGTTTTTTTTCTTCATGTATTGACGGTAGCACTTGTCAAAGGCTCGCGTTTTGCGTAATATTCGCGCCCTATTGTGAATATTTATAGCGCACTCTGATTCATACGAGGACGTGCGCGGAAGCGGAGTTTATATGTACGCGGTTTTCCAAAGTGGTGGTAAACAACACCGAGTAAGCGAAGGTCAGACCGTTCGCCTGGAAAAGCTGGACATCGCAACTGGCGAATCTGTTGAGTTCGCAGAAGTTCTGATGATCGCAAACGGTGAAGAAGTCAAAATCGGCGTTCCTTTCGTTGATGGCGGCGTTATCAAAGCTGAAGTTGTTGCTCACGGTCGTGGCGAGAAAGTTAAAATCGTTAAGTTTCGTCGTCGTAAACACTACCGTAAGCAGCAGGGCCACCGTCAGTGGTTCACTGATGTGAAAATTACTGGCATCAGCGCCTAAGACCTGAGGAGAGATTTAAATGGCACATAAAAAGGCTGGCGGCTCCACACGTAACGGTCGCGATTCAGAAGCTAAACGCCTGGGCGTTAAGCGTTTTGGTGGCGAATCCGTTCTGGCGGGTAGCATCATCGTTCGTCAACGTGGTACCAAATTCCACGCTGGCAACAACGTAGGTTGCGGTCGTGACCACACTCTGTTTGCTAAAGCAGACGGTAAAGTGAAATTTGAAGTTAAAGGCCCGAACAACCGTAAATACATCAGCATCGTTGCTGAGTAAGGTTTTCTCGGTCCGGTAACGGATTAAAGCCCCGCAACACGTTGCGGGGCTTTTTACATTGGAAACCCGGAAAATTTTCTGTAGGGAAAACGGGCATGAAGCAGCAGGCTGGCATTGGTATTCTTTTGGCGCTTACGACCGCAATGTGCTGGGGCGCGCTGCCAATTGCAATGAAGCAGGTACTGGAAGTGATGGAGCCGCCTACGGTGGTCTTTTATCGCTTTCTGATGGCAAGTCTTGGTCTCGGGGCCATTCTCGCGATCAAAGGCAAGCTGCCACCGCTGCGACTCTTCCGTAAACCTCGCTGGCTGGTGTTACTGGCTATCGCGACGGGCGGTTTGTTCGGCAACTTCATCCTGTTCAGCTCTTCCCTGCAGTATTTAAGCCCTACGGCGTCTCAGGTGATCGGTCAGCTTTCGCCTGTGGGTATGATGGTCGCCAGCGTGTTCATCCTTAAGGAGAAGATGCGCGGCACGCAGATTATCGGGGCGAGCATGTTGCTGTGTGGTCTGGTGATGTTCTTTAACACCAGCCTGATCGAAATTTTTACCCGACTGACGGATTACACCTGGGGTGTGATCTTCGGTGTGGGAGCAGCAACGGTCTGGGTGAGTTATGGTGTCGCGCAAAAGGTGTTATTGCGGCGTCTGGCCTCACAGCAGATCCTTTTTTTGCTGTACACTTTGTGTACAGTGGCATTACTGCCATTAGCGAAGCCTGGGGTAATTACCCAACTGAGCGAATGGCAACTGGCGTGCCTCATTTTTTGTGGGCTTAATACGCTGGTCGGCTATGGCGCGCTGGCCGAAGCAATGGCGCGCTGGCAGGCAGCACAGGTAAGCGCATTGATCACGCTTACGCCGCTGTTTACGCTGTTATTTTCAGATTTGTTATCAATGGCCTGGCCCGATGTCTTCGTCAAGCCGATGCTCAACCTGTTGGGCTATCTCGGTGCGTTTGTCGTGGTTGCGGGCGCGATGTATTCCGCCATTGGTCATCGTCTTTGGGGACGTTGGCGCAAAAATGAAGCGGTCGTAGTAGTCCCCCGCTCAGGCGAATGAGTTACGGAGAGTAAAATGAAGTTTGTTGATGAAGCGACGATCCTGGTCGTTGCAGGTGATGGCGGTAACGGTTGTGTAAGCTTCCGCCGTGAAAAATATATTCCTCGTGGCGGTCCTGACGGCGGTGACGGTGGAGACGGTGGTGACGTGTGGCTGGAGGCAGATGAAAACCTCAATACGCTGATCGACTACCGCTTCGAAAAATCTTTCCGCGCCGAGCGTGGCCAGAACGGCCAGAGCCGTGACTGTACCGGTAAACGCGGTAAAGATGTGACCATTAAGGTTCCGGTCGGTACGCGCGTAATTGACCAGGGTACCGGTGAAACCATGGGTGACATGACCAAACATGGTCAGCGTCTCATGGTCGCAAAAGGCGGCTGGCACGGCCTGGGCAACAGCCGTTTCAAATCTTCCGTTAACCGTACCCCCCGTCAGAAAACGATGGGAACACCGGGCGATAAGCGCGATCTGCAGCTGGAGTTGATGCTGCTGGCAGACGTGGGCATGCTGGGTATGCCAAACGCCGGTAAATCGACCTTTATTCGCGCGGTCTCTGCGGCGAAACCAAAAGTGGCAGACTATCCGTTTACCACGCTGGTACCAAGCCTGGGCGTTGTCCGTATGGATAACGAAAAGAGCTTCGTCGTGGCTGATATTCCGGGCCTGATTGAAGGCGCTGCGGAAGGTGCGGGTCTGGGCATTCGCTTCCTGAAACACCTTGAGCGCTGTCGCGTACTGCTGCACCTCATTGATATCGATCCAATCGACGGTTCCGATCCGGTTGAAAACGCCCGAATCATCATCGGCGAGCTGGAAAAATACAGCGAGAAGCTGGCGAATAAACCGCGCTGGCTGGTCTTCAACAAGATCGACCTGATGGACAAAGCAGAAGCCGAAGCGAAAGCCAAAGCGATTGCGGAAGCAATGGGCTGGGAAGATAAATACTACCTGATCTCCGCGGCAAGCCAGGTTGGCGTGAAAGATCTCTGCTGGGATGTGATGACATTCATCATCGAGAACCCGGTGGTTCAGGCTGAAGAAGCGAAACAGCCAGAAAAAGTCGAATTCATGTGGGATGACTACCACCGCCAGCAGCTCGAAGAGCTGGAAGCGGAAGAAGAAGACGACTGGGACGATGACTGGGATGAGGACGACGAAGAAGGCGTCGAGTTCATCTACAAGCACTAAAATCTGTCCAGAGCCCCCATTAT
>NZ_JBSKJN010000012.1:0-94965 GCF_053709515.1 Enterobacter sp. UPMP701 | reverse complement strand
AAAGGGGCGAGGGGGAAAAGACCGCACTGAGCAGTCCCCTCTCCCCTTTGGGGAGAGGGTTAGGGTGAGGGGTAGAGATTACAGCAGCTTAGCCAGACGGTTGATATCAGACTGGATCGCCCCGGCGGTGACGTCGCGCCCCGCGCCCGGTCCACGGATCACCAGCGGGTTATCGCGGTACCAGCGGCTTTCAATGGCGAAGACGTTATCGCATGGCAGCAGGGCCGCCAGCGGATGGTCAGGACGCACCGCCTCGACACCCACGCGCGCCTTACCGTTCGCCTCGAAACGCGCCACGTAGCGCAGCACCAGCCCCATCTCGTTTGCCGCTTCCAGACGTTGCACCATCTGATCATTCAGCTCGTCGCCGTTTTCGAAAAAGTGGTCAACAGAACCCTCTTCGCAGCCCGCAGGCACCAGCGACTCGACGCGAACAGAATCCGGTTCGATGTCATAACCGGCTTCGCGCGCCAGGATCACCAGCTTGCGCATCACGTCTTTACCGGAGAGGTCGACGCGCGGATCGGGCTCGGTTAAGCCCTGCTGCCACGCCTGATCCACCAGGTCGGTGAACGGTACGGTGCCGTCAAACTGCAGGAACAGCCAGGAGAGCGTGCCGGAGAAGATACCGCTCAGCGCCAGAATGCTGTCGCCGCTTTCAATCAGGTCGCGCACGGTATGGTTTACCGGCAGGCCCGCACCAACGGTGGCGTTATAGAGCCAGTGGCGACCCGTTTTTTCAAACGCGTCGTGGATCTGACGGTATTTATCGGTGCTGCTCGCCCCCGCCAGCTTGTTGGCGCTGATGACATGGAACCCGTGGCTGGCGAAATCCAGATACTGATCGGCAAGCTGTTCGCTGGCGGTGACGTCCAGCACCACCAGATCGTCATACGGATGCGCGCGCATCCACAGGAACAGCGACTCTTCGTCCTGCTCGACCGCTTCATCGTTGAAGAAGGCCAGCGCCCGGCTGGCGTCCAGCCCTTCGTAGTTCAGCAGGCTGCGGCGGCTGTCCACCACGCCCGCGAGAATGAATTCAAACCCGGTACGCGCCGAGAGCGTCACCTGCTCGCGGGCAAACAGCTCCAGCCAGCGGGAACCGATGTTGCCTTTCCCGAACAGCACCAGGCCGATGCGTTTTTCCGCGCGGAACAACGAGGTGTGCAGACCCTGAATCAGGCTTTCAGTTGGGCCTTTACGCAGTACGGCGACCAGGCTGATACCCTCTTCCGACTGCCAGGTGAACTCCACCGGCTGGCCTTTCAGCTGCTGCCAGAAGCGGTGGCAGTGCAGCGGGTTACGGGTGACGCCCGCGCCCACCATCGCCACCAGCGCCAGACCCTGACGCAGGCGAAGCTCGCCCGGCAGGCCTGCTTCATCCAGAATTTTCAGCGCGCTGTCCGCCACCTCAGCGGTATAGCAGAACTGCAGCAGTTGACGATCGTTATGCACGCCAACGGCCAGCGGACGCACCTGGGCGCGTTTCAGGATCGTGTCGATATCTTTATGCGCCAGCCTGAAGTCCTGACCTGCCGGGACCTGGAACTCAATCAGGCAGATGTCGTCGTGGCTGGTGACAATACGCGCGCCCGTACCGGATGCCAGCACGCGCTCAATGCGCGTTGAGCCCTGATCCGGCGTATAGCTACAGCGTAGCTGCAGGTCAATATCGCTGCCGGAAACCGGCTGCAGCGTGCGGGCGTGCAACACCGGTGCCGCCAGGCGCGCCAGCTCGCTGGCTTCGTCGAGGCGCAGCAGCGGCAGCAGGCAGGCATCTTTCACTTTACGCGGGTCCGCGCTGTAGACACCGGCCACGTCGCTCCAGATGGTGACGCGGGATACGCCCGCCAGCGCACCAATTTGCGTAGCCGAGTAGTCCGAACCGTTACGGCCCAGCAGCACGGTTTCGCCCGCATTGCTGCGGCTGATAAAGCCGGTGACGACGATACGTTTACCCGGATGTTGCACCAGCAGCTGTTGCAGCAGCGGGTAGGACAACCCTTCATCCACCTGAGGCTGCGCAGCGCGTTCAGCGCGCAGGAAATCACGCGCGTCGAGCCAGGCCGCGTCCACACCGAGATGTTGCAGAACGGCAGCCATCAGACGTGCGGACCACACTTCACCGTGGCCCACCACTTCGGCATAGACCGCGTCGGTAATGCCGCTGTCCAGCAGGGCAGCCAGACGCTCAAGGTCATGCGTAAAGGCGCTGATCAGCCCGTCCGCCACATCAGCAGGCAGCAAACCGGCAATCAGTTCGCTCTGGTAACGACGTAAGGACTGTTGCACCTGATGCGCAGAAAGGCGATCGGTCTGGCTCAGTTTCAGCCAGCTAATCAACTGGTTGGTGGTGCTGCCTGCCGCAGAGACAACCATCATGTCCCCCGGCTGTGAATACTCGGTCATGATCCCTGCAACGCGCAGATAACATTTCACATCAGCAAGACTACTACCACCAAACTTGTGCAGCTGACGACCCTTCGCCCCTGCCTGCGCTATCACACTCATGATTACCCCTTGGCTGCGACCCGGAAGCCATTTTCCAGATCGGCAATTAAATCTTCAGAATCTTCAATACCGGTCGAGATACGCAGCAGCGTCTCGGAAATCCCGGCGGCGGCACGTGCTTCCGGTGCCATACCTGCGTGCGTCATGGTCGCGGCGTGGGAGATTAAGCTTTCAACCCCACCTAATGATTCCGCCAGCGTAAACAATGACAGCCCGCTCAGGAAGCGACGCAACGTTTGCTCGTCACCGTCCAGTTCAAAACTTAACATCGCGCCAAATCCTTTCTGCTGGCGCGCGGCAATCTCGTGCCCCTGATTTTCCGGCAGCGACGGGTGATAAAGCTTCTTCACCAGCGGCTGAGTTTTCAGGAAATCGACAATCGCCTGGGCATTACGCTGCGCTACGTCCATACGCGGCGACAGCGTGCGGATGCCGCGCAACAGCAGATAGCTGTCGAACGCGCCCGCGGTGACGCCAATGTTATTGGCCCACCATGCCAGTTCGGTGACAACGTCGGGATCTTTAGCAATCACCACGCCCGCTACCACGTCAGAATGGCCGTTCAGATATTTAGTGCATGAATGCAATACCAGATCTGCACCCAGTGCCAGTGGGTTCTGAAGGGCCGGACTGAGGAAGGTATTATCCACTACACTTATCGCTCCCGCATCCCTTGCGAGCTGACAAATTTTCGCAATGTCGACAACGCGCAACAATGGGTTGCTTGGACTTTCCACCAGAACCAGCTTCGGCTTCTCGGCCAGCGCCTGTTTCAGCGCCTGCTCGTCGTTTTGATCGACAAACAGCACGCGGTAGCAGCCGCGCTTTGCCAGGCTGTCAAACAGGCGATAGCTGCCGCCGTAGCAGTCGTGCGGTGCAACCAGCAGATCGCCCGGTTTCAGGAAGACCGTCGTCACCAGGTGGATGGCAGACATGCCCGTATTGGTTAATACTGCACCTGCGCCCCCTTCCAGCTCGGCCAGCGCGCGCTGGGTCACGTCACGCGTAGGGTTGCCACGACGCGAGTAGTCATGCGCGCGGGGTTCATTAAATCCGGTGAAATTGTAAGTACTGGAAAGATGAATCGGCGGGACAACGCAGCCGTACTGCTCGTCATCGTTCAATCCGCTACGCACTGCGATGGTGGCCTGTTTACGCGTCATGGTGAGGGCTTCCTGGCGAATAAGGTGAAAAGTCAGGCACCAGAGTAAACATTGATGATATGGACGTCAATACATCTGGACATCTAAACTTCTTTGCGTATAGATTGAGCAATACGCAAATAGCCGTTAAAATTATATGCTTTAGGACACGCTGCAGCGGCAATATCCGTGCCACGGTATCGTCTCTACGGTAAACTATGCAGGTTTGCGGTTCAAAATCGGTGGTTACAGGTTTTGCACCTTTAGATTAATGACTGAGAGGATTAAAGGTATCTCATGGCTGAATGGAGCGGCGAATATATCAGCCCATACGCTGAGCACGGTAAGAAGAGTGAGCAAGTAAAGAAAATTACGGTTTCCATTCCTCTGAAGGTGTTGAAGATCCTCACCGATGAACGTACGCGTCGTCAGGTGAACAACCTGCGTCACGCAACCAACAGTGAACTGCTTTGCGAAGCGTTTCTGCATGCGTTTACCGGCCAACCGTTGCCAAACGATGACGATCTGCGCAAAGAGCGTAGCGACGAAATCCCGGAAGAGGCGAAGGTGATCATGCGTGAACTGGGTATTGACCCGGAGACGTGGGAATACTGAGAAGCGGATACAAAAAAGGCACCTTGCGGTGCCTTTTTTTCGGGAAACTTATTTAGCGCCCGGGATGCTGAAACGCTTGTTGAAGCGGTCAACACGGCCACCGGTTGCAACATCACGCTGCTTACCAGTGTAGAACGGGTGGCATTTGCCGCACACGTCCAGGTTCAGATCGTGACCCACAGTAGAGCGGATCTGGATAGAGTTACCGCAAGAGCAGTTTGCAGTAATCATTTCGTATTTCGGGTGAATATCTTTTTTCATGGGAGAACCTCAGTTAAGGCCGCGTCGCTCTTCCAGCCCTAACGCCAGACACCACGCGATGTTGAATGTAAGTTCTTTGGCGTAAAGTACACCAAAGGCGGCGAATCATACAGAATTTGACCAGCGTATGCAAACTGATCCGCACGCCGCTTTCACTAATGTGTATACTAACGCGCCACTTTTCAAGTCAGGAAGATTCGATGCCCGTCGCTCACGTTGCCCTGCCCGTTCCGCTTCCCCGCACCTTTGACTACCTGCTGCCCGACAGCATGAGCGCCAAAGCGGGCTGTCGCGTGACTGTGCCGTTTGGCAAACAGCAGCGCGTGGGGATCGTCGTCTCCGTCAGCGACAAGAGCGAATTGCCGCTTAACGAACTGAAGTCGGTGGTTGAGGTGCTGGACAGCGAGCCGGTTTACTCCGCCAGCACCTGGCGACTGCTGCTGTGGGCAGCGGATTATTATCACCATCCGATTGGCGACGTCCTGTTCCACGCCCTGCCGATTATGCTGCGCCAGGGCAAGAGCGCCAGCCATGCGCCGATGTGGTACTGGTTTGCCACGGAACAGGGCCAGGCCGTGGATATCAACAGCCTGAAGCGCTCGCAGAAACAGCAGCAGGCGCTGGCCGCACTGCGTCAGGGAAAAATCTGGCGGCATCAGGTGGACGAGCTTGAGGTCAGCGAAGCCGCGCTGCAGGCATTACGCAAGAAAGGGCTGAGCGAACTGGCCAGCGAAGCGCCCGCCCTTCACGACTGGCGCGACGGCTTCTCCGTTTCTGGAGATCGTCTGCGTCTGAACACCGAGCAGGCCACCGCTGTGGGCGCGATTCACAGCGCCTCGGACCATTTTTCCGCCTGGCTGCTGGCGGGCGTGACGGGCTCGGGCAAGACGGAAGTTTATCTGAGCGTGCTGGAAAACGTGCTCGCGCAGGGCAAACAGGCGCTGGTGATGGTGCCGGAAATCGGCCTGACGCCGCAGACTATTGCCCGCTTCCGCGAACGCTTTAACGCGCCGGTTGAGGTACTGCACTCCGGGCTGAACGACAGCGAGCGCCTTAGCGCCTGGCTGAAAGCGAAAAACGGCGAAGCAGCGATTGTGATCGGCACCCGCTCGTCGCTGTTTACGCCGTTTAAAAATCTTGGCGTTATCGTGATCGACGAAGAGCACGACAGCTCCTATAAACAGCAGGAAGGCTGGCGCTATCACGCCCGCGACCTGGCGGTCTACCGCGCACACAGCGAGCAGATCCCTATTATTCTCGGCTCCGCCACGCCTGCGCTCGAAACGCTGCACAACGTGCGCCAGCGTAAATACCACATGCTGCGCCTGACGCGTCGCGCGGGAAATGCCCGCCCGGCCATTCAGCACGTGCTGGATCTCAAAGGCCAGCAGGTCCAGGCTGGGCTCGCGCCTGCCTTAATTTCCCGCATGCGCCAGCATTTGCAGGCGGGGAACCAGGTGATCCTGTTCCTGAACCGTCGCGGATTTGCCCCCGCCCTGCTGTGCCACGACTGCGGCTGGATTGCCGAATGCCCGCGCTGCGACCACTACTACACCTTCCACCAGGCCCAGCGGCATTTGCGCTGCCACCACTGCGACAGCCAGCGCCCGGTGCCGCGTCAGTGCCCGTCGTGCGGTTCCACGCATATCGTGCCGGTGGGTCTGGGCACGGAACAGCTGGAACAGGCCCTTGCGCCCTTCTTCCCGGACGTGCCCCTGTCCCGAATCGACCGGGACACCACCAGCCGCAAAGGTGCGCTGGAACAGCAGCTGGCCGAAGTACATCGCGGTGGGGCGCGCATTTTGATTGGCACCCAGATGCTGGCCAAAGGACACCACTTCCCGGACGTGACGCTGGTCGCCCTGCTGGACGTGGATGGCGCGCTGTTCTCGGCAGATTTCCGCTCAGCCGAACGCTTCGCCCAGCTTTATACCCAGGTGGCAGGACGTGCCGGTCGCGCGGGGAAACAGGGCGAAGTAGTGCTGCAAACGCACCACCCTGAACATCCGCTGCTGCAAACGCTGCTGCACAAAGGCTATGACGCTTTTGCCGAGCAGGCGCTGGCAGAGCGCCAGACCTTGCAGTTGCCGCCGTGGACCAGCCACGTCATCATCCGTGCGGAAGACCATAACAACCAGCAGGCGCCGCTTTTCCTGCAGCAGCTGAGAAACCTCCTGCAGGCCAGCCCGCTGGTGGATAATCAGCTGTGGATCCTGGGCCCGGTTCCGGCGCTGGCGCCAAAGCGCGGCGGACGTTTCCGCTGGCAAATCTTGCTTCAGCACCCGTCGCGTATTCGCCTGCAACACATCGTCAGCGGTACGCTGGCGCTCATCCATACCCTGCCGGAAGCGCGTAAAGTGAAGTGGGTGCTGGACGTCGATCCTATCGAAGGCTGAAGACGGATCGAAAAATTTAATGCGCCTCACACTTTTTATGAAAATTCTGTAACCGATTCCATTAACTATCTGTAAAAATGGTGACGTCCGCAGTTCGGTGTTCAGGCGAGGAGAAGACGTTGAAGTCCAGGAAAGAGGTTGCCACGGCGACCATGAAAGACGTTGCCGAGAAAGCACAAGTCTCAACGGCAACCGTGTCCCGCGCATTAATGAACCCGGATAAAGTTTCCCAGGCGACCCGCAACAAGGTCGAGCAGGCGGCCCTGGAAGTGGGTTATTTCCCGCAGGCCATGGGACGGAACGTCAAGCGCAATGAATCGCGAACGATTCTGGTGATTGTGCCGGATATCTGCGATCCGTTCTTCAGCGAGATCATTCGCGGCATCGAAGTAACGGCGGCAGAGCAAGGCTATCTGGTGCTGATAGGCGACTGCGCCCACCAGAATCAGCAGGAAAAAACCTTTATCGACCTCATTATTACCAAGCAGATTGACGGCATGTTGCTGCTTGGCTCGCGCCTGCCGTTTGATGCCAGCATCGAAGAGCAGCGCAATTTACCGCCGATGGTGATGGCCAACGAATTTGCGCCCGAGCTGGAGCTGCCGACGGTGCATATCGATAACCTGACGGCCGCGTTCAACGCGGTGAACTATCTTCAGGAGCTGGGGCATAAGCGTATTGGCTGCATTGCCGGGCCAGAAGAGATGCCACTCTGTCACTATCGCCTGCAGGGCTATGTTCAGGCGCTGCGCCGGACCGGAGCCATTGTCGATCCGCACTATATTGCGCGCGGTGATTTTACCTTTGAAGCGGGCGGACAGGCGCTGGAGAAACTGCTGGCGCTGCCGGAACCGCCGACAGCGGTGTTCTGCCACAGTGATGTGATGGCGCTGGGCGCGTTGTCCCACGCTAAACGCCGTGGCTTACGCGTGCCAAAAGACCTGTCAATTATCGGCTTCGATAATATTTCACTTTCAGAGTTTTGCGATCCGCCTCTCTCTACCGTTTCACAACCGCGCTATCAGATTGGCCGTGAAGCGATGCTGCTTTTGCTGGATCAGCTGCAGGGTCAAACGGTTAGCAGCGGCTCGCGGTTACTGGACTGCGAGCTGATTGTTCGCGGCTCTACCCAGGCATTGACTTAAAGTAAATGCCTTTCGGACACCCTTATCTGGTCAAAGCCCCGCCGCTTAAGTAACATGGCGGGCTGACGAACGAATAAATACAGCGAAACGATAGTGGCACAACGAGATTATGTACGTCGCGGCCAGCCGGCACCTTCGCGACGCAAAAAGAGCAGTTCAAAAAGCAAGCAGCGTAATCTGCCTGCGGTCTCGCCAGCAATGGTCGCTATTGCTGCGGCAGTGCTGGTGGCCTTTATTGGTGGTCTGTACTTCATCACGCACCATAAAAAAGAAGAGTCCGAGGCGCTTCAGGGCAACAAAGTGGTGGGAAATGGTCTGCCGCCGAAACCTGAAGAGCGCTGGCGCTATATCAAAGAGCTGGAAAGTCGTCAGCCTGGCGTGCGTGCGCCTACCGAGCCTTCAGCCGGTGGTGAAGTGAAGAATGCCGATCAGCTGACGGACGAACAGCGCCAGCTGCTGGCACAGATGCAGGCCGACATGCGCCAGCAGCCGACGCAGCTGAATGAAGTGCCGTGGAATGAACAAACGCCAGCGCAGCGTCAGCAAACGTTGCAGCTGCAGCGTCAGCGCCAGGCACAAATTCAGCAGCAACAGCAGCAGCAGTGGACGCAAACTCAGCCGGTACAGCAGCCGAAGGCTCAGCCATACCAGCAGCCGCCGCAGCAAACGCGCACGGCGCAGTCGCAGCCTGTACAACAGCCAAAAGCGCAGCCGCAAAAACAAGCGGCGCAGCCGTATCAGGATCTGCTCCAGACGCCAGCACATACCACCGCGCAGCAGCCAAAAACGCAGCAGGCCGCGCCGGTGACCAAAGAGACCGACGCGCCGAAGCAGACGGCTGAGAAAAAAGATGAGCGCCGCTGGATGGTGCAGTGCGGTTCGTTTAAAGGTGCCGAGCAGGCGGAAACGGTACGTGCTCAGCTGGCCTTTGAAGGATTTGACTCACGCATTACCACCAACAACGGCTGGAACCGCGTGGTGATTGGCCCTGTCAAAGGCAAAGAAAATGCCGATGGCACCATTTCCCGTTTGAAAGTGGCCGGTCACACAAACTGCATTCGACTCGCCTCCGGGGGTTGAAACCCCCAAAATCCCCCCCATCTATCATTTAATTCAGCCCTGAGCACAGGCTCAGGGCTTCTGTTTCCCGAATTTGTAACCAGGGGGTCTGCTCGTGACAACAATAGTAAGTGTACGCCGTAACGGCCAGGTGGTAATTGCCGGTGATGGCCAGGCCACGCTGGGTAATACCGTCATGAAAGGCAACGTGAAGAAAGTCCGTCGTCTTTATAACGACAAAGTGATCGCCGGTTTTGCAGGCGGCACGGCGGATGCCTTCACGCTGTTTGAACTGTTTGAACGCAAACTGGAAATGCACCAGGGTCATCTGGTGAAAGCCGCCGTTGAGCTGGCAAAAGACTGGCGTACCGACCGCATGCTGCGCAAGCTCGAAGCGCTGCTGGCGGTAGCCGATGAAACTGCATCGCTGATCATCACCGGTAACGGTGACGTGATCCAGCCGGAGAATGACCTGATTGCCATCGGCTCTGGCGGCCCTTATGCCCAGGCTGCAGCCCGCGCGCTGTTGGAAAATACCGACATGAACGCGCGTGATATCGCGGTGAAGGCGTTGGATATTGCAGGCGATATCTGCATTTATACCAACCACAACCACACCATCGAAGAATTGACCTCCAAAGCGTAAGGATCTCCCATGTCTGAAATGACCCCACGCGAAATTGTCAGCGAACTGAACAAACACATTATCGGCCAGGATAACGCCAAGCGTTCCGTGGCTATCGCCCTGCGTAACCGCTGGCGTCGTATGCAGCTTGACGAAGAGTTGCGCCACGAAGTGACGCCGAAAAACATTCTGATGATCGGCCCGACCGGCGTGGGTAAAACCGAAATCGCCCGTCGTCTGGCGAAGCTGGCGAACGCGCCGTTCATCAAAGTTGAAGCCACCAAGTTCACCGAAGTGGGCTATGTGGGTAAAGAAGTGGACTCCATCATCCGCGATCTGACCGACTCGGCGATCAAGATGGTGCGCGTCCAGGCGATCGAGAAAAACCGCTATCGCGCCGAAGAGATGGCCGAAGAGCGTATTCTCGACGTGCTGATCCCACCGGCAAAAAACAACTGGGGCCAGGCAGAACAGCAGGCTGAGCCTTCAGCCGCGCGTCAGGCGTTCCGCAAAAAACTGCGTGAAGGCCAGCTGGATGATAAAGAGATTGAGATCGACCTCGCTGCTGCGCCGATGGGTGTCGAAATCATGGCGCCTCCGGGCATGGAAGAGATGACCAGCCAGCTGCAGTCCATGTTCCAGAACCTGGGCGGCCAGAAGCAGAAAGCGCGTAAGCTGAAAATCAAAGACGCGATGAAGCTGCTGATTGAAGAAGAAGCGGCGAAGCTGGTGAACCCGGAAGAGCTGAAACAGGACGCCATCGACGCGGTTGAGCAGCACGGTATCGTGTTTATCGATGAAATCGACAAAATTTGTAAGCGCGGCGGCAACAGCTCCGGCCCGGACGTGTCCCGCGAAGGCGTTCAGCGCGACCTGCTGCCGCTGGTTGAAGGCTGCACCGTCTCTACCAAGCACGGTATGGTGAAAACGGACCACATTCTGTTTATCGCTTCCGGTGCGTTCCAGGTTGCCAGCCCGTCAGATCTGATCCCGGAACTGCAGGGCCGTCTGCCCATCCGCGTTGAGCTGCAGGCGCTGACCACCGAAGATTTCGAACGTATCCTGACCGAGCCAAACGCCTCTGCCACCGTGCAGTACAAAGCGCTGATGGCGACCGAAGGCGTGAACCTTGAGTTCACCGAAGACGGGATCAAACGTATTGCCCAGGCCGCATGGCAGGTCAACGAAACCACCGAGAACATCGGTGCGCGTCGTCTGCACACCGTGCTGGAACGCCTGGTGGAAGACATCTCTTATGATGCGAGCGACCTTAACGGTCAAACCATTACCATTGACGCAGATTATGTGAGCAAACATCTGGATGCGTTAGTGGCAGATGAAGATCTGAGCCGTTTTATCCTATAATCGCGGTTATTGCATTCTCATCACTGTTAATGGGGGCTAAGGCCCCCATTTTTATTGGCTAAATTACTATGACTGATATCAGCCGTACTCAGGCGTGGCTCGAAAGTCTGCGCCCTAAAACGCTTCCTCTGGCCTTTGCCGCGATTATCGTCGGTACGGCGCTTGCCTGGTGGCAGGGTTATTTTGATCCGCTGGTTGCCGCGCTGGCATTGATTACCGCCGGCCTGCTGCAAATTCTCTCCAATCTTGCTAACGACTACGGCGATGCGGTGAAAGGCAGCGATAAACCTGACCGTATTGGGCCGCTGCGCGGGATGCAGAAAGGGGTGATTACCCAGGCACAGATGAAACGCGCGCTGATTATCACCGTGGTGCTGATTTGCTTATCCGGCCTGGCGCTGGTGACGGTCGCCTCGAAAACCACCAGCGATTTCATTGGCTTCCTGGTGCTGGGCCTGCTTGCGATTATCGCAGCGATTACGTACACCGTTGGCACGCGCCCTTACGGGTATATTGGCCTCGGTGATATCTCCGTGCTGGTGTTCTTCGGCTGGCTGAGCGTGATGGGAAGCTGGTACCTGCAGGCGCATACCGTTATCCCTGCCCTGTTCCTGCCCGCCACCGCCTGCGGCCTGCTGGCGACGGCGGTGCTCAACATCAACAACCTGCGCGACATCGACAGCGATCGTGAGAACGGTAAAAACACGCTGGCGGTGCGTCTGGGGCCGGTCAATGCGCGCCGCTATCATGCCTGCCTGCTCATCGGCGCGCTGGTGTGCCTGGCGCTGTTTAACCTGATCTCCTTGCAGAGTTTGTGGGGCTGGCTGTTTATCCTTGCCGCACCGCTGCTGATAAAGCAGGCCCGCTTTGTGATGCGTGAACTCAGCCCATCCGCCATGCCGCCGATGCTGGAACGTACGGTAAAAGGCGCGTTGCTGACTAACCTGCTGTTCGTCATCGGGATTGTCCTGAGCCAGACGCTCAGTTAGCTGACAAATATCAATTAACAATTGATGATTTTGCCAACAACGCATTTCGCACGATATACTGAACACATTCGCAGCAACTGAGCGTTAAACCTATGAAATACGATACCTCCGAGCTTTGTGACATCTACCAGGAAGATGTCAACGTCGTTGAACCGCTGTTCTCCAACTTTGGTGGACGGTCGTCGTTTGGCGGACAAATCATCACGGTGAAATGTTTCGAGGATAACGGGTTGCTGTACGATCTGCTCGAACAGAACGGCCGTGGCCGCGTTCTGGTGGTCGACGGCGGCGGTTCCGTGCGCCGTGCCTTGATTGATGCGGAACTGGCCGGAATTGCCGCCCAGAACGAGTGGGAAGGCATTGTAGTGTACGGCTCTGTGCGCCAGGTGGACGATCTCGAAGACCTGGATATCGGTATTCAGGCCATCGCGGCCATTCCGGTTGGTGCAGCGGGTGACGGCATCGGCGAAAGCGACGTGCGCGTCAATTTCGGCGGCGTGACCTTCTTCTCCGGCGACCATCTCTACGCTGATAATACCGGCATTATCCTGTCCGAAGATGCGCTGGATATCGAGTAATAAAACCGTAAGCGTGAACCATAAAAAAACCGCCAACAGCAATGTGGCGGTTTTTTTGTCCCTCGGGATTCGCGGTCCGTTGGGAAGTTTTGCAACCTTTAACCAGGGTTTTTATCTTACCCTGGTTCAAATATCAGGTAACCCCATCGACCCTTTATAAATTCCTAATTATCGATGAAAACCTTAACTACGCTTCTGTTGCTCATTATGATGCTGCGTCCCTTTCCGCCATTTCGCAAATGGGCATCGGTCCAGGGAAAGGTGTATTCACAACCGTAAAGCAGCCTTTAACCAGGCTTGTGTCCACCGACTTATCACTGGTGGTGAATGGTGGAGCGGTTAGCTGCAGGGACCGCATAATGAAACGCTATTTATGTATCGCGTTCATTGTCGCCAGCGTACTCGTGGTAAAAAGTGATGAACCCAATGTGTTCGTTGCTTTTACTATGACAGCGCAGGACAAGTAGCGTTAAGGCCGCCTCGGGCGGCCTTTTTTATGGTTTGACTCAGTGAGCGATAACCATAAAAAAGCCGGGTGGCGGCTTCGCCTTACCCGGCCGACTCAGTAATCCCTAAGGGGATCAGACTTCTTCCATACGTCCCAGCAGCGCCTGCAGGCGATCCTGCCAGCCGTTCTGCTGTTCGCGCAGCTGGTTGTTTTCGCGCTCCAGTTCTTCGCGGCCGTGCTGAGCGTTCTGAACTTCCTGCGCCAGGCTGTTGTTCTTCTCTTTCAGTTCTTCAATTTCCATCTGCAGCAGCGTGATGGTGTCAATCGCCTGCTGTACTTTCGCTTCCAGTTTCTCAAACACTTCTAAAGACATGATCCTACCTCTCCTGAATTGCAAGGCGACGCTTTAACATAAACGCGCACAACATATGTTCCGATTGTATGGAGCCCTGCCGCGCCTGTCCAGCGGCATGCCACGCAGATCGCGGTTTGCAACACTTTTCGGCCTCGTCCTGGTGCGTTCGCGGCATATACCTCTAAGTTGTTAACTCATTCGTTAAAGAAATGATTCAACTTACCGTTCGCAACTGACGTAAAAACGCGCTTTATGGCGCGAAAACGCTCATTTTATTGACGCAGACCACACATTTTGATTTCGATATTTCTCGTTTTTGCTCGTTAACGATAAATTAACACTATGTCTACAGGACATCGTGGCTGTCACGGGTGGCCACGCTAACAACAAACATCAATTTCTTCAGGATTCCGATTATGAGTCAGACATCAACCTTAAAAGGCCAGTGCATTGCCGAGTTCCTTGGTACCGGGTTGTTGATATTCTTCGGAGTGGGTTGTGTCGCTGCACTGAAAGTGGCGGGTGCCAGTTTTGGTCAGTGGGAAATCAGTATCATCTGGGGTCTGGGCGTGGCGATGGCCATCTACCTGACTGCAGGGGTCTCTGGTGCACATCTTAACCCGGCGGTGACTATCGCACTGTGGCTGTTCGCGTGCTTCGACGGACGCAAAGTTGTTCCTTTCATTATTTCTCAATTTGCCGGCGCGTTTTGCGCAGCGGCGTTAGTTTACGGGCTTTATTACAATCTTTTCATCGACTTCGAACAGACGCATCATATGGTGCGCGGTAGCGTCGAAAGTCTGGATCTGGCAGGCATCTTCTCAACCTACCCTAACCCGCATATCAATTTTGTGCAGGCGTTCGCAGTTGAAATGGTGATTACCGCTATTCTGATGGGCGTTATCCTGGCGCTGACCGACGACGGAAACGGCATTCCGCGCGGCCCGCTGGCCCCCCTGCTGATTGGTCTGCTGATTGCGGTGATTGGTGCATCCATGGGCCCGTTGACCGGCTTCGCGATGAACCCGGCGCGTGATATCGGACCCAAAGCATTCGCCTTTATCGCAGGCTGGGGCGACGTGGCCTTCACCGGCGGCAAAGACATTCCTTACTTCCTGGTTCCGCTGTTTGCGCCGGTTGTCGGGGCTGCGCTGGGCGCATTTAGCTACCGCAAATTAATTGGTCGCCACTTACCGTGCGACACCTGTGTGGACGAGGAGAAGGAGACGACTTCTACCACACAACAAAAAGCTTCGCTGTAATCTGACTACGGGACACATACCATGACCGAAAAAAAATATATCGTTGCGCTCGACCAGGGCACTACCAGCTCCCGCGCTGTCGTAATGGATCATGACGCGAACATTGTCAGCGTGTCTCAACGCGAATTTGAGCAAATTTATCCTCGTCCAGGCTGGGTAGAACACGACCCGATGGAGATCTGGGCGTCACAAAGCTCCACGCTGGTCGAAGTGCTGGCGAAAGCCGACATCAGCTCCGACGAGATTGCCGCGATTGGTATTACCAACCAGCGTGAAACCACCATCGTCTGGGAACGCGAAACCGGTAAGCCTATTTACAACGCCATCGTCTGGCAGTGCCGCCGTACGTCAGAGATCTGTGAACAGCTTAAGCGCGACGGGATGGAAGAGTATGTGCGTAACGCCACCGGTCTGGTGGTTGACCCGTACTTCTCCGGCACAAAAGTGAAATGGATCCTCGACCACGTGGAAGGTTCACGCGAGCGTGCAAAACGCGGCGAGCTGCTGTTCGGGACCGTCGACACCTGGCTTATCTGGAAGATGACCCAGGGACGCGTTCACGTTACCGACTACACCAACGCCTCGCGTACCATGCTGTTCAACATCAACACCCTGGAGTGGGATGACAAGATGCTGGACGCGCTGGATATTCCGCGCGCGATGCTGCCTGAAGTGCGTAAGTCGTCTGAAGTCTACGGCCAGACCAACATCGGCGGTAAAGGCGGCACCCGTATTCCTATCGCCGGTATCGCCGGTGACCAGCAGGCGGCGCTGTTCGGCCAGCTGTGCGTCAAGGAAGGGATGGCGAAGAACACCTACGGCACCGGCTGCTTTATGCTGATGAACACCGGCGAGAAAGCGGTGAAATCAGAAAACGGCCTGCTGACTACCATCGCCTGCGGCCCACGCGGTGAGGTGAACTATGCCCTGGAAGGGGCGGTATTTATGGCGGGCGCATCTATTCAGTGGCTGCGCGACGAGATGAAGCTGATCAGCGACGCGTTTGACTCCGAGTACTTCGCGACCAAAGTGAAAGACACCAACGGCGTGTACGTGGTGCCTGCGTTCACCGGTCTGGGCGCACCGTACTGGGATCCGTATGCACGCGGCGCGATTTTCGGTCTGACACGCGGTGTGAACTCTAACCACATCATTCGCGCTACCCTGGAATCCATCGCCTACCAGACGCGCGACGTGCTGGAAGCGATGCAGGCTGACTCCGGCATTCGTCTGCACGCCCTGCGCGTGGACGGCGGTGCGGTGGCTAACAACTTCCTGATGCAGTTCCAGTCCGACATTCTGGGCACCCGCGTTGAGCGCCCTGAAGTGCGTGAAGTGACGGCGCTGGGTGCGGCGTATCTTGCAGGTCTGGCGGTTGGCTTCTGGCAGAACCTGGACGAGCTGCAGGAAAAAGCGGTCATCGAGCGCGAATTCCGCCCGGGCATCGAAACCACCGAGCGTAACTTCCGCTACAGTGGCTGGAAGAAAGCGGTGAAACGCGCCCTGGCGTGGGAAGAGCACGACGAGTAATCCCCCCTCACCCTACCCCTCTCCCCAAAGGGGAGAGGGGACTTAAACCCCCCTCCCCACTCTGTGATAAACTTCGTGCAATTCCTTTTGATTGTACGAGTACCTCATGAAACGTGAACTTGCTATCGAGTTTTCCCGCGTTACCGAAGCGGCTGCCCTTGCAGGCTATAAATGGCTGGGTCGTGGCGACAAAAATACCGCAGACGGCGCCGCCGTCCATGCCATGCGCATTGTGCTTAACCAGGTCAACATCGACGGCACCATCGTCATCGGCGAAGGCGAGATCGACGAAGCGCCAATGCTCTACATCGGTGAAAAAGTCGGTACCGGCAAAGGCGATGCCGTGGATATCGCGGTAGACCCGATCGAAGGCACCCGCATGACGGCGATGGGCCAGGCCAACGCGCTGGCGGTGCTGGCCGTGGGCGATAAAGGCTGCTTCCTCAACGCGCCGGATATGTATATGGAAAAGCTGATAGTTGGTCCTGGTGCGAAAGGTGCAATCGACCTCAGCCTGCCGCTGGATGCGAATCTGCGCAATATCGCAACGGCGCTGGGTAAACCGCTCAACGAACTCACTGTGACTATTCTGGCAAAACCGCGCCACGACGCCACCATCGCGTACCTGCAAGCACTCGGGGTGCGCGTGTTTGCTATCCCTGATGGTGACGTTGCCGCCTCCATTCTGACCTGCATGCCGGACAGTGAAGTCGACGTGCTTTACGGTATCGGCGGCGCGCCGGAAGGCGTGGTCTCTGCGGCGGTAATCCGCGCCCTGGACGGCGATATGCAGGCGCGCCTGCTGCCGCGTCACGAGGTGAAAGGTGACAGCGACGAGAACCGTCGCATTGGCGAGGACGAGCTGGCACGCTGCGCGGCGATGGGCATCGAAGCCAATAAAGTCCTGGCACTTAACGACATGGCCCGCAGCGATAACGTGGTCTTCTCCGCAACCGGCATCACCAAAGGCGATCTGCTGGACGGCATCACCCGCAAGGGCAACATGGCAACCACCGAAACGCTGCTGATCCGCGGTAAATCGCGCACCATCCGACGCATTCAGTCCATTCACTATCTCGACCGTAAAGACCCGGACGTGCAGACGCACATTCTGTAAAACCGTTTGATCGATAGAGCTTTCCGACCCGAAGGGGCTGGAAATGTTTCCCACAAGTACGGAAGATAGAACAGAGAAACAGCACAGGAGAAGATCATGGCGGACTGGGTAACAGGTAAAGTCACAAAGGTAGAATTCTGGACCGATGCGCTATTTAGTCTCACCCTGCATGCTCCCGTGCACCCGTTTAAGGCCGGGCAATTTGCCAAGCTGGGGCTGGATGTCGACGGCGAGCGCGTGCAGCGCGCCTACTCTTACGTTAACGCGCCGGATAACCCGGACCTCGAGTTCTATCTGGTCACCGTCCCGGACGGCAAGCTGAGCCCGCGTCTTGCCGCCCTTAAGCCCGGCGACGATGTGCAAATTGTGAGCGAAGCGGCGGGTTTCTTTGTGCTCGAAGAGATCCCGGATTGCGATACCCTCTGGATGCTGGCGACCGGCACGGCCATCGGTCCGTATCTCTCTATCTTGCAGTACGGTAAAGATCTGGAGCGCTTTAAAAACATCGTGCTGGTTCACGCCGCGCGCTACGCCGCAGATTTAAGCTATCTCCCGCAGATGCAGGCGCTGGAACAGCAGTACGGCGGAAAGTTAAAGATTCAGACGGTAGTCAGCCGCGAAACCGTAGCAGGAGCGCTTACCGGTCGCGTACCGGCGTTAATTGAGAGCGGCGCACTGGAAGAAGCGGTGGGTTTACCGATAACGGCCGAGACCAGCCACGTCATGCTGTGCGGTAACCCGCAGATGGTCCGGGACACGCAGCAGCTTCTGAAGGATACCCGGCAGATGACGAAACATCTTCGCCGCCGGCCGGGCCATATGACCGCCGAACACTACTGGTGATCAGCGGTATTTCACCTCGACGGTGTCTTTACCGTATTTGTTTTCGCTCTGGGTGCCGATAAACGCGCCCAGATCGACAATCATCATCACGAAGATGACCGATGGCAGCAGCCTTCCCACGACCCACGGCAGGATGGACGGCAACATCGCCCAGTTCCCTGCCACCAGCATCCACGCCAGTATGATCAGAAATGCCCACGCGCCGGAGCGACCGCGATCGTGCAGGCGTTTCACCACGACGGCCGCCGTTGGCCATAGCAGGCAGACCAGTGCGAATGCCGCCGTTTGCGTGCTCAGCCAGGCGTTGTAAGCAACGAAAAACAGAAGCAGCATGGCGACAACCCACGTTACCATCCAGACCCAGAAATCACGGCGTCCAATACGCCCTTTGAATGAAAACAGCCACTGCTGTATGGTCATGTAAGGTTCCTTATTATCATTTAGCCCGCATTTTACCCTGGAGTTGTGACCTTTTGACAAGCCGACCAGATATCGTTTTAATCATGAGCACTTACGGCCAGGGGCAATGTTGATGAAAAGTTCGGCACACTCTCTTTTCCTGTGTTTAGCGATGCTCAGCGCGGGTTTTCCGCTGCACGCCGCCGACACCGCGGCCCCCACCACAGCGCCGTATTTGCTGGCGGGCGCACCGTCCTTCGATCAGTCCATCAGCCAGTTTCGCGAAGCTTTCAATCAGGCCAACCCAGGGCTGCCGCTGGATGAGTTTCGCGCCATTGATAGCTCGCGCGATACCCCTACACTGACCCGTGCAGCGAGCAAGATTAACGAGAATTTGTATGCTTCCACAGCGCTGGAGCGCGGTACGTTAAAAATCAAAAGCATGCAAATCACCTGGCTGCCGATTCAGGGGCCAGAGCAGAAAGCCGCTAAATCGAAGGCGCTTGATTACATGAGTGCGGTGCTACAGGCGTTTACGCCTGCGCTGACGAAAAAGCAAAGCCAGCAAAAGCTGCAAAAACTGCTGGCCGCCGGTAAAAACAAGCGGTACTACGCCACGACCGAAGGCGCGATTCGCTATGTGGTGGCGGATAACGGTGAAAAAGGACTGACCTTCGCTGTTGAACCGATTAAGCTGGCACTATCTGACACTCTCGGCGGGGCGAATTAATGACAAAAAGCAAAGCCTTTCAGGGGAAAATCTCTATACTGATTCACAGACCATGCTGCCCGAGAGGGCGGCCATATTCCTTAATTCGCTTATTTAGCGTGGAGAATTGAAATGCGACATCCTTTAGTGATGGGTAACTGGAAACTGAACGGCAGCCGCCACATGGTAAACGAACTGGTTGCGAACCTGCGTAAAGAGCTGGCTGGCGTGACCGGCTGCGCGGTTGCTATCGCTCCGCCGGATATGTACCTGGATCTGGCTAAACGTGCCGCTGACGGCAGCCACATCGTGCTGGGCGCGCAGAACGTTGACGTTAACCTGTCTGGCGCGTTCACCGGTGAAACTTCCGCTGAAATGCTGAAAGATATCGGCGCAAAATACATCATCATCGGCCACTCCGAGCGTCGCACCTACCACAAAGAATCTGACGAGTTCATCGCGAAGAAATTCGCCGTGCTGAAAGAGCAAGGCCTGATCCCGGTTCTGTGCATCGGTGAAACCGAAGCGGAAAACGAAGCGGGCAAAACTGAAGAAGTGTGCGCACGTCAGATCGACGCCGTGCTGAAAACTCAGGGCGCGGCAGCGTTCGAAGGCGCGGTTATCGCTTACGAGCCAGTCTGGGCGATCGGTACCGGCAAATCTGCTACCCCTGCGCAGGCTCAGGCAGTTCACAAATTCATCCGTGATCACATTGCTAAAGCCGACGCGAAAGTCGCTGAGCAAGTGATTATCCAGTACGGCGGTTCCGTAAACGCCTCCAACGCTGCTGAGCTGTTCACCCAGCCAGACATCGATGGCGCACTGGTTGGCGGTGCATCCCTGAAAGCGGACGCTTTCGCAGTGATCGTTAAAGCGGCAGAAGCGGCTAAACAGGCGTAATGGCCTTTGTGGCGGGTGGCGCTTGCGCTTACCCGCCGCTACAAACGACCTAATACGCTAAACCACAAATAATCCAGCGGCAGCAGCACCAGATATGTCGCAATCGCCAGCGCCAGACAGAGCAGCATCCCCGCCTTCGCAGGCACTTTCCCTAAGCCCATTGCCACCACAATCGGCGACGCCTGATACGGCAGCAGCGGCGTGGAATACCCCAGCACCTGAATCATAATCACCGACAGCAGCGGGAAACCGGTCGCATCCGAGAAGCTCTGCGCCAGCGTGGTGTACAGCGCAGGAACGCCGTTGGCGGTCATAATGAAGTTGAGCGCCGTGGTGATGCCGGTCAGGGCCAGGAAACTGGTGAACGGCCTGTCCGCATCCAGCGGCATAATGCGCAGCAACGCTTCGCCTACGGCCGCTCCGATACCCGTTTGCGTCACGACAATCGCCAGCCCAAGAATGCCCGCGACGTAAATACAGGTGCGCATATTCACCCCCGCCGAGAACTCCTCGCCGGTGATAAAACCGATGCGCGGCAGCATAACGATGACCGACGCCGCCAGCCCCGTCCACGCAGGCCCTACGCCGTGCCAGCTCTCCGTCACCCACATCGTCAACACCAGTGCCAACAGCCAGGCAAGACGCTTTTCATCCCGCCCCATGGGTTCGGACGACATGAGTTCCTTCGGCGGTTTTGGGCTACCGGGAAATAGCCAGCAAATGAGGCCAATCAGAATCAGGCCTTTGAGAATACCGAGCACCGGCGTGTGCAGCAGCAGATACGGGACATAGTTCAGATGAATGCCGTACGAACCTTCCGCCGCACCGCTCATCACCAGGTTAGGGACGTTTGCTGGCAGGATAGTCGCCGAAAGCTGGAAGGTGCCGAACCCAACGGCCAGCGCAAGTCCGAACCAGGCGCGGGAGCCGTCGGCAATACCGGCACGTTTTGCCATCGCCGCGACAATGGGCATCAGCAGCGCAATGCGTCCCATGTTCGACGGCATCACAAACGCCAGTGCGTAGCTGAGCAATACCACGCTTGCCACCATCAGCACCCAGGAGTCAGTGAGCTTTGCCGACAGCGCCCGCGCGGCCCGGTCCGCCAGGCCGGTTTTACGGATCGCCACGCCGAGCACAAAGCCGCTGAAGACCAGCCAGAAAGCCGACGAGGCAAAACCGCCAAAAATCACCTCTGGCGGGGCGATTCTGGCGGCCATTGCCGCCGTGAAAAACAGCAGCGCGGTGATAAATTCCGGCAACAGCGACGTCGCCCACAGCACGATGGTGACGCCCACAATCAATGAAGGCAGCAGCAGAGGATGCGTTAACCAGAGCGACATACCTGTCTCCTGTAGAATTTTTCAGCAAGTCTACGGTGACAGGCAGCCCGAGTAAACGCGATTTATGGTGGGGTTATTTCAGGATAGCGCATTGATGATCCTGCAATTCCTCTGCTGACGCGCGGTTAAGCGTGAGCAGGTTACGCTCGGTCGCCAGCAACACAAACGAGCCATCCGACTGTTGCGCCATCGCCAGCGCGAAACGCCCAATATGGTCGCGCGCTTCCGGCAACTCTTCCGCCAGCATCATAAACGGACTGCGCTGGACCAGCTCATTTTCCGTCACCCGACGGGCAAGATACTCATGCCCTTCCAGCCCTCCCGGGAACGGTAGCCACTGGGTGCTGATTTCTCCCTGCGCCGCGTTGAGCTTCTCGCGTACGTCCGGGCGCAGGCAGGAGATATGGATATGGAAATGGTTCTGCGTGCGGCCAGTCGGCGAGTTAATCGTCAGCGAAATGGCGCTGTCCGGCACTTCGGCGCCACGCTTCATGGTCATAAAGCTGCGCGACTGCCACGCCAGCCAGAAGAAGTTCGGCGTGTGAGGTTCGGTCAGGAGCGGGCTTTCGGTACCGTTGATGCGATACGTTGGCATCAGCAGATACTGCAGCGGCCCGTTGCGGTCTTTAAATACCACATAGCCCGCGTCAGGCTTCACCTGCGCGCAGGGTGCCGGGTTACGGTGTTGCAGCTGGTTAGGCACACACTGGTCGAGAACGATATGACGCAACGCATTCGGATTACCCGCTTTCATCCAGTACACGCCCCCTGCGGCAAGGGCGATAACGATCAGAATCAGTAAGATAATTTTTTTCACAACGCGTTCCCTGTTTTCAATAGAGGCAAAAGAGTAACGCAAAATGATGACCAAATAAAAAACCCGGTGGATTTCTCACACCGGGTCGCCGTGTCGTTTGCTAACCTTTAGCGCTGGCTAATCTGGTCGAAGGTGCCGCCATTAGAGAAGTGCTCTTTCTGCGCTTTCGTCCAGCCGCCGAACACATCATCAATGGTGAAGAGCTTCAGTTTCGGGAATTCACTATCGTATTTCTTCGCGACAGCCGCATCACGTGGACGATAGAAGTTCTTCGCCGCGATTTCCTGGCCTTCCGGAGAGTAGAGGTACTTCAGGTAGGCTTCCGCCACCGTTTTGGTCCCTTTCTTATCAACGACCTTATCGACCACGGAAACGGTCGGCTCGGCGAGGATGGATTCGCTCGGAGTCACGATCTCAAACTTGTCTTTACCCAGTTCGTTGGTCGCCAGCAGGGCTTCGTTTTCCCAGGCAATCAGCACATCGCCAATTCCGCGCTCGACGAAGGTGTTGGTTGCGCCACGCGCGCCGGAGTCCAGCACTTCAACGTTTTTGTACAGGGATTTGACGAACTCCTGTGCTTTCGCCTGATCACCGTTGTTGTGGTGCAGCGCGTAGCCCCAGGCCGCCAGGTAGTTCCAGCGTGCGCCGCCGGAGCTTTTCGGGTTCGGGGTAATCACCGAGACGCCAGGTTTGATCAGGTCGTTCCAGTCCTTAATCTGTTTCGGGTTGCCTTTACGCACCAGGAAAACGATGGTCGAGGTGTATGGCGCAGAGTTGTCCGGCAGGCGTTTGATCCAGTTTTTGTCGATACGGCCACGCTCGGCGATAGCGTCGACATCGTAGGCCAGTGCCAGGGTGACCACATCGGCTTCAATACCGTTGATGACGGACGTCGCCTGCTTACCGGAGCCACCGTGCGACTGGCGAACCACCACATTGTCGCCAGTTTCCTGCTTCCAGTGGGCCGCAAACGCTTTGTTGTACTGCTCGTACAGCTCACGCGTCGGGTCGTATGACACGTTCAGTAACTGGATGTCCTTTGCCAGAACGCTGGTCGATGCCAGCAATAATGTTAACCCCACGCCCCATTTATTCATCGCCCAGCTCTCTTATGTAGTGTTTTGATGAATGCAGCGTGCCAGAAAGGGAACTAATGATTAAAGAATAAAAAAAGATTGGCTATAACGTGGAGGAATAAAAGCCCTCTTCAGAATGAAGAGGGCTCAAAGGATCAGTACAGTTTTTTCGCGCAGTCCAGCCAGTCACCTTTGAACGGACGCTTCATGTTTTCAATCGCGTCGATGATGTCATGGTGAACCAGCTGTTCGTTCTGAATACCGACGCAACGGCCGCCGTGACCCTGCAGCAGCAGTTCGATCGCGTACGCGCCCATGCGGGACGCCAGAATGCGGTCGTACGGGCCAGGGGAACCGCCACGCTGGATGTGACCCAGTACGGTTGCGCGGGTTTCGCGTTTGGTTTCGGTTTCGATGTACTTCGCCAGCTCGTCAACGTCACAGATGTGCTCGGTGATCGCCACGATTGCGTGTTTCTTACCCTTCGCGATACCGGCTTTGATTTCAGCAACCAGATCTTCACGGCTGAATTCCACTTCAGGAACCACCACGAACTCACAGCCACCGGCGATAGCCGCCGCCAGGGTCAGGTCACCGCAGTAACGGCCCATCACCTCAACGATAGAAATACGCTGGTGAGAAGAAGAGGTGTCACGCAGGCGGTCAATAGCTTCCACAACGGTGCCCAGCGCGGTGAAGTAACCGATGGTGTAGTCAGTGCCTTTGATATCGTTGTCGATGGTGCCCGGCAGGCCGATGCACGGGAAGCCCATTTCAGTCAGACGTTTTGCACCCATGTACGAGCCGTCACCGCCGATGACCACCAGCGCGTCCAGGCCACGTTTTTTCATGTTCTCAATAGCCACTTCACGGATGTGTTCATCACGGAATTCCGGGAAGCGCGCAGACCCAAGGAAGGTACCGCCACGGTTGATCATGTCAGACACGCTGTAACGGTCGAGCTGAACCATACGGTCTTCATACAGACCCAGGTAACCATCATAGATACCAAAAACTTCCAGACCTTCCGTCAGCGCTGCACGGACAACCCCACGAATTGCCGCGTTCATGCCCGGCGCATCACCGCCGCTTGTCAACACACCGATTTTCTTAATCATGACTACCTCTGAACTTAGGAATGCAAAATTGAAATCTGTTGCCGGAAGAAACTTATCGACCAACGAATACTGCAAATAGTATATCAATCCCTTCTGGCTGAATTGATTCAGGTCAGACCAAATGGCGGTAATTTATACACAAAATGCTGGCCTGGCTCACTTTTTTACAACGAATTACGAAAGCCCAACATGTCCGGGCACAACCGAGCAGGGATCCTGGTGAATGATGACGTCTGAACCAGGAAAACGCTGCAAAATCGCCTGCTCGACCTGCTCTGCAATAACGTGAGCCTGTACCAGTGGCAGGTTGTCTTCCATTTCAATATGAATCTGAATAAAGCGGGTCGGCCCTGACTGCCGCGTTCGAAGATCGTGTGCACCGCTGACGCCGGGCCAGGAGGTCACGATGGAAAAAATTTCATTACGTTCTGAGTCCGGAAGAGCGCGATCGAGCAGTGACTGCACCGCGTCATACCCCATCCGTAAGGCGCTATATAAAATATAGATACCGATCCCTAACGCAAACAACGCATCGGCCCGATGCCAGCCATACCAGGCCAGACCGAGCGCAATAAGAATAGCCCCATTCATCATAACATCAGATTGATAATGAAGCATATCCGCCCGTACGGCCTGACTTTGCGTTTTGCGAACGACCCAGCGCTGGAACGTTACCAGAACAAGTGTGCTTATAAGTGCAATGACCGTGACGACCACGCCAACGCCGGGATTGTTCATCGGCGAAGGCGAAATAAGGTGCTGAATACCGGTCAAAAACAGGAACAGCGCGGAGCCAGAAATGAACATACTTTGCGCCAGCGCGGCCAGCGACTCCGCTTTGCCGTGGCCAAACGTATGTTCTTCATCCGCCGGTTGCAGCGAATAGCGCACCACCAGAAGATTGGTCAGCGAGGCGGCGATATCCACCAGTGAATCCACCAGCGCCGCCAGAATACTGACCGAGCCGGTATACCACCAGGCAAAGATTTTAATCAGCAGCAGGCCAGAGGCCATGACGGTCGCCGCAATGGCGGCCCGGCTTACCAGCCTTCCATAGGATTGATTCATAAACGCTCCTGTCATGTCATGCCGCTAGTATAACGGAAGCATGGGGAGGCAAAGGATGAATAAACGGTTAACAAATCAGAATGCGGGGCAAAAAAAGCCCCCACATCATGTGGGGGAAGACAGGGATGGTGTCTATGGCAAGGAAAACAGGGTTTACTGGTTACTACGGGTACTGCTATTGCTACTGAAAAACGTCGTCTCTGAGCTTCGCTGCATCCGTGCAACCTCACGCAGCTGGTCCATACGCTGCTGATGTCTGGCATTCAAAACCGCTTGCTGCTCGGGCGTTAGCAGGTGGAACATCTGGTTGCGGACCTTCGCCATCTCTACCTGGCGGGCAACCTGTTCCTGTGCCATTTTTTCGGCCTGAGCGCGTACAGCGCTTTCGTCAAAATTTTCTGCGGTGACAAGGCGATGCATTGTCTCCATTTCGCTAACATTAACAGGGGGCTGGTCGTGGCGTGCCCTCTGCATCAGATCTCGCATCTGTTGACGCTGATGTTCGGTTAAACTTATGCCGTCAAACATATGGCTTTGGCTGCTGTGCTGCGTTGCGCCCTCTTGCGAGGAACCGTTATCGCCGATGATAGCTACAGCAGCCTGGCTAAACGCACTGAACGCCAGCGTTGAGGCCATGACGGCAGCGGTAACTTTGCGCATCACTTGCTCCCAAAATCTTTCGTGTCGCGATTCAACGAGAGACAGTCTACGATTCAGGCTGCAAACATGCGTCAGGGGGTGTAAAACAACGTAAAGTCATGGATTAGATAGCCTTGATGTCGTAATTTCTGCCTCGGAGGTATTTAAACAATGAATAAAATCCTGTTAGTTGATGATGACCGAGAGCTCACATCCCTTTTAAAGGAGTTGCTCGACATGGAAGGTTTCAACGTCCTGGTTGCCCATGATGGCGAGCAAGCGCTGAGTCTCCTTGACGACAGCATCGATCTACTTTTGCTCGACGTAATGATGCCGAAGAAAAACGGTATTGATACGCTGAAAGAGCTTCGCCAGACACACCAGACCCCCGTTATCATGCTGACCGCCCGCGGCAGCGAGCTTGACCGCGTTCTCGGCCTTGAGCTGGGTGCGGATGATTATTTGCCTAAGCCGTTCAACGATCGTGAACTGGTGGCCCGTATTCGCGCGATCCTGCGTCGTTCCCACTGGAGCGAGCAGCAGCAAAATACTGACAACAGCTCACCTACGCTTGAAGTGGACTCCCTGAGCCTGAACCCGGGCCGCCAGGAAGCGAGCTTCGACGGTGAAACGCTGGAACTGACCGGCACCGAGTTCACCCTGCTGTATCTGCTGGCGCAGCATCTCGGCCAGGTCGTATCGCGTGAACATTTAAGCCAGGAAGTGCTGGGCAAACGCCTCACCCCGTTTGACCGCGCTATCGATATGCACATCTCTAACCTGCGCCGTAAGCTGCCGGAGCGTAAAGACGGTCACCCATGGTTTAAAACCTTGCGTGGCCGCGGTTATCTGATGGTTTCCGCTTCATGATAGGCAGCTTAACCGCCCGCATCTTCGCCATCTTCTGGCTAACGCTGGCACTGGTTTTAATGCTCGTTTTGATGTTGCCAAAACTCGACTCACGCCAGATGACGGAGCTGCTCGACAGCGAGCAACGTCAGGGCGTGATGATCGAGCAGCACGTGGAAGCCGAGCTGGCAAACGATCCGCCGAACGATTTAATGTGGTGGCGCAGATTATTTCGCGCTATCGACAAGTGGGCGCCGCCCGGACAACGCCTGCTGCTGGTGACCAGCGAAGGCCGCGTCATTGGGGCCGATCGCAATGAAATGCAGATCATCCGCAACTTTATTGGTCAGGCGGATAACGCCGATCACCCACAGAAGAAGAAATATGGTCGGGTAGAGATGGTCGGTCCTTTCTCGGTGCGAGATGGGGAAGACAATTACCAGCTCTATCTGATTCGCCCTGCGAGCAGTTCCCAGTCCGACTTCATCAACCTGCTGTTTGACCGTCCGCTTCTGCTGCTGATCGTCACGATGCTGGTCAGTTCCCCGCTGCTGTTATGGCTGGCGTGGAGCCTGGCAAAACCGGCGCGTAAGCTGAAAAATGCCGCAGATGAAGTGGCGCAGGGCAACCTGCGACAACACCCGGAACTGGAAGCCGGGCCGCAGGAGTTCCTTGCCGCCGGGACCAGTTTTAACCAGATGGTGAGCGCGCTGGATCGCATGATGACCGCGCAGCAGCGCCTGCTTTCGGATATCTCGCACGAGCTGCGCACCCCACTCACGCGCTTACAGCTGGGTACCGCCCTGCTGCGTCGCCGCAGCGGTGAGAGCAAAGAGCTGGAGCGTATTGAAACGGAAGCGCATCGCCTGGACAGCATGATTAACGACCTGCTGGTGATGTCGCGCAATCAGCAGAAAAATGCGCTGGTGAGCGAAACGGTGAAAGCCAATCACCTGTGGCACGAGGTGCTGGACAACGCGGCGTTCGAAGCGGAACAGATGGGAAAATCCTTTACCGTCAACTTCCCGCCGGGCCCGTGGCCGCTCTACGGTAACCCCAACACACTGGAAAGCGCGCTGGAGAATATCGTGCGTAACGCCCTGCGCTATTCGCACACGAAGATTGAAGTGGCGTTTTCGGTGGATAAAGACGGGATTACGGTCATTGTCGATGACGACGGTCCTGGCGTCAGCCCGGAAGACCGCGAGCAGATTTTCCGTCCGTTCTACCGTACCGATGAGGCTCGTGACCGTGAATCTGGTGGTACGGGGCTGGGTCTGGCAATTGTTGAAACCGCCATGCAGCAGCACCGCGGCTGGGTGAAAGCCGACGACAGCCCGCTGGGCGGGTTGCGGTTAACGCTGTGGCTACCGCTGTATAAGCGTTCGTAATCCCCTCACCCCGGCCCTCTCCCCAAAGGGGCGAGGGTGAAAAGACCGCACCGAGCCGTCCCCTCTCCCCTATGGGGAGAGGGTTAGGGTGAGGGGGCAGTTATTTCCCCCACAATCGCCGAGAATTATCCTCGATCTTGCCGCTTACGCGCCGCTTCTGCATCGTTCTTGTCCAACTGGTAGACAACCCCGCCGCCGACAGCAAGCGATGATACTGTTCATCGTCAAAAGGCATATGCCAGGCAATTGCGCAGGCCTCGTACACCGACACCTCACTCAGGCGCGACGCGAGCTCAAGCGGTGCATCCGCTGACACCTGCCCTGCCAGCACCACGCGGTACAGCCAGCCGGTTTTACCCGCTTTTTGCAGCTGGGCCGAGATATCCTGAATTCCGAAGTGGTAGTTAAGCTTAAAGCACGGCGAGCGCGGCTGCGTCACCTGAATCAGGGCGTCGCCCCAGCGGTAGATATCACCTATAAACACGTTCTTTTCGGTGAGCCCTTCGGTGGAGAGATTCTCGCCAAACGCGGGGGCGACGAAGAGATCCGCCTGCTCGGGGAATTCGGCTTTCCAGTACTGGTAGTGCTCGCGAGGATAGTGGCACAGCGCGCGCTCCGGCCCGCCGTGGATTTTCTTTTCGGCCTGCTCGTCACCCGCCAGCCCGAGGTCGGTTAACGTCAGCTCCCCGTCGACCTGAATTTTGGCGATGGCGCTCGGGCGGCTGCCGTCGTATTCCCTTACCTTGCCTGTAAATACATTCACCGGATAATGCATCTCTACTCCTTCAGATACAAAAAAAGCGAGTCATCAGACTCGCTTCTCACAGGCGTCAATGCAACCTTATTTTTTAGCGGCGAAACGCGCTGCTGCTTCGTCCCAGTTCACCACATCCCAGAAGGCTTTGATGTAGTCAGGGCGACGGTTCTGGAACTTCAGGTAGTAAGCGTGTTCCCACACGTCCAGACCCAGGATTGGGAAGCCGGATGCGCCAGAGATAGCTTCACCCATCAGCGGGGAGTCCTGGTTAGCGGTAGAAACCACCGCCAGTTTGTCGCCTTTCAGAACCAGCCACGCCCAGCCAGAGCCGAAACGGGTTGCAGCGGCTTTCTCGAATTCCGCTTTGAAGTTGTCAACGGAACCGAAATCGCGCTCGATAGCCGCTTTCAGGTCGCCCTGCAGGGTGGTACCGGTTTTCAGGCCTTTCCAGAACAGGCTGTGGTTAGCGTGACCGCCAGCGTTGTTACGCAGCACGGTTTTCTTGTCTGCCGGCAGCTGGTCCAGCTTGGTGATCAGCTCTTCCACAGGCAGATTAGCGAACTCTGGCAGGCTTTCCAGCGCAGCATTCGCGTTGTTCACGTAGGTCTGGTGGTGTTTAGTGTGATGGATTTCCATCGTCTGCTTGTCGAAATGCGGTTCCAGTGCGTCGTAGGCATACGGCAGGGATGGCAGTGTATAACTCATAATCCTCTCCATTATTGTCGGGCGGCACAGCTGTTAATGCCGCGTAAGCAGTTGGTTCATTATAGTTAATTAAATGATATTGAAAATGATTATCAATGCCGTAGTTTTTATAAGGTTATTCGGTTTTTGAGAAATAAAGGAATTGTGAGTCTGCTCACGCGCTTAACGTGCTGATTGCCATTCAAAACAAAAGTGCGGCAATCGTCTGAAGGTTCCTGAACCGCCTAATTTTTACACTCATCAAGTCGGGGGGAAGCCTCCGGCTATAAAAACGATGAGGACGTAAAAATGAATCATGCGATTACGATGGGTATCTTCTGGCATTTAATAGGCGCAGCCAGTGCAGCCTGTTTCTATGCCCCGTTCAAAAAGGTGAAAGGCTGGTCGTGGGAAACCATGTGGTCCGTTGGCGGTACCGTGTCCTGGCTGATTTTGCCGTGGACAATCAGCGCCATGCTGCTACCCGATTTCTGGGGCTACTTCTCCTCCTTCAACGCCTCCACCCTGCTGCCGGTATTCCTGTTCGGCGCGATGTGGGGCATCGGTAATATCAACTACGGCCTCACCATGCGCTACCTCGGCATGTCGATGGGCATCGGCATCGCGATTGGCATTACGCTGATCGTCGGCACGCTGATGACGCCCATCCTCAACGGCAACTTCGACGTACTGATCAACACCCAGGGCGGGCGAATGACGCTGCTGGGCGTGCTGGTGGCAGTAATCGGCGTGGGGATCGTCACCCGCGCAGGCCAGCTAAAAGAACGCAAGATGGGCATCAGGGCCGAAGAGTTCAATCTGAAGAAAGGGCTGCTGCTGGCGGTGATGTGCGGCGTCTTCTCGGCGGGCATGTCGTTCGCCATGAACGCCGCCAAACCGATGCACGACGCCGCTGCGGCGCTGGGCGTCGATCCGCTGTACGTTGCCCTGCCAAGCTACGTGGTGATCATGGGCGGTGGCGCGCTGATAAACCTCGGTTTCTGCTTCATTCGTCTGGCAAAAGTAAAGAAGCTGTCGGTAAAAGCCGATTTCTCGCTGGCAAAACCGCTGATCGTCACCAACGTCCTGCTCTCCGCGCTCGGCGGCCTGATGTGGTATCTGCAATTCTTCTTCTACGCCTGGGGTCACGCCAGCATTCCGCCGCAGTATGACTATATGAGCTGGATGCTGCACATGAGTTTCTACGTGCTGTGCGGTGGGCTGGTTGGGCTGGTGCTGAAGGAGTGGAACAACGCCGGGCGTCGTCCGATTGGCGTGCTGAGCCTGGGCTGCGTGGTGATTATCATTGCGGCCAATATCGTCGGCCTCGGCATGGCGAATTGATTACGCTGCTTTTCGACTGCGATGACGCCACTGAACCGGCGTCATCCCCACCTCGCGGTTAAACACCACCGAAAAGTAGTTACTGTCCTCAAAGCCGCAGCGCATCGCCACTTCACTCACCATCAGCTCCGTATGCTGTAACAGATACTGGGCGTGGCAGATGCGCAGCTGACGCAGATAATGGTTGACCGTCATCCCCGTCTGGGTGCGGAATTGCTGGCGCAGCGCGCGCTCGCTGCACTGCTCCTGCTCGCAGAATTTTTCCAGCACGAAACTCTTGTTCAGGCTACCCGCAAGCCGGGTGATGAGCTTATCCAGCAGCGCTTCCTGCGTGGTGGCGGAGGGATTATCCGTGGCGTAACGATGACGTTTGAGGGTCATCACCAGCTGGGCGAAAAGCAGCTCCGACATCTGGTTTGCCACCGGATCGCTCTTCTGGCTCTCCTGCTCCAGCTGGGAAATGGTCTGGCGCACCTGAGCCATACCGTTGCTGCTTAAGCGCCAGTGCGGTTCGCCTCTGGTATCAGGAAAGCCCGGGATGTTGCCCGCCCAGTCGACATTCAGTTTGAGCCTGTCAGGGCAGTAGATGACGTTCTGCAACACCAGATCGTTAACCGAGGCGTAAGAGTGCTTGTCTTCAGCGCGAATGTAAAACAGGTCTCCACGCGTGATGCGGTAGGGTCGGTCGTTGAGGACGTGCAGGCCGTTGCCACGCCACACCAGCACCAGCTCGCAGAACTCATGGGTGTGCTCGGCAAAGACATTTTGCGGATAACGGTCGGCCACCGCAACGGCCTGACTTGCGGAGGCAAAAAAATCATCTTTGCGAAGAATGAGTTGAGCAGCCACACCACAACCTCTACGGCGAATAACCGGACATTATTAGCGTTTTTGCGGCCTGAAAACGGTGACTACTCTCGCGTTACTGAAGCAACGCGTCCTTACCCTGACGAATATCGCGCGGCGACCAGCTAAACTCACGGCGAAAAAGCGTCGAAAAGTGGTTACTGTCGCCGAATCCGCAGCGATAGGCGATATCGGTGACGCTTTCGTCGGTATGACGTAAAAGGTGACGCGCTTTGATCAGGCGCAGACGGTTGAGGTAGCGCTGCGGCGTCAGCCCGGTATGCTGCTTGAGCTGACGATGCAGCGTGCGCAGCGAGAGCGAAAAGTCATCTGCCAGCGTTTCCCAGCAGACATCTTCGGCAAAATGATCTTCCAGCCCTTCCACCAGGCTGCTGCGCCGCAGCAGTACCAGCAGTTGCATAAACAGCAGCTCGCGGGTGGCGATGGCGTGCGTCTCCTGCCCGTCCTCGCTCTGCTCCATCTGGCTCACCAGCTGCCGCACCTGCTGCAACGTGGACTGATTCACCCGCCAGTGCGACGGGTAGTGGCCGTCCTTCTCCTGCGGCAACAGCTGATTCAGCCCGGAAAGAAACTGGAACCCATCCGGAGAACGATAGAGCACATTGGTCAGGCACAGGTTGTCGGTATGTTCATACAGATGCCTGTCGTGGTCGCGCACGAAGCACACCGTACCGCCGCTGATGGTATACGGCTGACCGTTAAACACGTGGATGCCCGTTCCGTGCTCAACAATCACAATCTCATGAAAATCATGATGATGTTCCGGGAACGCAGCCTGAGGAAGCCGTGGCTCAATCGCGACGGGAGATGCCCCCGAAGGGAAAAAATCGACGCTGTGCAGTACGGTCATAACGGCCCCCACCAATGAGAAAAGTTCTCAAAATAGTAATTAAGGCTTTCCTCGCTCACCTTAAATTTTTGACAGCAAACCGCGCAAAAGCTGCCGTTTTTTCAAGAAACGAGCGGAAAGATCGGGAAATGCGGTCAGCGTCACACTGCCTGCAAACCCCGCCATTACTGGAAACTGTGAACTCCCTCACGTTCATCTTTGCTTTCTTGCCAGCGCGAGATTTGGGCTGTCAGTGGCGAGAAGGTGGCTATTTCTTCCCTTTCTTACACTCCTCGCTAATGACTTAAGAAAGGACCCGACCATGACTTTTCGCCATTGTGTGGCTGTCGATTTAGGCGCATCCAGCGGCCGTGTAATGCTCGCCACCTGGGACTGTGACCTGCACACCCTTACGCTTCGCGAAATGCACCGTTTCGCCAATTGTCTGCAAAAACAGGACGGTTTTGTTACCTGGGATATCGATGCGCTGGAGGCGGAGATCCGCACCGGACTTCATAACGTCTGCAAGGACGGTATTCGCATCGACAGTATCGGCATTGATACCTGGGGTGTGGATTACGTGCTGCTGGACAGTCACGGCGAACGCGTCGGCCTGCCCGTTTCCTACCGCGACAGCCGTACCGCTGGGCTGATGGCGCACGCCATCGCGCAGCTTGGCAAGGAGAACATCTATGGTCGCAGCGGCATCCAGTTTCTGCCGTTTAACACGCTGTACCAGCTGCGCGCGCTGGTGGAGCAACAGCCAGAGCTGGTCGAAAAGGTGGCGCATGCACTGCTAATCCCGGACTACTTAAGCTACCGTCTGACCGGCAACATGAACTGGGAATACACCAACGCCACCACCACCCAACTGGTGAACATCAACACCGATAACTGGGACGAAAACCTGCTGGCGTGGACGGGCGCATCGCCGTCCTGGTTCGGCACGCCAACGCACCCCGGAAATGTGATCGGTCAGTGGATTTGCCCGCAGGGGAATGAAATCCCCGTCGTTGCCGTCGCCAGCCACGATACCGCCAGCGCGGTCATTGCCTCGCCGCTCGCCGGCAAAGACGCGGCGTACCTTTCTTCCGGCACCTGGTCGCTGATGGGCTTTGAGAGCAAAACGCCGTACACCAGCGATGCCGCGATGGCGGCGAACATCACTAACGAAGGTGGCGCCGAAGGGCGCTACCGGGTGCTGAAGAACATCATGGGCCTGTGGCTGCTCCAGCGGGTGCTGAAAGAGCAGAACATCACCGACCTGCCCGCGCTTATCGCGGAAACCGAAACGCTGAAGGCCTGCACCTTCCTGATTAACCCGAACGACGACCGCTTTATCAACCCGGCGCACATGAGCGCTGAAATCCAGGCCGCCTGTTTTGAAGCGGGGCAGCCGGTACCTTCCCGCCCCGCCGAGCTGGCGCGCTGCATTTTTGACAGTCTCGCCCTGCTCTATGCCGACATCCTGAGCGAGCTGGCTGACCTTCGCGGCAAACCGTTCACGCAGCTGCATATCGTGGGCGGCGGCTGCCAGAACCAGCTGCTGAACCAGCTCTGCGCGGATGCCTGCGGCATTACCGTGGTGGCAGGTCCGGTTGAAGCCTCCACGCTCGGCAATATCGGCATTCAGCTGATGACCCTGGACGAACTTTCAAACGTTGACGATTTCCGGTCGGTGGTGACGGCGAATCACAGCCTGACCACCTTCACCCCCCATCCCTGCCATGAAATTGCCCGCTATCGGGCGCAGTTTCAGCAAAAACGACTGACTAAGGAGCTTTGCGCATGACCACTCAACTTGAACAAGCCTGGGGCCTGGCTAAACAGCGTTTCGCCGCCGTCGGCGTGGATGTCGAAAAGGCGCTGCGCCAGCTCGACCGTCTGCCCGTCTCCATGCACTGCTGGCAGGGTGATGACGTCGCCGGTTTCGAGAATCCGGGCGGTTCCCTGACGGGTGGCATTCAGGCCACGGGTAACTACCCGGGCAAAGCGCGCAACGCTACCGAACTGCGTGCGGATCTGGAGCTGGCGCTGAGCCTGATCCCCGGGCCAAAACGCCTGAATCTGCACGCCATTTATCTGGAGTCCGACGAGCCGGTCGCGCGTAACGAAATCAAACCGGAGCACTTTAAGCACTGGGTGGCGTGGGCGAAAGCCAACCGGCTGGGTCTCGATTTTAACCCGTCCTGCTTCTCGCACCCGCTGAGCGCGGACGGGTTTACCCTTGCGCACGCCAACGACGAAATCCGCCAGTTCTGGATCGACCATGTCAAAGCCAGCCGCCGCGTCTCGGCGTATTTCGGCGAGCAGCTTGGCACGCCGTCGGTGATGAATATCTGGGTCCCGGACGGCATGAAGGACATCACCGTAGACCGACTGGCCCCGCGTCAGCGCCTGCTGTCCGCGCTGGATGAAGCCATCAGCGAGAAGCTGGATCCGGCGCACCACATCGACGCCGTGGAGAGCAAGCTGTTCGGCATTGGCGCCGAGAGCTACACCGTCGGCTCGAACGAGTTCTACATGGGGTACGCCACCAGCCGCCAGACCGCGCTGTGCCTGGATGCCGGTCACTTCCATCCGACCGAGGTGATCTCCGACAAAATCTCCGCTGCCATGCTCTACGTGCCGCGCCTGCTGCTGCACGTCAGCCGCCCGGTGCGCTGGGACAGCGACCACGTGGTGCTGCTGGATGATGAAACCCAGGCGATTGCGAGCGAAATCATCCGCCACGACCTCTTTGACCGCGTCCACATCGGCCTCGACTTCTTCGATGCTTCCATCAACCGCATCGCGGCGTGGGTAATCGGCACCCGCAACATGAAAAAAGCCCTGCTGCGCGCCCTGCTGGAGCCTGTCGGCGCGCTGAAACAGCTGGAGGCTAACGGCGACTACACCGCGCGTCTGGCGCTGCTGGAAGAGCAGAAATCCCTGCCGTGGCAGGCGGTGTGGGAGATGTACTGCCAGCGTAGCGACGCGCCGGCAGGCAGCCAGTGGCTGGACAACGTGCGGGCGTATGAGAAAGACGTGTTGAGTCAGCGCGGGTAACTGGCCCCTCACCCCTGCCCTCTCCCCAAAGGGGAGAGGGAGCAAACCATCCCTTCTCCCCTTTGGGGAGAGGGTTAGGATGAGGGGAAACTCTCACCACGATAACTGGAAAAGAAAACTATGCAGACCATCACCACCTCCTGGTTCGTCCAGGGCATGATCAAAGCCACCTCTGACGCCTGGCTGAAGGGCTGGGACGAGCGCAACGGCGGCAACCTGACGCTGCGCCTGGACGATGCGGATATCGAACCGTTCGCCGCAGATTTCCACCAGAAGCCGCGCTATATCGCCCTGAGTCAGCCGATGCCGCTACTCGCCAACACGCCGTTTATCGTCACCGGCTCCGGGAAGTTTTTCCGCAACGTCCAGCTCGACCCGCAGGCCAACCTCGGCGTGGTAAAAGTGGACAGCGACGGCGCAGGCTACCACATTCTGTGGGGACTCACGGATGAAGCGGTCCCCACCTCTGAACTGCCGGCGCACTTCCTCTCCCACTGCGAACGCATCAAGGCGACTAATGGCAAGGACCGCGTGATCATGCACTGCCACGCCACCAACCTGATCGCCCTGACCTACGTGCTGGAAAACAATTCTGATTTCTTCACCCGCAAACTGTGGGAAGGCAGCACCGAGTGTCTGGTGGTGTTCCCGGACGGCGTCGGCATTCTGCCGTGGATGGTGCCGGGTACCGACGAAATCGGCCAGGCAACCGCCGTGGATATGCAAAAGCACTCTCTGGTGCTGTGGCCGTTCCACGGCGTGTTTGGCAGCGGCCCGACGCTGGATGAAACCTTTGGCCTGATCGACACCGCCGAGAAATCCGCGGAGGTGCTGGTGAAGGTCTATTCCATGGGCGGCATGAAGCAGACCATCACCCGGGAAGAGCTGATCGCCCTGGGCAAACGCTTTGGCGTCACCCCGATGCAGTCTGCGTTAGATCTGTACAAATAACAACATCGCGCCCCGCTCACCGAGACGGGGCGAAAACCACCTGCAATCCCTACAACTAACTCAAGTCAGTGGAGTAAAAGCAATGAAAATAAAGACAAGCTTGATCCTCACCGTTGCCGCTCTGGCGTTGTCCGGTTCCGCTTTAGCTGAAGTGAAAATCGCCCTGGTGGCGAAGTCCTTAGGGAATGGATTCTTCGAAGCAGCGAACGTCGGCGCGCAGGAGGCGGCCAAAGAGTTAGGCGATGTAAAAGTGATTTATACCGGCCCGACCACCACCACGGCAGAAGCGCAGATCGAGGTGCTGAACGGACTGATCGCCCAGGGCGTGGATGCGATCGCGATTTCCGCGAACGATCCGGACGCCGTCGTGCCGGTGCTGAAAAAAGCGATGCAGCGCGGCATCAAGGTGGTGTCGTGGGATTCTGGCGTAGCGAAAGCCGGGCGTCAGATCCACCTGAACCCGTCCAATAACGCCCTGATTGGCGAAACCAACGTCAAGCTCGCCGCCGACGCGATGAAGGCGCTGAACGTCGAGAAAGGCGACGTTGCCGTGCTGAGCGCCACGCCAACATCAACAAACCAGAACACCTGGATTGCGGAGATGAAAAAGGTGCTGCCGAAGTACCCGTCCGTCAATCTGGTGACCGTGGCCTACGGCGACGATCTCTCTGATAAAAGCTACCGCGAGGCGGTCGGCCTGCTGAAAACCTACCCTGATTTGAAAGTGATCGTTTCACCGTCGTCCGTGGGCATTGTCGCTGCGGCGCAGGCGGTGAAAGACCAGGGCAAGATCGGCAAAGTGTACGTCACCGGGTTAGGCCTGCCGTCTGAAATGGCGGGCGCGGTAAAATCCGGCGCGAGCAAAAGCTTTGCCATCTGGAACCCCATTGATTTGGGCTATGCGGCAACCTACCTGGCGGATGACCTTGTGAAAGGCACCGCCACGAAGGGCGAGGCCAGAGCGGACATCGAAGGCTGGCTGGATAAAGCCCTCGCCGACCCGTGCGCGCCGTGCAACCCGCGCACCGCCAGCCGCGATGAGGTCCGCGAGCTGTACCTGGAGGCACTATGATCCGCAAAGCCTTTGTGATGCAGGTAAACCCGGACGCGCACGAGGAGTACGCGCGCCGCCACAACCCTATCTGGCCCGAGCTGGAAGCGGTGCTGAAAGCCCACGGCGCGCACCACTACGCCATCTATCTCGACAAAGCCCGCAACCTGCTGTTTGCCACCGTGGAGATTGAATCGGAGGAGCGCTGGAACGCGGTAGCGAATACCGACGTCTGCCAGCGCTGGTGGAAGCATATGGGTGACGTTATGCCGTCTAACCCGGATAACAGCCCGGTGAGTGCGGAGCTGGAAGAGGTGTTTTACCTGGACTGATGTGTTAACGCTGCTGCCCCCGAGGCGGCAGCAATCTCCCGCCTGCCACTCAGCGTAAACGCCGACACCACCGTAATCGCCAGCACGAAGCAGCCCAGCATCAGGTACGTCTCCTGGAAGCCGATCCGGTCATACATATTCCCGGCAAAGGCGGAGAGAAAAATCGCCGCCGACTGTTTGGCAAACTGGAAGCCAATCAGGTAGATGGTGGCCGAAAGCCGCGTATCAAATACACCGGTGATGTACTTGAATGCGCCCACCAGCAGGAACGGGACCTCCAGCGCGTGCAGCATCTTGAGGGCAATCACCTCCACGGCGGTGGTGGCGAACGACGAGCCGATAATGCGCGTCGCCATAATCACTCCGGCGATCAGCAGCGTGTTTTTCGCGCCGATGCGGTTAATGATCCACGGCGAGCAGAACATGATGATGGCGTTGCAAATTTCCCCCGCCGTGGTGGCAAAGCCAAAGGCGCGGGTGCCTTCCTGCGGCGTGGCGAAGAAGGTTTTAAAGAAGGTGGCAAACTGCTGGTCGAAAACGTCATACACGCAGGCTACGCCAATCACGTACAGAATAAACATCCACATTCTGCGCTGGCGGAACAGGTTGAACACGGTTTTGGCAGTGATCTGAGGCTGATTCGCGCCCAGGGCGTTCATGACCTGCGCCGTCTGGTTGGGCTTCGGCTTCGCAACGACCAGCAGCAGCATCAGCAACAGCGCTGCTCCCGAGCCCATCCAGAAAACGTACGACGGATCGATGCCAAAAAGGATGCCGCCCGTTGAGGCGCACAGCCCCCAGCCGAGACAGCCGAACATGCGCGCCTTGCCGTATTCGAAGAAGCTGTTGCGGCTCACGCGCTCGATGTAGGCCTCAATTGCCCCCGATCCAGCCGAGAAGACAAAGCCGATATACAGCCCGCCGCTCAGCGCGCCCAGCCAGATATTGGTTTTCAGCAGCGGCGCGAAGACGTACAGGAAGAACGGCGCGAACAGGAACAGCAGCACCGCGATGATCCACAGCAGGTGTTTTTTCAGCCCAAGCTTGTCCGAAATGACGCCCAGCACCGGCTGGAAGGCGATGGCCGACAGCGAGATGCAGGAGAAGACAATCCCGGTATGGGTTTTATTCAGGCCGATGATGTCCGACAGCCAGATCGGCAGGAACGGAAAGCAAGTGGCCATGATGAAGAAGTAGAGAAAGAAGAACAGCCCGAAGATCCAGAAGTTAGGGTTGTCTTTGTGGGTACAGGTTGTTGTGTTCATTATTTTTATCCTCAACGGAGGGCCGGCTGCCCGGCCCTTCAACCTTACACGCGTTCGACGCCAATCAAAATGGCGGTCTCCGGGTCCAGAATCGGCAGCGCAATACCCGCCTGCATCAGCCACTCGCCGCTCACCGTTTGCGGCGCTTCCATCCACGAAGGCAGCTTGCGCATGGTGTGTCCACCCTCACCCGTAATCTGGATGTTCGGGTGATCGAGCAGCGTGATGCGGTACTGCGCGCTGGCGTCTAACCCCGGCATGCGCAGCGGCATCATCAGGGTGTAATCCGGCATCGCAAGCTGGCTGACCATAAACAGCCCCTGCGCTTTGTCTTTGCTCACAATACCCTGTGCCAGGGTGGTAGCGTCCGGCATATCCATACGCCACTGGGTACCATGGTGGATCACCTCGCGCCACCGCTTATGCAGCGCGGCGTAGTGCCGATAGCCTTCGCGTTCATCTTCATCGACGGTAAGCGGATCCAGCTCCAGCCCCATATGGCCAAACAGGGCCGTCAGCCCGCGAAACTGGATGCTGTGCTGGCGGAAGGTGGCGTGGCATTTATGATGACCGATATGCGCGCCCATCACCTCCGGCGGGAAGAAGTAGCTCATGCCGCGCTGGATGGTGTTCCGCTCCAGCGCGTCGTTGTTGTCGGACGCCCAGAAGCGGTGGCTGCGGGTCAGCACTTCGTAATCAATACGCCCGCCACCCGACGAGCAGGATTCAAACTCAATATGCGGGAAGCGCTCGCCCAGCACGTCCAGCAGGCGGTAAAACTGGCGAGTCTGCGCGTCGGCGGCGGCTTTACCCTCGTGTCCCGGCTGCACCAGCTCGCGGTTCATGTCCCACTTCACGTAGTCGACCGCGTGCTCGCCCAGCAGCCAGCTCATGCGCTCCACGAGGTAATCAAAGGCTTCCGGGATGTTCAGGTTGAGCACCAGCTGATGACGCCCGGTCACCCGGGCGTAGCCCGGCAGCGCCAGCACCCAGTCAGGGTGCGCGCGATACAAATCGGAATCCGGGTTGATCATCTCCGGCTCAACCCAGATGCCAAACTCCATGCCGAGCCGTTTGACGTGGTCGATCACCGGCGTCAGGCCGTTCGGGTATTTTTTTTCGTCCAGATACCAGTCGCCCAGCGCGGCGCGATCGTCGTTGCGGCCTTTGAACCAGCCGTCGTCGATAATAAAGCGTTCCACCCCAAGTGCCGCGGCCTCGTCGGCCATGCGCATGATGTAGTCCGGGTCGTGGTTGAAGTAGATCCCTTCCCAGGTATTGAGGTGCACCGGGCGCGGTTTGTTTTCCGGGAAGCGGATAACGTTATCGCGCAGATAGCGATGGAACTGCTGGCTCATGCCGTTCAGGCCCCGCATGGAGTAGCTGGCATACAGGCGCGGCGTCCAGAGCGTGTCGCCCTCTTCAACCGCCATCTCTCCCGGCAGGTAGAGCGCTTCGGCCTGCAGGTAGCGACGACCATCGGTTTTCGCTTCCGCGCGCAGGCGATGGTTGCCGCTCCAGCCCAGATGCACGCCCCAGACGTCGCCCTGCATTTCGCTAAACGACGACGTACCGGCAATCAGCGCCGGGAAGTGCTCGTGGGAGGTTTTACCCCGGCGGTTTTCAATCACGAAGCTGTCGTGTTCAAGCCTGACACGGTGCGGCTGAAATTCCCGGATCCAGCGTCCGTGGAAGGCCATCACCTCCTGCGCGCGCTCGGCCACCGGCAGCGTGACGGCGAAACGGTCCACCTGCCACGGCTGAACTTTCAGATTGGTCAGGCCGTGGCGCACCACCAGCACGCCGCTGGCATCCAGCGCCAGCTCGCTGGTCAGGCGCAGACCCGCATGTTCATCTTCAGCGGTAATCGTCAGGGTGTTTCCGTCCTGCTGCACCTGCGTGGTTTTGAACACCGGGGAGCCGTCCAGCCCCTGACGATGCCCCTCAATGCCTGGCGAGCCAAACAGGCCGTGCCCCAGCTCCGCCATCAGCGTGACCGGGGAGTCGACATCCAGCCTGCCGTTCGCGACCGGGCGCGCAATGCTCAGCACATCGTGTGGCGAAAAGTGCTGAAGGTGCGGCCCCCAGTAGAGAATTTCGGCGAACGGGTGGGTTTTAACCACCACGTCTACCGTATTGCTTTCGAGTCGAAAAATGGAATCTTGCATCAGACATCTCCTGTCGTCGGGATGTCCTGAGTGTTGATCCGAAACGTTTCGGATACAAACCAAAACGTTTCGGTTCTGTGATCGGGTTTGGAATTTTCGTGGGTTTAGGCCGTCTGGCCCGGAGAGAATTCAGGCTGCCAGAGCACCTGAAGCTGCTCGATATCGTCGCCGTTAATCAGCTGGCGCACCATATCGGCAATCTGTTTTCCGACACCCTGACGGGTGGACTGAATGACTGACGCTACGTCGATATCGACAATGCTGTCCTGCGGCAGGCCGTCGTAGACCACCAGCGAGACGGCGTTGTCGCCGGATAAGCGCCCCATCTGCGCCAGCGCCATCGCCGCGCCGTCGCCGTGGGTATTGCAGTCGGTAATGATGGCCGTCGGCGGCTGCGGCAGAGCGAGAAGCTCTTTGGTGGTGGCATACCCCACGCGGCGCGACGGCGGCATGGCGCGCAGCCATTCACTGGAAAGCCCGGCTTCTCGCAGGGCATCGAGAAAGCCCTGACGACGCTGGGTAATAAACGCCTGATTGTTGCTTTCACCGAGCAACGCAATGCGCTGATGGCCTTTCTCGATCAGCCAGCGGGTAGCCTGATGCGTACCGGCGTAGTTGTCGAAGTCAAACCACGCGTACGGCTGCGGGAGGTGGCTGCGCCCGAGCGCCAGGAATGGAAAACCGGCGGCCTGAAGCTGCTCAAGACGCGGATCGTGGTCCAGCGTGTGCGCTACGATCAGCGCATCCACACGGCGGCTCTGCACCATGCGCATGTAGCTGTGCTTATCGGCCAAATCATCATCGGCAATCAGCAGTAAATCGATTTCATGTCGCGCCAGTTCGTGGCTAATTTCGCCGACCATGTCCATAAAAACGCTATTATTGAGCGGAACGGGATGCACGGGGAACACCAGCCCGACGGCGTCGATTTTGCCCATCTTGAGGCGGCGGGCGAAGGTGTTAGGTCGGTAGCCACGGCGCTGAGCCTCTGCTTCCACGCGGGCGCGCGTCTCGGCGGAGACGTCGTCATATCCGTTGAGTGCGCGGCTGACGGTGGTGACTGACAGCCCCAATTCTTTGGCAATGGCTTTAAGCGACATGAGTTTCCGTATCTCTGTTAGTTCTGTTCCGCCACCAGCAGCGCGTGCGTATCCGGCTCCAGCGCCTTAAAGATATGCGGCAGATCGGCGGGATAACAGATGTAATCCCCCGGGCCGAGCTCTTCCGCTGCGTCGATCAGGCCGACTAACGCGCGCCCCTGCGTCACAATAATATGTTCAACGGACCCCGGCGGATGCGGCTGGGATATACGGTCTGCGCCTGGCTGGGTGAGCAGCAGATAGATGTCGCGCCGCGCGCCCGGCGGACACGCCGCCAGCAAAATAGCTTCGTAGTTAGCCTGCCCGGCAACGACCTTCGTTCCCTCTCCACGGCGGATGACCTGTGTTGTCGTCTGCTGTGGTTCCAGCAGGCGGGCGAAAGGGATATCCAGCGCCACGCAAAGCGACCACAGCGTCTCCAGGCTCGGGTTACCGTTACCGGACTCCAGTTGGGAAAGCGTGGATTTGGCGATCCCGGCACGACGGGCAATTTCCGCCAGTGAAAGCCCGGTTCGCAGGCGTTCTCGCACCAGGCTTTTGGCGATCACGCTAATTGGCTGCGTCATAAAACGGCCTCTTTGTTCTATAAATCGAACGAATCGTTCATCTTGAAAAACAGTTCTGTTGCGTTCATTATAATGGATACCCGTTCGATATGGCTAAAAATGTATGACGCATCATCTCTCCTGCCTGAAAGGCGACACGATTAAAGCAATCATCCTGGTTTGCCTCGCGGTTGGGGTCGTCGGGATGTCTTATGGCTCGCTGGCGATGGCCTACGGCTTCCCGCTGTGGGTGCCGTTTGTCCTCTCCCTCACCGTGCTGGCGGGCGCGTCCGAATTTATGTTTATCGGCATTGTGGCGAGCGGCGGTAACCCGCTGGCGGCAGCCGCTGCCGGTTTACTGGTCAATGCGCGCCATGTGCCGTTTGGCGTAACGGTGCGTGAACTGGTGGGCAAACGGGGTTTGAGCTATCTCGGTTGTCACATCATGAACGATGAAAGCGTGGTGTTTGGCCTGTCGCAAAAAACGCCCGAACAGCGTAAAGCAGCCTACTGGTTATGCGGTCTGGGCGTGGCGATTATCTGGCCGGTGGGCGCGCTGCTGGGTGCCATGGTCGGCAAACTGCTGCCGGACCCGGAAACCATCGGGCTGGATGCGGTATTCCCGGCGATTTTACTGGCGTTAGTGGTACCCGCGTTTAAAAACCGTACCACGCTGATCCGCGCCTGCAGCGGCGCCGCGCTATCACTGGCCGCCGTGCCGTTTGCCCCGGTGGGCTTACCGGTGCTGCTCTCGTTACTTGGTCTCGCTGCGAGGAAAAAATAATGGGGAACATGACGGTCTTTATTCTCGGCATCGCGATCCTGTCTGCGGGAACGTATTTGATGCGCCTCGGCGGGGCAAAACTGGGCAACCGGCTGGCGCTTTCCGAGCGATCACAGGCCCTGCTTTCCGATGCGGCAACGGTGTTGCTGTTTTCGGTGGCGCTGGCGACCACGTTTTATGAAGGGGAACATTTCGCCGGGATGGCGCGGGTGCTGGGCGTGGCGTTTGCGGTGTTTCTGGCCTGGCGGAAGATGCCGTTAATTGTGGTGATCGTAGCGGCAGCGGTGGTAACGGCGCTGCTACGTCTGGCGGGACTCCACTAAGAAGAATGCCCGACAGAACAGGTCTGTCGGGCATCATAGAGGTTATCGCGCAGGAAGCGTATCGAGGTTAAGGGTAAGCATCTCGTTAAAATCCGTGGTGTTGGTAACACCAAATGCTTCGTCAGAAAGATAGGTCGTAATCATCATGGTGGCGGTGAACTGCTCGCCTACCACTTCCGTGCCGTTAACCGCAGCCAGGGCTTTTTCAGGCTTCAGCGTAACCTGTGATGCGCCACCCTGAACGGCAACCGCACCAATATCGACCGCAGCCAGTTGCACCGGACTCCCGTCAACGCGCCCATCCCTGAATTCGATTTTCATTGCGCCGCTGTCCGTAAAGCGATACGCCATGTTCTGTCGGGCAGCACCGTCAACGGAAATGCGCATTTTGCGCGCATCGGGGCACAGGACGGAAACCTGAAACTCGCGCGTGACCGAGGCATAACCGTTATAGACCTTACCCACATGCTCAGTGGAGGCCTTCCGCATATCCTCCTTACGGTAGCGCCCGTAATCGACTTTCTTCACAGCCGACATCATGTCACAGTCTTCCTCAGCGGCCTTCGCCATCCCCGGAAGGCCCGATGCGCCGCAGAGCAACACAAGCATCAGCGCGTATTGACGAACGTTGTTCAGAGACATTTCCCTGTCACCTCTTCATAGAATTTATTTGGTTCCGCCTCTGGCAGGGTATACGTCAGCTTGCAACGCCCTTCATCCAGCTTCGCATACAGCTGCTGGCTGGCGGAGATATCGTTCAGGAAGATCACGCCATCTTCGGGTGCGCTCGTCACATACTCCCCTGCGACGTCTACAATCGAGACCCCTTCCGGCAGCGGTGTGCCGTCCGCACGTTGAATATTGAGCAGCACGCGGCGCTGGCTTAACGTCGCAAACTCCCACTTCGCCACGGCGCCGTGAGACGCTTTGATCGCCGTTCGGCCGTTTCTCACGTCCAGATTGCCTGGCAGACTTTCCGTGTTGATCTCAATCGAGCTTTCACGGAACGGCGTCAGCGCAGGAATAATTGCCCGGCCCCATTTGTCCGTCCATACCGCGCCGCGCGTGGTGTCAATCTCGATACCGGCCACCGGTTTATCCAGTCTGGCAATGGCATAGGTATCGCTAACGCGGTAAGGCGAGAAGGTCACCCCGTCGCTGTGGGCGACAATGCCACCGCTTAACGATGCAGAGTAGTTGGTATTGTTGTCGTTATCTCCCCCTGCGGCCAACGCCAGGTTGGTGTAATGCAGATTACTGTTCAGCGAACTATCCCAACTGGTGGTGTTTTCATCCTGGTCCTGAGTGACCCCAACCATGTACTGGTTCTCAGCGTTGAGCGAGCCCATCGCCCGCGTGCCGTAGGAGCTCTTACCTTCACTCTCGCGATACCAGGAGCTGGTCGTCACCCCGGACCGCCCAAGCGGGATCGAGACGTTGACGTAAAACTGGTCGTTGTCGCTACTGTCATTTCGGCTGACATCCGACTCCCAGTTCACGCTCACGTTGAAGTATTTAAAGGTTTGCGACCACGACGAGATAAACCGGCGGCTGTCGTATTCGCTGTTCCAGCTCTCATTGCGGTAATAGCTTAGAGAGAAGCGGCCGAGCGTCGCGTTTGACCAGTTGATGCCGACGGTAGAGTCGTATTTGGTTTGCGACATATCGTCATCGTCACCGTAGAGTTCCGTCATCTCGCGATAATCCGGGGTGCCGTAGCTGCCGCCCAGCGAAAGTCCAATGCCCCATGGCAGGGCATACCCCAAATCCAGCGTCGTTTTGTTGCCGTCGGTTTGCGTCTGGTTGTCGATTGACGCCAGAAAACCAAGTGAGGCATACAGGTTCTGCATGGGCACGGTATCCAGGTTGCCGGAGAAGCCGTAATAGTGGTTATCCGCCATGACCATGCCGGCGAGGAAATTCATCCGCTTGTTGAGAGACCAGCCGTTGTTGGCTGAGACTACCCACGGGTTTTCGAACCGCGAATCCATATCTTCCACACGACCCGCAGCCAGCGTAAAGCCCGGTGCGCGCCCCACATGATTACTGCGGAACGTACTTGCCGAGACGGTGAACCGGTTTTCGCTGCCGTCAGTCTCAGTGACGGTTACGTTCAGGTCGGTATTAAGATTAGCCAGCGGCACATCATCTAAGTTAAACGGCCCGGCGGGAACCAACGTGGAGTAGATGAGCTGTCCGCCCTGGCGGATATCGACGCGCGCCTGCGGATTACGGGCAATACCGCTGACTTCGACACCTGTACCCGCCTGGGAAGCGAGTGCGGTATCCGGCAACATCTGGACCCCGTAAATACTCGGGATACTGAAGCGGCTGTTGGCGACGTTAATCTGGCCGCCCTGCACCATGACGCCGTAATCGGTAAAGGTACGTTGGGCATAGGTGTAGAGAGACTCGACGTCAAAACCCTGATCGCTGCCGTCGCTAATAAACTGCGTGCTGCGTACAATCCAGTCGCCAGCGTTAAAGCCCATTTCAAAGGTCGACTGGAAACGGTCGGCGTTGTCACCATCATATTGATTATGGGTGCCGAACATGGAGTAATTCAGCATGGCTGCACGTCCGCCGCTTACCTCTGCGAACTGGCGGCCATAATCAGGATCTACCGCTTCCGGCGGAACGACCACCGATATTTCTTCAATATCTGGTGACGTCTGAATCGTTGACCCGGACCAGTATTGATGAATCTTCGGGCAGGCTCCTCTTTTAATCTGTTTAATCAGACCCGCGTTTTCCAGAAACTCTTTATCAATACAGGGCGTTCCTTCTTCATCAAATTTCACAGGCATAATATTGCGCGGCTTACCGTTAATATTAACCGTCACATTATGGTAGCCAGGGGTAAAACGGGGAGCCAGAGAATAATAATCTGCGATAGCCGGATCAAGCCCGTTATTTTTTAAGGCATCACCATCAAAAATGGCTCGCGCCAGCTCCATTGATTCATTTGCCGTAGAGGAGATTTCAGCCCGAATATTAAATGCCAACGCGCTAAGGCAAAACACGAGCATTCCCTTTTTACAGGAACCGTTTAACATAACTACTCCATGTACCGTTAAGTGATTTTATTGCTTAAGGTCGGCAATATAACTGCCCGCCTTATAGCCATAGCGCGTAGCCGGATAGATTTCGATTTGTTTTTCGGATGCTGATATTTTGGCTGACGCGCTGGCCGTCATTTTTTCGCCAGGAAGAATATAAGTCTTATTCAATTTCGCGACCGTACCCGACTCCATTAATTTTACCTTTTGCTCCATTCGGACCACATAAGGCGTAGTGTTCTCCACCGTGACGTTGCCATTGTTAATCTGCCAGGTGAGGGCCTTCCAGGGTTCAATATTTACCGCCAGGCCTGCCGGGTGAATAATAACGGGGAGGTTCTGGCTAAAAACCACTTTTACTTTGTTTTTTTCACGCTGTGGGATGGCGGTAAAAATGACACGCTTGAAATGCTCGACCTTCAGCGGCTTAGCGCTGCTTTTCAGCACAAAGCGTACGCGCTGCGTTTTACCTGCATCTACGCGCACAACCGGCTGCGTGGCAATCAGGCCAGGTTTTGGGTCATCCGGGAGATCTATAATTTTGGTGTACAGCAGCTGTGCGTCAGCATCGGTGTTTTTGACATCCATGCTGGCCCCCTGCTCGTCTTCATTGACAATCAGCAGCGAGGTGTCCGGCACCATCCCGGCAGCCATACCGTTGAATGAGGCCAGCAGGCAGGCACAGATCAGCGTTCTCTTTAAAAGCAGCATAATATTAGTCCATTAATATTGATAAATGACACCCCACCGGAGTGAGGTGTCAGGTATTTCATAATGCGCGGGGGCGATTACAGATAAACCAGCTCAACATTGGTTAAGCCGTCCAGCGTGGCTTCATCGGTAACGTTTAAATCGTTGGTTGGGTTAATCATCGCGGCGACACCTACGTTAAAGTTAACCTTGGTTTGTGCGACAGGCGTGCCACCCAATACTGTACTGAAGGAATATATTTCGCTTTTATCGGTTGTAACCTGTAAATAACGATCCCCTGCTTTACTGCCCCAACTTGCACCGTTATTCAGCGAATAGGTTGGATACAACTCATCGCCAGCGTCGTTTGTTACAGCGCCCTTCGTCAGCTGAATACCTAATGAATAAGCACCAATCTGCTTGCCGTTATACATGCCCAGTCCGGCGGTATACTGTGGGGTAATTGCGAAATCCAGATCCGCCCAATGAGCAGGCAGATCTGCCGTTGGTGCAGAGTCAGCATGCGCATCGTTAAAGGTCACCGCAATACGGGTCGCTTCTTCGCAGGTAATAGAAATAGGGATAATTTTAACATCCGTCAGCGGCGTTGCCGTCGTAGAATTCAGTGAGGCCACTTTCATGGTGCCATAATCGGCAATACCACCACCGCTAATAAATGCCGGTGTACAGGAGGACGGTACGATTTTACCCGTAACCTGAATATCAACACTGGAAGCTGCCATTGCTGAAGACGCCGCTACTGCCAGTACCGACGCCAGCATTCCTTTTTTAAACATCGCGTTCATTTTATTTCCATATATTAGTGAATACAAAAAACCAGGTAATAATTACCTGACCCATAGTTTATAACGTAAAACATTTTGTATTCTGGAAAATAGCATTACAAATAAACAGAATCAATAACTCAAAATCCTTTTAGGATTAGTGCCTGAGGAAATCCGCAAAACTCAAGATGTGATATTAATTTTATGTATGTATTCGAAACAGCAATGAATTAAAACAATAAAAAACATTCATATGAAAAATATAAGCAGCAATCTGGTCAGACCTTACATTTCGGGTATGTATAGAATTGTGTTATCTAAAAGACTCTTAATAGCCAGAGGGGGCAGTATCAGAAGAGAAAGGTGAGGAAAAAGAAGAGCGTAAGAAGGGAACCTGTCCCTGCTCCGAAGAACAAGGGACAGTGGCTACAAGACTTATTTATTCAATTCAGCGGTCATGTGTACGCGGTTACCGGTGAATGCCTGGGTAATTTTGTACGATGATGCACCTGCTTCCTGGGCCTGTGCAGCAATTTTTGCTTCTGCACCGTCAAGCGTAGAGGCGGAAGCGGTTACGGTCTGCGCAGCGAAAGAACCGAAAGAAGCAGCCAGAGCGATTACAGCGACAAAAGTTTTGATGCTTTTCATGATATAAACCCTTTCGTTAAGTTGTTTAGGTAAGGCACCGTGCCTTGATGAGATAAATACTAGCCCTCATCCTTAACAACTAAAAGCGGAAGGATTTGCTATTATCATTCAAAATTACTGATCAACCATTAACCGCTGGGGATGGGTGTAAATCGTCGCCCTTCCCGGCTTGCAGAAGCCCACCAGCGTCAGGTTGCAGCGCTCCGCCACCTCCACCGCCAGCGTGGTTGCCGCCGACACCGCAAACAGAATTTCCACGCCGCACATCGCGGACTTCTGCACCATCTCATAGCTTGCACGGCTGGAAACAAGCGCCGCGCCCTGCTGCCAGAGATCGCTTTCCCGCGCACGACGGCCTAATAGCTTGTCGAGCGCAACGTGGCGGCCCACGTCCTCATGCCCCCCGGCAATATCCCCTGACGGCAATACCCACGCCGCCGCGTGCGTACAGCCGCTCAGCTGGCCAATGGGCTGAACATTGTTGAGGTGCTCAAGCGCACGGTCGAGATGTGCCAGATTAAAGGTCTGGGTAAACGGCAGCGGCTGCACCGGCTTACCGATGTCGTTAAGCTGCTCGACGCCGCAGACCCCACAGCCAGTGCGCCCGGCCAGCGCCCGACGGCGCTCTTTCAGCCCCATAAAGCGACGGCTGGAGAGTTCAATCTGCACTTCCAGACCATTGCAGGCCTGAACCACGTCCATGCCGTAGATATCCTGCGGGTGCGCAATAATGCCTTCAGAGAGGGAAAAACCGATGGCGAACAGTTCGAGATCTTTGGGTGAAGCCATCATCACCACATGCGAAATACCGTTGTAAACGAGCGCAACGGGCACTTCTTCCGCCAGAAAATCAGGCGTGGTTTGGGTAATGTGGGGCGGTCTGCGTACCGACAGTTCCACAACGCCCGCAGGCAGTGGTGATGGGCTGGTAGCACGGTTTTGTTTAGACACAACGGTATTCCTGAACAACCACGGAAGTAAGCCTGCTATTGCAGCATAAACCGCAGGCCTTACGCATAGTATGGATCAACTTTTCGACACTCATTCTCCTACTCATTAAGAAGGGGTGCAACCCGACCTCCGCTACACCCCTTTAACATGCAGAGCAGATAACGTGATCAATATCACACTTTATAATCAACGCAGTGATAATACGTTCACTTTGTATTAACGCCGTTAGAACAGGTATACCGACATTGTGGTATTCTGATGATATCCCTCGGAGAAATGAGGGATTAACGCAAATTTTTCTCCTTTGCGGTCAATTCTCAACCGCGAAGTTAAAACTACATATGTAAGCAATGTCGAAACAAGGAGTGACCCATGCAGGTCAGCAGAAGGCAGTTCTTTAAGATCTGCGCTGGCGGTATGGCAGGCACCACGGCAGCGGCACTGGGCTTTGCGCCCGGCGTAGCGCTGGCGGAAACGCGGCAGTATAAACTGCTGCGTACCCGTGAAACCCGTAATACCTGTACGTACTGCTCTGTCGGTTGCGGGCTGTTAATGTATAGCCTCGGCGACGGTGCTAAAAACGCCAAAGCGTCTATTTTCCATATCGAAGGTGACCCGGATCATCCGGTCAACCGTGGTGCGCTGTGCCCTAAAGGGGCCGGTCTGGTGGACTTTATCCACTCCGAAAGCCGACTGAAATTCCCGGAATACCGCGCGCCTGGCTCCGATAAATGGCAGCAAATCAGCTGGGAAGAGGCGTTTGACCGCATCGCAAAACATATTAAAGAAGACCGCGATGCCAACTTTATTGAGAAGAACGCCGACGGCGTCACGGTTAACCGCTGGCTCTCCACCGGGATGCTGTGTGCTTCTGCCTCCAGTAACGAAACCGGCTATTTAACCCAGAAATTCACGCGTGCACTCGGTATGCTCGCGGTCGACAACCAGGCGCGTGTCTGACACGGACCAACGGTAGCAAGTCTTGCTCCAACATTTGGTCGCGGTGCGATGACCAACCACTGGGTCGACATCAAGAACGCCAACCTTATTGTGGTGATGGGCGGTAACGCCGCTGAAGCGCACCCTGTCGGGTTCCGCTGGGCGATGGAAGCCAAAATCCACAACGGTGCGAAACTGATTGTGATCGATCCCCGCTTTACGCGTACTGCGTCAGTGGCGGATTTCTACACCCCTATTCGTTCAGGTACTGACATCACTTTCCTGTCAGGCGTATTGCTGTACCTGATGACCAACGAAAAATATAACCGCGAATACACCGAAGCCTATACCAACGCCAGCCTGATCGTGCGTGAGGATTACCACTTCGAAGATGGCCTGTTCAGCGGTTATGACGCGGAAAAACGCAAGTACGACAAAACCAGCTGGAACTACGAGCTGGATGAGAAAGGCTTTGCGAAGCGCGACACCACCCTGCAACACCCGCGCTGCGTGTGGAACCTGCTGAAAGAGCATGTTTCCCGCTATACGCCGGAGGTTGTTGAAAACATCTGCGGCACGCCGAAGGCGGACTTCCTGAAGGTCTGCGAGCTGATCGCGGAGACCAGCGCGAAGGACAAAACCGCGTCGTTCCTGTATGCACTCGGCTGGACGCAGCACTCCATCGGCGCGCAGAACATCCGCACCATGGCAATGGTGCAGCTGCTGCTCGGCAACATGGGGATGGCAGGCGGCGGCGTGAACGCCCTGCGCGGTCACTCCAACATTCAGGGTCTGACCGACCTCGGTCTGCTGTCGCAGAGCCTGACGGGTTACATGAACCTGCCGAGCGAGAAACAGCCCGACCTGCAGACCTACCTGACGGCCAGCACGCCAAAACCGCTGCTCGAAGGCCAGGTGAACTACTGGGGCAACTATCCGAAGTTCTTCGTCTCGCTGATGAAAGCCTTCTACGGCGACAAAGCGACGGCGGAAAACAGCTGGGGCTTTGACTGGCTGCCGAAGTGGGACAAAGGTTACGACGTCCTGCAGTATTTCGAGATGATGCACCAGGGCCAGGTCAACGGCTATATCTGCCAGGGCTTTAACCCGGTGGCGTCGTTCCCGAACAAGAACAAGGTGGTTGAGTCTCTGTCGAAACTGAAGTTCCTGGTCACGATTGACCCGCTCAACACCGAGACCTCGACCTTCTGGCAGAACCATGGCGAATCAAACGATGTCGATCCGTCGAAGATTCAGACCGAAGTGTTCCGTCTGCCGTCCACCTGCTTCGCGGAAGAGAACGGTTCTATCGTTAACTCCGGCCGCTGGCTGCAGTGGCACTGGAAAGGCGCGGACGCCCCGGGCATCGCCATGAACGACGGCGAGATCCTGGCCGGTATCTTCTTACGCCTGCGTAAGATGTATGCGGCAGAAGGCGGCGCGAACCCTGAGCCGGTGCTGAACATGACCTGGAACTACTCGACGCCGGAAAATCCTTCCCCGGAAGAAGTGGCGATGGAGAGCAACGGTAAGGCGCTGGCGGACGTTATCGACCCGGCCACCGGCGCGGTGCTGGCGAAGAAAGGCGATCAGCTCAGCACCTTCGCACACCTGCGGGATGACGGTACCACGTCGAGCGGCTGCTGGATCTTTGCCGGTAGCTGGACGCCGAAAGGCAACCAGATGGCCAACCGCGACAACGCCGACCCGTCGGGCCTCGGCAATACGCTGGGCTGGGCATGGGCGTGGCCGCTCAACCGCCGCATCCTCTATAACCGCGCATCCGCTGACCCGCAGGGCAACCCGTGGGATCCGAAGCGTCAGCTGCTGAAGTGGGACGGCGCGAAATGGGGCGGCGTGGATATTCCGGACTACAGCACTGCCGCACCGGGCAGCGACGTCGGGCCGTTTATCATGCAGCCTGAAGGGATGGGACGCCTGTTTGCTATCGATAAGATGGCGGAAGGGCCGTTCCCGGAACACTACGAGCCGTTTGAGACGCCGCTGGGCACTAACCCGCTGCACCCGAACGTGGTCTCTAACCCGGCAGCGCGTATCTTCAAGGGCGACTTTGAAGCGCTGGGTAAAAAGGACAAGTTCCCGTACGTGGGCACCACTTACCGTCTGACCGAGCACTTCCACTACTGGACCAAGCACGCGCTGCTGAACGCCATCGCGCAGCCGGAACAGTTTGTGGAGATCGGTGAGAAGCTGGCGGACAAGCTCGGCATTGCGCATGGCGATACCGTGAAGGTCTCCTCTAACCGCGGCTATATCAAAGCCAAGGCGGTGGTGACCAAGCGTATTCGCACGCTGAACGTTCACGGTCAGCAGGTGGACACCATCGGTATTCCGATTCACTGGGGTTATGAGGGCGTGGCGAAGAAAGGGTTCATTGCGAACACTCTGACGCCGTTCGTCGGCGATGCGAACACGCAGACGCCGGAGTTTAAGGCCTTCCTCGTGAACGTGGAAAAGGTGTAACGGAGACGACTTATGGCTTATCAATCTCAAGACATTATCCGTCGTTCCGCGACTAACGGTTTCACGCCCGCGCCTCAGGCGCGGGACCACCAGCAGGAAGTGGCGAAGCTTATCGACGTGACCACCTGTATCGGCTGTAAAGCCTGTCAGGTGGCCTGTTCAGAGTGGAACGACATCCGTGACGAAGTGGGTCACAACGTCGGGGTGTACGACAACCCGGCGGACCTGACCGCCAAGTCCTGGACGGTGATGCGTTTCTCGGAAGTGGAGCAGAACGACAAACTGGAATGGCTGATCCGCAAAGATGGCTGTATGCACTGTGCGGATCCGGGCTGCCTGAAGGCGTGTCCGTCAGAAGGGGCTATCATTCAGTATGCCAACGGCATCGTCGACTTCCAGTCCGAGCAGTGCATCGGCTGCGGCTACTGCATCGCCGGCTGTCCGTTCGACGTGCCGCGCATGAACCCGGAAGACAACCGCGTCTACAAATGTACGCTGTGCGTTGACCGCGTTAACGTGGGCCAGGAGCCAGCGTGCGTGAAGACCTGTCCAACCGGCGCTATCCACTTTGGCTCTAAAGAGGATATGAAAACGCTGGCGGCAGAGCGCGTGGGCGAGCTGAAAACCCGTGGTTACGACAACGCTGGCCTGTACGATCCGGCCGGGGTGGGCGGTACGCACGTCATGTACGTGCTGCACCACGCCGACAAGCCGAACCTGTACCATGGCCTGCCGGAGAACCCGGAAATCAGCGCCACCGTGAAGTTCTGGAAAGGCATCTGGAAACCGCTGGCAGCGGTGGGCTTTGCTGCCACCTTCGCAGCGAGCATCTTCCACTACGTCGGCGTTGGTCCGAACCGCGCGGAAGAGGAAGACGACAACCTGCATGAAGAGAAAGACGAGGTGCGCAAATGAGAAAACGTGACACCATCGTGCGCTACACCGCGCCGGAACGCATCAACCACTGGGTCACCGCCTTCTGCTTCATGCTGGCGGCGATAAGCGGGCTGGGATTCTTCTTCCCGTCCTTCAACTGGCTGATGCAGGTACTGGGCACGCCGCAACTGGCGCGCATCCTTCACCCGTTCGTGGGTGTAGTGATGTTTGCCTCGTTTATCATCATGTTTTTCCGTTACTGGCACCATAACCTAATCAATCGGGATGATATCTTTTGGGCGAAGAATATTCGTAAGATCGTCGTCAACGAGGAAGTAGGTGATACCGGGCGTTATAACTTCGGCCAGAAATGCGTATTCTGGGCGGCGATTATTTTCCTGGTCCTGTTGCTGGTGAGCGGCGTGATCATCTGGCGTCCGTACTTTGCGCCTGCTTTCTCAATCCCGGTGATCCGATTCGCGCTGATGCTGCATTCATTTGCCGCAGTGGCGTTAATTGTGGTTATCATGGTGCATATTTACGCCGCCCTCTGGGTGAAAGGCACCATTACCGCGATGGTGGAAGGATGGGTTACCAGTACGTGGGCGAAGAAACATCACCCGCGCTGGTACCGTGAAGTCCGCCAGAAACAGGAAAAGTCATCTGAATGAGTATTCGCATAATCCCGCAAGATGAGCTGGGGTCGAGCGAGAAACGCACGGCGGAGTATATTCCGCCGTTGTTATTCCCCAGACTCAAGAACCTCTACAACCGCCGCGCAGAGCGTCTGCGCGAGCTGGCAGAGAACAACCCGCTGGGCGATTTTCTGCGTTTTGCCGCGCTGGTCGCCCATGCGCAGGAAGTGGTGCTGTACGACCATCCGCTGCAAATGGACCTGACCGCACGCATCAAAGAAGCCAACGCACAGGGTAAGCCGCCGCTGGACATTCACGTCCTGCCGCGCGACAAGCACTGGCATAAGCTGCTGCATTCGCTGATTGCCGAGCTGAAGCCTGAGATGAGCGGCACGGCGCTGGCGGTCATTGAGAACCTGGAAAAAGCCTCCGATCAGGAGCTGGAAGAGATGGCGAGCGCGCTGTTTGCTTCCGACTTCTCACTGGTGAGCAGCGATAAAGCGCCGTTCATCTGGGCTGCGCTGTCGCTCTACTGGGCGCAAATGGCCAGCCTGATCCCCGGTAAAGCCCGCGCTGAATACGGTGAAGCGCGCCAGTTCTGCCCGGTGTGTGGTTCAATGCCGGTCTCCAGCATGGTACAGATTGGCACCACGCAGGGGCTGCGCTATCTGCACTGCAACCTGTGTGAAACCGAGTGGCACGTGGTGCGCATCAAGTGCAGCAACTGCGAGCAGACCCGCGATCTGAACTACTGGTCGCTGGAAAATGAAGACGCGGCGGTGAAAGCCGAAAGCTGCGGCGATTGCGGAACTTACCTGAAGATTCTGTATCAGGAAAAAGATCCGAAAGTCGAAGCCGTGGCCGACGATCTCGCCTCGCTGATTCTGGACGCGAAGATGGAGCAGGAGGGCTTTGCCCGCAGCTCGATCAACCCGTTCCTGTTCCCGGGTGAAGGGGAGTAGTCTCCTGTGAGAGTGCCGGGCGGCGCGAGCTTGCCCGGCCTACAATTGATAAGGTAAAACCACTCCGGCAATCCCCTGAAAGTCTTTGATATTCCGGGTGATTAACGGGCAATTTCTGCTTTGGGCAGTCGCTAAAATAATGGCATCCGGCAGTTTCATGCCATGCTTCTCACGGAGCACGACGCTTCTTTCTGCGATCTCTCGGGTTACATCGATAACCTCAAATGCGCCCATTACCGCCGCTGTTTTCGCTTCGTGGCCATGTTTGCGCGCCCCTACCATGACTTCCATCCATGTGATTAGACTGATTGACCGGTGTGACGCTGTGTTTTCGATCGTATTTGCTGCCTCGACGCGATTGTTGAAAAGGTCGATCAGGATATTGGTATCAAAAACCGCCATGTGTTCCATCACTACCACTCCTCACGCAGCTTGCGCTCATACTCTAAACCGTCTTCTTGCTGGTTCCCCCACAGACCAAGCGCATCACGAATAATTGACGAGCTTTGCTGATCGAGATACTGCTCAATTGCTTCACGCAGTAATTCGGCACGAGGTTGGTTACGCAGCTGTTTGAGGTTATCGAGACGTTGAATAACATCATCCGACAAATCGATCAGAATTCTGCCCATGTTAAGCTCCGCCAGTATACTCATATATCACCTCAGTATATCACTATTGCCTATTTTAAAGGCAACATACCCTTTCTCTCGGCAGGGTTAAAGCCCCACCCAATAGTTTTGCCTTCCATTTGCGAGCCGCTTTCCAGATTGTTGCCCTGAACAATTTTCTTGTTTTCTTTTGAATCAAACCAGGCTATAAAACTGTATATCCATACAGTTAAAGAGAATTCTCATGGCACTGGAACAGGGTATTGCACAGCTGGTTCAGGGATTTATTGCTGCAGGTCGGCCCTCGTCACGTCGACAGACCATTGAGGTACGACGTGCTGGGTATCTTGCCAGTACGGGGCTTGCCGGGAAGACAGAAACGCGCGTTCAGGTGGAGACGCTTGTTCTTGAAAATATGACCATTCGCGTGTTTTCACCTCTTAATGCCCCTGAAATATTGCCTGCTGCCCTCTACTATCACGGTGGATGCTTTATCAGCGGCGGCTTTGATACCCATGACAACCAACTCCGTCAGTTAGCCTGCTACGGCAATTGCCGGGTGGTTGCGATTCAGTACAGGTTGGCACCGGAGCATACCTTCCCCGCCGCACATGACGATGCCGAAAAAGGTGCGGATCTGATCTGGAAGCATGCAGACAAATTGGGCGTGGATAGAAATCAAATCACCCTCTGTGGAGACAGCGCGGGTGGACATCTTGCGCTGGTGACGGCGCTGCGGCTTAAGGCTAAAGGGCTGTGGCAACCTGTACAGCTTATTCTTATCTACCCCATGCTCGACGCCACGGCCAGTTTTGAAAGCTATACCTTCAACGGCATGGATTACGTGATTACTCGCGATACCCTGCTGAGCGGCTATGAAATATATCTGGCTGGAGCCGACCGTCAGCATCCTGAAGTTAGCCCGCTGTGGCGAGAAGACTTCAGCGGCCTGCCAGCGGTCCATATCGTTACTGCTGAGTACGATCCGTTATGCGATGAAGGAGAGGCGCTGTTTCAACGCCTCACGAAACAAGGGGTGACGTGTACCGCTCAGCGCTGGATGGGTGTCATCCACGGCTTCTTCCAGCTTGGTGGAATTAGCCAGTCAGCGCAAGACGTTATGCGGGATATCGCATGGCGAATTCATCACGTCCGACGAGAGTGAACAGGCGACTATTCCTCCTCATTTCCCCCTTCTTCATACGCGCCATACGGCTTCGCAGGAAGAACGATATAAGTTCCTTCAAACACCGCGCCCGGGGTTTCATCACCGAACAGCTCGACCTGCATCTGCACGCGGGCTTTGCGGCCACGAGCCAGACGATCAAGGTCTCCGCCGAGAGCGCCAAGATCCGCCACCGCGCTCGGCTTGCCGCTGATAGGCGCGCTGTAGCGAATGTGGGCATCGGCCAGAATGATGGTGCCGCCCAGATGGCGCTCGCGCAGCATTAGCCAGATCAGCCCCCAGCCGGTAAGCGTCGCCAGGGAGAACAGGCTGCCAGCAAACAGGGTGTGGTGCGGATTTTGATTGCCGGTTTCCGGCATGGTGGTAATGAATTTTTGCCCGGTGTACTGCTGGATCCGCACGCCCATTTTTTCACTCAGAGGGATGTGTTCATACCAGGCCTGCTGCAGCTGGCCGCACCAGTCTGCACGATGCAGAATGTCGTCCAGCGTGGCGATGGGTTTGATCATCAGGAAATGGCGAATCGGCGTGGTTTGCGGAGCGGTGATTTCGCCCTGGTTAACAAAACCAAGTTTGGCAAAGAACTCCACGGCATCTTCACGGGCGCTACAGGTGACGCGCTTAACGCCTTCCTGACGGGCGACGGACTCCAGCGTCATCGCCATCAGGGTCCCGAGGCCTTTGTCCTGCACTGACGGGTGAACCGCCATAAAGCGAATCGACGCTTCGTTATCGGCGTTGATATACAAACGCCCGACGGCGACGAGGTTACCCTCTTCGTCCATCACCATCTGATGGTGGGCCATCGCGTCCCAGGCGTCGCGTTCAGAGCCTTTTGGCTGATGCAGTGGCTTGCGCAGCATTTCCCAGCGGAACTGGTAATACGCGTTTAACTCTTCTTCCGTTTGCGGTACTCGAAGGTGATACATAGCTGTACTCTCTCTTGTTACCCGCGGCCACGCCGCCAGTTGGCTCATACCTGGAGCCAGAATGTGACGGGGCCATCGTTCACCAGCGAGACCTGCATATCTGCAGCGAATCGTCCGGTTTGCGTATTCATTTCCTGTTGGCGACAACGCTCAACAAAGTATTCGTAAAATGCTTCTGCACGATCCGGCGCGGCGCCTTTAGAGAAACTCGGGCGCATGCCGCGCTCGGTATCCGCTGCCAGCGTAAACTGGGAAACCACCAGCACGCTGCCGCCCGCCTGCTGGACGTTCAGGTTCATCTTGCCTTCCGCATCGCTGAAAATGCGGTAGCCCAGCACGCGCTCGCATAAGCGGTTCGCTTTTTGCTCGTCATCATCCTTTTCGACACCTAACAACACCAAAAGTCCTGGGCCAATTTCACCCGTCACCTCTCCCTCCACGGTGACGCTGGCACGGGTCACGCGCTGTATCAATGCAATCATGGTTGGTCTGCTTCTAATTGTTTTTCAGCTTCTGCTGCTTTTTTAAGTTCGCGGTATACGCCGAGAGTGACAGTTATTTCGGCGCCAAGCAAGACGATACACCAGGTCCAGTAAACCCAGACAAACAAAATGGGGATCACCGCCAGCACGCCGTAAATCAGCTGATAAGAGGGAAACATGGTGATGTAAAGGGCAAACCCTTTTTTACCCAGTTCAAAAAGCACTGCCGCCACCAGCGCCCCAACCACCGCATCGCGGTTAGGCACGCGCGTGGTCGGTACAACGCTATAGAGCAGCCAGAACGAGAGCCAGGACAGGATCAGCGGAAAGATGCGAAGCGCATTATCAATCACGCCGTTTAAATCACTCGCCCAGCGCAAGGAGAGGAGATATGAGCTGATTGCCAGGCTCGCCCCGGCCAGCAACGGCCCCAGCGTTAAGATCATCCAGTAGACGGCAAAGGAATAGACCTTAGGACGGATTTTTTTGCTTCGCCAGATGGTGTTAAGCGCGCTGTCGATGGAGTACATCAGCAGCAGCGCGGTGACGATAAGGCCGCAAGCCCCCACAGCCGTCATCTTGCTGGAGTTGGCAACAAACTGCTCGATGTAGTTCTGGATAACATCCCCGGTGGCAGGAATGAAATTCGCAAAGACGAAATGGCGAAGCTGCAGGCTGACGTCCGCGAACATCGGGAAAGCGGAAAATAGCGCAAAGATAACCGCCACCAGCGGGACTAATGAGAGCAACGACACGTAGGCGAGGTTACCTGCCAGCGTGGTCATGTTGTCCTCATCAATGCGATGCCAGAGCAGCTTCAGCCAGGCCCTCATTGGGCGAGTATGATGCGTGGCTTTTTGATGAACGGTTTTTAGCATAACTGCTTCGCAAAGTAGTTCGGTATCGTCTCTTTTCCGGTCACCAGAATTGACGTGATACCCAACTGGTTAGCTCCCTCTATATTATCGGCGTTGTCGTCGAAAAAGACCGCATCGGCCGCGGTGAATCCCTCTGCCTGCAAAACAGCCTGATAAATTCGCGCTTCAGGCTTACGCATACCCATCTCTTGCGAAAGATAGATCTTATCTGCCGCCGCCTTAACTTCAGGGTATTCCTCTGGCCAGAAGGTCGTGTGCAGACGGTTGGTGTTCGACAGCACAACCACCCGGTGCCCCTGCTCGCGCAGCTTGTGCATAATGTCGATCACTTCCGGACGGATCGCGACGAACACCGCCTGCCAGCCGTGGGAAAACTGTTCATAGCTTAACGAAAGCCCCATCTCCTGGCAGAAACGTTCAGCAAACTCTTCATCGCTAATCTCGCCGCGCTCGTGCTGATGGAAGGTCTCCCCCATCGCGAAATCCTGCTTTAACGTCGCCAGCGGCACACGACTAAAGTCGCTCCATGCCCCCAGCACGCGATTAAAATCGATATCGACGATTACGTTTCCTAAATCAAAGATATAAAGCATGTTTATCTCCTTTCGCCGTGGAGAGATAACTGTAGCGGGAATAACGAGGTTTGACTATGCGTGCCGTCTAAGGTGTGCAATCGATTTTTACGGCGCGTTTTTATGACAGTAAAGTGAAGGGACGTTCGACGCGGCAAAAAGCCAGGCTCCGCGATACTCGTCAATCATCAGGCTCAGATCTCTTCCCGGGGTGCGATAAAAACCCGGTAGCGTTGCATTGATATCAGCCTCATCCGCACTATCGGCGAAGGTTTTAACAATACGAACGTTATTTAATACGCGCGCGTTCTGGTGATCGCTGTAGTGGAAATAGATGGTGCGGTTGACTTCAGAAACCACGTGACCAAACAGTTTTCCGTTAATGACCGCGGTCCCTTCCCGATGCTGCATTCGCCAGGAAAGCGTACCGACAAATCGGTTTTTACCAATCGTCCATTCCACATCACCTGTACAGCGTATCGGCGCACTCGAAAAATGCGAATACGCTAACCAGCCGCTGATGATAGCGGCGCCCAGAAACGCCGCCAGAAAAATAATACGGTTCCCGTATGTCATCATTGCTCATGCGCCCAAAAATAATGCGTGGTACATAGCGCTGCCGCGTCATGTCGCGCATCGTTATTACAGACAAACGCCGCGATTCGCTCCGTTTTACTATAGCCGATGAGAAAAACGTATCGGTTTCCGGCACACAGGGCGGGGTAATTTTTTAACAAGCGCAGGTAGTGGTCCTGCATATGTTCATTAGGTGCATAAAAGAGTTGGCAGGCGTTGGTCGTGCTGCCCGTTGAAAGTGGAATGTAGTGACTAAACGGCATGTTATGGTGATGTTTATATAATAAGCCGCCGTTAATAATCGCGATCAACAAAAGCGTAGCGGTGGCGATTATTAACCACACTGGTTTCTTCATCACGATGCCCCCGGATATTGCCGCGTCTTTATTGGCAATTACCGGCTCTGCGGAGGGGGTAAATACTTCAACCTGAGTGGCTTCGGAAAGCGTCAGCCCGCGACGCGAAATCGTTTTTACCGTATCGCGCGGTAACCCCACCTCAGCCAGCGCATTGCGTAATGTCAAAATGGCCTGGTAAAAGGTATTCGGTGTGGTGACGTCGTTACGCTCTCCCCATCCCACCACCATTAACTGATTTTGCGAAATTATTTCGCCAGGATGGGTGACAAGATAAAGAAAGCAGAGATTGGCAGGAAGCTGCAATTGTATGGTGCGCCCGGTAATATGATTCACCAGAGTTTTGTTTTCCGGGTCATACTCGACCAGCTTGTTAATGAGATACAATTTTACTTTCCTCTACAATAACAATATTTAACCCTGCACACCCATATATTTAACAACAGTATAGGCCAGAAGGATTAGGACGCGACACCTCCCTACCTAAGATTAGAAGCATCACATTAATTTTCAATAGGTTATAAGAATTTTTTCTTAGGTGAGCCTCAGCTAAAAGGACATAATGAGATTTCATTACACTTCGCCAGCCCAAATAATTATATTGAGCCACACGTTGAGAAAAGACTGACGTTCAGGCAGAGCGAGGTGACGAATCTTTAGCTATTAGTGCTATTTCGTCAATTTCTCTCCGGCGTTGTTTTTGCCGAATAATCTTAATGGTTTGATGGATATTCCTGGGGAACGTCTGGCAACCGATGTTCTGTCGCTATGCCTGCGGCCTGCAAGAATAGATACCGCCAGGAATTTATATTCTCTGCCGTTATTTCTCATAAATACGTCAGGATCGCTGGATATGTTTCAAGATTGACACATTTGAAAGGCAGTGAAATATTGATAATGAAAAAAAGACAGGAGTGGACTGGATGATAACATCGTCGCAAAAGGTTGTCCGCTGTATAAGCTGCGAATTGTCCTGTCAGTTATTCCCGGATACCGCAGTGCGATCACAATACTGTGGCAGCGCCTCCTTCGCAGTTTGGCCGGTGGGAAATCATTTCCTGCAACTTGCAGTAGAAAATAAAATATTGTCCGGGAAGAAGAATCATTTATTACGCGGCTTTATTTTTGTAGATTTTTCGATATATAACCTGCGCCTGCTTGTCGATCCGCAATGGATTGAACATCTGGCGATGACTAATATGCACATTGTACTTATCACAGACCGTAAACTGCAGGCGTTGGCTCATTATTTTTTCGCTCACCGCAGTGAAATAAAGGGAATTATTTATTCAGATGATAATGAGGCTTTATTGCAGGAAAAAATCAACCATCTTTTTTCCGGCAGGCGATTGAGCAGCAGGCGAGGAAACACCCTGAATACTGTTGAATTCACTTTACTTAACAGATTTATGTCAGGAGCGTGCCTCCAGGAGATAATAAAAACGACCAGCATTGATGTGAAAAAAATTTACGTTCATAAAATACGATTAGAGAGGAAGTTAGGTACCAGCATTCATAAAATACTCGTTTCTATTTTGTAATTTCAACTCCTTAACATACCCACATTTAATGGTGTGAGGATGTTTTACGCCTGAAAGAAAGAGGGCAGTTATGCCATATTTATTGAAACATTCACCTGTCGCCGTTGCGATTTCGCTGGCGCTATCGTCAGCACTATTTACCGCAAATGCAGCAGTGATCGATTTTGCTAATTTACCAGCCACCGGAGCAGTAACGGATTTGCCTGCAGAAATACAGGCGCTGATTCCTGCAACGGCAAACGCGAACTTTAGCAAAAATACCAGCGATCCTAACTATGTCTACCAGTACAGTCCGGGCAATATCCCTGTCTATGGAGATGGGATCACTCTCGAAGGACCAGGGGCGGAAGCCTTTGAGCATTCAGTAACCGTTATCCAGAATTCCACGTCCGGCAGCCCGGGGGTGATATTTGGTGACGATCTGACTATTCGTACCCAGTCAAAAGTCGCTGCCAATAATGGTAAAGATGTCGACGGTATTCGTACCCATGGTATGAACACGCCGGATAATCCGGTGTTTATTATTACTGGCGACCGCACCCATATTTACGTTAATGGCCAAAGCGGTGACGGTATTAATGCCGGATACAGCTCCTTCAGCCAGGGCTCTCTCGGCTCCGCCAATATTTATGTGGGGGACGATCTCTATATCGAAACCACCGGCAGTACCGGTCGCGGCATTAGCGCCTATGCACTGAATGATGCCTCGAAGGCCAAAAATAACATTATCGTCGGCGATCGCGCGCATATTGTGACACGGGGTACCTACGCCGAGGGGATTCGTACCAACCAGAGCGGCTCATCCGTCCGTCTGGGGGATGAGGCCACCATCGAAACGTTCGGCACCTCGGCCTACGGCCTGTATGCGGGTTCTGCCTCCAGAATCGAGCTGGGAAAAAAAGCGACCATCACCACTGACGCGGCCAGTGCCTCCGGCGTGTATTCTACCGGCTCGTCAACCATTACCCTTGATGAAGGCGCGACCATCATCACCAACGGTGCCAGCGCGCATGGCGTCTATGCGTACACAGCAGCGGTAAACGTTGGGGATAACGTCACCATTGCGGTCAACAGCAGTGAGAAAACCAGTAGCTCCGCGCAAGCACCGCACGGGATGTACGCCTGGTCACGCGGCGTGATAACGCTCGAGGGCGGCGCAACCATTACTACCGCAGGCCAGCGCGACAACGGTAGCTATGCCCTGAACGCCAGCAATGGTGGGGTGATTGATGCCTCCGCGGGCGGCAAATTCATCCTCGACGGCGATATCCTTTCCGTAGGCGGCGTCGCGGCCACCAGCACGCTTCCGGCACAAAACAGCACCATCACGCTGACAATGAATAACAACTCACTGTGGAACGGAGCGTCCTACATTGAGAGCAACGCCGCCGGAACCGGTACCCTCGCGCTTACGATGAATGATGCCGTGTGGAATATGCGCGACAACTCCACGCTGACCAGCCTGACGCTGAATGCGGGTGGCACGATTAATTTCCAGCATGCCGGGGATGCGGCATGGCAAACCCTGACCATCAACGAGGATTACATCGGCAACGGCGGCAAGCTGGTTTTCAATACCGTGCTGTTTGACGATACTTCGGAAACCGACAAGCTGACCGTCGAAGGAAACACATCCGGCCATACCGACGTGGAAGTGAATAACATTGGCGGTACCGGCGCACAAACCGTAGAAGGAATTGAAATTGTCAGCGTTGGCGGTAACTCTGACGGGACGTTTGAGAAGGGCAGCCGCATCGTGGCGGGGGGTTATGACTATAACGTTGTGCAGAAAGGTAAGAACTGGTTCCTGACCAGCCTGGTTGAACCCGTTGACCCACCGGTCGACCCGGTAGATCCCCCTGTTGACCCTGTCGACCCTCCTGTTGACCCGGTGGACCCCCCTGTTGATCCCGTCGACCCTGTGGACCCGCCAGTTGACCCGGTGATCCCGCCGCAGGAACCGGTACCGCCTGCTGCACCGCCGAAAAGCGAACATCAGTACCGTCCGGAATTTGGCAGCTATCAGGCGAACAGCTATGCGGCAAATACGCTGTTTATGACCCGCCTGCACGATCGTCTGGGTGAAACGCAGTACACCGACTTGCTCACCGGCGAGCAAAAAGTGACGAGCCTGTGGATGCGTAACGTCGGCGGGCATACGCGTTTCAACGATGGCAGCGGCCAGCTAAAAACAACCGCCAATCGCTACGTGCTGCAGCTGGGTGGCGATGTCGCCCAGTGGAGCACTGATGGCCTGGACCGCTGGCATCTTGGCCTGATGGCAGGCTACGGCAACAGCCAGAGCCGGAGCGCTTCCAGCCTGACCGGATACCACTCACGTGGCGAAGTGAATGGCTATAGCGTTGGTCTGTACGGTACCTGGTACGCAAACGACGCCGATAAAAGCGGCACCTACGTGGATAGCTGGGTGCTGTATAACTGGTTTGATAATAAGGTGATGGGGCAGGATCAGGCGACTGAGCGTTATCGCTCCAGCGGCGTGACCGCCTCTGTAGAAGCGGGCTATAGCGTTAAGCTGGGCGAAAGCGGCCGCAACAGCTACTGGATCCAGCCGAAAGCGCAGGCCGTCTGGATGGACGTGCAGGCTGACGACCATCGCGAACGTAACGGCACGCGGGTGAAAGACGAAACCCAGGGGAACCTGATGACGCGTCTCGGCGTTAAGGCCTACATCAGCGGACATAACGCGATGGACGACGGTAAATCACGCACCTTCCAGCCGTTTATCGAGGCAAACTGGATCCACAATACCCAGACCACGCGCATCCGCATGGATGACGTCAGCAATGAGATGCGCGGCACGCGCAATATCGGTGAACTTAAGACAGGTGTAGAAGGACAAATTACGCCGCAGCTTAGCGTCTGGGGCAATGTGGCACAGCAGATTGGCGACAAAGGCTACAGCGATACGCAGGGAATATTGGGGGTAAAATACAGCTTCAAATAATAAAAAAGCCGCTGAGAAATCAGCGGCTTTTTGCTTCAGGTGATATCTTCGCTGGTACAGGCCAGAACCATTTCAACCTTACTGGATTTCAGGTGATTTTGCAGCGCCGAACCGGGCATCTCGTCGGTGAAGAGCGCTGTGGCCTGCGACACGTTACCAACCTCAACGGCCGCAGAAGCGGTATATTTCGTATGATCGGCCGCGAGCAGAATATGGCGGGAGTGAGCCATCATGGTTTTCACCACGCTGGCTTCGTTGACGTCAAACTCCATCATCGCGCCGTCGTGCTCAATTGCCCCGATGCTGGTCACCAGATAATCTGCACGGAAGCCAGACACGAAGGCGGTTGCCGCAGGCCCGATAATGCCGCCATTGTGCGGGCGCAGCGTGCCGCCCGGCACCATCACTTCAAAGCGCGGGTTCTTATACAAAATATGCGCCACCCGCAGGCTGTTGGTGATGATGCGCAGATGGTTATGGTTAAGCAGCGCCCGGGCAACGTGCTCCACGGTCGTGCCGATGGTGATGAAAATAGTCGAACCGTCCGGGATATAGTCCGCAATCGCCTCGGCAATCGCACGCTTCTCTTCGGTAAGCGAGACTTCACGCTGCTCGAATGCCGTGTTTACCACGCTGGATGCCCTGCCCGCGCCGCCGTGATGACGCGTGATCAGCCCCTGCTCGCTGAGCTTACGGATATCCCGGCGCACCGTTTGCGTGGAGACATCCAGCAGCTGCGCCAGTTCATCAATGTTCATATAGCCGCGATCGGCAATCAGCGTCAGCAGCTGATCGTGACGCGGGTTGCCGGTCAGTTCGGTAAGGCTCATGGGCTGTCCTCTGAAAACCATCACGCCCCGCATTTTATACAAAAAGTGACAAAAAAGAGCGGGTTTGATCACAGTCGGGTATACCCGCGCGCCCGCCGGGCTTTGTGCATTTCAGGGCTGCGACGGCGCTGGCAAAACGTACGGCGTCTGCGACGGGGGATTGCTGGCCCAGGCTGAACGCCAGCGCGCCGTGGAAAACGTCGCCCGCACCCGTGGTATCAATGACGTTCACCTCAAAACCGGGCTGATGGCACAGCGTGTCATTTTCCAGCCAGAAGCAGCCGTCTCGCCCCTGCGTGACATACACATGTCCATTTGTGAGCGTTTGTGCTTTTCTCAGCGCGTCTTCGGTTTCATCCCGCTGCGTTAAGCGCCGCAGCCCCGGCGCGGAGAAGGCCGCATGGTCGCTTAAGGCTATCAGCTCCGCGATGTCCTGCGGGGTGACATCGGCATCCAGCAAAGTCGGGGCGCCCTGCTGTCTGGCAAGGGTAAACGCCTGTTTTGCGCCGTCATGCCAGCGCACGTCTGCCAGGACAATGTCCCACTGGGAGAAGTCGATTTGCTGCAGCCAGTCTGCCGCCGCAGGGAGATCGGGGCTGGGATAGTTCGCTATAACGCGCTCCCCGCTGCCGTCCACCAGCACCGCCGACTGTGACGAACGAGCCCCCTTAAACACGCGCGTAAAGCGGGTATTCACCCCCAGGGATTCCAGCTCCGCGAGCAGCCGTCTGCCGGTATCGTCGTCCCCCACCCGACCAATAAAATCCACTTCCGCGCCCAGTTTCGCCGCCGCCACCGCCGCCGTTGCCGCCGGGCCGCCGCCCACTTCCGTATAGTCTTTTGCGACATATTTCCCACCTTCTTTCGGTAAATCATCGAGATACCAGATGCGATCCAGCACGGTAATGCCGACACAAACGATGCGAGTCATGGTGATTCCTTCTGCGATTTCTGATGCCTTCATTTTAATTTCACCAAATGTTTAAAAAGTGACCCGTGTCAATTTTTTGACTATAAATTACAAATACGATCAAAAACAGACACCACAAACGCGCAAAAATTGACACGATGTGACAGGAGAGAGGCATGTCAGCAATCGCATTTATCGGCTTAGGACAGATGGGCGCGCCCATGGCGAAGAATCTGTTGAAACAGGGCCACCAGCTTAACGTTTTTGATGTGAACCCGCAGGCGGTTCAGGCGCTGGTAGAGAGCGGCGCTCGGGCGGCGGCAACGCCCGCACAGGCCGCAACGGATGCCGAATTCGTCATCACTATGCTACCAAACGGCGACCTGGTGCGCAGCGTGCTGTTCGGCGAGTACGGCGTGTGCGAGGGGCTATCCCGCGACGCGCTGGTGATAGATATGTCCACCATTCATCCGCTGCAAACCGACGCGCTGATCCGCGAGATGGCTGAACGCGGCTTCAGCCTGATGGACGCGCCCGTCGGACGCACGTCTGACCATGCCATCGCCGGTACGTTGCTCCTGCTGGCAGGCGGCACGGCCCAGCAGGTTGAACGCGCTACCCCCGTATTAATGGCGATGGGCAATGAGCTGATTAACGCTGGCGGGCCGGGCATGGGCATTCGTGTGAAGCTTATTAACAACTACATGAGCATCGCCCTGAACGCCCTTTCCGCCGAGGCGGCCGTACTGTGCGAAGCGCTCGGCCTCTCCTTTGACGTGGCGCTCAAGGTGATGAGCGGCACGCCGGCGGGCAAAGGCCACTTCACGACGTCCTGGCCGAACAAGGTGCTGAAAGGGGATCTTTCTCCCGCCTTCATGATCGACCTTGCGCATAAGGATCTGGGGATCGCCCTCGACGTGGCCAACCAACTCCACGTTCCGATGCCGCTGGGCGCGGCCTCCCGCGAAGTTTACAACCAGGCACGCGCCGCCGGGCGCGGGCGCGAAGACTGGACGGCCATTCTTGAACAGGTTCGCGCATCTGCCGGGCTGAAAAAATCACACTGATACGAAAGGACTGAGGAATGACGATGTACACCCTGAAAGATATCACCCGACCTTCCGGCGGTTTTGCGATGCTGGCCGTGGACCAGCGCGAAGCAATGCGCCTGATGTTTGCCGCGGCAGGCGCGCCGGTGCCGGTAACCGACCAGCACCTCACGGATTTTAAGGTCAACGCGGCGAAAATTCTGTCGCCGTACGCCTCTGCCATTCTCGTCGATCAGCAGTTCTGCTATCGCCAGATCGTGGAGCAGCAGGCCGTAGCCAAAAGCTGCGCGATGATTGTGGCCGCCGACGAGTTTATCCCGGGGAACGGTATTCCGGTCGACAGCGTGGTGATCGACAAGAACATCGACGCGCAGGCGGTCAAACGCGATGGCGGTAAGGCGCTGAAGCTGCTGGTGCTGTGGCGCAGCGATGAAGATCCGCAGCAGCGCCTGGAAATGGTGAAAGCGTTCAATACGCTGTGCCACGACAACGGGCTGCTGAGCATTATCGAGCCGGTGGTGCGTCCACCGCGCCGCGGCGCCGCATTTGACCGCGAGCAGGCGATTATCGATGCGGCTAAAGAGCTGGGTGACAGCGGTGCCGATCTCTACAAAGTGGAGATGCCGCTGTTTGGTAAGGGCACGCAGCAGGAACTATTGACGGCCTCGCAGAAGCTGAATGAGAACATCGCTATGCCGTGGGTGATCCTCTCCTCCGGCGTGGACGATAAGTTATTCCCGCGCGCGGTGAGCGTGGCGATGCAGGCGGGTGCGTCGGGCTTTTTAGCCGGTCGCGCGGTCTGGTCCTCGGTGATTGGCCTGCCGGATACCGGGCTGATGCTCCGCGATATTTCCGTACCCAAACTGCAGCGTCTGGGTGAGATCGTCGACGAAATGATGGCTCGCCGCTGAGAAAGGACCCGAACATGAAATGGTTTAACACTCTGAGCCACAACCGCTGGCTCGAACAAGAGACCGACCGCATTCTCGATTTCGGCAAAAACGCCGCTATCCCGACCGGCTTTGGCTGGCTGGGCAATAACGGGCAGGTGCGCAGCGATATGGGCACCCATCTGTGGATCACCGCCCGCATGCTGCACGTCTACGCGGTGGCGGCGAACATGGGGCGCCCCGGCGCGTACGCCCTGGTTGAGCACGGCATTAATGCCCTCAACGGCCCGCTGCGCGACAAACAGCACGGCGGCTGGTACGCCTGCGTCAACGATGAAGGGGTAGTTGATGCCTCCAAGCAGGGCTATCAGCATTTCTTCGTCCTGCTGGGCGCGGCGAGCGCCGTCACCACCGGCCACCCGCAGGCGCGCAAGCTGCTGGACGATGCCATCGAGGTGATTGAGCGCTACTTCTGGAGCGAACAGGAGCAGATGTGCCTGGAGTCCTGGGATGAAGCCTTCAGCAAAACGGAAGATTACCGCGGCGGTAACGCCAACATGCACGCCGTGGAAGCCTTCCTGATCGTGTATGACGTGACCCACGACCGGAAATGGCTCGACCGTGCCCTGCGCATCGCCTCGGTGATTATTCACGACGTGGCGCGCAAAGGGGAGTACCGCGTTAACGAGCATTTCGACACCAACTGGAACCCGATCCGCGATTACAACATCGATAATCCTGCTCACCGTTTCCGCGCCTACGGCGGTACGCCGGGGCACTGGATCGAGTGGGGCCGCCTGATGCTGCACCTGCGCGCCGCGCTGGAAGCCCGCTTTGAAACCCCGCCAGAGTGGCTGCTGGAAGATGCGAAAGGCCTGTTCCACGCCACCATCCGCGACGCCTGGGCGCCCGACGGGGCCGATGGGTTTGTCTACTCAGTGGGCTGGGACGGCAAGCCAATCGTGCGCGAACGCGTGCGCTGGCCAATCGTCGAGGCGATGGGTACGGCTTACGCACTCTACACCGTCACTGGCGAGGCGCAGTACGAAGCCTGGTATCAGAAATGGTGGGATTACTGCATCAAGTACCTGATGGACTACGAGAACGGTTCATGGTGGCAGGAGCTGGACACCAACAACGAAGTGACCACCAAAGTCTGGGACGGCAAGCAGGATATTTACCACCTGCTGCACTGCCTGGTGATCCCCCGCCTGCCGCTGGCGCCGGGCTTAGCGCCTGCCGTCGCCGCCGGATTACTGGATAGCCTGGCTAAATAATAAAGACGGAGTTTTTATGCGTACCCTACACAATATTGACCTGAAAAATAACGAAAGTGGTTTCACCCTGCGCTGGCAGGACCGTCTGATTTTATCCCATTCCACCGATGCGCCTTGCCTGTGGATAGGCGCAGGTGAGGCGGATATCGAGATGTTTCGCGGCAACTTCAGCATCAAAGACAAGCTCAACGAAAAAATTGCCCTGACGGACGTGACCATCACGCAGCAAAGCGCGGGCTGGGCGATCCGCTTTACCCGCGGCGATGCGGTGAGTGCGACACTGCTGGTGGGCGTGGATACGGAAGGCCGTCTGGAGCTGAAGCTGAAAAACGATGCCACCAGCCATAACCGCATCTGGCTGCGGCTGGCGGCCCAGCCTGACGATCACATTTACGGCTGCGGCGAGCAGTTCTCGTACTTCGATCTGCGCGGCAAGCCCTTCCCGCTGTGGACCAGCGAGCAGGGCGTGGGCCGCAACAAGCAAACCTACGTCACCTGGCAGGCAGACTGTAAAGAGAACGCAGGCGGCGATTACTACTGGACCTTCTTCCCGCAGCCTACCTTCGTGAGCACCCAGAAGTACTACTGCCACGTGGACAACAGCTGCTACATGAACTTCGACTTCAGCGCGCCGGACTTCCACGAGCTGGCCTTCTGGGAAGATAACGCCACGCTGCGCTTCGAATGTGCGCAAACCTACGTCGATCTGCTGGAAAAACTGACCGGCCTGCTGGGGCGTCAGCCTGAGCTGCCGGACTGGGTTTACGACGGCGTGACGCTGGGTATTCAGGGCGGCACCGAGGTGTGCCAGCAGAAGCTCGACGCTATGCGCAAGGGCGGCGTGAAGGTGAACGGCATCTGGGCACAGGACTGGTCCGGCATCCGCATGACCTCCTTTGGCAAGCGCGTGATGTGGAACTGGAAGTGGAACAGCGCGCTCTATCCGCAGCTTGATGAGCGGATTGCGCAGTGGAAAGAAGAAGGCGTGCAGTTCCTCTCCTACATCAACCCGTACGTCGCCAGCGATAAAGATCTCTGCGAAGAAGCGGCGAAGCGCGGCTATCTGACCAAAAACGCCGACGGCGAGGACTACCACGTTGAGTTCGGCGAGTTCTACGCGGGCGTTATCGACCTGACCAACCCGGAAGCCTACGGCTGGTACAAAGAGGTCATTAAAAAGAACCTGATCGAACTGGGCTGCGGCGGCTGGATGGCCGATTTCGGGGAATATCTGCCGACCGATACCTTCCTGCACAACGGCGTGAGCGCGGAGATCATGCATAACGCGTGGCCTGCCCTGTGGGCGAAATGTAACTACGAGGCGCTGGAGGAGACCGGCAAGCTCGGGGAGATCCTGTTCTTCATGCGCGCGGGCTACACCGGCAGCCAGAAGCACTCGGTGATGATGTGGGCGGGGGATCAGAACGTCGACTGGAGCCTGGACGATGGTCTGGCGTCCGTCGTACCGGCGGCGCTGTCGCTGGCAATGACCGGGCACGGGCTGCACCACAGCGACATTGGCGGCTATACGACGCTCTTCGAGATGAAGCGCAGCAAAGAGCTGTTGCTGCGCTGGTGCGACTTCAGCGCCTTTACGCCGATGATGCGTACCCACGAGGGCAACCGCCCTGGCGATAACTGGCAGTTCGACGGCGATGCGGAAACCATCGCGCACTTCGCGCGCATGACCACTGTGTTCACCACTCTGAAGCCGTATATCAAAGCTGCGGTTGCGCAGAACGCGAAAAGCGGCCTGCCGGTGATGCGTCCGCTGTTCCTGCACTACGAAGACGACGCGCGTGCCTACACGCTGAAATACCAGTATCTGTTTGGCCGCGATCTGCTGGTGGCGCCGGTCCATGAAGAGGGACGCCGCGACTGGACGCTCTATCTGCCTCAGGATAGCTGGGTCAATGCGTGGACGGGGGAAATCTGCCAGGGCGGTGACGTGACCGTTGATGCCCCGCTCGGCAAGCCGCCGGTGTTCTATCGCCAGCACAGCGAATGGGCAGATCTGTTTAGCACCTTACGTGATATCTGATAAGGCTCGCCCGCAGGGAAACCTGCGGGCAGACGGAGAACAATAATGAGGCAACATACTTCCGATCCGGCAACCCTACGCCTGCCGTTTAAAGAAAAACTCGCCTACGGGATGGGCGACCTCGGCTCTAACATCCTGCTGGATATCGGCACGCTCTATTTGCTGAAGTTTTACACCGACGTGCTGGGGCTGCCCGGCACCTACGGCGGGATCATCTTCCTGATTGCGAAGTTCTTTACCGCCTTCACCGACATGGGCACCGGGATCATGCTCGACTCCCGGCGCAAAATCGGCCCGAAAGGGAAATTCCGCCCGTTCGTACTGTACGCGGCGTTCCCGGTGACCTTACTGGCGATTGCCAACTTCGTCGGCACACCGTTTGAAATCACCGGTAAAACGGTGATGGCGACGGTGCTGTTCATGCTGTACGGCCTGTTCTTCAGCATGATGAACTGCTCCTACGGCGCGATGGTGCCTGCCATTACCAAAAACCCGGACGAGCGCGCCTCGCTGGCCGCCTGGCGTCAGGGTGGCGCCACGCTGGGCCTGCTGCTCTGTACCGTCGGTTTTGTCCCGGTGATGAATCTCATTGAGGGCAATGACCAGCTTGGCTACATCTTTGCCGCCACCCTCTTCTCGCTGTTCGGGCTGTTCTTTATGTGGTGGTGCTATAAGGGCGTGACCGAGCGTTACGTCGAGACGCAGCCCGCTAACCCGGCGCAGAAACCGGGGCTGTTGCAGTCGTTTCGCGCCATCGCCGGGAACCGTCCGCTGTTTATCCTGTGCATCGCGAACCTGTGCACGCTGGGCGCCTTTAACGTCAAGCTCGCCATTCAGGTCTACTACACGCAGTACGTGCTGAACGATCCGATCCTGCTGTCGTATATGGGCTTCTTCAGCATGGGCTGTATTTTTATCGGCGTCTTTATGATGCCCGGCGCGGTGCGGCGCTTCGGCAAGAAAAAAGTCTACATCAGCGGGCTGATGATTTGGGTGGCGGGCGATCTGCTCAACTACTTCTTCGGCGGCGGCTCGGTGAGCTTCGTGGCGTTCTCCTGCCTGGCGTTCTTCGGTTCCGCGTTCGTGAACAGCCTGAACTGGGCGCTGGTGTCCGATACCGTGGAATACGGCGAGTGGCGCACCGGCGTGCGCTCCGAGGGGACGGTCTATACCGGCTTTACCTTCTTCCGGAAGGTATCGCAGGCGCTGGCAGGTTTTTTCCCGGGGATTATGCTCACCCAGATCGGCTATGTGCCCAACGTGGTGCAATCCGCCGGAACGGTTGAAGGGCTGCGGCAGCTGATATTTATCTATCCGAGCCTGCTGGCGGTCATCACCATCGTGGCGATGGGCTGCTTCTACAACCTCAACGAGAAGATGTATGTGCGCATCGTGGAAGAAATTGAGCTGCGCAAACGTACGGCATAAATGACGTGATTGAGCGCCCTGCGGGGCGCTTTGAGGATCGACCATGACACATAACAGTGATCCGTTAACCCTGAAATTGAGCCTGCGTGAGAAGTGCGCCTACGGGATGGGCGATTTTGGCTCGAATCTGATGCTGTGTATTGGCACCCTGTATTTGCTGAAGTTTTACACGGACGAACTGGGCATGCCCGCGTTCTACGGCGGCATTATTTTCCTGGTGGCAAAGTTTTTTACCGCGTTGACCGACATGCTGACCGGCGTGCTGCTCGACTCCCGGCGCAACATCGGACCGAGGGGGAAGTTCAGGCCATTCATTCTTTACGCTTCCGTCCCGGTGGCGCTGGTCGCCACCGCGCAGTTTATGGCCAATGACTTTAGCCTGACGGTGAAAACGGCCCTCGCCACCGTGCTCTTCATGATGTTTGGCCTCTGCTATAGCCTGATGAACTGCGCCTACGGCGCGATGGTTCCGGCCATCACCAAAAACCCGAACGAGCGCGCGCAGCTTGCGGCGTGGCGTCAGGGCGGCGCAACGGTAGGGCTGTTGCTCTGCACCGTCGGCTTTATGCCCATTCAGGCGCTGTTCGTCAGCCAGCCCTCACTCGGCTATCTGGTGGCCGCGCTGGTGTTCGTCACCGGTGGCCTGTTCTGCATGTGGTGGTGCTACAGCGGGGTGAAAGAGCGCTACGTGGAGCTTACGCCCGATCACCATAAGCCCGGCATGCTGAAATCGTTCTGTGCGATTTTCCGCAATCCGCCGCTGCTGGTGCTGTGCATCGCCAACCTCTGTACCCTCGCCGCGTTTAACATCAAGCTGGCGATTCAGGTCTATTACACCCAGTACGTGCTGAACGATCTGCATCTGCTGTCGTGGATGGGCTTTTTCAGCATGGGCTGCATTCTGATTGGCGTGTTTCTGGTGCCCGGCGCGGTGAAGCGCTTTGGCAAGAAGCCGGTCTATCTAGGCGGGCTGACGCTGTGGGCGGTGGGCGACGTGCTGAACTTCTTCTGGGGAACCAGCTCCCTGCTGTTCGTGCTGTTTTCCTGCATGGCCTTCTTCGGCACCGCGTTTGTAAACAGCCTGAACTGGGCGCTGGTGCCAGATACCGTCGATTACGGCGAGTGGAAAACCGGAATTCGCGCCGAAGGGTCCGTTTATACCGGCTATACCTTTTCGCGCAAAATCTCCGCCGCGCTCGCCGGTTTCCTGCCCGGCATCATGCTCACCCAGATTGGCTACGTTCCCCATGCGGTGCAGAGCGCGGGCACCCTGCTTGGCTTACGTCAGCTGATTTTCCTCTGGCCGTGCGGTCTGGCGATGGTTGCCGCCGTGACCATGGGGCTGTTTTATAAACTCAACGAAGCGCGCTTCGCCTTTATTATCGAGGAGAATGGAAAACGGAAAAAACAGACCGCGAATCCCCCTGAGATAACCACCAACAATAAAGCGTCAGCAGTCACTTTATAACTATAAATCCGGCCATTATGTCCTTCCTGTTTATCAGGAGGGAGGCCTTTCTGTACCTGATACATGGACAAATTATGAAAAGAATCATCACTGTACTGATCGTGTCGTCTGTGTCCTGCCCGGTATTTGCCGGAGCGTATGTCGAAACGCGTGAAGCCTATAACACCGCCTCTGAGCTGCACGAAGTGATCCTGCGCGCGGGCTATAACTTCGATATGGGCGCGGGGCTGATGTTCACCAACGCTTATAACGTGGGGAAATGGGACGAACTGAAGCACAGCTATAACGAAATCGAGGGGTGGTATCCACTCTTCAAACCGACCGACAAACTGACCTTCCAGCCCGGCGGCTTGATTAATGACAGCAGCGCAGGATCAGGTGGCGCGGTTTATTTAGATACTAACTATAAATTTACGGACGGGTTTAATCTGACGTTCCGCTATCGCTATAACCATAACAATTACGATACGCCGGACTATAACGGGCAGATGGATAAAAACGACACGCATGAGTTTGCTAACTACTGGAATTTCAAAGTGACGGATGCGTTTTTCTACACCTTTGAACCGCACTTTTTCCAGCGGGTGAATGATTACCACAGCAAAAATGGCAAAGATCATCACTGGGAAATTACCAACAAGTTCAGCTATAAAATCGACAGAAACTGGCTGCCGTACCTCGAACTGCAGTGGCTGGACAGGTGGAATGATTACAACCGCGAGCAGTACCGGATTCGGTTAGGGTTACGTTATTCGTTCTAATAAAAAAGCCGCTGATTTCTCAGCGGCTTTTTTTAATACGGATTGACCGTATTAGTCTTCTTTCGCACCGCGCATTGCACGTTTACGATCGTTCTCGGTCAGGTGACGTTTACGGATACGAATTGACTGTGGAGTCACTTCTACCAGTTCGTCATCATCGATGAACTCCAGAGCCTGCTCCAGCGTCATCTTGATCGGTGGAACCAGAACCGTTGCTTCGTCAGTACCGGACGCACGCATGTTGGTCAGTTTCTTACCGGTCAGGCAGTTTACGGTCAGGTCGTTAGAACGACTGTGAATACCGATGATCTGGCCTTCGTAAACTTCAGCACCGTGACCCAGGAACAGCTTACCGCGATCCTGCAGACCGAACAGCGCAAACGCAACCGCTTTACCCTGACCGTTGGAGATCAGCACGCCGTTGTTACGCTGGCCCACTTCGCCTGGACGCACGTCATCGTAGTGGCTGAAAGTGGAGTACAGCAGACCGGTACCGGAGGTCATGGTCATAAACTCAGAACGGAAGCCGATCAGGCCACGGCTTGGGATCACGTAGTCGAGACGTACGCGGCCTTTGCCGTCTGGATTCATGTTTTTCAGGTCGCCTTTACGCTCACCCAGCGCCTGCATGACAGAACCCTGGTGCTGCTCTTCAACGTCCAGCGTTACGTTTTCGAACGGCTCTTGTTTACGGCCGTCGATTTCGCGGAAGATTACTTTCGGACGGGAAACCGCCATTTCGAAACCTTCACGACGCATGTTTTCGATCAGAACAGACAGGTGCAGCTCACCACGACCGGAAACGCGGAATGCATCAGCGTCTTCGGTTTCTTCAACGCGCAGCGCAACGTTGTGCACCAGCTCTTTGTTCAGGCGGTCAAGGATCTGACGAGAGGTAACGAACTTACCTTCTTTACCACAGAACGGAGAGGTGTTGACGTTGAAGAACATGGATACGGTTGGTTCATCAACGGACAGGGCTGGCAGCGCTTCGACGTTCTGCGGATCGCAGATGGTGTCGGAGATGTTCAGTTCACCCAGACCGGTGATGGCGATGATGTCGCCCGCTTCAGCGATGTCGCTCTCGATACGCTCAAGACCCAGGTGAGTCAGTACTTTACCGACTTTACCGTTACGGGTTTTGCCTTCGCTATCGATGATAGTAACCTGCTGGTTCGGCTTCACTTTACCGCGCTTGATACGGCCAATGCCGATTACGCCAACGTAGTTGTTGTAGTCGAGCTGGGAGATCTGCATCTGCAGGGTGCCTTCCAGGTCAACGTTTGGCGCAGGAACACGGTCAACAATCGCCTGATACAGCGGGGTCATGTCTTCAGCCATGTCTTCGTGGTCCAGACCGGCGATACCGTTCAGCGCAGAGGCGTAAACGATAGGGAAGTCCAGCTGCTCGTCGGTCGCGTCGAGGTTAACGAACAGGTCGAAGACCTGGTCAACAACCCAGTCAGGACGCGCGCCAGGGCGGTCAACTTTGTTGATAACAACGATTGGCTTCAGACCATGGGCAAAAGCTTTTTTGGTCACGAAGCGCGTCTGTGGCATTGGGCCATCCATTGCGTCAACGACCAGCAGAACGGAGTCTACCATGGACATAACACGTTCAACTTCACCACCGAAGTCGGCGTGCCCTGGGGTATCAACGATGTTGATACGGTAGTCATTCCATTTAATCGCGGTGTTTTTCGCGAGGATGGTAATCCCACGCTCTTTCTCCAAATCGTTGGAGTCCATCACGCGTTCTTGGGTTTCGGCACGCGCATCAAACGTACCGGATTGCTGCAGCAGCTTATCAACCAGGGTAGTTTTACCATGGTCAACGTGCGCGATGATGGCGATGTTACGCAAATTTTCGATCACAACTTTGCCTCAGGCATTTAGAAATAGCGCGTTATTGTACACGGATTAATCGCACTACAAAACAGGATCACAAACATCCCCCGCAAACAAGTATTGCAGAGATGCTTTGTGATCGCTTTCACGGAGCGGTAAAAGGGCACTTTAACGTAAATTGCACCAATATGGTGCTTAATGTTCACATTGAAGCACTATACTGGTGCAACAAATCCATCATGGTGCAGCCCTTTTGCACTATGGTGCGCATGATAACGCCTTTTTGGGGTGTTTTAAAAGTTGGCACAGATTTCGCTTTATAAAAAATACATGGCAACAGCCAGTACAAACAGAAATTGAAGACCTCGTTACCACGACGACAATGACCAATCTGGAGAGTTAAGTATGTCCGCTGAACACGTTTTGACGATGCTGAACGAACATGAAGTGAAGTTTGTTGATCTGCGCTTCACCGATACCAAAGGTAAAGAACAGCACGTCACAATCCCTGCTCATCAGGTGAACGCCGAATTCTTTGAAGAAGGCAAAATGTTTGACGGCTCCTCCATTGGTGGCTGGAAAGGCATTAACGAATCCGACATGGTTCTGATGCCAGATGCCACCACTGCGGTCATTGATCCGTTCTTCGAAGAACCAACCCTGATCATCCGTTGCGACATCCTCGAGCCAGGTACGCTGCAGGGCTACGACCGCGACCCACGTTCTATCGCAAAACGCGCTGAAGAGTACCTGCGTTCTACCGGCATCGCGGACACCGTTCTGTTCGGGCCAGAGCCAGAGTTCTTCCTGTTTGACGACATCCGCTTCGGTGCCTCTATTTCCGGCTCCCATGTGGCTATCGACGACATCGAAGGCGCATGGAACTCTTCCACCAAGTACGAAGGTGGTAACAAAGGTCACCGTCCTGGCGTGAAAGGCGGCTACTTCCCGGTTCCTCCGGTCGACTCTGCACAGGACATCCGTTCCACCATGTGTCTGGTGATGGAAGAGATGGGTCTGGTTGTTGAAGCCCACCACCACGAAGTGGCGACTGCGGGTCAGAACGAAGTGGCAACCCGCTTCAACACCATGACCAAAAAAGCGGACGAAATTCAGATCTACAAATACGTTGTGCACAACGTTGCGCACCGTTTCGGTAAAACCGCGACCTTCATGCCAAAACCAATGTTTGGCGACAACGGTTCCGGTATGCACTGCCACATGTCTCTGTCCAAGAACGGTACCAACCTGTTCTCTGGCGACAAATACGCGGGTCTGTCCGAGCAGGCGCTGTATTACATCGGTGGTGTTATCAAGCACGCTAAAGCGATCAACGCCCTGGCGAACCCAACCACTAACTCCTACAAGCGTCTGGTCCCGGGCTACGAAGCGCCAGTCATGCTGGCCTACTCTGCGCGTAACCGTTCTGCATCTATCCGTATCCCGGTGGTGGCGTCTCCTAAAGCGCGTCGTATCGAAGTGCGCTTCCCGGACCCGGCGGCTAACCCATACCTGTGCTTCGCAGCACTGCTGATGGCCGGTCTGGACGGTATCAAGAACAAGATCCACCCGGGCGAAGCGATGGACAAAAACCTGTACGACCTGCCGCCAGAAGAAGCGAAAGAGATCCCACAGGTTGCAGGCTCTCTGGAAGAAGCGCTGCAGGCGCTGGACGCAGACCGCGAGTTCCTGACTGCAGGTGGCGTATTCACTGACGACGCTATCGATGCTTACATCGCTCTGCGTACTGAAGAGAACGACCGCGTGCGTATGACTCCGCATCCGGTTGAGTTCGAACTGTACTACAGCGTTTAATTAAGTTGTTTTACCCGGCGTGACAAGCGCCGGGGGTAGTTGCCGTGGAAACTTTTAGCCCATCTCCGGATGGGCTTTTTTCTCCACCAACAACCTGATCTCACGCGCTTTTTACGCCGAAAACGCTATACTGCACTAAAATAGTGCAACCAACTCCAGGAGACTGCTGAATGGCAACTGGCACGCTGCCCGATGCTGGGCAGATCCTCAATTCTTTAATTAACAGTATCTTGCTGGTCGACGACGAGCTGGCCGTCCATTATGCCAACCCGGCGGCGCAGCAGCTGCTCGCCCAGAGCGCGAGAAAACTGTTTGGCACCCCGCTTCCTGAACTCCTGAGCTATTTCTCGCTGAATATTGGCCTGATGCAGGAAAGTTTGCAGGCCGGACAGGGGTTCACCGATAACGAAGTGACGCTGGTGATCGACGGGCGTTCGCATATTTTATCGCTGACCGCGCAACGTCTTCCCGAAGGCATGATCCTGCTTGAAATGGCGCCGATGGATAATCAGCGTCGCCTGAGCCAGGAGCAGCTGCAGCATGCGCAGCAAATTGCCGCCCGTGACCTGGTGCGAGGTCTCGCGCATGAAATCAAAAACCCGCTGGGTGGGTTACGCGGTGCAGCACAGCTGCTGACCAAGGCGTTGCCCGACCCTGCGCTGGCAGAGTACACCAACGTTATTATTGAGCAGGCCGACCGCCTGCGTAATCTGGTTGACCGTCTTCTTGGGCCGCAGCAGCCGGGCATGCACGTCTCTGAAAGCATTCATAAAGTGGCGGAACGGGTGGTGAAGCTCGTCTCAATGGAACTGCCAGAGAACGTCACGCTGGTGCGCGATTACGACCCAAGCCTGCCGGAACTGGCGCATGACCCGGACCAGATTGAACAGGTTCTGCTGAACATTGTACGTAACGCGCTACAGGCGCTGGGACCGGAAGGGGGCGAGATTATTTTACGTACCCGCACCGCCTTCCAGCTCACGCTGCACGGCGTGCGCTATCGTCTGGCGGCGCGCATCGACGTTGAGGATAACGGTCCGGGTATCCCGCCGCATCTGCAGGACACGCTGTTTTACCCGATGGTCAGCGGCCGTGAAGGCGGCACCGGGCTGGGGTTATCCATTGCCCGCAGTTTGATCGACCAACACTCTGGCAAAATTGAATTTACCAGTTGGCCGGGACATACCGAGTTTTCGGTTTTCCTGCCGATTAAAAAATAAAGGTGACGTTTATGCAACGAGGGATAGTCTGGGTAGTCGATGACGATAGCTCCATCCGTTGGGTGCTGGAACGCGCGCTCACTGGGGCGGGGTTAAGCTGCACGACGTTTGAGAGCGGCAGCGAGGTGCTCGACGCACTCACCACCAAAACGCCAGATGTTCTGCTTTCGGATATTCGCATGCCGGGAATGGACGGGCTGGCGTTGTTAAAGCAGATCAAACAACGCCACCCTATGCTTCCGGTCATCATAATGACGGCGCACTCCGACCTGGATGCCGCAGTGAGCGCCTACCAGCAAGGGGCATTCGATTATCTGCCCAAACCGTTTGATATCGACGAGGCGGTGGCGCTGGTTGAACGCGCGATTAGCCACTACCAGGAGCAGCAGCAGCCGCGCCATACGCCTGATTTCGGGCCAACGACGGACATCATTGGCGAAGCGCCGGCGATGCAGGACGTGTTTCGCATTATTGGCCGTCTGTCGCGGTCGTCCATCAGCGTATTGATTAACGGTGAATCGGGAACCGGTAAAGAGCTGGTGGCGCATGCATTACATCGCCATAGCCCGCGGGCGAAAGCGCCCTTTATCGCGCTTAACATGGCGGCGATACCGAAGGATTTGATTGAATCTGAACTGTTCGGCCACGAAAAAGGGGCGTTTACCGGCGCAAATACCATTCGCCAGGGGCGCTTTGAGCAGGCAGACGGCGGCACGCTGTTCCTGGATGAGATCGGTGATATGCCGCTGGACGTGCAGACCCGCCTGCTGCGCGTGCTGGCCGACGGGCAGTTTTACCGCGTGGGCGGCTATGCTCCGGTGAAGGTGGACGTGCGCATTATCGCTGCGACGCACCAGAACCTGGAGCTGCGCGTACAGGAGGGGAAATTCCGTGAGGATTTATTCCATCGCCTGAACGTGATCCGCGTTCATCTGCCGCCGCTGCGCGAGCGCCGGGAAGATATTCCCCGCCTGGCGCGTCATTTCCTGCAGGTGGCAGCCCGCGAGCTTGGCGTGGAGGCCAAGCAGCTTCACCCGGAAACCGATGCCGCCCTCACCCGACTTGCGTGGCCGGGCAACGTGCGCCAGCTGGAAAACACCTGTCGCTGGTTAACCGTGATGGCCGCCGGACAGGAAGTGCTGATTCAGGATTTACCCGCAGAGCTGTTTGAAGCCACTGCACCTGAAAGCAGCACCGGTCACGCGCTGCCGGACAGCTGGGCGACGCTGCTGGCGCAGTGGGCTGACCGCGCACTGCGTTCCGGTCATCAAAACCTGCTTTCCGAGGCTCAGCCAGAGATGGAGCGCACGCTGTTGACCACCGCGCTTCGTCATACGCAGGGCCATAAGCAGGAAGCCGCTCGCCTGTTGGGATGGGGACGTAATACCCTCACGCGCAAGCTGAAAGAGCTGGGAATGGAGTGATCGTACGCCGCTGTGTAAAGGTTATTAATTGAGCGCAAATTGACGTTATTTTGCGCTTTACTGTTCCGATGAGTTTTGTATGATCGTGCCCGGAAATTGGGGGTGAACATCATGCTGGAAACATTAGTCAATTTGCTCTCTAGCGGGGCAGCTGAAAGCCACACGCCACAAACTGCCGTTGCGGCGGTGCTGTGTGCGGCGTTGGTTGGGCTGTTTAGCTAGCGGGGTTGAAATGTAAAAGCCGGGTGGCGGCTTCGCCTTACCCGGCCTACGTTTCGTGCTTTTGCTGCTTAAATCACCCGCGAGAACTGCTGCATACGCGCTTTCTGACGCAGATAGGCGTCGAAGCACATGCAGATATTACGAATCAACAGACGCCCTTTCGGCGTGACCTCAATCGCGCTCTCCGACACATCCACCAGCCCGTCTTTCGCCAGCGGTGCAATCAGCTTCAGGTCTTCCGCAAAATAATCGCTGAATGTCAGATCCCACTGTGCTTCCACATCGGTAAAGTCGAGACGGAAGTTGCAGATGAGCGCCTTAATCACATCGCGACGTATACAGTCGTCACGGGTTAGCGCGATACCACGCCACAACGCGTTACCCGTTTCATCAACCTGCTGGTAGTAGAGCTTCAGCTCTTTCTGGTTCTGCGCGTAGCAGTCGCCAATCATGCTGATCGCCGAGACGCCCATCCCCAGCAGATCGGTGTCGCCCTGGGTGGTGTAACCCTGGAAGTTACGGTGCAGGACACCTTCACGCTGGGCAATCGCCAACTCGTCATCCGGACGGGCAAAGTGATCCATCCCGATAAACTGATAGCCGGTTTCGGTCAGCGAGGTGATAGTTTCCTGCAGGATATCCAGCTTCTGCTGGGCAGAAGGCAGATCGGCATCTTTAATTTTGCGCTGGGCGGCAAAGAGCGTTGGCAGGTGCGCATAGTTAAAGACGCTGAGGCGGTCCGGGTTGAGCTCGGCCACGCGTTTCAGCGTAAAGGCGAAGCTTTCCGGCGTCTGCTTTGGCAGGCCGTAAATCAGGTCAATATTGGTCGAGGTAAAGCCGATGTCACGCGCGTGGTTGAGTAAGGCGAAGATAAACTCTTCATCCTGCTCGCGGTTGACCAGACGCTGAACCTCTTTATTGAAATCCTGCACGCCCATGCTCAGACGGTTAAAGCCCTCGGCGCGTAAGTGATCCAGTACATCCAGCTCAATTTCACGTGGATCGACTTCGATCGAGATTTCAGCGTCGGCATTAAAACTGAAATTGTTGCGCAGCAGCGCCATCAGGCGGCTTATTTGCGCTTTGTTCAGATAGGTTGGCGTGCCGCCGCCCCAGTGAAGCTGGCTGACGTGACGCCCTTTAAACAGCGGTGCTCGATGCACAATTTCCTGTTCGAGTGCGTCAAGATACTGGTCAGCTTTATGCTGCTGGCGGGTAACGATTTTATTACAACCGCAGAAGTAGCAGAGCTTATGGCAGAACGGAATATGGACGTAAAGCGACAGCGGACGCTCTGGATAGCGCGCGACGGCCTGCTGAAAATCCGCCTCGCCGAAGGCATCGGAGAACTCCAGCGCGGTGGGGTATGAGGTATAACGCGGCCCGGAATAGTTATATTTCTGGATTAAGGCCAAATCCCAGTCGATAGTTGGTGCTGACATGCTCACTCCTTCCGTTGGTGTCGCGTTCGTATACGGCGGCCCGTTCTGGCCCCATCGCGGGCCATCATTCGGGTGCGCAGCCACTTCTGTCGCCGCGACAACCGCCGTAGTTTAACGAATAACCACACCAGATAACATATAACCGGAAGGGTTATAAGCAGGACTATCGTACCTGCCGGATGCAAATGTTAGTTTCCACCCTTCAGAAGACGCATCATGTCTTCCTGCTTTTCTTCTTCCTCTTCGTCGTCTTCGTCATCATAAGACAGACCCAGCTTCTGCATCAGTTCATCAATGCGGTCCAGTTTGGCATCCACCCATGACTGCTCTTCGGCGGTCAGGGTTTCACCCTCTTCAAGACGTTCCAGCAGCGCGTCCAGGCGCTCATCGTTCTCCAGCATATCCAGCTCAGCCTGCGGTGAAAGCATAGGTTTCTCGCTCTTTGGTTTGTGCTGCTTAGTGACCGGGGTGTCTGTCACGCCCAGTGGAATGGGAGTTTTACTGCCGATACGAGGATCTTTCTGCTGTTTGCCTTTTGCAGAAGCGCCGGCTGCCGCACCGCCGTTCGCACGGCTACCCGCAGCATGGCCACGATGTTTTTTATCGCGTTTGCGATCGCGCGCTTCCTGATTAAGTTCTTCGCGCGTTTTGCGGCGTGCTTTTGCCGGGCGTTTCGCGCCCGCTGCGGTGGTCGGTTTTTTCATGATGTTTTATCTTTAAGTCGTTTTCTTCAGTATAGAATTGCGGCGAAATCTAGCAGAAAGCAAGCAAAGAAAAAAGGCGACAGAGCAATCTGTCGCCTTTTTTCCTGACTCACAACCCTTAGCGGGCCAGACATTCCATGTTTACCAACAACACACCCTGTTTATCCTTTGGCTGATACCGTCCGTGTATGGTTCCATTTCCTGTTAAAACGCCTCCAGGCGCTGGTCATCCTGACAGTCCTGCGTCTTCGCCTCCTGGCGCTCCTGACCCTAATCCTTAAGTCTAATTCCCGTTGGCTTCCTCGCCCTGACGCACACTTTACCTTGTTCAGTTAAACTAACAAGCAACGAAACGGGACAAAAAGAAATTTTCAGATAATTACCCGGTAATAAGCTTATGATTTAAAACAGTTTGGCTTTTTTGGCACCTGCGAATTCTCTGAAATCTCCCATAGCAACATTAGCCGATCTCTCACAACGGTTCGGGCATTCGCCTGCAAGCCCTGTGCAATGAGAAAAGCCTTTTGCCCGCATTCGGGTATAATCCCCTCAGATTACGATTTTTGGAGACGACCACGTGACTACCTGGAACTACCAACAGACGCATTTTGTCACCAGTGCGCCCGATATTCGCCACCTGCCTTCTGATACCGGTATTGAAGTGGCATTTGCTGGCCGCTCTAATGCGGGTAAATCCAGCGCCCTGAATACGCTGACCAATCAGAAGAACCTGGCGCGTACCTCAAAAACACCTGGCCGTACCCAGCTGATTAACCTCTTTGAAGTCGCTGAAGGCAAACGCCTCGTCGACTTACCGGGATACGGTTATGCGCAGGTGCCTGAAGAGATGAAGATCAAATGGCAGCGTGCGCTGGGCGAATACCTGGAAAAACGCATGTGCCTGAAAGGTCTGGTGGTGCTGATGGATATTCGTCACCCGCTGAAAGATCTCGATCAGCAGATGATCGACTGGGCTGTAGCAAGCGATATTGCCGTGCTGGTCCTGCTGACCAAGGCCGATAAGCTGGCGAGCGGCGCGCGGAAAGCGCAGGTGAATATGGTTCGTGAAGCGGTACTGGCCTTCAATGGCGATGTACAGGTGGAACCCTTCTCTTCGCTGAAAAAGCAGGGCGTGGACAAGCTGCGCCAGAAGCTCGATAGCTGGTTTAACGAGCTGGAACCCGCGACGGAAGCGGAAGAAGAGTAATACCGAGCGCGGCGAAGTCCGCGCTTTTTTTTGCCTGAACTTTTCTTTGCCGCAATAAAAAACGCCCCAGTCATTACTGACTGGGGCGGCTAAAATATTCAGCCAAATCCGATTACGTGAAGTAAAAGGTCTGAAAGATAGAACATCTTACCTCTGTACCCTACGTGGATAACTCTACCCCTTTTTTTGCTGCAGAAAAAGCACTTTTTGTAGTTTTTTTTCATTCTTTACATAGGGAATTCTAATGATCGTCACAAAACGCGCGTTGTTATGTTGCTAACTTACATAAAAAGCGCGTTATTCATATAACCCTTAGTGAGCTTGATCCCAGTTTTCACCACTTCCCACTTCCACCAGCAACGGCACGTCAAGCGTCATGCTGCTTTCCATCAGTTCATGGATCTTTGTCGACACGGAATCGAGATCGTCCTTGTGCACTTCAAATACCAATTCATCGTGTACCTGCATGATCATTTTCACGCGTGGCTTCTCTTTTTCCAGCCAGGCGTCAACAGCGATCATGGCACGCTTAATAATGTCCGCTGCGGTTCCCTGCATTGGGGCGTTGATCGCCGCACGCTCTGCGCCAGCGCGGCGCGCCGCGTTGCTGGATTTGATGTCCGGGAGGTAGAGACGGCGGCCATCAAGGGTTTCAACGTAACCTTTCTCTTTCGCCTGCGCACGGGTGCGTTCCATATATTCCAGCACGCCGGGATAGCGTTCAAAGTAAAGGTCCATATACTTCTGCGACTCTTTACGCGGAATATTGAGCTGGCGTGAAAGGCCAAACGCGCTCATGCCGTAAATCAGACCGAAGTTGATCGCTTTTGCACTGCGGCGCTGTTCGTTGGTCACGCTCTCCAGCGGCAAGCCGAAGACTTCCGCCGCGGTTGCCCGGTGGATATCCTTTCCTTCGGCAAAGGCGGTCAGCAGGCCTTTGTCGCGGGACAGATGCGCCATAATGCGCAATTCAATTTGCGAGTAGTCAGCAGAGACAATCAGATAATCCTCTGGTGCGATGAAAGCCTGGCGAATACGGCGGCCTTCTTCGTTACGTACCGGGATGTTCTGCAGGTTAGGATCGGTTGACGAGAGACGCCCCGTGGCCGCGACAGCCTGATGATACGACGTGTGCACGCGACCCGTTTTCGGGTTGATCATTAGCGGGAGCTTGTCGGTATAGGTAGACTTCAGCTTCGCGAGACCACGATACTCCAGAATCACTTTTGGCAGCGGGTAGTCCAGCGCCAGCTCTTCAAGCACCTCTTCAGACGTTGACGGCGCGCCGCCTGGGGTTTTCTTCAATGGCTTGATGCCCTGCTTTTCAAACAGGATGGTTTGCAGCTGCTTCGGTGAAGAGAGGTTAAACGGCTCGCCGGCAAGCTCATGCGCTTTTTGCTCGAGCTCGGTCAAACGCTGCGCCAGCTCCCCGGAGTGGTTATGCAGCACCGTAGGGTCGATTTTCACGCCGTTACGTTCAATACGTGACAGCACGGGCACCAGCGGCATCTCGATATGCTGGAACACGTTCAGCGGACCTTCGTGCTTCTGCAGTTTTGGCCACATTTTCAGGTGAAGCTGCAGTGTGACGTCGGCGTCTTCCGCCGCATAGCGCCCTGCTTCTTCGAGAGCAATCTGGTTAAAGGTGAGCTGATTTTTCCCTTTACCGGCAATCTCTTCAAAGGTGATCGTTTTGTGCTTGAGCCAGCGGTCAGATAAGGAATCCATATCATGACGGCCCGCGACGCTGTCCAGAATGTAGGATTCGAGCATGGTGTCGAAGGCAATCCCGCGCAGTTCAATGCCGTAGTTTTGCAGAATGCCGCGGTCGTACTTGAGGTTTTGCCCGACCTTCAGCGCCTTTTCGTCTTCCAGAATCGGCTTCAGTAGCTCAAGCGCGCGTTCACGGGAGATCTGCTCTGGCGCATCCAGATAGTCGTGCGCCACAGGAACGTAAGCAGCAATACCCGGCTCTGTCGCAAATGACAGGCCCACCATATTGGCAGAGATGTTATCGAGACTGTCAGTTTCCGTATCAAAGGCAAAGACCGGTGCTTTTTTCAGTTTTTCGATCCAGGCAATCAACTGCGACTCGTCAAGAATGGTTTCGTAGTTATCGAAGGAGAGCGCTGCGGCTTCTTCTTCCGCCTGCTCTTCGGCATCAATGACGATCGTTTCCTTCGGTTTTGCCGCAGGTTTCGCCCCTTTTGCCTGCAGCCATTTACCGGCTTCCACGTCAGTGGTCCAGCGCTTGAATTCGTATTTTTTAAACAGGCTCAGCAGATCGTCAGCAGAAGGCTGTTGCACTTCAAGCTGCTCACAGCCCAGCTCCAGTTCCACATCGGTTTTGATCGTTGCCAGCTTATAGGAGAGATAAGCCACCTCTTTGTTCTCTTCCAGCTTCCCGGCCATGGTTTTTGCGCCACGGAAGGAAAGGCCGGCGATTTTGTCTGATTCCGCATAGAGCGTATCCAGGCCACCCAGCCCCTGGAGTAGCGCCTGCGCGGTTTTTTCACCGACGCCAGGAACACCGGGAATGTTATCCGAGGAGTCGCCCATCAACGCGAGGAAATCGATAATCAGCTCTGGCGGCACGCCATACTTAGTGACCACTTCTTCTGGCCCCAGAATGGTGTTCGTCATGGTGTTGATCAGGGTGATACCTGGCGTCACCAGCTGCGCCATGTCTTTATCACCGGTGCTGATCAGCACCGGACGGCCCATTTTTTCTGCTTCACGCGCCAGCGTGCCGATGACGTCGTCAGCTTCCACGCCAGAAACCGCCAGCAGCGGCAGGCCCATCGCTTTCACCATGGCGTGCAGCGGCTCAATCTGCGCACGCAGATCGTCAGGCATTGGCGGACGGTGAGATTTGTAATGCTCGAACAGCTCATCGCGGAAGGTTTTGCCTTTCGCATCAAAAACGACAGCCGCATGGGTCGGCTGATACTGAAGGATCAGGCTGCGCAGCATATTGAGCACGCCGTACATTGCGCCGGTAGGTTCCCCTGCGCTATTGGTCAGAGGAGGAAACGCATGGTACGCCCGATACAGGTAAGAAGAGCCGTCGACGAGAATAAGTGGGTTTTCTGGGATCTGAACCATAATGTCCGTGCCTTTAATCAATTTATGGGTAAAGGATGCCACAGAAGGATGAAAACATCAGTTATTCGCACCAGATACAGGAAAAGATTTTGCGATCGTGAGGATCGCTCGCAAAATTCAAACTGTGGATAAGTTTGTGTATATTTTCACTTCATATATAAAAAAGACGCTTAACGCAGACGCCCACCATAAATAAAACACTAAATATCATGCACTTAATTGACAGCACGCCCTCAAAAATGTGTGGTGATGGCTATTTAGTCTATGTGGATATAACTCCTGATTAGCGCTCAATATTAGAGAAATCTTCTGTGTCCGGGTAAAAGCCGCCGATTGACGGTATGAAAGCGCCATTACTTTGCCTGTTTTCTGGTAAAATCAGCGCCCTGCGCCGAATAGCCGGTCGCTCACTTACAGCTAACTACCTGAAAAAGCTCATCATGTCGAGATTGCTCGCTGCAATAACATTACCGCTAAGCATCATTTTAACTATTCTGGTGACGATTGCCTGTTCTGTGCCGATCATTGTCGCCGGGATAGTTAAACTGCTGCTGCCTGTCCCGGTGGTGTGGCGAGCCGTATCTGCGTTTTGTAATTTCATGATGTACTGCTGGTGCGAAGGGCTGGCGATCCTGCTGTGTCTGAATCCGCATCTGAAGTGGGATGTTGAAGGGCTGGAAAGCCTCAACAAAAAGAACTGGTACCTGCTGATCTGCAATCACCACAGCTGGGCGGACATCGTGGTGTTATGCGTGCTTTTCCGCAAACACATCCCCATGAACAAGTACTTCCTGAAACAACAGCTTGCCTGGGTGCCCTTTATCGGGCTGGCCTGCTGGGCGCTTGATATGCCGTTTATGAAACGTTATTCGCGCAGCTATCTGATTCGTCATCCGGAGCGTCGCGGTAAGGATGTGGAGACGACTCGTCGTTCCTGTGAAAAGTTTCGCGCGCATCCAACGACCATCGTGAACTTTGTTGAAGGCTCACGGTTTACCGAAGAGAAACGTCAACACACTCGCTCCCCTTATCAGAATCTGCTTCCGCCAAAGGCTGCGGGTATCGCGATGGCGCTTAACGTGCTGGGTACACAGTTTGATAAGTTACTTAACGTCACGCTCTGCTATCCGGCAAACGATAAGACGCCGTTTTTCGACATGCTCAGCGGCAAACTGACACGCATTGTGGTTCGGGTAGATTTAGTTCCGATCGATGCCGAGCTGCATGGTGACTACGTTAACGATAAGAATTTTAAACGTCGTTTCCAGCAATGGCTTAATACGCTCTGGAAAGAGAAAGATGAACTGATAGACAGCATTAAATCTTCATACAAAAACGCCGGCCAATGACCGGCGTTTTTACATCAAGGAACTTACTTTTTCTCGACCAGGTATTTCACGGTATCAGCATACTGCTGTACGAAGATATCCATGCTGCTGGTGTCCATGCCCTGCATGTTCAGCTGATATTTGCCATTAACAAACATCGCCGGAACGCCCTGAAGCTGCAGGTCAGCGGCCGCTTTTTCCTGCTGAGCGACCAGCGATTTCACCACAAAGCTGTTCCACGCGGCGTCGTACTCTTCACCTTTCACACCGGCATCAACGAACACTTTACGGATATCCGCAGTGGTCTGAACGGTCTGGGTTTTCTGTACGGCTTCAAACATTGGAGCGGTGATTTTATCTTCCACGCCCAGCGCCATCGCAACCGCCCACGCCTGAGTCAGGTCTTTACCCAATGGACCCAGGAACTCGACGTGGTACTTGGTCATTTTGGTGCCTTCTGGCAGCTTTTTCTTCACGTTGTCAGAAACATGCAGTACCTGCTCGAACTGATAGCAGTGTGGGCAATAGAACGAGAAGAACTCCAGAACCTGTGGCTCGCCAGCGACAGGCTTGTCCAGCGTGATGTACTGTTTGCCGTCGGTAAACTGCGCAGCAGAAGCGCTAAATGCCAAAATCATACCTGCCAGCGCCAGCCAAATTTTTTTCATGATTAACTCTCTCCTGGGTGTGTCCAATTAATACATCGGCGTTAATTGCAGAGGGGGTTCCTGAAGAACCTTGACCTGCTCAGTAAATGTAGATATCTGGCTGCGCCAGTAATCTTCTCCGGTAAGCCACGGGAAATTTCGGGGAAATGCGGGATCGTCCCAACGCCTGATTAACCATGCGAGATAATAAACAAAACGCATCGCACGTAAAGGCTCAATCAGGGCAATTTCGTCTGAATTAAACGGGCTAAATTCTTCATAGGCTTCAATAATCGTTTCAAGCTGCATGCGCTGCTCGGCTTTATCGCCATTGAGCAGCATCCACAGATCCTGAACCGCTGGTCCCATGCGCGCATCATCAAGATCGACAAACAGCGGGCCATCACGCCAGAGGATATTCCCGGCGTGACAATCGCCATGCAGCCGCAGGATGGCGATATCATCTCGCCAGCAGGCTTTAACCGCAGCTATGAGCTTATCGGTGGCGTTAAGGAAATCATCCTTTAACGCTTTGGGGATCATTGCACATTTTTCGAATACGTCGCGCGGTTCAAGAAGGTATTCCTGAATCCCGATAGTCGGACGGGCAATAAAGTCTTTTTTGCGCCCCGTCTGGTGTATACGTCCCAGATAGCGAGCAACCCACTCCATCTGATCGATATTATCCGCTTCAAACTGACGACCACCCAGACTTGGGAATACGGCGTAGTAAAACCCTTCATGCGTAAGCAGCGTTTGGTTATGGAACTTTATGGGTGCGGCTACGGGGACGTCATCTTCCAGCAGATCGTGAGCAAACTGGTGTTCTTCCTGAATTTGTTCTGCGGACCAGCGTTCAGGTCGATAAAACTTAACGACGAAGCGCTGACGATCCTCGTCCTGAAACTGGTAGACGCGGTTTTCGTAGCTGTTTAACGGAGTTAGCCCGGAATCCACACGAATACCCTGTTCAAACAGGGCATCCATAATGGTATCCGGGTGTAGTGTCTGGAAAGTAAAAGCCTGGTCGTTCATCCGATCATCCGGAAATTATACGAATGATTCAGGATATCATCTTGTGGCGATTTCGGTGGCTCCGCTTACAAGCTTTTACTCTTTAATTACGCCCCGGGCGCGCAGCAATGCGGTTTTAAAATCTTCCTCATAATCCTTCTGAATACCAGGAATAACAGCATCTTTGGCAGAGTCGCGCATTTTGAGGTGGTAGATCAGGATGTCATCAGAAAGGTCTGCCAGTTCGCCGTCAAAACCTGACTCTTTCGCCAGTTTCTGTAAGAATTGCATCAGATTCAGCTCAGGCTCTTTTTGCCAGGCTGGCTGGAGGAGTTCAATGACTTCATTCAGACGTTTACATTTCATGGTGGTGCTCCTTTCATTTAGAGTGACACGTTAGCAGGGTCAATCCCACAATAAAAGAGGCGATATTCGTGAATCTTAGCCAGGAAATCATTGGCGTCGTTCTCGCAGGCGGCAGAGCTACGCGGATGGGCGGGGAAGATAAGGGATTACAGCTCCTGAAGGGCAAGCCCTTATGGCAGCATGTCGCTGATACGCTTGTCGATCAGGTATCGGCAATGGCGCTGAGCGCAAATCGCCATATCGATATTTACCAGCGCAGCGGATTTCCCGTTTATCAGGATAACCTCGCAGATTATCCGGGGCCGCTGGCCGGCATGCTTTCGGTGATGCAGCAGTCGCAGGGAGAGTGGTTTCTCTTTTGTTCGTGCGATACGCCATTTATACCAACCAGCCTGGTGGAGCGAATGGTGCAGCAGCGGGGTGATTCATCCGTGGTCTGGGTGCATGACGGCGAGCGCGACCACCCAACTATCGCGCTCATTAACAGATCGTTGATCCCTGCTTTGAGCGACTATCTGGCTGCCGGAGAACGAAAAGTGATGGTGTTTATGCTTCAGGTCGGCGGACATGCTGTTGATTTTAGCGACATGAAAACATCGTTCGTGAATGTGAACACAACGGAAGATTTACAGGCCATGCAGGAGAAGAGATGACCTCTGTTTTAGCCATTTCCGCCTGGAGTGGGACAGGAAAAACCACGCTGCTGAAAAAACTGATACCCGCGCTGTGCGCCCGCGGTATTCGTCCAGGCTTGATTAAGCATACTCACCATAATATGGATGTCGATAAGCCGGGCAAAGATAGCTATGAGCTGCGCAAAGCGGGTGCTGCGCAGACAATGGTCGCAAGCAATCAGCGCTGGGCATTGATGACAGAAACGCCGGATGAGGCGCCGCTGGATCTCGCGTATCTGGTGAGCCGGATGGATCACTCCACGCTGGATCTGGTGCTGGTTGAGGGATTTAAGCATGAGGCCGTGCCTAAGATCCTGCTGTTCAGAAGCGATGCCGGGCATGATATCAGCGAGTTAACGCTGGATGAGCATGTGATTGCGGTGGCCAGTGATGCTGGACTGCCGCTTGAAATTCCGGTGCTGGATTTAAATGATGTGGACGGGATTGCTGAGTTTATTGTGAGGTGGTGTGCGGTCTGACCTGCCGGGTGGCGGCTTCGCCTTACCCGGCCTGCAACATCCGGTGGTTCAGAAACGCAAAAAGGCCATCCTTCCGGATGGCCTCTTCAC
>NZ_JBSKJN010000011.1:0-141629 GCF_053709515.1 Enterobacter sp. UPMP701 | reverse complement strand
GAAGAACCCCGTACCGTAAGGTGCGGGGTTTTTTGCTTTTGTTTTCCCTCTCCTTGAAACTTTCTCACCTTTCGCTTGCAGACTCGACATTCATACCGTTTCTGGGTATGGTTAGCTGTCTGGATGTCTAAACGTTTATACGTATGCTGTGAGGATTTAAGGTTATGCCGATTCGGGTGCAGGACGAGCTACCAGCCGTCAATTTCTTACGTGAAGAAAACGTCTTCGTCATGACAACTTCACGCGCTTCAGGTCAGGAAATTCGCCCGCTGAAGGTGCTTATTCTCAATCTGATGCCCAAAAAGATCGAAACGGAGAATCAGTTCCTGCGCCTGCTGTCGAACTCCCCACTGCAGGTCGATATTCAACTGTTGCGGATCGATGCCCGTGAGTCACGCAACACCCCTGCCGAGCATCTGAATAACTTTTACTGTAACTTTGGCGACATCCGCGATGAGAACTTTGATGGTCTGATCGTCACTGGTGCGCCGCTCGGCCTGGTTGAGTTTAACGATGTCGCCTACTGGCCGCAGATAAAACAGGTTCTGGAGTGGGCAAAAGATCACGTCACCTCCACGCTGTTTGTCTGTTGGGCGGTACAGGCCGCACTGAATATCCTCTATGGCATTCCCAAGCAAACCCGCAGCGACAAGCTTTCTGGCGTGTACGAACACCATATTCTTCACCCCCACGCGCTGCTGACGCGTGGTTTTGATGACACCTTCCTGGCCCCGCATTCTCGCTACGCCGATTTCCCGGCTCAGCTGATCCGTGATTACACCGATCTGGAAATCCTGGCCGAAACGGAAGACGGCGATGCCTACCTGTTTGCCAGCAAAGATAAGCGCATCGCGTTCGTTACGGGACATCCGGAGTACGATCCCGATACCCTCGCGTCAGAGTATTTCCGTGACGTTGAAGCAGGTCTCAGTCCTGATGTCCCATACAACTATTTCCCGAAAAACGATCCGCAAAACACGCCTCGGGCGACCTGGCGCAGCCACGGAAATTTGCTGTTTACTAACTGGCTCAACTATTACGTCTACCAGATTACGCCATACGATCTTCGCCACATGAATCCAACGCTGGAGTAATCGTCTGCGTTAAACGATCCTAAAGCGTTTCAGCTATTCAAATCAGGCACCTTCGGGTGCCTTTTTTATTTCCGAAATCCTACTCATCATTCGATAAAATTTTAATTCCATATTAATCAAAAAGTTGCAATGTAAATTTAATTAAAATGGAAATTGTTTTTGATTTTGGGAAAATTATAGATAGTCTTAATTCTGCTGAGCGAAAACTACACAACGATCTTTCGTTCGCATCGGGGGAGTGATTTTGGATCTTTGATGAGGAGCAGAGTAATGACTCAACAGGCAACGACGGTCGATGAACTGGCCTTTACCAAGCCGTACGGCGAGCAAGAACAGCAGGTTTTGACGGCGGAAGCGGTAGAGTTTCTGACTGAACTGGTGACCCGCTTTACGCCGCAGCGTAATAAGCTGCTGGCGGCACGCATTCATCAGCAGCAGGAAATTGACGATGGCAAGTTGCCTGGCTTCATTTCGGAAACCGCTTCCATTCGTCGTGGTGAGTGGAAAATCCGCGGCATCCCTGAAGATTTACAGGATCGTCGCGTTGAGATCACCGGTCCGGTAGAGCGCAAAATGGTGATCAACGCCATGAACGCCAACGTTAAAGTCTTTATGGCCGATTTTGAAGACTCACTGGCGCCAGACTGGAACAAAGTTATCGACGGGCAGATCAACCTGCGCGATGCCGTGAACGGCACCATCAGCTATACCAACGAAGCCGGTAAAATCTACCAGCTCAAACCGAACCCGGCGGTGCTGATCTGTCGCGTACGCGGTCTGCATTTACCTGAAAAGCACGTGACCTGGCGCGGGGAAGCCATTCCGGGCAGCCTCTTTGATTTCGCGCTCTATTTCTTCCACAACCATAAAAGCCTGCTGGCCAAAGGCAGCGGCCCTTATTTCTACCTGCCAAAAACACAGTCCTGGCAGGAAGCGGCCTGGTGGAGCGAAGTGTTCAGCTACGCCGAAGATCGTTTTGACCTGCCGCGTGGCACCATTAAGGCCACGCTGCTGATTGAAACGCTGCCAGCGGTATTCCAGATGCATGAAATCCTGCATGCGCTGCGCGACCACATTGTCGGCCTGAACTGCGGACGCTGGGATTACATCTTTAGCTATATCAAAACCCTGAAAAATCATGCCGACCGCGTACTGCCGGATCGTCAGGTCGTCACCATGGATAAGCCTTTCCTGAGCGCCTACTCGCGCCTGCTGATTAAAACCTGCCACAAGCGCGGTGCGTTCGCGATGGGCGGCATGGCGGCCTTTATCCCAAGCAAAGACGCAGAGCGCAACAATCAGGTGCTCAACAAGGTGAAAGCCGACAAAGAGCTTGAAGCCCGCAACGGTCACGACGGCACGTGGATTGCCCATCCTGGCCTGGCCGACACGGCGATGGAGGTCTTTAACCGTGTACTCGGCGACAACAAAAACCAGCTGTTTGTCACCCGTGAAGACGACGCGCCAATCGCAGAAGAGCAGCTGCTGGCGCCGTGTGCGGGTGAACGTACGGAAGAGGGCATGCGCGCCAATATCCGCGTCGCGGTCCAGTACATCGAAGCGTGGATCTCCGGCAACGGCTGCGTGCCTATCTACGGCCTGATGGAAGATGCCGCGACGGCGGAAATCTCCCGCACCTCCATCTGGCAGTGGATCCACCATCAAAAAACGCTCAGCAACGGCAAACCGGTGACCAAATCCCTGTTCCGCCAGATGCTGGCCGAAGAGATGCGCGTGATTCAGGACGAGCTGGGCGAACACCGCTTCAGCAGCGGACGCTTTGACGACGCTGCGCGCCTGATGGAGCAAATCACCACATCAGATGACTTAATCGACTTCCTGACCCTGCCGGGCTACCGCTTCCTGGCGTAACTCACCACATAACAATATGGAGCATCTGCACATGAAAACCCGTACCCAACAAATCGAAGAGTTAAAGAAAGAGTGGACACAACCGCGCTGGGAAGGCATCCGCCGCCCATACAGCGCAGAGGAAGTGGTGAAATTACGCGGCTCGGTCAACCCGGAATGCACGCTGGCACAGAACGGTGCGGCGAAAATGTGGAAGCTGCTGCACGGTGGCTCTAAAAAAGGTTATATCAACAGCCTCGGCGCGCTGACCGGCGGACAGGCACTGCAGCAGGCGAAGGCCGGTATTGAGGCGATTTACCTCTCAGGCTGGCAGGTCGCGGCGGACGCCAACCTGGCCTCCAGCATGTACCCGGATCAGTCGCTCTATCCGGCTAACTCGGTGCCGTCGGTGGTGGATCGGATCAACAATACCTTCCGCCGTGCGGATCAGATCCAGTGGGCTGCCGGTATCGAACCAGGCGATCCGCGCTTTACGGACTACTTCCTGCCGATCGTCGCGGATGCGGAAGCAGGCTTCGGCGGCGTGCTGAACGCCTTCGAACTGATGAAATCGATGATTGAGGCCGGTGCAGCGGCCGTTCACTTCGAAGACCAGCTGGCGTCAGTGAAGAAATGCGGACACATGGGCGGTAAGGTGCTCGTTCCGACTCAGGAAGCGATTCAGAAGCTGGTTGCCGCACGTCTGGCTGCTGACGTGCTCGGCGTACCGACGCTGGTGATTGCCCGTACCGATGCCGATGCGGCGGACCTGATTACCTCTGACTGCGATCCGTACGACAGTGAGTTCATCACTGGCGAGCGTACCAGCGAAGGGTTCTATCGCACGCATGCCGGCATTGAGCAGGCGATAAGCCGCGGCCTGGCGTATGCCCCTTACGCCGACCTGGTCTGGTGTGAAACCTCCACGCCGGATCTGGCGCTGGCGAAGCGCTTTGCCGATGCGATTCACGCGAAATACCCGGGCAAGCTGCTGGCCTATAACTGTTCGCCGTCCTTCAACTGGCAGAAAAAGCTGGATGACAAAACGATCGCCAGCTTCCAGCAGCAGCTGTCCGACATGGGCTACAAATACCAGTTCATTACCCTGGCGGGTATCCACAGCATGTGGTTCAACATGTTCGACCTGGCGCACGCCTACGCGCAGGGTGAGGGCATGAAGCACTACGTTGAGAAGGTGCAGCAGCCGGAATTTGCCGCGGGCAAAGACGGCTATACCTTCGTCTCGCACCAGCAGGAAGTTGGGACGGGCTATTTCGATAACGTGACCACGATTATTCAGGGCGGGACCTCATCCGTCACCGCCTTAACGGGTTCAACGGAAGAAGCACAGTTCTAATCTTTTCCCCCTCTCCCCCTCGGGGAGAGGGTTGGGGTGAGGGGGAATATATGTCGCGTGGTCTGGAATTACTGATTGCCCAAACTATTTTGCAAGGCTTCGACGCCCAGTATGGTCGTTTTCTGGAAGTCACCTCCGGCGCGCAGCAGCGCTTTGAACAGGCTGACTGGCATGCGGTTCAGCAGGCCATGAAGCAGCGTATCCATCTCTACGACCATCACGTGGGTCTGGTGGTGGAGCAGTTGCGCTGCATTACCGACGGTAAAAGTCCGGATGCGGAATTTTTACTGCGCGTGAAAGAGCATTACACCCATTTGTTACCCGACTACCCGCGCTTTGAGATTGCGGAGAGCTTTTTTAACTCCGTCTATTGCCGGTTATTTGACCACCGCTCATTATCTCCTGAGCGGTTATTTATCTTCAGCTCCCAGCCCGAGCGACGCTTTCGTTCCATTCCGCGTCCGCTGGCGAAAGACTTCTTTCCCGAGCGTGGATGGGAAAAGCTCCTGAACCGCGTATTAACTGATTTGCCTCTGCGTCTGCCCTGGGAGAATAAATTCCGGGATATCAGTTACATCCACGCGCATCTCATCGAAACCTTCGGCGCTGAGGTACTCAGCCAAAGCCATTTGCAGGTAGTTAACGAGCTTTTCTACCGAAATAAAGCCGCCTGGCTGGTAGGCAAACTGGTTACGCCGACAGCCATCGTGCCGTTTCTGCTACCAATCCACCGTACCGACGATGGGGAACTGTTTGTCGATACCTGCCTGACCACCAGCGCCGAGGCCAGCATCGTGTTTGGCTTCGCGCGTTCCTATTTTATGGTCTATGCACCGTTACCTGCCGCTCTGGTGGAGTGGCTGCGCGAGATCCTGCCGGGTAAAACCACGGCAGAGCTGTATATGGCGATTGGCTGCCAGAAGCACGCCAAAACGGAAAGCTACCGGGAATACCTGCGCTATGTCACCACCGCCGATGAGCAGTTTATCGAAGCGCCCGGCATTCGCGGTATGGTGATGCTGGTTTTCACGCTACCCGGCTTTGACCGCGTGTTTAAGGTGATTAAGGATAAATTTGCCCCGCAGAAAGAGATGAGCGCCGCTCACGTCCGCGCCTGCTATCAGCTGGTCAAAGAGCACGACCGCGTTGGGCGGATGGCGGATACTCAGGAGTTTGAAAACTTTGTGCTGGATAAACAGCAGATCGCTCCGGCGCTTATGACACTTTTGATGCAGGAAACACCTGCGAAAATTACCGATCTTGGCGACAAAATCGTGATTAGCCACCTTTATATTGAGCGCCGTATGGTGCCGCTAAATATCTGGCTGGAGCAGTCCGAAGGTCAGGCGCTGCGGGATGCCATTGAAGAGTACGGCAACGCGATTCGCCAGCTTGCCGCCGCCAATATCTTCCCGGGCGATATGCTGTTTAAAAACTTTGGCGTCACCCGTCATGGGCGCGTGGTGTTCTATGATTACGATGAAATTTGCTACATGACCGAGGTGAACTTTCGCGATATCCCGCCGCCCCGTTACCCGGAAGATGAGCTGTCCGGTGAACCATGGTACAGCGTCTCGCCTGGCGATGTGTTTCCGGAAGAATTTCGCCACTGGTTATGTGCAGACCCGCGTATCGGGCCGCTATTCGCAGAGATGCATGAGGATTTGTTCCGCGCCAGCTACTGGCGCGGGCTGCAAACGCGGATTAAAAATGGGCATGTGGAAGATGTCTACGCTTACCGCCGCAAGCAGCGGTTTTGTGTGCGGTTTAACGAATCCCACCATACGCCAGCGTCACCTCTTTCGCCGCCTTAATCACCAGCGCGCCCAGCTCGGTCACGCGGTCATCAGTCATGCGCGAAATCGGTCCGGAAATGGAAATGGCCGCAAACGGCTCGCGGTGCTCGTCAAAAATGCAGGCCGCGAGGCAGCGCAGACCGAGCGCATGCTCTTCATCGTCAAACGAATAGCCGCGCTTGCGGGTTAAAGCCAGATCTTCTTTCAGATGCACGGGCGAAACCAGCGTGGCGTGGGTATAGGCGTGCAACCCTTTACGGTGCAGCAGCCCCGTCACCTGGTCCTCGCTCAGCTGCGAGAGAAACGCTTTGCCCGCCCCGGAGGCGTGCATCGGCAGCTTGCCGCCAATCGGCGCGGACATACGCATCAGCTGCGTACACTGCACCTGGTCGATGATAATCGCCTGGTGGTCGCTCTGATCCAGCACCGCCAGGTTGACCGTCTCGCCGGACTCCTCCATCAGCTTGCGCAGAATCGGGTGGACAATCGCCAGCAGGTTGCGGCTCTGCAGGAAGCTACTCCCCACGATAAACGCATGCGCCCCCACCGCCCAGTGTCCCAGCTCGCCCACCTGACGCACGAAGCCCAACTGCTGCATGGTGGTCAGCAGGCGGTGCGTGGTGGAGTTCGGCAGGCCAGCCTGCTGGGCCAGCTCGGTCAGGGCCACGCTGCCGTGCGACTCGGCTATCCACTCCAGCAGCTTCAGACCGCGCGTCAGGGATTGAACCTGTCCGCCAGGTTGTGCAGCGGTGGTTGCAGCAGGTTTTCTGCCGCGTTTAGCGGGAACGGTCGTAACCATGACGAACTCCTTTTTCTGTATCGTGGAAATCATTTTCGTTTTATTTGGTGAATTTGCAACCGCTTTCCTGACTGATCGGAGGAGTGATAGTGAACATGTCTCATGTTACCGCTGTGTGACTTTTCGACCCTGCGAGATTGTGCCAGTATGGAACGCAGCCTTTTGGCCTTGTTGAGCGTTGTCGGGAGCAAGTGTGAGCAGCAAAGTAGAGCAACTGCGTGCGCAGTTAAATGAACGAATTCTGGTGCTGGACGGCGGCATGGGCACCATGATCCAGGGCTATCGTCTGAGTGAAGACGATTTTCGCGGCGAGCGCTTCGCCGACTGGCCATGCGATCTGAAAGGAAACAACGACCTGCTGGTGCTCAGCAAGCCGTCCGTGATTAAGGATATCCACAACGCCTACTTCGAAGCGGGTGCGGATATCGTTGAAACCAACACCTTCAACTCGACAACCATCGCCATGGCGGATTACCAGATGGAATCCCTGTCGGCGGAGATCAACTTTGAAGCCGCGAAGCTGGCGCGCGCCTGTGCCGACGAGTGGACGGCCCGCACGCCGGACAAGCCTCGCTACGTTGCCGGGGTGCTGGGCCCGACCAACCGCACCGCGTCGATTTCTCCGGACGTGAACGATCCGGCGTTTCGTAATATCACCTTTGACCAGCTGGTTGTGGCCTACCGTGAATCGACCAAGGCGCTGGTGGAAGGCGGTTCCGACCTGATCCTGATTGAAACCGTATTCGACACCCTCAACGCCAAAGCGGCAATTTACGCGGTGAAAGAGGAGTTCGAGGCGCTGGGCGTTGACCTGCCGATCATGATTTCCGGCACCATCACTGACGCTTCTGGCCGTACACTGTCCGGCCAGACAACCGAAGCGTTTTATAACTCCCTGCGCCACGCCGAAGCGCTCTCCTTCGGCCTGAACTGCGCGCTGGGGCCGGACGAACTGCGCCAGTACGTGCAGGAGCTTTCGCGCATCGCAGAGTGCTACGTCACCGCCCACCCGAACGCCGGTCTGCCGAACGCGTTCGGTGAGTACGATCTCGATGCCGACACCATGGCGGCGCAAATCCGCGAATGGGCCGAATCTGGCTTCCTCAACGTCGTCGGCGGCTGCTGCGGCACCACGCCGGAGCACATCGCGGCCATGAGCAACGCCGTCGCCGGACTGCCGCCGCGCAAGCTGCCCGAGCTTCCGGTTGCCTGTCGCCTTTCCGGCCTCGAGCCGTTGACCATCGGCGACGACAGCCTGTTTGTGAACGTGGGTGAGCGTACAAACGTTACCGGCTCCGCAAAGTTCAAGCGCCTGATCAAAGAAGAGAAGTACAGCGAAGCGCTGGACGTTGCCCGCCAGCAGGTGGAAAGCGGCGCGCAGATTATCGATATCAATATGGATGAGGGGATGCTCGACGCCGAAGCGGCGATGGTGCGTTTCCTCAACCTGATTGCCGGTGAGCCGGATATCGCCCGCGTGCCGATCATGATTGACTCCTCCAAATGGGAGGTCATCGAAAAAGGGCTGAAATGCATTCAGGGCAAAGGCATCGTTAACTCCATCTCGATGAAAGAGGGCGTCGATACCTTTATCCACCACGCGAAGCTGGTCCGTCGCTACGGGGCCGCCGTGGTGGTGATGGCTTTCGATGAAGTGGGCCAGGCCGATACCCGCGAGCGCAAAATTGAGATATGCCGCCGCGCGTACAAAATTCTGACCGAAGAGGTGGGCTTCCCGCCGGAAGACATTATTTTCGACCCGAACATCTTCGCCGTCGCGACCGGCATCGAAGAGCACAACAACTACGCCCAGGACTTTATCGGTGCGTGTGAGGACATTAAACGCGAGCTGCCGCACGCGCTGATTTCCGGCGGTGTGTCGAACGTCTCGTTCTCGTTCCGCGGCAACGACCCGGTGCGCGAAGCGATCCACGCCGTGTTCCTCTACTACGCCATCCGCAACGGGATGGACATGGGGATCGTCAATGCCGGCCAGCTGGCGATTTACGACGATCTGCCTGCCGAGCTACGCGATGCCGTTGAGGACGTGATCCTTAACCGCCGCGACGACGCCACCGAGCGCATGCTGGATCTGGCGGAGAAATACCGCGGCAGTAAATCTGACGAATCGGCCAACGTTCAGCAGGCCGAGTGGCGCTCCTGGGATGTGAAAAAGCGTCTGGAATATTCGCTGGTGAAAGGCATTACCGAGTTCATTGAGCAGGATACTGAGGAGGCGCGTCAGCAGGCAGCCCGCCCGATTGAGGTGATCGAAGGACCGCTGATGGACGGCATGAACGTGGTCGGCGATCTGTTCGGCGAGGGCAAAATGTTCCTGCCGCAGGTAGTGAAATCCGCCCGCGTGATGAAGCAGGCCGTGGCGTATCTGGAGCCGTTTATCGAGGCCAGCAAAGAGAAAGGCTCCAGCAACGGCAAGATGGTTATCGCCACCGTGAAGGGCGACGTGCACGACATCGGCAAGAATATCGTCGGCGTGGTGTTGCAGTGTAATAACTACGAAATTATCGACCTTGGCGTGATGGTCCCGGCGGACAAAATCCTCAAGACCGCGCGCGAAGTGAATGCGGATCTGATTGGTCTTTCCGGGTTGATCACGCCGTCGCTGGACGAAATGGTCAACGTGGCAAAAGAGATGGAGCGTCAGGGCTTCACCATTCCGCTGCTGATTGGCGGGGCGACCACCTCGAAAGCGCACACGGCGGTGAAGATCGAGCAGAACTACAGCGGCCCGACGGTGTACGTGCAGAACGCCTCGCGCACCGTGGGCGTGGTCTCCGCGCTGCTGTCTGACACCCAGCGCGATGATTTTGTGACGCGCACCCGCAAAGAGTACGAAACCGTCCGCATCCAGCATGGTCGCAAGAAACCGCGTACTCCGCCGGTTTCACTTCAGGCAGCGCGCGATAACGATCTGGCGTTCGACTGGTCCAGCTATACGCCGCCGGTCGCGCACCGTCTGGGCGTGCAGGACGTGACGGCCAGCATCGAAACGCTGCGCAACTACATCGACTGGACGCCGTTCTTTATGACCTGGTCTCTGGCGGGCAAATATCCGCGCATTCTTGAAGATGAGGTGGTAGGCGAAGAGGCGAAGCGTCTGTTTAAAGATGCCAACGACATGCTCGACAGGCTGAGCGCAGAGAAAGCCCTCAACCCGCGCGGGGTGGTGGGGCTGTTCCCGGCGAACCGAGTGGGCGACGACGTGGAAATCTACCGTGATGAAACCCGCACCCACGTGCTGGCCGTAAGCCATCACCTGCGCCAGCAAACCGAGAAAGTGGGCTTTGCCAACTACTGCCTGGCGGATTTCGTCGCACCGAAACTCTCCGGTAAAGCCGACTATATCGGCGCGTTTGCCGTAACCGGCGGTCTGGAAGAGGACGCGCTGGCGGATGCGTACGACGCACAGCACGATGATTACAACAAAATCATGGTGAAAGCGATCGCCGATCGCCTGGCGGAAGCCTTCGCCGAGTACCTCCACGAACGCGTACGTAAGGTGCACTGGGGCTACGCGGCCAATGAGAACCTCAGCAACGAGGAGCTGATCCGCGAAAACTACCAGGGGATTCGTCCGGCACCGGGCTATCCGGCCTGTCCGGAACACACCGAGAAGGGCACTATCTGGAAATTGCTGGACGTTGAAGCGCACACAGGGATGAAACTCACCGAGTCGTTCGCCATGTGGCCGGGCGCATCCGTCTCGGGCTGGTACTTCAGTCATCCGGACAGCAAATACTTCGCCGTGGCGCAGCTGCAGCGCGACCAGATCGAAGATTACGCCCTGCGCAAAGGCATGAGCGTGTCTGAAGTTGAACGCTGGCTGGCGCCGAATTTGGGCTACGACGCAGACTAAGGTCACTTTTCCTTACAACAAACAGGGCACCTCAACGGTGCCCTGTCTCTTTCTTACGTTTAAACCCTTATACTGAACCTCAGGAAAACGAATAACGATAAGGAGGAATGCCTACCGTGTTGACGTTGTTACACCTGCTCTCCGCAGTCGCACTGCTGGTATGGGGCACTCATATCGTTCGGACCGGTGTGATGCGCGTGTTTGGCGCACGTTTACGTACCGTTCTCAGCGGCAGTGTTGAGAAGAAGCCGCTCGCTTTCTGCGCGGGTATTGGCGTCACGGCGCTGGTGCAAAGCAGCAATGCCACCACCATGCTCGTCACCTCGTTTGTGGCGCAGGATCTGGTCGCGCTCGCCCCGGCGCTGGTGATTGTCCTGGGTGCCGACGTCGGTACCGCGTTGATGGCGCGTATCCTGACCTTTGACCTCTCCTGGCTGTCGCCGCTGCTGATTTTCATTGGGGTTATCTTCTTCCTTGGCCGCAAGCAGACGCGCGCCGGGCAGCTGGGCCGCGTCGGCATTGGCCTCGGCCTCATCCTGCTGGCGCTTGAGCTAATTGTGCAGGCGGTGACGCCTATCACCCAGGCCAACGGCGTGCAGGTCATCTTCGCCTCGTTGACCGGCGATATTATGCTGGATGCGCTGATCGGGGCGGTGTTTGCCATCGTCAGCTACTCAAGCCTGGCGGCGGTGCTGCTGACGGCCACGCTCACTGCCGCAGGAGCGATCTCCTTTCCGGTGGCGCTGTGTCTGGTGATTGGTGCCAACCTCGGTTCGGGCCTGCTGGCGATGCTCAACAACAGCGCCGCTAATGCCGCCGCCCGCCGCGTGGCGCTGGGAAGCCTGCTGTTTAAGCTGGTGGGCAGCCTGATTATTCTGCCGTTTGTGCACCCGCTGGCGAACCTGATGGACAACCTCCCGCTGCCGAAAGCGGAGCTGGTGATCTACTTCCACGTCTTCTACAACCTGGTGCGCTGTCTGGCGATGGTGCCGTTTGCCGCGCCGATGGCCCGCTTCTGCGAGCGCCTCATCCGCGACGAACCGGAGCTTGATGCGCGCCTCAAGCCTAAGCATCTGGATACTTCAGTACTGGATACCCCGGCGCTGGCTATCGCTAATGCCGCGCGTGAAACGCTGCGTATGGGCGACGCGATGGAAACCATGCTTGAAGGGCTGCAGAAGGTGATGCACGGCGAGCCGCGCGAAGAGAAAGAGCTGCGCAGGCTGGCGGACGACATCAACGTGCTCTATACCGCCATCAAGCTTTATCTGGCGCGTATCCCGCAGGACGAGCTGGCGGAAGAGGAGTCGCGCCGCTGGGCGGAAATCATTGAGATGTCGCTTAACCTCGAACAGGCTTCGGATATTGTAGAGCGTATGGGCAGTGAGATCGCCGATAAATCGCTGGCCGCGCGTCGCGCATTTTCTGTAGAAGGGCTGAAGGAGCTCGAAGCACTCCACGAACAGCTGGTGAGCAACCTTAAGCTGGCGATGTCGGTCTTCTTCTCCAGCGACGTGCCGAGCGCGCGCCGCCTGCGCCGCAATAAGCATCGTTTCCGTATTCTGAACCGTCGTTACTCGCACGCCCACGTTGAGCGTCTGCACCAGCAGAACGTGCAGAGTATCGAGACCAGCTCCCTGCACCTGGGGCTGCTGGGGGATATGAAGCGTCTCAACTCGTTGTTCTGTGCGGTGGCGTACAGCGTGATGGAGCAGCCGGATGAAGACGACGAGCGGGATGAGTATTAATCTCTGAAAGCGCCTCGCAGTTTCATTCTATCTAACATGACTACGTCCTGACGAAAACGTAACGTGGATGAGTGGGGGTTGATAAACCTACTCAGCCACATTTTACGTTCATAGGTGTATAAAATTTTATACAAGGATGTGATATGCTATCAGAAAGGCCAGTACTGAGGCCCATTGCCTGGATGGGAAGTGCCTTTAATGATTTGCTCGGTTTCCCTGAGGAAATACGCAAAGACGCTGGGTATCAGTTACACCGGCTGCAGGCAGGGTTAGAAGCGGTTGACTGGAAGCCGATGTCAGAGATAGGTAAAGGCGTTGCTGAGATACGGCTCCGTGGTCAGTCTGGCGCTTATCGAATCCTCTATCTGGCTCGATATGAAGATGCCGTGTACGTACTGCATAGCTTTAATAAGAAAACGCAGCGGACATCAGGTCATGATAAATACATAGCAAAAGCACGTTTTCAGGCGGTGCTTGATGCCCGGAGAGGTTAAAAATGGGAAGACGCGTTGATACAAAAATTCGGCATGTGACAGCTTCAGAAACGAACATTTTTGCTGAGCTGGGTTTTGAAGAAAGTGAAGCTAAACAGTTGCACGAAAGTGCCGAAAAAGAGGTTGAGCAGTTGCTTGCCATCAAGCGGCAACTGATGCAGGAAATTTCCTCGTGGATTGCGGAGAATAAACTGCGTCAGACTGACGCTGCCGCCAGGCTAAACGTCTCTCGTCCCCGCGTGTCTGATGTCGTGAACCTCAAAACCAGTAAGTTCACCCTTGATACGCTGATCATGATGTTATGTAAACTTGGAAAACCCGTCTCAGTTACCGTCGGCTAATCTTTTTTTCCAGCCCAAACCTAAGGTATATTTCGCCCTTCACAGGAGAAACTATGCTGCCAACTCAATCAACCCGATTAAACAAATACATTAGCGAGAGCGGGATCTGCTCACGTCGCGAGGCTGACCGTTACATTGAACAGGGTAACGTGTTTCTTAACGGCAAACGCGCCACCATCGGCGATCAGGTAGTGCCTGGCGATGTGGTTAAAGTGAATGGTCAGGTCATCGAACCGCGTGATGCTGAAGACCTGGTGTTTATCGCGTTGAATAAACCGGTTGGGATTGTCAGCACCACGGAAGACGGCGAGCGGGATAACATCGTTGATTTCGTGAACCACAGCAGTCGTATCTTCCCGATTGGCCGTCTGGATAAAGACTCCCAGGGGCTGATTTTTCTCACTAACCACGGCGATCTGGTCAACAAAATTCTGCGTGCCGGGAACGACCACGAGAAAGAGTATATCGTTACGGTGAACAAGCCGGTTACGGACGAGTTTATCCGGGGAATGGGCGCAGGCGTGCCGATTCTGGGCACCGTGACGAAGAAGTGTAAGGTCAAAAAAGAGGCGCCGTTCGCGTTCCGTATCACGCTGGTGCAGGGCCTGAACCGCCAGATCCGCCGCATGTGCGAGTACTTCGGTTATGAAGTGACGAAGCTCGAACGCACGCGCATCATGAACGTCAGCCTGTCCGGGATCCCGCTAGGCGAGTGGCGTGACTTAACGGATGACGAGCTGATCGAGCTGTTCAAGCTTATCGAGAACTCCTCGTCCGAAGCGAAGCCAAAAGCTAAAGCGAAACCGAAAACGCAGGCGATAAAGCGTCCGGTGGTGAAGGCACCGCAGGCGGAAGAGAAAGGGCGAGGCAAGCTGGGCAACGGAAAACGCTTTACCCAGCCGGGGCGCAAAAAGAAAGGGCGCTGATTAGCGCCTTCCACGGGTTGATGTATTGGCGGACCAGGAGAAGGTCGCCTCTGCATCCGGCTTATAAGCCTGCTCTTTTTTCAGCTTGCGGGCTTTTTTCGCCGCAGCCTCACGCTGCGCCATCAGTTTATCGATGTACTCTTTTTTAACCTGATTGGTTTCGGCGTTCGTCAGCGTGCGGCCATGCGCGATGCGGGCGCGGTCGAGTAGCGTTTTCAGTTCGCGCTGCTCGGCTTCCGTCATGTCTTTCTGGGTCAAACGTGGTGTAGCCATTGCTGAAGCCTCCTGATGGGGAGGCTCCAGTGTAAAGCAAGCCGCGTCAATTAACCCTGCTTCACCGCATCTTTTTTCGTTTGTTCATCAATCGGTTTGCCGGACCAGTATCCCGCCAGCAGCGAGCCGGACAGGTTGTGCCAGACGGAGAACAGCGCTCCAGGCAGTGCCGCCAGCGGCGAGAAGTAAATTTTACCCAGCGCCGCCGCCAGGCCGGAGTTCTGCATGCCCACCTCAATTGCCAGCGTGCGGCAGGTGGATTCGTCAAAACCGAACAGCTTCCCGCCCCAGTAGCCGCCCAACAGGCCAATCGTGTTATGCAGCACCACTGCGATGATTACCACAAGGCCCACGGAGGCAATGTGCGATGCGGAACCCGCCACCACGGCGCTGATGATCGCCAGAATGCAGACCATAGAAAATGCGGGCAGGTACGGCTCAACCGCTTTCACCACCCGCGGGAAGAGATGGTGGATCACCAGCCCCAGCGCAATCGGGATCACCACGATTTGCAGGATGCTGAGCAGCATGCCCATCACGTCCACCTGGATATGCGCGTCCACGTACAGGCGGGTTAATAGCGGCGTGGCAAACACGCCCACCAGCGTGGAAACGGAAGAGATGGTGACGGAGAGCGCCACGTCGCCTTTCGCCAGATAGATCATGACATTCGATGCGGTCCCACTGGCGACGCTGCCCACCAGCACCATCCCGGCGGATAAGTCTGGTGGCATCTTAAAGGCCATCGCCAGCAGCCACGCCGCAAGCGGCATCACCAGGTAGTGCAGGAAGATCCCTGCTGCGACGGGCGCAGGGCGAGACAGCACGCGTTTGAAGTCGTCGATTTTCAGATGCACGCCCATACCGAACATGATCAGCATCAGCAGCGTGGCGACCCACGGACCAATGCCCGTGAAGGTGGAGGGGGTGTAATACGCGAGTACGGAGAGCAGCAGCGCCCATAGCGGGAACAGCCGGGTGATGACCGATAACATAGTGAATTCCTTGCAGTATTGTCGTGTTGTTTAGTTATGAAAAAGCCGGGTCTGTGCCCGGCTTATAGATATTGTGTATCGTGCTAACGCATTTTATTCAAACAAATTCTTATGAAGTTTTTGCACGACCTGCTCAGCCTGTTCGGCAGGCACCAGGAAGCAGAGGTTATAGCTGGATGCGCCGTAGCAGATCATGCGGATATTGAACGGGTCGAGCACGCCGAACACCTCTTTACCCACGCCACAGGCGCGCGACAGCTTGTTGCCGATGATGGCTACCAGCGCCAGGTCTTCTTCCACTTCCACACGGCACAGCTCAGACAGCTCAATCAGCAGCGACTGCGTCAGCAGGGTGTCACCCGTTGAAGTTGAACCGGTGGTGTCCAGCGTCAGCGCAATACTCACTTCGGAAGTGGTAATCAAATCTACAGAGATATTGTGGCGCGCCAGGATGCCAAACACTTCCGCCAGGAAACCGCGGGAGTGCAGCATATTGTGGCTATGCAGCGTGACCAGCGTCTGGCGGCGGCGCAGGGCCAGCGCGCGGAACAGCGGCGGGTTCTCGGTTTTCTTGCAGACCAGCGTCCCGCCCGCTTTTGGATCTTTACTGGAACCCACGAAGACCGGAATGTCGCTGCGCACGGCGGGCAGCAGCGTTGCCGGGTGCAGCACTTTCGCGCCGAAGGTGGCCATTTCCGCCGCTTCTTCAAACGCGATCACATCAATACGTTTTGCCGCAGAGACCACGCGCGGGTCGGTGGTGTAAATCCCCGGCACGTCCGTCCAGATATCCACGCGGGTCGCGTGCAGGGCTTCGCCCAGCAGCGCGGCGGTGTAGTCGCTGCCGCCACGGCCAAGCGTGGTGGTGCGGCCTTTGGCTTCGCTACCGATAAAGCCCTGGGTGATTACCATACTTTCTGCCAGGCGCGGTGCCAGCTGCTGGTTAGTGAGCTCGGCCAGCATCTCAACGTCCGGTTCGGCGCGCCCAAAGCGGTCGCTGGTGCGCATCACTTTGCGCACGTCAAACCACTGGGCCTGAACGTTACGCTCGCGCAGGATCTCAACGAACAGCAGGGTAGACATTAATTCACCGTGGCTGACCAGCTCATCGGTCAGGGCGGTAGAGGTTGCCAGCGAAGCGGCTTCTGCCAGGGTGGTGATATTTTCCAGCAGGCGCTCCACTTCCTCACGAATAACGTTCGGGTTTTGCAGACGCTCAAGGATATCGAACTGAATTTTGCGCAGTGCATCCAGCTTCACGAAACGTTCGGTCGCTTCCAGTCCTTCAGACAAAGAAACCAGCAGGTTCGTCACGCCAGCGGATGCAGACAGCACCACCAGGCGGGTATTCGGATCGGCCAGCACCACATCGGCGCTGCGGTTCATGGCATCGTAGTCTGCCACACTGGTGCCGCCAAACTTGGCGACCACAAAACTCGTCATAACAACCTCGTGTCAGGGAATGAATAAGCGACCATGGCACAAGAATGAAACGAAGACAGGTGCAGGCGCAAAATACGGCCCTATAAATAAAATGCGGGGGAGGTCCTGTCAATGCTGGGATTATGCGGATTTTTTATAGGGGGGTACCCCTGAGAAACAGGACTTATAACAGGGCCATATTTTATGCTCCTTTTTACCCTGTTTTGACCGACATTTCGCCGCCCCGGGAAGGCTCGGCAGCAGCTATACTTTTCGGGTCTTTTCACCTGCGTTTGATGCAGACCAGGGCAATGGCATAAAAACCATCACAATTTTTATTTGCAGGCGCTACAATCGACCGCAGTCACAATTCTCAAATCAGAAGAGTATTGCTAATGAAAAACATCAACCCAACGCAGACCGCTGCCTGGCAGGCACTACAGAAACATTTTGATGAAATGAAAGACGTCACCATCGCGGACCTGTTCGCGAAAGATGCCGATCGTTTCAGTAAGTTCTCCGCGACCTTCGACGACCTGATGCTGGTGGATTTCTCCAAAAACCGCATTACCGAAGAGACGCTGGCAAAACTGCAGGACCTGGCGAAAGAGACCCAACTGGCAGACGCCATCAAATCCATGTTCTCCGGTGAGAAGATCAACCGTACCGAAGACCGTGCCGTGTTGCACGTGGCCCTGCGTAACCGTAGCAATACGCCAATTATCGTAGACGGCAAAGATGTGATGCCGGAAGTGAACGCGGTGCTGGAAAAGATGAAAACCTTCTCCGAAGCGATCATCTCCGGTAGCTGGAAAGGCTACACTGGCAAAGCGATCACCGACGTGGTGAACATCGGCATCGGCGGCTCTGACCTCGGCCCGTTCATGGTGACCGAAGCGCTGCGTCCGTACAAAAATCACCTCAACATGCACTTTGTCTCTAACGTCGATGGTACCCACATCGCCGAAGTGCTGAAGAATGTGAATCCGGAAACCACCCTGTTCCTGGTCGCGTCCAAAACCTTCACCACCCAGGAAACCATGACCAACGCCCACAGCGCGCGCGACTGGTTCCTGAAAACCGCAGGCGACAACAAGCACGTGGCGAAACACTTCGCGGCGCTCTCCACCAACGGTAAAGCCGTCAGCGAGTTCGGTATCGACACCGCGAACATGTTTGAGTTCTGGGACTGGGTTGGCGGCCGCTACTCTCTGTGGTCTGCGATTGGTCTGTCCATCATCCTGTCCGTGGGCTTCGACAACTTCGTTGAGCTGCTCTCCGGCGCGCACGCGATGGATAAACACTTCTCCACGACCGCACCAGAGAAAAACCTGCCGGTGCTGCTGGCGCTGATCGGTATCTGGTACAACAATTTCTTCGGCGCTGAAACCGAAGCGATTCTGCCGTACGACCAGTACATGCACCGCTTTGCGGCCTACTTCCAGCAGGGCAACATGGAATCCAACGGTAAGTACGTTGACCGTAACGGCAACGCGGTGGATTACCAGACCGGCCCAATCATCTGGGGCGAGCCAGGCACCAACGGTCAGCACGCGTTCTACCAGCTGATCCACCAGGGCACCAAAATGGTACCGTGCGATTTCATCGCCCCGGCTATCACCCACAACCCGCTGTCCGACCACCATCCGAAGCTGCTGTCTAACTTCTTCGCACAGACCGAAGCGCTGGCGTTCGGTAAATCCCGCGAGGTGGTAGAGCAGGAATACCGTGATCAGGGTAAAGATCCGGCCACGCTGGAGCACGTTGTGCCGTTCAAAGTGTTCGAAGGCAACCGTCCAACTAACTCCATCCTGCTGCGCGAAATCACGCCGTTCAGCCTGGGCGCGCTGATTGCCTTGTATGAGCACAAGATCTTCACGCAGGGCGCTATCCTGAACATCTTCACCTTTGACCAGTGGGGCGTTGAGCTGGGCAAACAGCTGGCAAACCGCATTCTGCCAGAGCTGGGTGACGATAAAGCCATCGACAGCCACGACAGCTCTACAAACGGTTTGATTAACCGTTATAAAGCATGGCGTGCGTAATTAATATGTCATGAAAAATGCCGGCGATATGCCGGCATTTTTTTATCGGATAAATCCTGATGTCTGTTAGTTAACTCAAATTCCGGCTCTGAGTTTAATCCGAAAAAGACGGTTAACCCGTTAATTGCTGCGGTTTATTTTAAGAAAATACGCAGCATGTAATGAATGTGATTATATTATAACTGTTTGATTTTAGTTGGTTATATATTTAATTTATTTTTCTTTCGTTTCGGTTTTATCCATTAGTCCGAAAACCCTCCCCCTATTTCCAGCCACGGTAAACCCTCTGCTTTAGTTGTGTATACTCGAATCCGCCTGAAATTCTTTTCGGGCAAATCTCCATTCATTCATTGAAGGGAAATTGTTATGAAGAAAGTACTGTATGGCATTTTTGCCATATCTGCACTTGCGGCGACGTCTGTCTATGCAGCTCCGGTCCAGGTCGGGGAAGCAGCAGGGTCGGCAGCGACGTCTGCGTCTGCGGGGAGTTCTACCGCAGCCAGCACCAGCGCCGTAAGTTCAGCCGTGGGTGTCGCGCTGGCGGCAACCGGTGGCGGTGATGGCTCCAATACCGGAACCACGACCACTACGACGACCAGCACCCAGTAATACCGGGTGTTTTAATCATAACCACACTTCGGTGTGGTTATTTCGCCCCTTCGGAGAAGAGTCGTGAAGCGACCTGCAATCATCCTGATTTGCCTGCTGTTGCAGGCGTGCTCAGCCACCACCAAAGGGCTGGGAACCTCACTGTGGGAAAGCATGTTCGGCACACCGGGCGTGCAGTTGACCGATGACGAACTTCAGAACATGCCGTACGCCAGTCAGTACATGCAGCTTAATGATGGCCCGCAGCTGTTTGTGGTGCTCGCTTTCGATGAAAACGGGCAGCAGAAATGGGTGACGCAGGATCAGGCCACCATCGTGACGCAGCATGGCCGAATGGTGAAAACGCTGCTCGGCGGCGACAACCTGCTTGAGGTCAACAACCTCGCGGAAGATCCGCTTACCAGGCCGAACCAGATAGTCGATGGCGCAAGCTGGACGCGCACCCTGGGCTGGACCGAGCATAAGCAGGTGCGCTACGCCACGGCGCGCTCCACCTTCCGCTGGGACGGTACGGATAGCGTGAAAGTGGGTAGCGACGAAACGCAGGTGCGCGTGCTGGACGAAGAGGTGACGACTGACCAGGTCACCTGGCATAACCGCTTCTGGATTGATGAGGAAGGGCAAATTCGTCAGTCCTTACAGTATCTCGGTGCCGGTTTCTTCCCGGTGAAAACCACCCTGATCAAGGCGGCGAAATCATGAAAACGCTCATCCACGTTGCGCTTCTCGCCAGTCTTACCGCACCGCTGGCATGGTCCGCAGGGACAGTAAAGGTCTATACGCCGGACAGTGAAAACCCCAAAACCTTAACCAATGCAGAACATCTGCTCGATCTCGTCGGGCAGCCAAGGCTTGCCAACAGCTGGTGGCCGGGGGCCGTGATCGGCGAGCGCCAGGCGACGGTTGAGGCGGAACAACAACACCGTGCCCTGCTGGCTCGCCTGACGGGTCTGGCGGAGCAGGAAGACGGCGACGATGCCGCTGCCATTAACAGCGTGCGCCAGCAGCTTCAGGCGCTGAAGGTGACAGGCCGCCAGAAGGTGAATCTGGATCCCGATAAAGTGCGGGTTGCGGAAAACGGCAACCCAGCGCTGGTAGGGGATTACACGCTCTGGCTGCCGGTGAAGCCGACGACGGTGACCGTGATGGGGCTTATCAGCAGCCCCGGTAAAAAGCCCTTTACGCCCGGCCGTGACGTCGCGAGCTACCTCGACGAACAAAGCCTGCTGAGCGGCGCGGATAACAGCTACGCATGGATTATTTATCCAGACGGGCATACGCAAAAAGCGCCGGTGGCGTACTGGAATAAACGCCATATCGAACCCATGCCGGGCAGCATCATTTTTGTCGGTTTTGCCGACCATTTCTGGACGAAGGCGTATGACGGGCTTAACGCCGATATCCTTCACTCCCTGACACAGCGGATACCGGAATAATGAAAAGAACCTATCTCTACAGCATGCTGGCGCTTTGTGTGAGCGCCGCCTGCCATGCAGAAACCTATCCGGCACCCATTGGCCCGTCTCAGTCAGACTTCGGCGGCGTCGGTTTACTGCAAACGCCTACCGCGCGTATGGCGCGTGAAGGGGAAATTAGCCTGAACTATCGCGATAACGACCAGTATCGCTACTATTCCGCCTCCGTGCAGCTGTTCCCGTGGCTCGAAACCACGCTGCGCTATACCGACGTACGAACGAAGCAGTACAGCAGCGTCGACGCGTTCTCCGGCGATCAGACCTACAAAGATAAAGCTTTCGACGTCAAACTGCGCCTGTGGGAAGAGAGCTACTGGATGCCGCAGGTCTCCGTGGGGGCAAAAGATATCGGCGGGACCGGTCTGTTTGATGCGGAATACATCGTGGCCAACAAGGCCTGGGGACCGTTTGATTTTTCTCTCGGTCTTGGCTGGGGCTATCTCGGCACCAGCGGCAACGTCAAAAACCCGTTCTGTACCTACAGTGACAAATACTGCTACCGCGACAACAGTTACAAAAAAGCGGGTTCTATCAACGGCGACCAGATGTTCCACGGCCCGGCCTCGCTGTTCGGCGGTGTGGAATACCAGACACCGTGGCAGCCGCTGCGCCTGAAACTGGAGTACGAAGGAAACGACTACTCGCACGATTTCGCCGGGAAGATTGAGCAGAAAAGCAAGTTTAACGTCGGCGCCATTTACCGCGTCACCGACTGGGCCGACGTTAACCTCAGCTACGAGCGCGGCAACACGGTGATGTTTGGCTTCACGCTGCGCACCAACTTCAACGACATGCGGCCGCACTATAACGATAATGCGCGGCCTGCCTACCAGCCGGAGCCCCAGGATGCGATTCTGCAGCACTCCGTGGTGGCAAACCAGCTGACGCTGTTGAAATATAATGCTGGCCTGGCGGATCCGAAAATTCAGGTGAAAGGCGATACGCTGTACGTCACCGGCGAGCAGGTGAAATACCGCGATTCTCGGGAAGGGATCGAGCGTGCTAACCGGATCGTGATGAACGATCTCCCGGACGGGATCCGCACGATCCGGGTGACGGAGAACCGCCTCAATCTGCCGCAGGTCACCACCGAAACCGATGTCGCCAGCCTTAAGCGCCATCTGGAAGGCGAACCGCTCGGGCATGAAACCGAGCTGGTGCAAAAACGCGTAGAGCCGATCGTGCCGGAAACCACCGAGCAGGGCTGGTATATCGACAAATCGCGCTTTGATTTCCATATCGACCCGGTGCTGAACCAGTCCGTTGGCGGGCCGGAAAACTTCTACATGTATCAGTTGGGCGTGATGGCGACGGCGGATCTGTGGGTCACCGACCACCTGCTGACCACTGGCAGCCTGTTCGGCAACCTTGCCAATAACTACGACAAGTTCAACTACACCAATCCGCCAAACGATTCGAAGCTGCCGCGCGTGCGTACCCGCGTGCGTGAGTACGTGCAGAACGATGCCTACGTGAATAACCTGCAGGCTAACTACTTCCAGTACTTCGGCAACGGCTTCTACGGCCAGGTCTACGGCGGGTATCTGGAAACCATGTACGGCGGCGCGGGGGCGGAAGTGCTTTATCGTCCTGTCGATAGCAACTGGGCGTTTGGGATTGATGCCAACTACGTTAAGCAGCGTGACTGGCGCAGCGCGCAGGACATGATGAAGTTCACCGACTACAGCGTCAAAACCGGCCACCTGACCGCCTACTGGACGCCGTCGTTCGCGCAGGACGTGCTGGTGAAAGCCAGCGTCGGGCAGTACCTGGCAGGCGATAAGGGCGGCACGCTGGATATCTCCAAACACTTCGACAGCGGCGTCGTGGTGGGCGGCTACGCCACCATCACCAACGTTTCGCCGGACGAGTACGGGGAAGGGGACTTCACCAAAGGAGTCTACGTGTCGATTCCGCTGGATCTGTTCTCCTCAGGCCCAACCCGCAGCCGTGCGGCAGTGGGCTGGACGCCGCTGACGCGTGACGGCGGCCAGCAGCTTGGACGTAAATTCCAGCTGTATGACATGACCAGCGATAAGAACATTAATTTCCGTTAATGTTTGTCCCCCTCACCCCGTCCCTCTCCCCAGAGGAGAGAGGGTGAAAACCGCACCGAGGAGTTCCCTCTCCCCTCTGGGGAGAGGGTTAGGGTGAGGGGCGATCCTCTCCATTGCGCCAAACATAAACAAAAAATATAGATCCCCGTCACATTTTTGCGTTATACAGGAACCTCGCCCTGGAGAATGAGGTGCTGTATGACATCCCTGACTCGCCCGCGCGTTGAGTTTATCTCAACGATACTCCAGACCGTGCTTAACCTCGGTCTGCTGAGCCTTGGCCTGATCCTGGTCGTCTTTCTCGGTAAAGAGACGGTGCATCTGGCGGATGTGCTGTTCGCCCCTGAGCAAACCAGCAAATACGCGCTGGTGGAAGGCCTGGTGGTCTACTTTCTCTACTTTGAATTTATCGCCCTGATTGTGAAGTACTTTCAGTCGGGCTTTCACTTCCCGCTACGTTATTTTGTCTACATAGGTATCACTGCGATTGTGCGGCTGATCATCGTCGATCATAAATCCCCGCTCGATGTGCTGATCTACTCGGCGGCGATCCTGCTACTGGTGATCACCCTCTGGCTGTGCAACTCGAAGCGGCTGAAACGCGAATAAAAAAATGGCGCTCCGAAGAGCGCCGAATAACAGTCACAAGTTGGGTCAATACAATACGTCTAAAGTTGAGGGTTGCAGTGGCATAACAAATGAAACTTAACCTTTCACGCCGCCCGCCGTCAGGCCATTCACCAGCCAGCGCTGGGCCAGCAGGAACACCACGGTAATCGGGATGGCGGAGAGTACGGCCGCCGCGGCAAAGTCGCCCCACAGGTAGTTTTGCGGGTTGAGGTATTGCTGCATACCGACGGCCAGGGTGTAGCTGTTCACATCGCGCAGTAACAGTGAGGCGACCGGGACTTCGGTGATCGCCGCGATAAACGACAGGATAAACACCACCGCCAGAATCGGTACGGACAGCGGCAGCAGCACCAGACGGAACGCCTGCCACGGCGTGGCGCCATCCAGCGACGCCGCCTCTTCCAGCGAACCGTCGATCGTTTCAAAATAGCCCTTAATGGTCCACACATGCAGGGCGATGCCGCCAAGATAGGCGAAGATCACGCCGCCGTGGGTGTTCAGGCCGATAAACGGCACGTACTGGCCGAGACGGTCAAACAAGGCATATAACGCCACCAGCGACAGCACCGCCGGGAACATCTGGAAAATCAGCATCCCTTTCAGCAACGTCGCTTTGCCCGGGAAACGCATGCGGGCGAAGGCGTAAGCACAGGTGGTGGAGAGCGTCACGATGCCGATCGCGGTGATGGTTGCTACCTTCACCGAGTTCCACAGCCACAGCAGCACCGGGAACGGCGGCGGCGTGACGCGGCCATCCGCATGCTCCACGCTGAAGCCCAGCGCGAGCTTCCAGTGCTCCCAGGAAATTTCATCCGGGATCAGGCTCCCGGTGGCGAAGTTCCCCGAACGCAGGGAGATGGCGATAACCATCAACAGCGGGAACATGATGGCCGCGATGAAAATCAGCAGGCCTAAGTGCGTCGCCAGGAGGCGCAGTTTCTGAGATTTGGGTTGTACCATTGCCATGTTCAGTGCCCTCCTTAGTCAAATTTCATTCGTGTGGCTTTCAGGTTCACAATCGCCAGGGCGCCAACCAGCAGGAAGATCAGGGTGGCAATCGCCGCCGCCAGACCGAAGTCCTGACCGCCGCCGCCTTCGAAGGCGATACGGTAGGTGTAGCTCACGAGCAGGTCGGTATAGCCAGCTGGCGTCGTGGTGCCAAGGCGGTCCGGGCCGCCGTTGGTCAACAGCTGAATCAGCACGAAGTTGTTAAAGTTAAAGGCGAAACTGGCGATCATCAGCGGCGTCAGCGGCTTAATGAGCAGCGGCAGCGTAATTTTAAAGAAGTTCTGGAACGGACCCGCGCCGTCCATCGCCGAGGCTTCGTACAGATCGTCCGGGATAGCCTTCAGCAGCCCCATGCACAGGATCATCATGTACGGATAACCCAGCCAGGTGTTGACGATGATAATCATCGAGCGGGCGGTGGTTGGGTCGCTGAACCAGGCCGGTTTGATACCGAAAAGCGCGCTCAGCATCATGTTGATTTCACCAAAGCTCTGGTTAAACAGCCCTTTGAAAATCAGAATTGAGATAAACGATGGTACGGCGTACGGCAGAATCAACAGCACGCGGTAAATCGCTTTGCCCTTCAGGGATTCCCACTGGACGAGGCAGGCCAGCACCATGCCGACGGCGACGGTCAGGATCACCGTCAGTACCGAGAAGACCACCGTCCAGACGAAGATGGCGAAGAACGGTTTCTGGATGCCTTCGTCAGTGAACACGCGGGTAAAGTTGTCCCAGCCGATGGTGACGGTATAGCCCGGGCTGAGTTTGTCGTCGCCCCAGCTGCCGTCGGCATTCACCGACTGATAGAAACCGATATCGTTGTTCGGACGGTACTTCACGCCGCTCTGGTTGTTGGTGAGCGTGCCGTCATCCGCCGGCGTATAAAGCGGCTGCGTGCCGGAGAACTGGCGCAGCGAGCTCATGGTCACTTTGCTGTCATCGGGCAGCACGGCGGTGAGCTGGGTCAGCGCCTGGCGATTCTGGGTGATGATACGCAGGTTGGCACGTTCACCTTCCGGCAGGGCCGCAGCCTCTTTTAAGACCAGCTTCTGCTCGCCGCCAAACTTGAACGCGTCGGAAATATAGTTTTTGCCGCTCTCACCGTCAGTGAGCGCTAACTTCCACTCGTCGCCTTCAGGATACAGGCCGAAGTTAAAGGTTTTACCCGCCTGATAAGAGCGATCCAGAAGCACCTGAGTGGCGCGCTCCTGCGCGAGCTGGTTGGTGCTGCTGTAGTTGGTGAACGCAATGGCGATGGTACAAATCAGCGGGAACAGGACAAACAGCCCCATCCCGGCAACACCCGGGTAAACATAACGCCAGGCATAGGCTTTACGGTTGGCGAAAATATACAGGCCAGCAGAGCTTAAAATCAGCGTCATGATGGCGAACAGATATTCCCCTTGTACGTACATTAAAACAACAAGGTAACCCACCAGCAGACACAGCAGACCTATCACTGACCACTTCAGTGCGTCGCTTTGCCACCAGTGCTTCTTTTTAATGACATCCATGGGGTTCTTCCTCTACAACGTTTGATCTTTTCTCCCTCTCCTGGGGGAGAGGGCCGGGGTGAGGGCGTGCGGATAGCGACAACCCTCACCCTAACCCTCTCCCAGAGGGAGAGGGGACTACGCCATTACTTAGTAATACGACCCTGAGCATCTTTCAGCGCGGCATCGACAGTCTGACGACCGCTTGCAGCGTTGATGACCGCAGTACGGGTGGCGTACCAGAACGCCGCCATCTGTGGGATGTTCGGCATGATTTCGCCTTTCTGGGCGTTATCCATGGTGGCCGCGATGCGTGGATCTTTCGCCAGCTGATCCTGGAAGGATTTCAGCGCAACGGCGCCCAGCGGTTTGTCCTTGTTCACTTCATCCAGACCCTGATCGGTCAGCAGGTAGTTTTCGAGGAACTCTTTCGCCAGCTCTTTGTTCGGGCTGGCGGCGTTGATGCCCGCGCTCAGCACGCCAACGAACGGTTTAGACGGCTTGCCGTTGAAGGTTGGCAGCAGGGTCACGCCGTAGTTGATTTTGCTCTTGTCGATGTTGGTCCAGGCCCACGGACCATTGATGGTCATCGCGGTTTCGCCTTTGTTGAACGCCGCTTCCGCGATGGAGTAGTCGGTATCCGCATTCATGTGTTTGTTCTTGATGAGGTCAACCAGGAAGGTCAGACCCGCTTTCGCACCTGCGTTATCCACGCCCACGTCTTTCACGTCATATTTGCCGTTTTCAAACTTGAACGCGTAACCGCCATCGGCTGCAATCAGCGGCCAGGTGAAGTACGGCTCCTGCAGGTTGAACATCAGGGCGGATTTACCCTTCGCCTTCAGCTCTTTATCCAGTTTCGGGATCTCTTCCCAGGTTTTCGGCGGGTTTGGCACCAGGTCTTTGTTGTAAATCAGAGACAGGGCTTCAACTGCGATAGGATAAGCGATCAGCTTGCCGTTATAGCGAACGGCGTCCCAGGTGAACGGGAACAGCTTGTCCTGGAAAGCTTTGTCTGGCGTGACTTCAGCCAGCAGGCCAGACTGCGCGTAACCACCGAAACGGTCATGCGCCCAGAAAATAATGTCCGGGCCATCGCCGGTTGCCGCAACCTGCGGGAATTTCTCTTCCAGTTTGTCCGGGTGTTCTACAGTGACTTTGATGCCGGTGTCTTTCTCGAATTTTTTGCCCACTTCGGCCAGGCCGTTATAGCCCTTGTCGCCGTTAATCCAGATAACCAGCTTGCCTTCTTCAATTTTGGCGAGCGCTGGGGCGGAAACCATCATTGCTGCAAGGGCGGACAATGCGAAAACGCGTGCGCCAGTCTTGATATTCATATCTGCCATCCTTTTTGGTGATGTGCTCGTGGATACATAAGGTGGTTCAACGTGACTCAGTCTCCTTATTTGACATCCTCTTTCCATCCTCCCAACCCCTACGCCCCACCCCCCGTTTGTGTGATCTCCGTTGCATAAATTTAAGTTATGAGTGCTGGCGCACATAAAAACCCACCGAATTTTGCAGGCGGCTTCACGAATTTCGCCTCAGCCCCCAGGATGCGGTCGCAGAGCCTGCTCTCTCATCCTCCCGCCTCCTCCCCCATAAAAAAGGCGGGGGGTGGAGGATTCACGAAAGTAATGGATACCCCATAGTGAACTTATCTTGAATGTTTCTGTCGGTGACAGGTTGTAACGAAGGGAGAAGGGCATGGCGAGCGTACAGCTGCGTAATGTAACGAAAGCCTGGGGCGACGTAGTGGTGTCGAAAGATATCAATCTGGACATCACCGAAGGCGAATTTGTAGTGTTTGTCGGCCCATCAGGCTGTGGTAAATCGACTCTGCTGCGTATGATTGCCGGTCTTGAAACCATCACCAGCGGCGACCTGCTGATCGGTGATACCCGAATGAACGACATCCCGCCTGCCGAACGCGGCGTAGGCATGGTGTTCCAGTCTTATGCACTCTATCCCCACCTTTCCGTTGCCGAAAACATGTCCTTCGGCCTGAAGCTGGCCGGCGCGAAGAAAGAGGTCATTAACCAGCGCGTGACGCAGGTGGCGGAAGTGTTACAGCTGGCCCACCTGCTGGAGCGCAAACCGAAAGCGCTTTCCGGTGGTCAGCGTCAGCGTGTGGCGATTGGCCGTACGCTGGTGGCCGAACCGCGCGTATTCCTGCTTGATGAACCTCTCTCTAACCTGGATGCCGCCCTGCGCGTCCAGATGCGTATCGAAATCTCCCGTCTGCACAAGCGTCTTGGCCGCACGATGATTTACGTCACCCACGATCAGGTCGAAGCGATGACCCTGGCCGACAAAATCGTGGTGCTGGATGCCGGTCGCGTCGCGCAGGTGGGCAAACCGCTGGAGCTGTACCACTACCCGGCAGACCGCTTTGTTGCGGGCTTTATTGGCTCGCCAAAGATGAACTTCCTGCCCGTTAAAGTGACCGCGACAGCGATTGAACAGGTACAGGTGGAGCTGCCAAACCGCCAGCAGGTCTGGCTGCCGGTCGACAGCGCCAACGTACAGGTCGGGGCAAATATGTCCCTCGGTATCCGTCCTGAGCATCTGCTGCCGAGCCACATCGCTGATGTGACCCTGGAAGGTGACGTTCAGGTCGTCGAACAGCTTGGTCACGAAACACAGATTCATATCCAGATCCCCGCCATCCGTCAGAACCTGGTCTACCGCCAGAATGACGTGGTGTTGGTAGAAGAGGGTGCCACATTCGCTATCGGCTTGCCGCCAGAGCGTTGCCATCTGTTCCGTGAGGATGGCACAGCATGTCGTCGGCTGCATAAAGAGCCAGGCGTTTAAGCAATCCCAAAAGAAGACACGAAACCGACAGGTGAAGTGTTCAAAGAAAAGCAATGATCTCAGGAGATAGAATGATGATTACTCTGCGCAAACTTCCTCTGGCAGTTGCCGTCGCAGCGGGCGTAATGTCTGCTCAGGCGCTGGCCGTGGATTTCCATGGTTATGCTCGTTCCGGTATCGGCTGGACGGGTAGTGGCGGCGAACAACAGTGCTTCCAGGCAACCGGTGCCCAAAGTAAATACCGTCTTGGTAACGAATGTGAAACCTATGCGGAACTGAAGCTGGGCCAGGAAGTGTGGAAAGAAGGTGACAAGAGCTTCTACTTCGACACCAACGTAGCGTACTCCGTGGCGCAGCAGAACGACTGGGAAGCCACTGACCCGGCGTTCCGTGAAGCTAACGTGCAGGGTAAAAACCTGATCGAATGGCTGCCAGGTTCCACCATCTGGGCCGGTAAGCGCTTCTATCAGCGTCATGACGTCCACATGATCGACTTCTACTACTGGGATATTTCAGGTCCTGGTGCGGGTCTGGAAAACATTGACGTTGGTTTCGGTAAGCTCTCTCTGGCTGCAACCCGTTCTTCTGAAGCTGGCGGTTCTTCCTCCTTCGCCAGCAACAGCATTTATGATTACACCACCCGCACAGCGAACGATGTCTTTGACGTACGTTTAGCGCAGATGGAGATTAACCCGGGCGGTACGCTGGAGCTGGGCGTTGACTACGGTCGCGCAAACCCACGTGATGATTATCGCCTGGTTGATGGTGCTTCAAAAGATGGTTGGATGTTCACCGCTGAGCACACCCAGAGCATGCTGAAGGGCTATAACAAGTTTGTGGTTCAGTATGCCACTGACTCAATGACGTCTCAGGGTAAAGGCTTGTCTCAAGGTTCTGGTGTAGGCATCGATTCTAACTCGGGTTATGCCTACGACATTAACAACAACGGTAGCCTGCTGCGTATTCTCGACCACGGTGCAATCTCTCTGGGCGATCGCTGGGACCTGATGTATGTCGGTATGTACCAGGACATCGACTGGGATAACAACAACGGGACCAAGTGGTGGACCGTGGGTGTACGTCCGATGTTCAAATGGACGCCTATCATGAGCACCTTGCTGGAAGTGGGTTACGACAACGTGAAATCACAAAGCGCTGACGAAACCAACAACCAGTACAAAATCACCCTGGCACAACAGTGGCAGGCAGGTGACAGCATTTGGTCTCGCCCGGCAATCCGTGTATTCGCAACCTACGCCAAGTGGGATGAGAAGTGGGGTTATGACTACAACGGTAACCCATCTAACAACGCTAACTACGGTAAAGCGTTCAAAGATGGTTTCAATGGAAGCTCCTTCGGTCGCGGCGACAACGACGAATGGTCCTTCGGCGCCCAGATGGAAATCTGGTGGTAATCCCGTCTTAATCTGACGTAATGACCAAACTGAGGGGCGCAAGCCCCTCAATCCTTGGGACGGCGCGCTATTGCCTGGCTACCGCTGAACCTGTGCATTTTGAGGTGATAACAATGAAAATGAACAAAACTCTCCTTGCCCTTTGTTTATCCGCAGGGCTGCTGGCAAGCGCGCCTGCCGTAACGCTCGCTAACGTCAATTTCGTTCCGCAAAACACAACATCTGCGCCAGCCATTCCGACAGCGGCACTGCAACAGCTTGTCTGGACGCCGGTCGATCAGTCTAAAACCCAGACCACCCAGCTCTCAACGGCCGGTCAGTCACTTAATGTTCCGGGTATTACCGGCCCGGTCGCGGCGTATAGCGTACCCGCCAATATCGGTGAACTGGCCATTACCCTGACCAGTGAAGTCAACAAGCAGACGAGCGTATTTGCGCCTAACGTGCTGATTCTCGATCAGAACCTGACGCCATCTGCCTTTTTCCCAAGCGAATACTTTACCTACCAGGAACCTGGCGTGATGAGCGCCGATCGTCTGGAAGGCGTCATGCGCCTGACGCCTGCGCTGGGCCAGCAAAAACTCTACGTGCTGGTCTTTACCACTGAGCAAGATCTCCAGAAGACCACCACGCTGCTCGATCCGGCCAAAGCCTACGCAAAAGGCACCGGTAACGCGATTCCTGATATTCCAGACCCGATCGCCCGTCACGTCACCGACGGAACGTTAAAACTGAAGGTGAAAACGAACAGCGGCTCCAGCGTGCTGGTCGGCCCGCTGTTTGGCTCCTCCGGTAACGGTCCTGTTACGGTGGGCAATACGGCTGCACCTGCTTACTCCGCGCCAGCTGCCACGGCAGCCGCACCGGTCGCCACCGCAGCGCCAGCCCCGGCGAAGAAAGCCGAGCCGGTACTGAACGACACCGAAGAGTACTTCAACAACGCCATTAAGCAGGCGGTGAAGCGCGGCGATGTCGATAAAGCGCTGAAACTGCTTGATGAAGCCGAACGTTTAGGTTCAACCACTGCCCGTTCCACCTTTATCAGCAGTGTAAAAGGCAAGGGGTAACCGTTTCCCCACATTGCTGATTTGTTAGTCGTTTAGTGCGCCTGAGTGGGCGCACTTTTTTTCGTATCCGCCGGGCTGTTGCACCCATGTTGCGATCGTGATCGTTAAATAACGTTTGGCCCCCCTCAATCCGTGTTTCTGCGATACAATGCCATTACGTTATGTATCGGAGAGTCTGGCATGTCACACCCTGCGCTAACGCAACTGCGTGCGCTGCGCTATTTCGACCAAATACCTGCGCTTGATCCGCAGCAGCTGGACTGGTTGCTGCTGGAAGATTCCATGACAAAACGTTTTGAGCAACAGGGTAAAACGGTCACGGTGACCCTGATTCAGGAAGGGTTTGTCTCCGGCGATGAGATTGCCAGCGAGCTGCCGCTGTTGCCGCAAGAGGAACGCTACTGGCTGCGCGAAATTTTGCTCTGTGCCGATGGTGAACCCTGGCTTGCCGGGCGCACGGTGGTACCCGAGTCTACCCTGTCCGGGCCTGAGCTGGCGCTGCAACGGCTGGGGAAAACGCCGCTGGGACGTTATCTTTTCACCTCATCTGAGCTGACCAGGGATTTCATTGAGATTGGGCGTGATGCCGAACTGTGGGGACGCCGTTCCCGCCTTCGTCTGAGCGGTAAGCCGTTAATCCTGACGGAGCTATTTTTACCGGCATCACCGTTGTACTAAGAGGAAGAAAAAATGGAGTGGAGCCTGACGCAGAATAAGCTGCTGGCGTATCACCGCTTAATGCGTACTGATAAACCCATCGGCGCGTTGCTGCTGCTGTGGCCGACCTTATGGGCGCTGTGGGTGGCCACGCCGGGCGTGCCGCCGCTGTGGATCCTGGGCGTATTCGTTGCCGGCGTCTGGCTGATGCGCGCGGCGGGCTGCGTGGTCAATGATTATGCCGATCGTAAATTCGACGGTCATGTAAAGCGTACTGCCAACCGCCCCTTACCCAGCGGGCAGGTCACCGGGAAAGAAGCCCGCGTGCTGTTCATCGTTCTGGTGCTGCTCTCTTTCCTGCTGGTGTTAACGCTTAACACCATGACGATCCTGCTTTCCGTCGCGGCGCTCGCACTGGCCTGGGTTTATCCCTTTATGAAGCGCTACACCCATCTGCCTCAGGTGGTGCTGGGGGCGGCGTTTGGCTGGTCGATTCCGATGGCGTTTGCGGCGGTTAGTGAGTCCTTACCGCTCAGCTGCTGGCTGATGTTCCTGGCAAATATTCTCTGGGCCGTGGCGTATGACACGCAATATGCGATGGTTGACCGCGACGACGACCTGAAAATTGGTATTAAATCGACCGCTATCCTCTTTGGACGCCAGGACAAACTCATCATTGGCATTCTCCAGGTTGCGGTACTGGCGCTGATGGTCGCGATTGCGCGCCTGAACGGGCTGAACTGGGAATTTTACTGGTCGATACTGGTGGCAGGGCTGCTGTTTGCCTACCAGCAGAAGCTGATTGCAAAACGCGAACGCGAAGCCTGCTTTAAAGCGTTTATGAACAATAACTATGTCGGTCTGGTGCTGTTTTTAGGACTGGTCATGAGCTATTTTTCCTGATTGACGCGCGGTCATGCCCCGCCGGGTATGACCGCATCGTTACCCGACATTACCGCCCTCACAAATTTAAACCATCGTTTCATAAATTCGCGCTTTTGTGAGGCGCTTCACCTACGCTTCTCCCGGGCTAGTCTATTTTCTAAGCGTAAAAAAATAAAACACTGTTTTAACGCTGACATCACTACCCTGGAGCTGACTTAATGAAAACGACCCTCAAGCCGTTACTGGCCGCGCTGTGCCTGTCTGCTTTTGCCTGCACCGTTTCTGCCCAAACCATCAAAGCTGCCGATGTGCATCCTGAAGGCTACCCGAACGTGGTCGCGGTTCAGCACATGGGTGAAAAACTCAAACAACAAACCGACGGCAAGCTGGAGATTAAGGTCTTCCCGGGCGGCGTGCTGGGGGATGAAAAGCAGATGATTGAACAGGCGCAGATGGGGGCGATCGACATGATCCGCGTCTCCATGGCGCCGGTTGCCGCCATCCTGCCGGATATCGAAGTGTTTACGCTGCCCTACGTTTTCCGCGATGAGGATCATATGCATAAGGTGATCGACGGGGATATCGGCAAGCAGATCGGCGACAAACTCACCGCGAACCCGAAATCGCGTCTGGTTTTCCTCGGCTGGATGGACTCCGGCACCCGCAACCTGATCACCAAAGAGCCGATCGTTAAACCGGAAGATCTGAAAGGGAAGAAAATCCGCGTGCAGGGCAGCCCGGTGGCGCTCGCCACGCTGAAGGATATGGGGGCGAACTCGGTGGCGATGGGCGTCAGCGAGGTCTACAGCGGCATGCAGACCGGCGTGATCGACGGCGCGGAGAACAACCCGCCGACCTTTATCGCTCATAACTATATGCCGGTTGCCAAAAACTACACCCTCAGCGGCCACTTTATCACTCCTGAAATGCTGCTCTACTCCAAAGTGAAATGGGACAAACTGAGCGCTGATGAACAGCAAAAGATCCTGACCCTGGCTCGCGAAGCGCAGTTCGAACAGCGCAAGCTGTGGAATGCGTATAACGACCAGGCGCTGGCGAAAATGAAGGCGGGCGGCGTGCAGTTCCACGACATCGATAAATCAGTCTTCATTAAGGCCACAGAGCCGGTGCGCGCCCAGTATGGCGACAAGCATCAGGATCTGATGAAAGCCATTGCTGACGTCCAGTAAGCCGGAGTACGTATGTCCGAACTCTACCTGAAGTGGATGGACCGTCTGTACCTGCTCGCCATGGCGGTGGCGGGTATTGCGCTGCTGGTGATGACGATTGTCATCCCCATCGGCATTTTTTCACGCTACGTGCTCAATCGCGGCGAATCCTGGCCGGAGCCGATCGCCATTATCTGCATGGTGACGTTTACTTTCATCGGCGCGGCGGTGAGCTACCGCGCCGGGTCGCACATTGCGGTCAACATGCTCACCGACCGTCTGCCCGCGTCGCTGCAAAAGCTGTGCGCGCGGGTGGTGGATCTGCTGATGCTGCTCATCTCCGGCCTGATGTGCTGGTACAGCTACTGGCTGTGTGTCGAGCTGTGGGAGCAGCCGGTGGCGGAGTTCCCGATTCTGACCTCCGGCGAAAGCTATCTGCCGCTGCCGATCGGGTCGGCCATTCTGATCCTGTTTGTGCTTGAACGCCTGCTGTTTGGCGCGCAGGAAAACCGTCCGGTCGTGCTGATCGGCAATCACAGTTAAGGGGTGAACAATGGATGCTTTTGTTTTGTTATTCACCCTCGCCATTTTGCTGGCGCTGGGGATGCCGGTGGCCTTCGCCGTGGGCTTAAGCGCCGTGGCGGGCGCGCTGTGGATTGATTTACCGCTGGAGGCGCTGATGATCCAGATCACCAGCGGGGTCAATAAATTTACCCTGCTGGCGATCCCGTTCTTCATTCTTGCCGGGGCGATCATGGCGGAAGGGGGTATTGCCCGACGGCTGGTCAATTTCGCGTACATCTTTGTGGGCTTCATTCGCGGTGGGTTGTCGCTGGTGAACATTGTCGCCTCGACGTTCTTCGGTGCGATCTCGGGTTCGTCGGTGGCGGATACGGCGTCCATCGGCAGCGTGATGATCCCGGAGATGGAGAAGAAGGGCTATCCGCGCGAATACGCGGCGGCGGTGACGGCCAGCGGGTCGGTGCAGGCGATCCTGATCCCGCCCAGCCACAACTCGGTGATTTACTCGCTGGCGGCTGGGGGAACGGTTTCCATCGCCACGCTGTTTATCGCGGGTGTGCTGCCGGGCCTGCTGTTGGGTATGGGATTAATGGCGCTCTGCCTGTGCTTTGCCCGCAAGCGCGGCTATCCGAAAGGGGACAAAATCCCGTTCAGGCAGGCGCTGAAAATTGTGCTGGATGCCCTGTGGGGGCTAATGACGGTGGTGATTATCCTCGGCGGGATCTTGTCCGGGATATTCACGGCGACCGAATCCGCCGCCGTGGCCTGCCTGTGGGCATTCTTCGTCACCATGTTCATCTACCGCGACTACAAGTGGAATGAACTGCCAAAGCTGATGTGCCGCACGGTCAAAACCGTCACTATCGTAATGATTTTGATTGGCTTTGCCGCGGCGTTTGGCGCGGTGATGACCTACATGCAGCTGCCGATGCGCATCACCGAATTCTTCACATCGCTCTCCGATAACAAATACGTGATCCTGATGTACCTCAATATCATGCTGCTGCTGATTGGCACGCTGATGGACATGGCGCCGATCATCCTGATCCTGACCCCGGTGCTGCTGCCGGTGACCAACTCGCTGGGGATCGACCCCGTGCATTTTGGGATGATCATGATGGTGAACCTGGGGATTGGGCTGATCACGCCGCCGGTCGGGTCGGTGCTGTTCGTGGCGAGCGCGGTGAGTAAGCAGAAGATTGAAACCGTGGTGCGGGCGATGCTGCCGTTCTACGGCATGCTGCTGGTGGTGCTGGGGATGGTGACGTATATCCCGGCGATATCATTATGGTTGCCGGGGGTGTTAGGAATGCAGTGACGCCGTTTTATGCCGGGTGGCGGCTACGCCTTACCCGGCCTACGGTTCGATAACGATTTTATTTCCGACGTAATAACCGCAACGCGTTTGCCGTCACCAGCACCGTCGCCCCCGTATCCGCCAGCACCGCCAGCCACAGGCCAGTCATGCCGAGCAGCGTGGTGACCAGGAAAATCCCCTTCAGACCCAGCGCAATGCCGATGTTCTGGCGAATATTGGCCCGCGTCGCTCGCGCCAGCCCAATCATCTGCGCCAGCCCGGTCAGGCGGTTGTGGGTCAGCGCCGCGTCCGCCGTCTCCAGCGCCACGTCGGTACCGCTGCCCATCGCAATGCCGATGGTGGCGGCTTTCATCGCAGGCGCATCGTTAATCCCGTCACCGACCATTGCCAGCGGAGCGTGCGCGTTCAGTTCCGTCACCGCGCTGACTTTATCCGCAGGCAGCAATCCGGCTTTAAACTCCAGCCCCAGCTCACCGGCAATCGCCGCCGCCGCGCGCGGGTTATCACCTGTCAAAATCACACCCTGCACACCCAACTGATGCAGCGCTGCCACGGCGTCTTTGGCGTCATCGCGCAGGGTATCGCGCAGTGCCAGCATGCCTTTCGCCACGCCGTCCTGCATGACAACCACGACAGTTTGTCCTGCCTGCTCTAACGCCTCAACCTCTCGATGAGATGACTTCCCGGCCGCGACTATCAGCACCTTTTTACCGTCGACCACGGCCTCAATCCCTGACCCAACCAGCGCCCGCTGCGCCGTTGCCGAAGGGATAGCCAGCCCGCGCGACTGCGCTTCTCGCACTATCGCCTGCGCCAGCGGGTGAGTGGAGCCCTGCTCCACGGCAGCGGCAAGCGTCAGCAGTTCGTCTTCACTGATGTCCTGCGGATAAACGCCGGTGACCTGCGGTTTGCCGACCGTCAGCGTGCCGGTTTTATCGAAGGCAATGTGCTGAACCTGGCTCAGTTGTTCCAGCGCCGCGCCGCCCTTAATCAGCGCCCCGCGACGTGCCGCTGCCGCCAGGCCCGAGGTAATCGCCGCGGGCGTGGAAATCACCAGCGCGCACGGACAGCCGATCAGCAGCAGGGTCAGCCCTTTGTAAATCCAGCCCTCCCACGGCGCGCCGAAGAACAGCGGTGGCACCACGGTAACCAGCAGGGCAACCAGCATGATGGCGGGGGTGTAAATCCGACTGAAGCGATCGATAAAGCGTTCAACCGGCGCGCGGCGCTCTTCGGCCTCTTCAATCAGCTTCAGGATGCGGTCGATGGCGCTGTCGCCCGGCTCGGACAGGACTTTGAGCTGCACCAGTCGGTCAACGCTGGTGGCGCCCGCAGGCACTTTTTCACCTGCCGCACGTTCCACCGGAATGGATTCCCCGGTCAGGGCGCTTTCGTCAAAGCTCGCGGTGGCGGTAACGAGAGTCCCATCGGCTGGCAGACGCCCGCCCGCGGCGACTTCAATCATGTCGCCCGGGTGCAGCGTGTTAATGGCGACCGTTTCACGAGTACCGTTTATCACGCGAGTGGCGGTTTCCGGCTTCAGCGCCATCAGCGCGCTCACTCCTTTGCGCGCCCGGCTCGCCGCCCAGCCCTCAAGGCGTTCGCCGATCAGGAACAGCAGCAGCACCATCGCCGCTTCCGCCGTCGCACCGATGAACAGCGCGCCAATGGCCGCCACGCTCATCAGCGTTTCAATGGCAAACCAGCTGCCGCTTCTCATCAGGCGCAGCGCCTGACGGGCAATCGGGAACAGGCCGACCAGTGTGGTGGCGATAAACGCCAGGTTGCCGAACGGGTGGTTAAACTGCTCCAGCCCCCAGCTCAGGGCCATCATGATGATGAGCGTGATAAGGGGAAGGTTTTCTTTTAGCGAGGACGTTTTTTCAGCGGGAGCCGTTTCGCTGCGCAGGGCATAACCCGCCTTGCTGACGGCGGCTTCAACCTGTTTGCTGACGTCGTTATCGGCGCTGACCAGCAGCTTTTCGGTGGCGAACAGCACCTGAACGTGGTTCACGCCCGGCACCTGCTTCACCGCGTTTTCCACTTTGCGGGCGCAGGCCGCGCAGTCCATGCCGTTGACGACCCAGCTGTAGTGATTGCCGCTTTCAGGCAGCGCTTCAACCTGCGTTTCGCACGCGCCCTCGCAGCAGCAGCCGTCTTTCGGCGGAACCGGACTGAGCTTAAGTGCCGAAAATTGGGGAACTTTTTTTGGTGTTTCTGGAGTCGACATGGCAGTCTCCGGTAATGATAATTTTCTCATTAACCGCAGCATACACTCTGGAGTCGACTCCAGAGTCAAGCGTTATTTAGATATACAATGAACGCACGATCAGGAAGTGCCCGGCAAAGTAGCAGGCGGACGCAATCGCGTTATCCGCGCGGAAACGGCGGCGATAGTGGCTGCCCAGCCAGACGATATTGCCGATCAACAGCAGCGCCGCCCCGAAGAATGCGGACATGGCCTGAGACGTCGGACGGAAGAACCACAGCTCTCCGGCCAGCCACACCATCACCAGCGTCATGGCGATAAACGTGCATACCGGCAGACGCATCTCTTCCAGACGCGACCAGATCACCGCGATCAGCAGCGCGCCAATCACCAGCAGCACCAGCGGCAGCGGCCAGAAGAAGGAGAGCGTCATCTGGCTGGCAAAGTAGATGGTATACAGCAGATGGGAGAGGAAGAACGCCCCAACGGCATACAGCAGGCGCTGACGCGGCAGCAGGGTTAAGGCATCGCCAACCAGGGAGGCACACAGCCCGGCGAGCACCAGATAGCTGATGGCATTAAACATCGGGGCCTGCCAGGCGAGCAGCAAAAGTAACAGCAGCGTGACGGGTTTAAACAACCAGCGCTGCCAGGCTGGACCGCGATAGGACGCATCGACGTAAAGCCATGCGGAAAAACAGACAGCGATAAATGACCAAAGCATATTAACTCCCTGTATCTGTTGAGGCTGAATAATCAGTTTCTGATCCAGTGTAGTGACGCGGGCAGGCGTTTGGCAATGACGGGGAAGGCAAGGTATCCTGAATTCCGCATATTCTGATGGGATTTATCAATGAGCAAGATGCCGCTGTTTTTCATTATCGTGGTGGCGATTATCGTCATTGCCGCCTCGTTTCGCTTCGTGCAGCAGCGCCGTGAAAAAGCGGACAACGACGCCGCGCCGCTGATGCAAAAGCGCGTGGTGGTGACGAATAAGCGTGAGAAGCCGCTCAACGACCGCCGCTCGCGCCAGCAGCAGGTGACGCCTGCAGGAACCGGCATGCGCTATGAAGCCAGCTTTAAGCCGGAAACGGGCGGCCTGGAAATGACCTTCCGCCTGGAGGGGCAGCAGTACCATCAACTGACGGTAGGGGAGAAAGGCACGCTGAGCTATAAAGGGTCGCGGTTTGAAGGGTTTGTACCGGAGCGGTAATTTTCCCCTCACCCCGGCCCTCTCCCTGTGGGAGAGGGTTAGGGTGAGGGCATCAGGCCGCACCTTACTTCTTTACTTGCGCCTTAAACTTCTTCATCCACACCAGCAGTTCAAATACGCCGAAAATAAACACCCGCAGCTGCTGCCAGCCGGTCATCGGCGGGCCATCTTTCGGCAGGCCGTTTTTCAGCATCACCATCTGCAGGGCATGCATGAAGGAGGTAAATATCAGCGCCACGTTAACGAAGATATTCAACGGGCGCGGGAACGGGTGCACCAGATTCAAAATCAAAAATGCCCAGACGCCCAGCATCAGCAAACGTCCCAGGTTAATCAGTACCGGCATCGGATCCTCCTTGTACCTGACGGTGATACAGACGATAAGCGACCTGGCCGGCGACCTTTTCGCGGTGCAGATCCCAGTGCGCGGGCACCGGCGGCAAACCGTTTTCCACTTCGCTTTCTACATAAATTAGCGCGTCATCCGCCAGCCAGCCATTGTGCTCCAGCAGGGATAACGTCTCTTCCAGCAGTCCCTTGCGGAACGGCGGGTCGACAAACACCACGTTATGCGGCGTGCCTTGCTGCGCAAGAAAACTCAGCGTGTTGGTGTTCACGACTTTGGCGTTGCTCGCCTTCAGCGTCGCCAGATTTTGCTGCAGCGTCTGCGCAACGCCGCGCTCCATCTCCAGCAGCGTGGCGCTGGCGGCATAGCGCGACAGCGCTTCCAGCCCTAATGCGCCGCTTCCGGCGAAGCAGTCCAGACAGCGGGCGTCTACCATTGACGGGGCGAGCCAGTTAAACAGCGTCTCGCGCACGCGGTCGGTGGTGGGGCGTAATCCGGGGCTGTCCGGCACCGGTAATTTCCGGCCTCGCCACTGGCCGCCGATAATGCGAATTTGACCGGCCGGGGCGCGGGTGGGTTTCTTCATCTCTGGAAAGCTCTGTTAACCATTGCCCTGTGATTGCGGGCGGTGATGTCAATTAAGTAAAGTGTTAGACTATTTCATCATTTTTTTAGCTTCCCTGTATATAGCGCCGCGAGGAGTGTAGTCGCAGATGGCAAAACAAAAAAAACGTGGCTTCTTTTCCTGGTTGGGTTTCGGTGAAAAAGAGCAAGAAACAGAACAGAAAACCGAAGAACAACAGGTTGTAGAAGAGCAGTCACAGCCTGAAACGCCTGTAGAAACCGCTGCGGTTGTCGAAGCGGAAGAACCTGCCCACAGCAAAGAAGAGATCGAATCCTTTGCTGAAGCGGTGGTTGAGGTCACTGAGCAGGTTCAGGAGAGCGAGAAGCCAGAACCTGTCGTCATCGACGCCGTTACCGAGGCGCCGCAGGCTGCAATCGAGCACGAAGCGCTGCCGCTGCCAGAAGAGGTCAACGCCGAAGAGGAGTCTGCCGAAGAGTGGCAGGCCGAAGCGGAAACCGTTGAAATCGTTGAAGCGGTAGAAGAAGAGGCGGCACTCGAGCCAGAGCTGACCGACGAAGAGCTGGAAGCCCAGGCGCTGGCGGCGGAAGCCGCGGAAGAAGCGGTTATCGTCGTGCCGGTGGAAGCGCAGGCCGAAGAAGAGATCGTTCAGGAACAGGAAAAACCGACCAAAGAAGGTTTCTTCGCGCGTCTGAAGCGCAGCCTGCTCAAAACCAAAGAAAACTTAGGTTCCGGATTTATCAGTCTGTTCCGCGGCAAGAAGATCGACGACGATCTGTTTGAGGAGCTGGAAGAGCAGTTGCTGATTGCGGACGTGGGCGTGGAAACCACCCGTAAGATCATCGCCAACCTGACCGAAGGGGCGAGCCGCAAACAGTTGCGTGACGCCGAGGCGTTGTACGGCCTGCTGAAAGACGAGATGGGTGAAATTCTCGCAAAAGTTGACGAACCGCTTAATATTGAAGGCAAAACGCCGTTTGTTATTCTGATGGTTGGCGTGAACGGCGTGGGTAAAACCACCACCATCGGCAAGCTGGCGCGCCAGTTTGAGCAGCAGGGCAAATCGGTGATGCTGGCGGCGGGCGATACCTTCCGCGCGGCAGCGGTTGAGCAGCTTCAGGTCTGGGGCCAGCGCAACAACATTCCGGTGATTGCTCAGCACACCGGCGCGGATTCCGCGTCCGTGATTTTCGACGCCATCCAGGCGGCGAAGTCGCGCAACGTGGACGTGCTGATTGCCGATACCGCAGGGCGTTTGCAGAACAAATCGCACCTGATGGAAGAGTTGAAGAAAATCGTCCGCGTCATGAAGAAGCTGGACGAAGATGCACCGCATGAAATTATGCTGACTATCGACGCCAGCACCGGGCAGAACGCCATTAGCCAGGCGAAGCTGTTCCATGAAGCGGTAGGACTGACGGGGATCGCGCTGACCAAGCTGGACGGCACCGCGAAAGGCGGGGTGATCTTCTCCGTAGCCGACCAGTTCGGCATTCCTATCCGTTACATCGGTGTGGGCGAGCGTATTGAGGATTTGCGTCCGTTTAAGGCGGACGACTTTATTGAGGCATTATTTGCCCGAGAGGACTAACAATGATTCGCTTTGAACACGTCAGCAAGGCCTATCTCGGTGGGAGACAAGCGCTGCAGGGGGTGACATTCCACCTGCAGCCAGGCGAGATGGCATTCCTGACCGGCCATTCCGGCGCGGGGAAAAGTACCCTGCTCAAGCTTATCTGTGGGATCGAACGGCCAAGCGCCGGGAAAATCTGGTTCAGCGGCCATGAAATTAGCCGTCTTAAAAACCGCGAAGTGCCGTTTCTGCGTCGTCAGATTGGCATGATTTTCCAGGATCACCACCTGCTGATGGATCGCACCGTTTTCGATAACGTGGCGATCCCGCTGATTATTGCCGGTGCCAGCTATGACGATATCCGCCGTCGCGTCTCTGCGGCGCTGGATAAGGTCGGGCTGCTGGACAAAGCGAAGAACTTCCCGATCCAGCTCTCCGGCGGTGAACAGCAGCGCGTGGGGATTGCCCGTGCGGTGGTGAACAAACCTGCGGTGCTGCTGGCGGATGAACCGACCGGTAACCTGGACGATGCCCTGTCCGAAGGGATTTTGCGTCTGTTTGAGGAATTCAACCGCGTAGGGGTCACGGTACTGATGGCGACGCACGACATGGGGCTGATTTCCCGTCGTTCGTACCGCATGCTGACCCTGAGCGACGGGCATTTGCACGGAGGCCACGGTGAACAAGCGTGATGCAATGAACCAGATTCGGCAGTTCGGAAACCGGTTTGACCGTTTCCGTAAGCCGCAGGGCGGTGGTGACGGCAATCGTAATGCGCCTAAGCGCCAGAAAGCGGCGCCGAAGCCGGCCTCCCGCAAGACTAACGTCTTTAACGAGCAGGTGCGCTACGCTTTCCACGGCGCGCTGCAGGACCTGAAAAGCAAACCGCTGGCGACGTTCCTGACGGTGATGGTGATCGCCATCTCCCTGACGCTGCCAAGCGTCTGCTACATGGTCTATAAGAACGTCAACCAGGCGGCGTCGCAGTATTATCCGTCGCCGCAGATCACTGTTTATCTGGATAAAGCGCTCGACGATAACGCGGCGGCGCAGGTGGTCGGGCAGATTCAGGCCGAGCAGGGCGTGGAGAAGGTGAATTACCTCTCGCGCGATGAAGCGCTGGGCGAGTTCCGCAACTGGTCAGGCTTTGGCGGCGCGCTGGATATGCTGGAAGAGAACCCGCTGCCCGCCGTGGCGGTGGTGATCCCGAAGCTCGATTTCCAGGGTACCGATTCGCTGAACACCCTGCGCGACCGCATCACCCGCATCAACGGGATTGATGAAGTGCGCATGGACGACAGCTGGTTTGCCCGTCTTGCGGCGCTGACCGGCCTGGTGGGGCGCGTGTCGGCGATGATCGGCGTGCTGATGGTGGCGGCGGTGTTCCTCGTCATTGGTAACAGCGTGCGTCTGAGCATCTTCGCCCGTCGCGATACCATTAACGTGCAGAAACTGATTGGCGCAACGGACGGCTTCATCCTGCGTCCGTTCCTTTACGGTGGCGCACTGCTCGGTTTTTCCGGCGCATTTCTTTCACTGATATTGTCAGAAATTTTGGTGATGCGGCTTTCGTCTGCCGTCACTGAAGTGGCGCAGGTTTTCGGAACCAAGTTTGATATCAGTGGCTTAGGCTTCGACGAGTGCCTGTTATTGCTGCTGGTATGCTCCATGATTGGCTGGGTGGCTGCATGGCTGGCAACGGTTCAACATTTACGCCACTTTACTCCCGACTAATAAAAGCGTGATATAATCTTTCCCTGCACCGAGATGTTCGCTCTGCAGGGAAAGCGTCCCTGTTGTCTCTTCCCCTGTTATCATCTCCATGTCACATTTTGTGCGTAATTTATTCACTGTTGCACCTGGAACTTGTGGATAAAATCACTGTCTGATAAAAGAGTGAATGCTAATCTCGCTGCTCAAACGCTTTGGCATGGTTGTTGCCTGACGGGGACAACCTGGACCAGAAGAAACACTGAGAGGAATGAATGACCAAAGAAATGCAAACTTTAGCTTTAGCCCCTGTTGGTAACCTGGAATCATACATCCGGGCTGCGAACACCTGGCCGATGTTGACGGCCGAGGAAGAAAAGGAGCTTGCTGAAAAGCTGCATTACCAGGGCGATCTGGAAGCAGCGAAGAAGCTGATCCTGTCTCACCTGCGCTTTGTTGTTCACATTGCTCGTAATTATGCGGGCTATGGCCTGCCGCAGGCGGACTTGATTCAGGAAGGTAACATCGGCCTGATGAAGGCTGTACGTCGCTTTAACCCGGAAGTGGGCGTGCGACTGGTCTCCTTCGCCGTACACTGGATCAAAGCAGAAATTCATGAATACGTGCTGCGCAACTGGCGTATCGTGAAAGTCGCCACGACAAAAGCGCAACGTAAACTGTTCTTCAACCTGCGTAAAACCAAGCAGCGTCTGGGCTGGTTCAATCAGGATGAAGTGGAAATGGTGGCGCGCGAGCTGGGCGTATCCAGCAAAGACGTGCGTGAGATGGAATCCCGTATGGCCGCGCAGGACATGACGTTTGATATGTCCTCCGACGACGACGCATCTGACAGCCAGCCGATGGCACCGGTTCTGTATCTGCAGGATAAAACCTCTAACTTTGCTGATGGCATCGAAGAGGACAACTGGGAAGATCAGGCCGCGAACAAGCTGACCCATGCGATGGAAGGCCTCGACGAGCGTAGCCAGGATATTATCCGCGCCCGCTGGCTGGACGAAGATAACAAGTCCACGCTGCAGGAGCTGGCCGACCGCTACGGCGTTTCTGCGGAACGTGTCCGTCAGCTTGAAAAGAACGCCATGAAAAAACTTCGCGCCGCTATCGAAGCGTAATGTCCGCGAAGTAAGACGAGAACCCCTGGATGCGAATCCGGGGGTTTTGTTTTTTTAGCGCCCGCTCTGGCGAATTTCTCCCCCCTGGCAAACACTTACTGATGCGCTAAGCAGGCGACTTTCTCAGGGGGACAGGGTGAAAAATAACGAACTGAACGACCGGCGTTTACAGGCGACGCCGCGCGGCATCGGCGTCATGTGTAACTTCTATGCCGATAAAGCCGAAAACGCCACGGTGTGGGACGTGGAAGGCAACGAGTACATCGATTTCGCCGCCGGGATCGCGGTGCTGAATACCGGCCATCGCCATCCAAAAGTCATTTCCGCCATTGAAAAACAACTTCATGCGTTTACCCACACGGCCTACCAGATTGTGCCGTATGAGGGCTATGTGGCCCTTGCCGAGCGCATCAACCAGCGCGTGCCGATTGACGGCCCTGCCAAAACCGCCTTCTTCTCCACGGGCGCTGAAGCGGTTGAAAACGCGGTCAAAATTGCCCGCGCGTATACCAAACGCCCCGGCCTTATTACCTTTGGTGGTGCCTTCCATGGCCGCACCTTTATGACCATGGCGCTGACCGGCAAGGTCGCACCGTACAAGCTGGGCTTCGGCCCGTTCCCCGGTTCGGTGTATCACGCGCAGTATCCGAATGAACTGCACGGCGTCAGCACGGCGGAAGCGTTGAAAAGCCTGGAACGCATCTTTAAGGCGGATATCGCACCCGACCAGGTGGCGGCCATTATTCTCGAACCGGTTCAGGGAGAGGGCGGTTTCAACATCGCGCCCGCTGATTTTATGCAGGCCCTGCGCGCCCTGTGCGACACCCACGGTATTTTGCTGATTGCCGATGAGGTACAAAGCGGTTTCGCCCGCACCGGCAAGTTGTTCTCCATGGAGCACCACTGCGTAAAGCCGGACCTGATCACCATGGCAAAAAGCCTCGCGGGTGGGATGCCGCTTTCGGCGGTTTCAGGCCGTGCAGAGGTGATGGACGCGCCCGCGCCGGGCGGGTTGGGTGGTACCTACGCGGGTAACCCGCTGGCGATTGCCGCGGCTCACGCCGTGCTGGACGTGATTGACGAGGAAGATCTCTGCACGCGCTCGGCGCATCTCGGCCATCATCTGGTGGAAGTGCTTAATAAAGCGAAGGAAAACTGTCCTTTCATCGCCGACATTCGTGCCCAGGGCTCGATGGTGGCGGTAGAGTTTCACGATCCGCAATCCGGGCTGCCGTCGCCGGAATTCACTCGCCAGGTGCAGGAACGCGCACTGAACGAAGGGCTGCTGCTCCTGAGCTGCGGCGTTTACGGCAACGTGATCCGCTTCCTCTATCCGCTAACTATCCCCGAAGCGCAGTTCCGTAAAGCGCTGGACATTATCTCCGCGTCGCTGACACGTTAAAGCCTCAAGCCCGGCAGTAAATCCTGTCGGGCTTATCATATATTCATTTCAAATTAGCTATTCCAAAATCATAAAAATGGGGTATGTTTTAGCAGAGTATGCTGAAAAAGCGCGAACGGCACACCAATAACTGAAATAAAGCGCTGCACAACAACATCACAACAATCGTAATAACCATAATAATGGGGAATCTCAGGATGAACATGAAGGGTAAAGCGTTACTGGCAGGATGTATTGCGTTGGCATTCAGCACCATGGCACAGGCAGACATTAAAGTGGCTGTTGTTGGCGCAATGTCCGGTCCGGTAGCACAGTACGGTGACCAGGAGTTTACGGGCGCTGAACAGGCGGTTGCAGACATTAATGCTAAGGGCGGCATCAAGGGCGAAAAACTGCAGATCGTAAAATACGATGATGCCTGTGACCCGAAACAAGCGGTCGCGGTGGCGAACAAAGTGGTCAACGACGGGATCAAATACGTTATCGGTCACCTGTGCTCCTCTTCCACGCAACCAGCGTCTGACATCTACGAAGACGAAGGCATTCTGATGATCACCCCGGCGGCAACCGCACCTGAGCTGACCGCGCGCGGCTATAAGCTGACCCTGCGCACCACCGGTCTGGACTCTGACCAGGGCCCAACGGCGGCTAAGTACATTCTGGAAAAAGTGAAGCCGCAGCGTATCGCGATTGTTCACGATAAACAGCAGTATGGCGAAGGTCTGGCCCGTGCGGTGCAGGATGGTCTGAAGAAAGGCAATGCCAACGTGGTCTTCTTTGACGGGATCACCGCTGGCGAGAAAGACTTCTCCACGCTGGTGGCGCGTCTGAAGAAAGAGAATATCGATTTCGTTTACTACGGTGGCTACCACCCGGAAATGGGCCAGATCCTGCGTCAGGCGCGTGCGGCAGGTCTGAAAACCCAGTTCATGGGTCCGGAAGGCGTGGCAAACGTGTCTCTGTCTAACATCGCAGGTGAATCCGCGGAAGGCCTGCTGGTGACCAAGCCGAAGAACTACGACCAGGTGCCTGCGAACAAACCTGTCGTTGACGCCATCAAGGCGAAGAAACAGGATCCAAGCGGCGCGTTCGTCTGGACCACCTACGCAGCGCTGCAGTCTCTGCAGGCGGGCCTGAACCAGTCAGCCGATCCGGCTGAGATTGCCACCTGGCTGAAAGCGAACACCGTCGAAACCGTCATGGGACCACTCTCCTGGGACGCGAAGGGCGACCTGAAGGGCTTCGAGTTCGGCGTGTTTGACTGGCATGCCAATGGCACGGCGACAGACGCCAAATAAAAGCAAAAAGGCAACGCAAGTTGCCTTTTTTAATGTTTTCTCCCTCTCCCCGTGGGAGAGGGCCGGGGTGAGGGCACCAGGCCGCACCGCACGCATCAGGCCGCACAAATCAACCCTGGCGCTTCTCCCACCCGCTCTCCTGCGCCGTAAACCCTAACGCCTGCATAAACGCCGCCATCACGCCGCGGTCTTCCACGCCCACGTCGGCCATCCACCAGGAGGTCACGCTCGGGTTTTCGCGGATCACTTCTTCAATCAAATACTGCCCTACACCACGCCGGCGGGTGACGTCGCGCACGCGCAGGGAGTCCAGCGCCCCTTCCGTGCCGCTCAGGGTCACGCGAACGGCGGCCAGCAGGCGCTCGTTAAAGCGCGCGGCATAGATGCGGTGATTCTCGTCGACGGCCAGCGACGAAGGGGAATATTCCGGCCAGATCTTGCCCAGGTCGATATGATCCTGGTCGCTAAAGGTCACCAGACGCACGATAGTCAGTTTCATTAGCTGCGTGTCCAAATCAAAAAGAGTACGGCCAGTGTACTCAATTTATTTGCTCAGGCGCTGTATCTTTTTATTCCCATTTGCCAGGTGATTAGTTTTTTGGCAACGCAATGGGCAGTTTGAAAACACATGGATCGAAAAATAAGCAGAATTTTAACCTGAAGGGCAGTGATTTATTCGGCGCTTTGTACCGTTATTTTATGCTGCAAACTGCACTTTTATTTGTTTATCTCTGCCTTATTTCAGAATATTATCTTTGCTTAATCGCCTGAAAAATAGAGATTTTAGTCTGGTTTTTGACAAAAAACTGCGCTAAACCATTAAGGGCACTGGTAAAAATAGCGTTGTTCATTAAAAGTACAGAATGCTTTTTAACCATAATAAAACAAAATATAAACACGACATCACGAATGGGGATTCTGAGATGAAAAGGAACGCGAAGACGTTAATCGCGGGGATGGTCGCACTGTCGATCTCGCATGCCGCTATGGCAGACGACATTAAAGTTGCGGTAGTGGGCGCGATGTCCGGTCCTGTTGCCCAGTGGGGTGACATGGAGTTCAACGGCGCGCGTCAGGCCATCAAAGACATCAATGCTAAAGGCGGCATCAAAGGCGACAAGCTGGTGGGCGTGGAATATGACGACGCCTGCGATCCAAAACAGGCCGTCGCGGTTGCCAACAAAATCGTCAACGACGGCATCCAGTACGTCATCGGTCACCTGTGTTCATCCTCCACGCAGCCCGCGTCTGATATCTACGAAGACGAAGGCATCCTGATGATCACCCCGGGCGCCACTAACCCTGAGCTGACCCAGCGCGGCTACCAGCACATTATGCGCACCGCCGGTCTGGACTCCTCGCAGGGACCCACCGCTGCCAAATACATCCTCGAGACCGTCAAGCCGCAGCGTATCGCCATCATCCATGACAAACAGCAGTACGGCGAAGGCCTGGCGCGTTCCGTGCAGGACGGCCTGAAAAAAGGCGGGGCGAACATCGTCTTCTTCGACGGCATTACCGCCGGTGAGAAAGACTTCTCCGCGCTGATCGCCCGTCTGCAAAAAGAGAACATCGACTTCGTTTACTACGGCGGCTACTACCCGGAAATGGGGCAGATGCTGCGTCAGGCGCGCGCCACCGGCCTGAAAACCCAGTTTATGGGGCCAGAGGGCGTGGGCAACGCCTCTCTGTCGAACATCGCGGGGGATTCTGCCGAAGGCATGCTGGTGACGATGCCAAAACGCTATGACCAGGATCCGGCCAACAAAGCTATCGTGGATGCGCTCAAGGCGCAGAAGAAAGATCCGAGTGGTCCATACGTCTGGATTACCTACGCGGCCGTGCAGTCGCTGGCCACCGCGCTGGAGCGTACCGGCAGCAAAGAGCCGCTGGATCTGGTGAAAGATTTAAAAGCACACGGGGCGAACACCGTGATTGGGCCGCTGAACTGGGATGAGAAAGGCGATCTGAAGGGATTTGAGTTTGGTGTCTTTAAGTGGCACGCCGACGGTTCGTCCTCGGCCGCCAAATAATTATCCCACCGCCCGGCTCTCCGGGCGGGTATAAAAAGGTTTGCATATGTCCGAGCAGTTTCTCTATTTCCTGCAGCAGATGTTTAACGGCGTTACGCTGGGAAGCACCTACGCGCTGATCGCCATCGGCTACACGATGGTTTACGGCATTATCGGCATGATCAACTTCGCCCACGGCGAGGTGTACATGATCGGTAGCTATGTCTCCTTTATGATCATCGCCGCGCTGATGATGATGGGTATCGACAGCAGCTGGCTGCTGGTCGCCGCCGGGTTTGTCGGCGCGATTGTGATTGCCAGCGCCTACGGCTGGAGCATCGAACGCGTGGCCTACCGGCCGGTGCGCAGCTCCAAGCGCCTGATTGCGCTCATCTCCGCCATCGGTATGTCCATTTTCCTGCAAAACTACGTCAGCCTGACCGAAGGCTCGCGCGACGTGGCGCTGCCAAGCCTGTTTAACGGCCAGTGGATTGTGGGGGCCAGCGAAAACTTCTCGGCCTCTATCACTACCATGCAGCTGGTGATCTGGGTGGTGACCTTTATCGCGATGCTGGCCCTGACGCTGTTCATCCGCTACTCCCGCATGGGACGCGCCTGCCGCGCCTGTGCGGAAGACCTGAAGATGGCGAGCCTGCTCGGCATCAACACCGACCGCGTGATCGCCCTGACCTTCGTGATCGGCGCAGCGATGGCGGCGGTGGCGGGCGTGTTGCTCGGCCAGTTCTACGGCGTAATCAACCCGTACATCGGCTTTATGGCCGGGATGAAAGCCTTCACCGCGGCGGTACTGGGCGGCATCGGCAGCATTCCGGGCGCGATGATCGGCGGCCTGATCCTGGGCGTGGCGGAAGCGCTCTCCTCGGCGTACCTGAGCACCGAATATAAAGATGTGGTGTCGTTTGCCCTGCTGATTCTGGTTCTGCTGGTGATGCCTACCGGTATTCTGGGCCGTCCGGAGGTAGAGAAAGTATGAAACCGATGCATTTTGCAATGGCGCTGTTCTCTGCCGCCATGTTCTTCGTGCTGGCGGCCGTCTTTATGGGCGTCCAGTTAGGGCTGGACGGTACGAAGCTGGTGGTGGATACCGCTCCCGACATCCGCTGGCAGTGGGTGTTTATCGGCACCGCTGTGGTGTTCCTGTTCCAGCTGCTGCGCCCGCTGTTCCAGAAGACGCTGAAAAACGTCTCCGGGCCGAAATTCGTCCTGCCAGCGATCGACGGTTCTACCGTGAAGCAGAAGCTGTTCCTCGTGGCGCTGCTGGTGGCCGCCGTGGCGTGGCCGTTCGTGGTGTCGCGCGGCACCGTGGATATCGCCACCCTGACTATGATTTACGTGATCCTCGGTCTCGGCCTGAACGTGGTCGTGGGGTTGTCTGGTCTGCTGGTGCTGGGCTACGGCGGCTTCTACGCCATCGGCGCCTATACCTTCGCGCTGCTGAACCACTATTACGGTCTCGGCTTCTGGACCTGCCTGCCGCTGGCGGGGCTGGTCTCTGCCGCCGCGGGCTTCCTGCTCGGCTTCCCGGTGCTGCGCCTGCGCGGTGACTATCTGGCGATTGTGACCTTAGGCTTCGGCGAAATCGTCCGTATCCTGCTGCTCAACAACACCGAAGTGACCGGCGGCCCGAACGGCATCAGCCAGATCCCGAAACCGACCTTCTTTGGCCTGGAGTTCAGCCGTACCGCCCGTGAAGGCGGCTGGGATACCTTCAGCAACTTCTTTGGCATCAAATACGACCCGTCCGACCGCGTAATCTGGCTTTACCTGGTGGCGCTGCTGCTGGTGGTGATCACCCTGTTCGTGATTAACCGTCTGCTGCGCATGCCGCTGGGCCGCGCGTGGGAAGCACTGCGCGAAGATGAAATCGCCTGCCGCTCCCTGGGCCTGAACCCGACCCGCATCAAGCTGACCGCGTTTACCATCAGCGCCGCGTTTGCCGGTTTCGCCGGAACGCTGTTTGCCGCGCGTCAGGGCTTCGTTAGCCCGGAATCGTTCACCTTTGCCGAATCCGCCTTTGTGCTGGCGATTGTGGTGCTCGGCGGGATGGGCTCGCAGTTTGCCGTTATCCTCGCGGCCATCCTGCTGGTGGTCTCGCGCGAGCTGATGCGCGACTTTAACGAATACAGCATGCTGATGCTGGGTGGTTTGATGGTGCTGATGATGATCTGGCGTCCGCAGGGTCTGCTGCCGATGACCCGTCCACAGCTGAAGCTGAAACGTACTCAGGTGAAAGGAGAGCAGGCATGAAGCCTTTATTATCCGTTAACGGCCTGATGATGCGTTTTGGCGGCCTGCTGGCGGTCAACAACGTGAATCTGGATCTGCACAAAAAAGAGATTGTCTCCCTGATTGGCCCGAACGGCGCGGGAAAAACCACGGTCTTTAACTGTTTGACCGGCTTCTACAAGCCGACGGGCGGCACCATCATGCTGCGCGACCAGCACCTTGAAGGGCTGCCGGGCCAGCAGATCGCCCGCATGGGCGTGGTGCGTACCTTCCAGCACGTGCGTCTGTTCCGCGAGATGACGGTGATTGAGAACCTGCTGGTGGCACAGCATCAGCAGCTGAAAACCGGGCTGTTCTCCGGCCTGCTGAAAACCCCGGCCTTTCGCCGCACGCAGGAAGAGGCGCTCGATCGCGCCGCCACCTGGCTCGACCGTATCGGTCTGCTCCAGCACGCTAACCGACAGGCGAGCAACCTCGCCTACGGCGATCAGCGTCGCCTGGAGATTGTGCGCTGCATGGTGACGCAGCCGGAGATCCTGATGCTCGACGAACCGGCGGCAGGCCTCAACCCGAAAGAGACCAAAGAGCTGGACGAGCTGATTGCCGAGCTGCGCGATCATCACGACACCACCATTCTGCTGATTGAGCATGACATGAAGCTGGTGATGGGCATTTCGGACCGTATCTACGTGGTAAATCAGGGCACGCCGCTGGCGAACGGCACGCCGGAAGAGATCCGCAACAACCCGGACGTGATCCGCGCATACCTTGGTGAGGCATAAGATGGAAAAAGCGATGTTAACGTTCGACAAGGTCAACGCGCACTACGGCAAGATCCAGGCGCTGCACGACGTCAGCCTGCACATCAATCAGGGCGAAATCGTCACCCTGATTGGCGCCAACGGCGCGGGGAAAACCACGCTGCTCGGCACCCTGTGCGGCGACCCGCGCGCCACCAGCGGGCGGATTGTGTTTGACGGTAAAGACATTACCGACTGGCAGACCGCCAAAATCATGCGTGAAGCGGTGGCGATTGTCCCGGAAGGGCGTCGCGTGTTTTCCCGCATGACGGTGGAAGAGAACCTGGCGATGGGCGGGTTTTTCGCCCACCGGGATGAATACCAGACCCGCATCAAGTGGGTGTACGAGCTCTTCCCGCGCCTGTGGGAGCGCCGTATTCAGCGAGCGGGCACCATGTCCGGCGGGGAGCAACAGATGCTGGCGATTGGCCGCGCGCTGATGAGCCAGCCGCGCCTGCTGCTGCTGGACGAGCCGTCGCTCGGTCTTGCGCCGATCATCATCCAGCAGATTTTCGACACCATCGAGCAGTTGCGTAAAGAGGGGATGACCATCTTCCTCGTCGAGCAGAACGCCAACCAGGCGCTGAAGCTCGCCGACCGTGGCTACGTGCTGGAGAACGGTCGCGTGGTGCTGGAGGATACCGGCGACGCGCTGCTGGCGAACGAAGCGGTGCGCAGCGCGTACCTCGGAGGCTAAGCCGTCTGTATTGCCCGGTGGCGCTTACGCTTACCGGGCCTACGGTATCGAGTAGGCCGGGTAAGGCGAAGCCGCCACCCGGCTTTTTCACATAAACCCCTTCACACAACCATCATCCCCCTGACGCCTGGCTGTCACTTATCTGTAAACAAACAGTTATTTTTCTGTAATTCGAGCATGTCATGTTACCTCGCGAGCATAAAACGCGTGATATCGCGCATCCGGCACAATAAGAGAGATGACAATGACATCGTTACGACACACAGCTTTGGGTCTGGCACTGGGTCTGGCTTTTGCGACGAACGCAATGGCTGTGACCACCATTCCGTTCTGGCATTCCATGGAAGGGGAGTTGGGTAAAGAGGTTGACTCCCTGGCGCAGCGTTTCAACGACACCCACCCGGATTACAAAATTGTGCCGGTGTACAAAGGTAACTACGAGCAGAGCCTGAGCGCGGGCATCGCCGCCTTCCGTACCGGCAACGCGCCAGCCCTGTTACAGGTTTATGAAGTGGGTACTGCCACCATGATGGCCTCCAAAGCCATCAAACCGGTCTATGAAGTGTTCAAAGAAGCGGGCATCAACTTCGACGAATCGCAGTTCGTGCCGACCGTAGCGGGTTACTACACCGATTCCAGAACCGGCCACCTGCTGTCTCAGCCGTTCAACAGCTCTACGCCGGTGCTGTACTACAACAAAGATGCCTTCAGGAAAGCCGGTTTAGACCCGGAGCAGCCGCCAAAAACCTGGCAGGACCTGGCCGAGTACACCGCGAAGCTGAAAGCGGCGGGGATGAAGTGCGGCTACGCCAGCGGCTGGCAGGGCTGGATCCAGATTGAAAACTTCAGCGCCTGGCACGGCCTGCCGGTTGCCACCAAAAACAACGGCTTCGACGGCACCGACGCGGTGCTGGAGTTCAACAAGCCGGAGCAGGTGAAGCACATTGCGCTTCTGGAAGCACTCAACAAGAAGGGCGACTTCAGCTACTTCGGGCGTAAAGACGAGTCCACCGAGAAGTTCTATAACGGCGACTGCGCCATTACTACCGCCTCGTCCGGCTCGCTGGCGGATATCCGTCACTATGCCAAATTCAACTACGGCGTGGGCATGATGCCGTACGACGCTGACGTGAAGGGCGCGCCGCAAAACGCCATTATCGGCGGGGCGAGCCTGTGGGTGATGCAGGGTAAAGACAACGGCACCTACAAAGGTGTAGCCGAGTTCCTCGACTTCCTGGCGAAGCCTGAAAACGCGGCCGAGTGGCACCAGAAGACTGGCTACCTGCCGATCACCAAAGCCGCGTACGACCTGACCCGCGAGCAGGGCTTCTACAGCAAGAACCCGGGCGCGGACATCGCGACGCGTCAGATGCTGAACAAGCCGCCGTTGCCGTTCACTAAAGGCCTTCGTCTGGGCAACATGCCGCAGATCCGAACCATCGTGGATGAAGAGCTGGAAAGCGTGTGGACCGGGAAGAAAACGCCACAGCAGGCACTGGATTCAGCGGTAGAGCGCGGGAATCAGCTGCTGCGCCGTTTTGAGCAGTCGACGAAGTCTTAATTAAAACCTTACCCCTCACCCTAACCCTCTCCCCTTAGGGGAGAGGGGACTGCGCGGAGCCGTCTTTTCTCCCTCTCCCCTTTGGGGAGAGGGCCGGGGTGAGGGGGGTATACCTACAGAGCAAACCTATGTCATCATCCCGTCCGGTGTTCCGTTCCCGCTGGCTGCCGTACCTGTTGGTCGCACCGCAGCTGGTCATCACCGTTATCTTCTTTATCTGGCCTGCGGGCGAAGCGCTGTGGTACTCGGTACAAAGCGTCGATCCGTTCGGGCTCTCCAGCCAGTTTGTTGGCCTGGACAACTTCGCCGCGCTGTTCCACGACAGCTACTACCTGGACTCCTTCTGGACGACGATGAAGTTCAGCGCGCTGGTGACCGTCAGCGGCCTTATCGCCTCGCTGTTCTTCGCTGCGCTGGTGGACTACGTGGTGCGCGGCAGTCGTCTGTACCAGACGCTGATGCTGCTGCCCTACGCCGTGGCCCCCGCCGTCGCCGCCGTGCTGTGGATCTTCCTGTTTAACCCCGGTCGCGGGTTGATTACCCACTTCCTGGCAGAATTCGGCTACGACTGGAACCACGCGCAGAACAGCGGGCAGGCGATGTTCCTGGTGGTGTTCGCCTCGGTGTGGAAGCAGATCAGCTACAACTTCCTGTTTTTCTTTGCCGCGCTGCAGTCCATTCCGCGCTCGCTGGTGGAAGCGGCGGCAATTGACGGCGCAGGCCCGGTTCGCCGTTTCTTTAAGCTTTCGCTGCCGCTGATCGCCCCGGTGAGCTTCTTCCTGCTGGTGGTCAACCTGGTGTACGCCTTCTTCGACACCTTCCCGGTGATCGACGCGGCGACCGCAGGCGGACCGGTGCAGGCGACAACGACGCTGATCTACAAGATCTACCGCGAAGGTTTTGCGGGGTTGGATCTCTCCACTTCTGCCGCGCAGTCGGTGGTGCTGATGTTCCTCGTCATCATCCTCACGGTGGTGCAGTTCCGCTATGTCGAAAGTAAGGTGCGCTACCAATGATTGAGAACCGTCGCGGGCTGACGATTTTCAGCCATACCATGTTGATTTTAGGGATTATCGTCATCCTCTTCCCGCTGTACGTGGCGTTTGTCGCCGCCACGCTGGACACCAAAGCGGTGTTCGACACGCCGATGACGCTGATCCCAGGCGGGCATCTGTTCGAGAACATGAAAACCATCTGGACCCAGGGCGTGGGAGCCAACAGCGCGCCGTTCTGGCTGATGATGCTCAACAGCTTCATCATGGCGTTTGGCATCACCGTCGGCAAAATTACGGTGTCGATGCTTTCGGCGTTTGCCATCGTCTGGTTCCGCTTTCCGCTGCGCAACCTGTTCTTCTGGATGATTTTTATCACCCTGATGCTGCCGGTGGAGGTGCGTATCTTCCCGACGGTGGAGGTGATTGCCAACCTGAAGATGCTTGACAGCTACGCGGGCTTGACCCTGCCGCTAATGGCCTCGGCGACCGCCACCTTCCTGTTCCGCCAGTTTTTTATGACCCTGCCGGACGAGCTGATTGAAGCCGCGCGCATCGACGGCGCGTCGCCGATGCGCTTTTTCCGCGATATCGTGCTGCCACTGTCGAAAACCAACCTCGCGGCGCTGTTTGTGATCACCTTTATCTACGGCTGGAACCAGTACCTGTGGCCGCTGCTGATTATTCAGGACGTCAACCTCGGAACCGCCGTGGCGGGCATCAAAGGCATGATCGCCACCGGCGAAGGCACCACCCTCTGGAACCAGGTGATGGCGGCGATGCTGCTCACCCTTATCCCACCCGTAGTCATTGTTTTAGCCATGCAGCGTGCGTTTGTCCGTGGCCTGGTCGATAGCGAGAAATAAGATGGCAGGTTTAAAACTTCAGGCAGTAACCAAAAGCTGGGATGGTAAAACCCAGGTGATTCAGCCGCTGACGCTCGACGTGGCGGACGGGGAATTTATCGTCATGGTCGGCCCGTCCGGCTGCGGCAAATCCACGCTGCTGCGCATGGTGGCCGGGCTTGAGCGCGTCACCTCTGGCGATATCTGGATTGACCGCCAGCGCGTTACCGAAATGGAGCCGAAAGACAGAGGCATCGCGATGGTGTTCCAGAACTACGCCCTCTATCCGCACATGAGCGTGGAAGAGAACATGGCCTGGGGGCTGAAAATTCGCGGCATGGGCAAAGGCCATATCGACGAGCGGGTGAAAGAGGCGGCTCGAATTCTCGAGCTGGACGGCCTGCTAAAGCGCCGTCCGCGCGAGCTTTCCGGCGGCCAGCGCCAGCGCGTGGCGATGGGGCGTGCCATCGTGCGCGATCCGGCGGTATTCCTGTTCGACGAGCCGCTCTCTAACCTCGACGCCAAGCTGCGCGTGCAGATGCGTCTTGAACTGCAGCATTTGCATCGGCGTCTGAAAACCACGTCCCTGTACGTGACCCACGATCAGGTCGAAGCCATGACCCTCGCCCAGCGCGTAATGGTGATGAACAAAGGCATCGCCGAGCAGATTGGCACCCCGGTGGAAGTCTACGAGAAACCGGCCACCCGCTTTGTGGCGAGCTTTATCGGCAGCCCGGCAATGAACCTGCTGGAAGGGCGCATTAGCAGCGCGGGCACGCATTTTGAGCTGGAAAGCGGGATGGCGTTGCCGATCAACTGGTACTATCGTGGCTACGCCGGGCGTAAGATGACGCTCGGTATCCGCCCGGAGCATATTGGTTTAACCTCTCAGGCGGACGGCGGTGTGCCGCTGGTGGTGGACACGCTGGAGATGCTGGGTGCAGATAACCTGGCGCACGGGCGCTGGGGCGAGCAAAAACTGGTGGTGCGTCTGCCGCACCAGGAGCGCCCGAAAGCAGGCAGCACGCTGTGGCTGCACCTGCCGGAAAATCACCTGCACTTATTTGACGGTGAAACAGGACAACGAGTATGAGCAACTGGCCTTATCCCCACATCGTCGCCCACCGTGGCGGCGGTAAGCTGGCGCCGGAAAACACCCTGGCGGCGATTGATGTTGGCGCGCGCTACGGTCACACGATGATCGAGTTCGACGCTAAGCTGTCGAAAGACGGTGAAATTTTCCTGCTGCATGACGATAACCTCGAGCGCACCAGCAACGGCTGGGGCGTGGCGGGTGAACTGCCGTGGCGCGATCTGCTGAAGGTGGACGCCGGAAGCTGGTTCAGCGGCGAATTCAAAGGCGAACCGCTGCCGCTGCTGGCGGAAGTGGCGGACCGCTGTCGCCAGCACGGCATGATGGCCAACATCGAAATCAAACCGACCACCGGCACCGGGCCGCTGACGGGGAAAATGATTGCCCTTGCCGCGCGCGAGCTGTGGGAAGGGATGACCGCGCCGCTGTTATCGTCGTTTGACATCGACGCGCTGGAAGCCGCACAGGCCGCCGTGCCTGAGCTGCCGCGCGGGCTGCTGCTTGACGAGTGGCGCGAGGACTGGCGCGCGCTGACGACCCGCTTAGCGTGTGTCTCTATTCATCTGAACCACAAGTTGCTGGATGAGGCGCGGGTGAAGATGCTGAAAGACGCGGGTCTGCATATTCTGGTCTATACCGTCAACAAACCCCAGCGTGCAGCCGAACTGCTGCGCTGGGGCGTGGACAGCATCTGTACCGATGCGATTGACCAGATCGGCCCGAACTTTATTTATTGAGCATACTGCCGTTCTGCTGGGTCGGCAGCATATGCTGCTGACCGCTGCTTTGCGACATCCCGCCCCCTAACATCCCGCCGTTTGCATTTGGCAACGGCTGCTCGCGCACCTGTCCCTGCTGCACGCGCTGGGTGTTGGCGTTCATCTGGTTTTGCAGGCTCTGCTGCTGCATCTGGGTCTGCGTTTTCAGCTGCTGATTCAGCATCCCTTTCTGCTGCTGTTGCTGGCTCATCATCTCGGTCTGCATGCGCTGCTGGCTCGGGATAACGTAACCCTGCTGGTTCGGGTTGTTCATGGTGTTGAGTGGCTGTGCGAGCGCGGCAAACGGGATCAGCGCCGTAAGAATCATCAAGCGTTTCATTGTCCTTTCCTCCTTTTGAGGCCTCTCTTAAGTTTACCCTGATTTCACCATGACAATGATTTTTTAGGAGTTGTGAACCAGGCTTAAGCGGGGAATATGGATCCCTTCACCTGGAGAACAATAATGATGAAACCAACCTTCTTGCGCTGGGTCGCCATCGCCGCGCTGATGGCAGGCGGTACATTTACCGTGGCGGCCAACCCGCCAGCGGCTCCTCCGGTCTCTTACGGCGTGGAGGAAGATGTTTTTCATCCCGTGCGGGCAACCCATGGCATGGTAGCGTCGGTGGATGCGCTGGCAACCAAAGTGGGCGTCGATATTCTCAGGCAGGGCGGTAACGCGGTGGATGCGGCGGTTGCGGTAGGGTACGCGCTGGCGGTGACGCACCCGCAGGCGGGTAACCTCGGCGGCGGCGGCTTTATGATGCTGCGCACCAAAGACGGCAAAACCACCGCCATCGACTTCCGCGAAATGGCACCTTCTCAGGCGTCCCGCGATATGTTCCTCGACGACCAGGGGAACCCGGACAGCAAAAAATCCCTGACCTCGCATCTCGCCTCCGGCACGCCGGGCACCGTTGCGGGCTTCTCGCTGGCGCTGGAAAAATACGGCACGATGCCGCTGAACAAGGTGGTGCAGCCTGCCATCAAGCTGGCGCGGGAGGGGTTTGTGGTGAATGACGCGCTGGCTGACGACCTCAAAACCTACGGCAGTGAAGTGATTCCTAATCACGAAAACAGCAAGGCTATCTTCTGGAAAGACGGCGAGCCGCTGAAGAAGGGCGATAAGCTGGTGCAGAAGAACCTCGCCAAAAGCCTGGAGCTAATTGCGGAGCACGGTCCGGACGCGTTCTACAAAGGGGCGATTGCCGACCAGATTGCGGAAGAGATGCAAAAGAACGGCGGGCTCATCACCAAAGCCGATCTGGCGGAATACAAGGCGGTGGAGCGCGAGCCGATTAGCGGTACCTATCGCGGCTACGAGGTGTTCTCCATGCCGCCGCCATCTTCCGGGGGCATTCACATCGTGCAGATCCTCAACATTCTCGAAAACTTCGATATGCACAAGTTCGGCTTCGGCAGCGCGGATGCCATGCAGGTGATGGCGGAGGCGGAGAAGCGCGCCTACGCCGACCGCTCGGAATATCTCGGTGACCCGGACTTCGTGAAGGTGCCGTGGCAGGCGCTGACCAACAAGGCGTATGCCAAATCCATTGCCGATGAGATCGATATCAACAAGGCTAAGCCGTCCAGCGAGATCCGCCCCGGCAAGCTGGCGCCGTACGAAAGCAACCAGACGACGCACTTCTCGGTGGTGGATAAAGACGGTAACGCGGTGGCGGTGACCTATACGCTCAACACCACCTTCGGCACCGGGATTGTGGCGGGCAACAGCGGCATTCTGCTGAATAACGAGATGGATGATTTCTCTGCCAAACCGGGCGTGCCGAACGTCTACGGGCTGGTCGGCGGCGATGCAAATGCAGTCGGGCCGAAGAAACGTCCGCTGTCGTCCATGTCGCCCACCATCGTGGTGAAAGACGGGAAAACCTGGCTGGTGACCGGCAGCCCTGGCGGGAGCCGTATTATCACGACCGTGCTGCAGATGGTGGTGAACAGCATCGATTTTGGCATGAATGTCGCCGAAGCGACCAATGCGCCGCGTTTCCATCACCAGTGGCTGCCGGACGAGCTGCGCGTGGAGAAGGGCTTTAGCCCGGACACTATCAAACTGCTTGAGCAGCGCGGACAGAAAGTGGCGGTGAAGGAGGCGATGGGCAGCACCCAGAGCATTATGGTCGGGCCGGACGGCGCGCTGTTTGGCGCGTCGGATCCGCGTTCGGTGGATGATTTGTCGGCGGGGTATTAACGATTCCCCTCACCCTAACCCTCTCCCCATAGGGGAGAGGGGATTGCACGGTGTGGTCTTTTCTCCCTCGCCCCTATGGGGAGAGGGCCGGGGTGAGGGGTGTGTGTCACTTCATTCGCGCCATGTAATACGCATCCACATACTCGCCGTTGCGCAGTGCATAGCGTTTACCGGTGCCTTCGATTTCGAACCCGTGTTTTTTGTACACCGCAATCGCCGGTTCGTTATCGACAAACACCGTCAGCTCAATGCGGTCAACGCGCAGCCAGTTATCGCACATATCAATCATGGTGCGCATTAGCGCGCTGGCGACGCCCCGGTTTTGCCACTGCGCGCCGACACAAATCCCAAAATCAGCCACATGGCTGCGGCGCGGGCGTTGTGCGACAGCAATGCACAGGTGCCCGGCGACGGTATCGTCGATGCAGGCGACCAGCTGCTTGATGCCGGGCTGGTCGGTTAGCCGTTCCTGCCACATTTGCTCTGAGGGATGAGGAACCTGTAGCGTGTTGTGGTACACCTCCGGCTGGGCGTGGATCTGACGAATGGCGTCGTAATCTCTCGGTTCAGCGTGGCGTATCACTATCTCACTCATTCCTTGTTCCTCAGTCGGTTAAAAGTCCCTTCCAACATCAATGACTTTAAAATTTGAGTCAACCGCTATTTTTTGCAAAAAGTGTTGGACAAGTGCGAATGAGAATGATTATTATTGCTTTGCATTCAGGAAGACCTCCTACGGGAACCTGAAAGCACGACATTGCTCACATTGCTTCCAGTATTACTTTAGCCAGCTTCTCGCTGGCTTTTTTTTTGTTATGGTTAGACTCAGTAACCTTCCAAAAGGACTGAGCCATGACACTACATTGCGCATTTATTGGATTTGGCAAAAGCACCACGCGTTACCACCTTCCGTATGTTCTCTACCGTAAAGAGACCTGGCACGTCGCTCACATCTACCGCCGCCGCGCGAAGCCGGAAGAGCAATCTCCGCAGTATTCCCATATTCATTTCACCAGCGATCTCGACGAGGTGCTGGGGGATCCGCAGGTCAAACTTGTCGTCGTCTGTACCCACGCTGACAGCCATTTTGACTATGCGAAACGCGCGCTCGAAGCGGGCAAAAACGTGCTGGTTGAAAAGCCGTTCACCCCTACCATCGCCGAAGCGAAAGAACTGTTCGCGCTGGCAAAGAGCAAGGGGCTGACCGTCACGCCGTATCAGAACCGTCGCTTTGACAGCTGCTTCCTGACGGCGAAAAAGGCGATTGAGAGCGGCAAGCTGGGCGAGATCGTGGAAATTGAAAGCCACTTCGATTACTACCGCCCGGTGGCGGAGACCCAACCCGGCCTGCCGCAGGACGGCTCGTTCTATGGTCTGGGCGTACACACCATGGACCAAATCATCTCCCTGTTTGGCCGACCGGACCACGTGGCGTATGACATCCGCAGCCTGCGCAATAAAGCCAACCCGGACGACACCTTTGAAACGCAGCTGTTCTACGGTGACCTGAAAGCCATCGTCAAAACCAGCCATCTGGTGAAAATCGACTATCCGAAATTTATCGTTCACGGCACCCGAGGCTCGTTCATTAAGTACGGCATTGACCAGCAGGAGACCAGTCTGAAGGCCAACATCATGCCGGGCGAACAGGGCTTTGCGGCGGATGATTCCGTGGGCGTGCTGGAGTACATGAACGATGAGGGCGTGACGGTCAAAGAAGAGCTGAAACCGGAAATTGGCGACTATGGACGCGTCTACGATGCGCTGTATGAAACCCTCACCAACGGCGCGCCGAATTACGTCAAGGAATCTGACGTTCTGACCAACCTGGAAATCCTTGAACGGGCCTTCGAGCAGGCGTCTCCTGCCACGGTAACCCTCGCGAAATAAGCAAAAACGGCTCCTCTGCGCTTGTTCATAATTTTTGAACAGAGGAGTCAATTTTCACCCTCTATGATCCCAGGCGGTTTGCGTCCACACTTACTCCATCGAAACGAACTGAGGGTGAAAACAATGATCTACTTACGCAAAGCAAACGAACGTGGTCACGCGAATCATGGCTGGCTGGACTCATGGCATTCATTCTCGTTTGCCGACTACTACGACCCGAACTTCATGGGCTTTTCTGCACTGCGCGTGATTAACGACGACGTGATTGATGCAGGCCAGGGCTTCGGTACCCACCCGCACAAAGACATGGAAATCCTGACCTATGTTCTGGAAGGGGCGGTTGAGCACCAGGACAGCATGGGCAACAAAGAGCAGGTTCCGGCGGGCGAGTTCCAGATTATGAGCGCGGGTACCGGGGTGCGTCACTCCGAGTACAACCCGAGCAAAACGGAAAAACTGCACCTGTATCAAATCTGGATCATTCCAGAAGAGACCGGCATCACGCCACGCTACGAACAGCGCCGCTTCGACGCGAAACAGGGCAAACAGCTGGTGCTGTCACCGGATGCGCGTGAAGGTTCCCTGAAAGTGCATCAGGATATGGAGTTGTACCGCTGGGCGCTGGCGAAAGATGAACAGTCTGTACACCAGATTGCCGCCAACCGCCGCGTCTGGATCCAGGTGGTGAAAGGTGAAGTGTCCATCAACGGCACCAAAGCGACAACCGCCGATGGCCTGGCAATCTGGGATGAGCAGGCGCTCTCCGTGCATGCGGACAGCGAAAGCGAAATTCTGCTGTTTGACCTGCCTCCGGTCTAAATAATTTCTCAACCTTCCCTTTAAACGGGGAAGGTTGAGCTTTGTCCGTGATAAACTGAGCAAATCTCTCACTTCAAGATTTCTCAGGACGATGAAAAAGAAACGCCCCGTACTTCAGGATGTCGCCGATCGCGTCGGTGTGACCAAAATGACGGTCAGCCGCTTTTTACGTAACCCGGAACAGGTTTCCGTGGCGTTGCGTGGCAAGATTGCCGCAGCTCTTGATGAACTGGGTTATATCCCTAACCGCGCGCCCGATATTCTCTCTAATGCGACCAGCCGTGCGGTGGGTGTCCTGCTTCCTTCCCTGACCAACCAGGTTTTTGCCGAAGTTCTGCGCGGTATTGAAAGCGTCACCGATGCTTTTGGTTATCAGACCATGCTCGCCCACTATGGGTACAAGCCGGAACTGGAAGAGGAACGTCTTGAATCGATGCTTTCCTGGAACATCGACGGCCTGATTTTAACCGAACGTACCCACACCGCCCGTACGCTCAAAATGATTGAGGTGGCCGGTATCCCGGTGGTGGAACTGATGGACAGCCAGTCGCCGTGCCTCGACATCGCCGTGGGGTTTGATAACTTCGAAGCGGCGCGGCAGATGACGGCAGCCATCATTGCACGCGGTCATCGTCATATTGCCTATCTGGGTGCGCGTCTTGATGAACGTACTATCATCAAACAGAAGGGATACGAGCAGGCGATGCTCGACGCGAACTTAACCCCGTACAGCGTGATGGTGGAGCAGTCCTCATCTTACACCTCGGGTATTGAGCTGATGCGTCAGGCACGACGCGAGTATCCGCAACTGGACGGTATTTTCTGTACCAACGATGACCTTGCGGTCGGTGCAGCGTTCGAATGCCAGCGTCTGGGGTTGAAGATCCCTGAGGATATGGCGATTGCCGGCTTCCACGGCCACGATATTGGCCAGGTGATGGAGCCGCGTCTGGCGAGCGTTCTGACACCGCGTGAACGCATGGGCCGCATTGGCGCAGAACGCCTGCTGGCGCGTATTCGTGGCGAAACGGTTACCCCTAAAATGTTAGATTTAGGTTTCACCTTGTCACCGGGTGGATCTATTTGAGCTGACAAGTTTGAAGTAGGTCACACTTATTCACTTCGCGCACGTTTGGATATTGCTTCTCTTTTGCCCCGGCAGGACAATGTTACCGATAACTGTTACCCGTAACAATTGACTGAGGGACACCCTTTGAGCACGACTAATCACGATCACCACGTTTACGTCCTGATGGGCGTGTCCGGTAGCGGTAAATCTGCCGTGGCGAGCGAAGTGGCGCATCAACTTCAGGCTGCGTTTCTTGATGGTGACTTCCTCCATCCCCGCAGCAACATCATGAAAATGGCCTCCGGCGAACCGCTGAACGACGACGACCGCAAACCGTGGTTGCAGGCGCTGAACGATGCCGCCTTTGCGATGCAGCGTACCAACAAAGTTTCCCTGATTGTTTGCTCCGCGCTGAAAAAAACCTACCGCGACCTGCTGCGCGACGGCAACCCAAATCTCTCCTTCATCTACCTGAAGGGCGATTTCGAAGTGATTGAAAGCCGTCTGAAGGCGCGTAAAGGTCACTTCTTCAAAACCCAGATGCTGGTCACGCAGTTCGACGCGCTGCAGGAGCCGGGTGAAGATGAGAAAGACGTCTTAGTGGTTGATATCGATCAGTCACTGGAGGGTGTTGTTGCCAGCACCATCGAGGTCATTAATAAAAGGCAGTAAGTTTTGAGTACATTAACGCTAGTGTTGACAGCAGTGGGTTCGGTATTGCTGCTGCTGTTTTTAGTGATGAAGGCGCGTATGCACGCCTTCGTTGCTTTGATGGTGGTTTCTATTGGTGCAGGTCTCTTTTCCGGCATGCCGCTCGACAAGATCGCCGCGACAATGGAAAAAGGGATGGGAGGCACGCTGGGCTTCCTGGCGATTGTGGTCGCGCTTGGCGCGATGTTTGGCAAGATTTTGCATGAGACGGGCGCGGTCGACCAGATTGCCGTCAAAATGCTCAAATCCTTCGGGCACAGCCGCGCGCACTACGCGATCGGTCTGGCTGGTCTGATTTGCGCGCTGCCGCTGTTCTTCGAAGTGGCGGTTGTGTTGCTGATCAGCGTCGCGTTCTCTATGGCGCGCCATACTGGCACTAACCTCGTGAAGCTGGTGATTCCGCTGTTTGCGGGCGTGGCGGCGGCGGCAGCGTTTCTGCTGCCCGGGCCCGCGCCGATGCTGCTGGCTTCCCAGATGCATGCCGACTTTGGCTGGATGATCCTGATTGGCCTGTGCGCCGCGATACCGGGAATGATTATCGCCGGTCCGCTGTGGGGCAACTTCATCAGCCGTTACGTTGAACTGCACATTCCTGACGACATCACTGAGCCGCACCTTGGCGAAGGCAAAATGCCGTCCTTCGGGTTCAGCCTTTCTTTGATCCTGCTGCCGCTGGTGCTGGTTGGCCTGAAAACCATCGCCGCGCGCTTTGTGCCGGTCGGTTCTACCGCGTACGAATGGTTTGAATTTATCGGCCATCCGTTCACCGCGATCCTCGTGGCGTGTCTGGTGGCGATTTATGGCCTGGCGATGCGTCAGGGCATGCCAAAAGACCGCGTGATGGAGATCTGCGGCGCGGCGCTGCAGCCAGCGGGTATTATCCTGCTGGTGATCGGCGCAGGCGGCGTGTTCAAGCAGGTGCTGGTGGATTCCGGCGTGGGCCCGGCTCTGGGCGAAGCGCTGACCGGGATGGGTCTGCCGATTGCGGTCACCTGCTTCGTGCTGGCTGCGGCGGTGCGTATCATCCAGGGTTCCGCAACCGTGGCGTGCTTAACCGCCGTGGGTCTGGTGATGCCGGTAATTGAACAGCTGAACTACTCTGGTGCACAGATGGCCGCGCTGTCTATCTGTATCGCGGGCGGCTCAATTGTGGTCTCGCACGTTAACGACGCTGGCTTCTGGCTGTTCGGGAAGTTTACCGGTGCGACCGAAGCGCAAACCCTGAAAACCTGGACGCTGATGGAAACCATCCTGGGCACGACGGGTGCGATTGTCGGGATGATTGCCTTTACGCTGCTAAGCTGATTGCGGTGATTTAACAAGACAAAAAAATAAGGCCCGGTAGCGTTAGCGCTTACCGGGCCTTTTTGTTATGCAGAACATCAGCCGGGCAAGGTGAAATCACCACCCGGCTTTTTCACATCAGTCGCCCTGCGTCGCGCTTTCAATCGTCAAACGCACATCCGACGTGATCAGCTCAGCCAGCATCTGGTAAACCTTCAGCGTCTCTTCCGGCTCGGCATCGCCCGTATCGCTGATGAAGCCTTCGTCACGCAGCGTCAGCACCAGCGAGCTGAATACCGCCTTGTCGAAGAATTCAGGGGCGTTAATGCCGTGCAGAACGGACAGGCGCTGTGCCAGCGTCCGGCTCTCTTTCTCCAGCGTGCCGCGGTTGATCGACGGGTTCGCGCTCAGCAGCCAGAACGTAATGGCGTAGCGCTGCAGCGTTTCGCGCGCACCGGCCGCCAGCAGTTGCAGGGTGCGGGAGCGTGACGGATTGATGTGCAGCTCGTCGTTCGCAACGGTGATCAGCCCCTGACGGCGCAGCTCTTCCGTCAGTTTATCCAGCTCGACTGCCAGCTCATCCTTACTCCAGCGCAGGAACAGCTCCGCTTTCAGCATCGGGTAGAGCGTCTCAACGTGGCGCAACAGCTCCAGACGTGAGATGCGGCGATGCTGGGTGATAATGGCCGCCATAAGCGACGGCAGCATCAGCATGTGGGCGATGTTGTTGCGATAGTACGTCATCAGCACGGCCTGCTCGCGCGGCAGGATGATGATGTCGCCGATCGTGTCCTTCTCGACTTCAAACTTGTTCATCTGCAACGCGTGTTCGATAAGCTCGCTGGCAGTAGCAGAAGGCGCTGTAGAATCAACCGAGTACGGCACATTGCGCATCATGTCCAGGTAGCAGTCCAGCTGCTCCGTGAGCTGTTCACGGGTCAGGGAGCGCTGACGGGAAGCCAGCAGCGCCGTACAGCACAGGTTCATGGCGTTAGCCGCACCGGCGTTGTTAATACGCACCATCAGTTCGGACGCGATGCCGTTCACCGTTGGCGTCAGCCAGGCCGGACGAACCGCTTCGATAGGGTCGATGGATTCGCGCCACTCCGGAACGTGATGGTTCAGATACGTCATCAGCGGCATTGGCTCGCCAAAGTTGACGTAGCCCTGGCCCAGGTTACGTAGCTTGCTCAGGCCGCGCAGCATCTGCGGCAGGCTCTCTTTCTCTTTGGTCGCGCCGCGCAACTCTTTCGCGTAGGTGCCCACTTCCATCACGTGCTCATAGCCTATATAGATCGGCACAAGCGTGATCGGGCGCGTACCGCCGCGCAGCATCGCCTGGATGGTCATCGACAGCGTGCCGGTCTTCGGATCGAGCAGACGACCGGTACGGGAACGACCGCCCTCCACGAAGTACTCTACGGAATAGCCGCGGCTGAACAGTTCACCCAGATACTCGCGGAACACCGTGGAGTAGAGTTTGTTGCCCTTAAAGGTACGGCGAATAAAGAACGCACCCAGACGGCGGAAAATCGGACCTGCTGGCCAGAAGTTCAGGTTAATACCGGCAGCGATATGCGGCGGTACCAGCCCCTGGTGATAAAGCACGTAGGAGAGAAGCAGGTAGTCCATGTGGCTGCGGTGGCAGGGCACATAGACAATCTCATGGCCATCGTGCGCCAGCTGACGTACACGCTCAGCGTTATGCACGTTGATACCCTGATACAGGCGGTTCCAGGTAAAGCCGAGAATACGATCGGAAAGACGAATCATCTCGTAAGAGAAGTTCGCTGCGATCTCTTCCATCAGCGCAATGGCGTTCTGCTGGGCTTTCTCATGCGAAATTTTCTTGCTGCGCGCTTCGTCTTCAACGGCGCGGGCAATCGCTTTAGAGGCCAGCAGCTTGTTGAAGAGGTCCTGACGCGCCGGGAGGCGCGGCCCTACGGCCGCCAGACGCTGACGGGCGAAGTGCATACGCGCCACGCGCGCCAGTTTTTGCGCGATGATCTTATCGGTGCCGTGCTCGTCCGCCATTCGGCGCAGCGAAACGGAAGGGGAGAAACGCACAAAGCTGTCGCGTCCCAGCCAGGAGACAGCGAAGAACTTCTGGATGCCGTTAAGCATGCGCAGCGGCGGGTTCTCTTCGCCTTTTTCGCGGCCCGGACGGCGGCCAAACATTACCGATACCGGCACCATCTGCACATCCAGGTCAGGATTGCTGCGGTGCAGGTCGAGATAGTCGTGGAACAGCTTGATGGACTCTTCTTTCGGCGTGTAATAGGTAAACACGCGCGGCCCGCCGTGAATGAACACGTAGCGCGGCAGCAAAGTACCGTCAACTTCCAGCGGTTCAAGCGGGTCGGGTAAATCATGCGCCAGACACTGGGCGCGAAGCGTCAGCAGGTCTGCCTTCGAGTTATAAGGCAAAACATACATAATAGGGCGCGACGTATCGAGCCCCAGTTCCAGCGCGGGTTCTGCTGGGATAGACTTGCTTTTTACCAGTATGCTTAATGGTAAATTAAGTAATTTGTAGTAAATTCGTGGCCAGCCGGACATAAACGATGTAAAGCCTCTGGTTAATAATGCAATTGCGGCGCAAGGATAACAGAAAGCGCGCAAAATTTCTGTTGTTACCCGTCATACTTCAGGCGGCAGCGAAACGCGCTACGCCTTCTGTTACTGACGCTCTTTTTCAAAAAAGGTTCTTTTAATGGCCAATAATACCACTGGGTTAACGCGTATCATCAAAGCTGCCGGCTATTCATGGAAAGGTTTCCGTGCCGCCTGGGTTAATGAAGCTGCTTTTCGCCAGGAAGGGGTCGCCGCTATCGTCGCGGTTATCATCGCCTGTTTCCTTGATGTAGATGCCATTACCCGCGTGCTTCTCATCGGTTCCGTACTTCTGGTGATGATAGTGGAAATTCTCAATAGCGCTATTGAGGCCGTGGTCGACCGGATCGGCTCTGATTTTCACGAGCTCTCTGGCCGCGCGAAAGATATGGGCTCCGCCGCTGTCCTGCTGGCGATTATCACCGCAGCCATTACCTGGGTCACGCTGCTTTGGTCACATTTCCGATGAGCCTCGAGGAATAATTAAGTCCCTGGTTTTTTGTGCAGTTTTTGGTTCCAAAATCGCCTTTGACTGTATATACTCACAGCATAACTGTATATACACCCAGGGGGCGGAATGAAAGCATTAACGACCAGGCAGCAAGAGGTGTTTGATCTCATTCGGGATCATATCGGCCAGACGGGTATGCCACCCACGCGTGCGGAAATCGCTCAGCGTCTGGGCTTCCGTTCTCCGAATGCTGCCGAGGAACACCTGAAAGCGCTGGCGCGTAAGGGTGTGATTGAGATTGTGTCAGGCGCGTCGCGTGGTATCCGCCTGCTGGTGGAAGAAGAGACGGGCATTCCGCTGATAGGCCGTGTTGCTGCAGGTGAACCGCTGCTGGCACAACAGCATATAGAAGGTCACTACCAGGTCGATCCTGGCATGTTCAAACCGAGTGCTGATTTCCTGCTGCGTGTCAGCGGGATGTCCATGAAAGACATCGGTATCCTGGACGGCGATCTGCTGGCCGTTCACAAAACGCAGGATGTACGTAACGGCCAGGTGGTGGTCGCGCGTATTGATGATGAAGTCACCGTTAAGCGTTTGAAAAAACAGGGTAACACTGTTCAGTTGCTGCCCGAAAACAGCGAATTCACTCCGATTGTGGTCGATCTCCGCGAACAGAGCTTCTCTATTGAAGGTCTGGCTGTTGGCGTGATTCGTAACGGTGAATGGCTGTAATCTCTTTCTGACAGGCTACAGTTCAGCTGTAGCCTGCTTCATTTACCCTTCCCGGTATTTCTCATGTCACTGCTGACGGCATCTGATAAGGCATTGTGGCGTCTTGCCCTGCCGATGATTTTTTCCAATATCACCGTGCCCTTGCTGGGGCTGGTCGACACGGCCGTTATTGGTCATCTCGATTCCCCTGTTTATCTTGGCGGCGTGGCGATTGGTGCAACCGCAACCAGCTTCCTGTTTATGCTGCTGCTCTTTTTGCGGATGAGTACCACCGGGCTCACGGCACAGGCGTATGGTGCAAAAGACCCGTTACGCCTGGCTCGCGCGCTGGTGCAGCCGTTGATTCTGGCGCTTGGCGCGGGGGCGCTGATTGTTTTACTGCGCACGCCTCTGATAGACCTTGCGCTCCATATTGTTGGCGGCAGCGAGGCTGTGCTGGAGCAGGCGCGACGCTTCCTCGAAATCCGTTGGCTCAGTGCGCCTGCCTCGCTGGCTAATCTCGTTCTGCTTGGGTGGCTACTGGGGGTGCAGTACGCCCGTGCGCCCGTGATTTTGCTGGTCGTGGGAAACCTTCTCAACATTGCGCTCGATCTCTGGCTGGTGATAGGCCTGTGTATGGACGTGCGCGGGGCGGCACTGGCGACGGCGATTGCCGAATACGGAACCTTATTCATTGGGCTGTGGATGGTCTGGCGCGTGCTGGCTCTGCGCGGGATATCCCTTGTCATGATGAAAACCGCATGGCGCGGCAATATCCGTAAACTGCTGGCGCTCAACCGTGACATCATGCTGCGCTCGCTTCTGCTACAGCTCTGTTTTGGCGCGTTGACGGTTTTTGGCGCCCGTCTTGGGCCAGAGATTGTCGCGGTGAATGCGGTCCTGATGACATTGCTGACGTTTACCGCCTACGCGCTGGACGGCTTCGCCTATGCCGTTGAGGCCCATTCAGGGCAGGCGTACGGTGCGCGTGAAAGCGGCCAGCTTCGTGAGGTATGGCGCGCGGCGTGCCGTCAGTCGGGCCTGGTCGCGCTGGCGTTCGCACTGATTTACGCCTGCTTTGGTCGCGACATTATTGCATTACTCACTTCGCTCCCGTCTTTACGCGAACTTGCGGGCCACTACATCGTCTGGCAGGTGATTTTGCCGGTGGTAGGCGTCTGGTGTTATCTGCTGGACGGCATGTTTATCGGTGCAACGCGCGGCGCGGAAATGCGCAACAGTATGGCGATCGCGGCGGCGGGGTTTGGTCTGACGCTGCTGACGCTTCCCTGGCTGGGTAATCACGGTTTGTGGCTGGCGCTTGCGGTATTCCTCTCCCTGCGCGGCCTGTCGCTTGCCTTTATCTGGCATCGTCACTGGCAAAATAATACCTGGCTTCCATCCCGTTACGATATATCGTGACGGTTAAAGATTCCGAATATGAAATCAACTGCCGAATCCTTAACTACAATAATTATTACGTCCAGCAGAAAAGAACGTAACGGACGTTACGACCCGACGCTTAACTAAGAGGACACGATGATGAATAAAGACGAAATCGGCGGCAACTGGAAGCAGTTCAAAGGTAAAGCGAAAGAACAGTGGGGTAAGCTGACTGATGACGATATGACCGTCATTGAAGGTAAACGCGATCAGCTTGTCGGTAAAATTCAGGAACGTTACGGCTACGCGAAAGATCAGGCGGAAAACGAAGTCAAAGACTGGGAAACCCGCAACGACTACCGCTGGTAACGCTGAATCACCCACACAGGCGGCTTAAAGCCGCCTTTTCTTTTGCCCTTAACGCGGCTTTTTCTTCACCAGAATTGAGTGGTCGTGCTGACACGCATCCTGATGCCGACAGGCTTCCACCTCAACGCATGCTGAACACAACCCGTGTGCTTCAATCACGTTATGACGCAGGGCAAAACCCATTTTTGCCGCCAGCGTATGCATAATATCCTCTACGCCTTCCGCTCCCTCTTCTTTAACCACGCCGCAACGATCGCAGATAAACATGGCCGATGTATGCGTTGGCTGATCGAAAAGGTGGCACAGCACATAGCTGTTTGTGGATTCGACTTTATGCACAAACCCTTGTTCCAGCAGGAAATCCAGCGCGCGATATACCGTCGGCGGTTTAGCCTGCGGCTCGCTTTCGCGGAGCAGGTCGAGCAGGTCATATGCGCTGATGGCACCCTGCTGCAGGCTCATCAGACGCAGGACTTCAAGGCGCTGCGGAGTCAGGCGCACATTGCGTTGCGCGCACAGCTTTTCGGCCTGCGCTAACAGCTCTTTTGTGGACTTATCCATATAGCACCTCGGATGTTCTGGGACGTAAAACCCTCACTTTACCATGTTCTGGCAAAAACACCGATATCCGCCAGGCTGTGCTATACCTGACGCATCGCAAACCGGGAATATCACCATGAAAAAACCAGACTGTATTAAGCACTGGCGCGACGTAGAAGGGCCCGATGACGCCACCTACCCCGACAGTAACGAGCTTTTTTCCATCGGATCGCCGCTGGCTCGCAGCCTCGGCCTCAGGCGCATCGGCATTCACCATGAGCGTTTACCGCCAGGGCGTCGCACGTCCTACCCCCATGCGGAAAGCGACGAAGAAGAGTTTATCTATGTTCTTGAAGGCTATCCTGAAGCCTGGATTAATGGCTATTTATGGAAATTAGAACCAGGAGACAGCGTGGGCTTTCCCGCCGGAACTGGCGTGAGTCATACCTTTATCAACAACACGGAAGAAGAGGTGCGGTTGCTGGTTGTGGGGGAAGCCAACAAGAAGCACAACCGCATCTACTATCCGCTCAACCCGGTCTATGCCGCCACGCGAGAGGACCGCTGGGTGGACCATCCTCCTCAGTTTTTCGGGCCGCATAATGGAAAACCTGGGAAAAAATAATTTCCTCTTCTATAAATATTGAGGGCCGTCACAAATTACAACAGGCCGTAAGGAAGTTTTACTTAGGGAATGAATTAGCGGGTCTTTTTATCTTTATTCACAGCAATAGTTCGCGCCTGTTTGGGGGATAACAGACAGGGGTTATTTCATAACAGACTATAAGACGGGCATACTGTGAAAAAACATTTTAAATTTTCGGTGGTGAGCATCGCTGTCTCCTTGTTTATGGCAAATCAGGCGGGAGCAGCCAATACCTGGACAGAATCACGCAGCGACGCGATGGGGGGAACCGGCGTTGCTTCGGGCAGTTATGGTAGCGGGGCGTTAATTAACCCCGCGCTGCTGACAAAGGCAAAACCGGACGATGATGTGACGGTCATTTTGCCGTCCGTTGGCGTACAGGTGACGGATGAGGACAATCTTCAGGATGAGATTGATACCATCAACGACAAAATCAATCACTATAAGGATGTGGTTGATAACCTTACACCTGGTCAGGTCATTACCAATCCGTTAGGCTCCATCAACCAGTTCCAGGGCGCGGCCAAAGATCTGGCCGATGAGCTGGACTATCTCAAGGGCAAAACCGCACGCGCGACGGCAGGAGCAGGCCTTGCCGTGAGTATCCCTAACGATGTGCTTTCCGTGGCCTTTATGGCGAAAGGGTACGCCCATGGCCGGGTGAGCTCGTCTATCGATCAGCAAGATATTGATTATCTGCGCGGTATTCAAAGAAGCAATGTGGTGGCTGCCGGTGTTGCCCTCGATGCGGCGCTGAACGGCACGGACCAGATTACAAAAAACCTCAACTCAACGGCGTCCGGTCGGGCGGCGATTGTCTCCGACTACGGTGTTGCCGTTGCACGTCAGTTTGACCTTGGCGGCGTTCCGGTTTCCGTGGGCGTGACGCCAAAACTGCAGAAAACCTGGGTCTACAACTACACCACCTCAATCTACGATTACGACAGTAATAAGTGGAACGACAGCCGCTACCGTACCGACGACACCGGTTTTAACGTTGATGCCGGTATTGCCGCTGACTTTGGCGAACACTGGACGGTCGGCGTGAGCGGGCAAAACCTGATGTCGCGCGATATCGACACTAAAGATATCCGCATTCGCAACGGGCGTACGGGAGAAGTGGTGAGCTATAAAGATACCTACCAGATCCGTCCGCTGGTGACCGCGGGCGCTGCCTGGCATAACGATCTGGTGACGCTGACCGCCGATGGCGATCTGACCGAAACCAAAGGCTTCAAGAGCGAAGATACGTCGCAGTATGTTGGGGTCGGTGCTGAAGTGACTCCGCTGAGCTGGCTGGCGGTGCGTGCCGGTTATCGTGCGGATATGAAAGGGAACGACAGCAACGTCTTTACCGGCGGTGTCGGTTTCGCGCCGTTCAATACCGTGCATGTTGACCTGATGGGCCTGTACGGTGAAGACGAAACCTGGGGCGCAGGGGCTCAGCTGAGCATGACGTTCTAAACACAAAGGGCACCCTGGCTGGTGCCCTTTACACTTATCCGTGTGCTGCTTTAGCCAGTGTATCGTTGATCCATTGGTTCACGCTTTTACCTGAAACTTCAGCAGCAATGTTGATCGCTGAATGGACTTCTGGCGAGATACGCAAACTGATTTTTCCGCTTGCGGGACGCAGAGGCTCTCGGCCCTGCTCAGCACAATAAGCCAGATAATCATCAACCGCTTCTTCAAACGCTTTACGCAGGGCGGCGACGTTATCAGCATGAAAACCAATAACATCTCTTATACCAGCAACATGCCCAACGAAGCACAGATCTTCGTCGCTGTAATCTATTTTTGCGGCATAGCCTTTATAAGTCATAGTGTTAATCATGGAGATACCCCTGTTGCGATGAGAAAAGCCATTGCGTCGCGAACCTGATAAACCTTCGCTTCTTTATCCGGATGAGGACGATGAAACGAAGCCACAACTCCATTGATTTCGAATCTTACCCTTGAGCCGTTGCCTTCTGAGGCTTTCGCACCCAATGCGATAAAAAGTGCTTCAATCCTGCGCCATTCCAGAGAGCTGGGCGTTGGTACAGAGAAAATCAACTGCAATGTTTTTTGGTGGCGGGCGTTCAATGTTTTCATAATTGATAGATTCCATTTTATTTTTCTTCCCCGCCAAAGTTGAAATGAATGATATCATTTTTTGATATCATATCAAGCCGGATCGTATCCTTTTTGAGCCTGTGCTATAGTAGCGCCCCTTTTCCACCAGATGCTTAAAACTTCGCCATGTCGTCAGAACACCAGACCGCTTTTCCTGCACACCGTTTTTCCATTGCGCCAATGCTCGACTGGACGGACAGACACTGCCGCTACTTCCTGCGTCAGCTCTCCCGCCATACGCTGCTGTATACCGAAATGGTGACCACGGGCGCAATTATTCACGGGAAGGGCGACTACCTGGCATACAGTGAAGAAGAGCATCCGGTTGCGCTGCAGCTGGGGGGCAGCGATCCGTCCGCACTGGCTCAGTGTGCGAAGCTGGCGGAAGAACGCGGCTACGATGAGATCAACCTCAACGTCGGCTGCCCTTCCGACCGCGTGCAAAACGGCATGTTCGGCGCCTGTCTGATGGGTAACGCCCAACTGGTGGCGGACTGCATCAAAGCGATGCGCGATGTGGTCTCCATTCCGGTGACGGTCAAAACCCGTATCGGCATTGACGACCAGGACAGCTACGAATTCCTGTGCGATTTCATCAACACGGTTTCAGGGAAAGGCGAGTGTGAGATGTTTACCATCCATGCCCGTAAAGCCTGGCTCTCGGGCCTGAGCCCGAAAGAGAACCGTGAGATCCCGCCGCTGGACTACCCGCGCGTGTATCAACTGAAGCGTGACTTCCCGCACCTGACGATGTCGATCAACGGCGGTATTAAGTCGCTGGAAGAGGCGAAAGCGCACCTTGAACATATGGATGGGGTGATGGTCGGGCGCGAGGCGTATCAAAATCCGGGCATTCTGGCGACGGTGGACCGTGAGATCTTTGGCGTTCAAGGCGCAGATACCGATCCGGTTGCGGTCGTGCGTGCCATGTACCCTTACATTGAGCGCGAGCTGAGCAGCGGCACGTATCTTGGGCACATTACCCGCCATATGCTTGGCCTGTTCCAGGGGATTCCGGGCGCGCGCCAGTGGCGTCGTTACCTCAGTGAGAACGCGCATAAAGCCGGTGCGGACATTGAGGTGCTGGAGCACGCGCTGCGTCTGGTGGCCGACAAGCGATAATTTTCGCTAAAAACTCGTCAAATTCACCACGCCCTGCGATTTCTCGCGGGGCGTTTTGCTTTAAGAACAATGCGTTAGCTTTGGCATGATTCTTGTAATGGTTGCAGCATCATTCGGGAACTCGTGGGAGAGCACCATGCTGGAACTACTTTTTGTTATTGGTTTTTTTGTCATGCTGATGGTGACGGGCGTGTCGATGCTCGGCATTTTCGCCGCGATCGTTGTGGCAACGGTAGTCATGTTTATAGGTGGGCTGTTTGCCCTGACGATCAAGCTCTTGCCCTGGCTGCTGCTGGCTATCGCGGTGGTGTGGGTAATACGGGCGATCAAAGCGCCAAAACTGCCGACTTATCAGCGCAATAACCGCTTCCGTTACTAAGGTATTGAGGGGTTCGTCACATACTTGTAACTTTTCCGGCAGCATGGCTTAGAACGGAATAGGATTTACTTATCGAATCTGTCACTATGACTGCCGCTACAGAATTCATCGAGCTGTACCCTACATACAGCCGAACTAAAAAAAGAAAGGGCTTCCCACGGGAAGCCCAATTTCTTTTTTAGGATCAGGGAATCAACAGGCTTGACCCCTGCGTCGCCCGGCTCTCCAGCACCTCATGCGCGCGCTGTGCATCGGTCAGCGCGAATTTCTGCGCATCTGCCACGTCCACTTTGATCACGCCGCTGGCGATCAGCGAGAACAGCTCGTTGCTGGCTTCCTCCAGTTCTTCCCGGTTAGTGATGTAACCCTGCAGGGAAGGGCGAGTAACGTACAGCGACCCTTTCTGGTTCAGAATGCCCAGGTTTACGCCGGTTACCGCGCCTGAGGCGTTACCGAAGCTTACCATCAGGCCACGACGCTGCAGGCAGTCCAGCGACGCTTCCCAGGTGTCTTTCCCTACCGAGTCATACACCACGCGCACTTTTTTGCCGCTGGTGATCTCCTTCAGCCGTTCAACGATGCTCTCTTCCCGGTAGTTGATCACCTGCCATGCGCCCGCATCCAGCGCGCGCTGCGCTTTTTGCGCGCTGCCCACAGTACCGATAAGCTTCGCGCCCAGCGCTTTCGCCCACTGGCAGGCAATCAGCCCCACGCCGCCCGCAGCGGCATGGAACAGGAACTGCTCATCGGGCTTAATCTCGTAGGTTTTGCGCAGCAGGTAATAGACCGTCAGACCTTTCAGGAACGAGGCGGCCGCCTGCTCGAAGGTGATCGCATTCGGCAGAAGCGCCGCTTTCTCGGCCGGTACATTATGAATGGAGCTGTAAGCGCCCAGTGCAGACTGCGCGTACACCACGCGATCGCCTTCTTTAATATGCTTAACCGCGCTGCCCACTTTGCTGACGATACCCGCCGCCTCGATGCCCAGGCCGCTCGGCATTGACGGCGGCGGGTAGAGACCGCCGCGGATGTAGGTATCGATGTAGTTAATGCCAATCGCTTTGTTTTCAACCTGGATTTCATTCTCGCCAGGCGCTGCGGGGATAAACTCCACCGCTTTCAGCACGTCCGGACCGCCGTGTTTCTGGAACTCAATGCGCGTTGCCATGCTCCCTCCGTCAGAAAAATATGGTAATCTTTCGACCCACTCTTTATCTCGGTAACTCCATTCACTATGGCAGGAAACAAACCCTTCAACAAACAGACTGAACCTCGCGAGCGTGATTTCCAGGTCGCAGGGTTAAAAGTCCCGCCGCACTCGATTGAAGCGGAACAGTCGGTGTTGGGCGGTTTAATGCTGGATAACGAACGCTGGGATGACGTGGCCGAGCGCGTGGTGTCTGAAGATTTCTATACCCGACCGCACCGCCATATCTTTACCGAAATGGCACGTCTGCAGGAATCGGGCAGCCCGATTGACCTGATTACGCTCGCGGAGTCACTGGAGCGTCAGGGCCAGCTGGACAGCGTCGGCGGCTTTGCCTACCTGGCAGAATTATCAAAAAATACGCCAAGTGCGGCGAACATCAGCGCTTACGCGGATATCGTGCGTGAACGTGCCGTCGTTCGTGAGATGATCTCGGTGGCCAACGAGATTGCCGAAGCCGGTTTTGATCCGCAGGGCCGCACCAGTGAAGACCTGCTCGACCTTGCCGAGTCCCGCGTTTTCAAAATTGCCGAAAGCCGCGCCAATAAAGACGAAGGCCCGAAAAATATCGCCGACGTGCTCGACGCCACCGTGGCGCGTATCGAGCAGCTGTTCCAGCAGCCGCACGACGGCGTGACCGGGGTGAACACCGGTTATGACGATCTGAACAAGAAAACCGCCGGTCTGCAGCCGTCGGATTTGATTATCGTCGCCGCGCGTCCGTCGATGGGTAAAACGACATTTGCGATGAACCTCGTTGAAAACGCGGCAATGTTGCAGGATAAGCCCGTACTTATCTTCAGTCTGGAAATGCCCTCCGAGCAGATTATGATGCGTTCTCTGGCGTCGCTGTCGCGCGTGGATCAGACCCGTATCCGTACCGGTCAGCTGGACGATGAGGACTGGGCGCGCATTTCCGGTACCATGGGCATTCTGCTGGAAAAACGGAACATCTACATCGATGACTCCTCTGGCCTGACGCCGACGGAAGTGCGCTCCCGCGCGCGCCGTATTGCCCGTGAGCATGGCGGCATCGGCCTTATCATGATCGACTACCTTCAGCTGATGCGCGTGCCGTCGCTCTCCGACAACCGTACGCTGGAAATTGCAGAGATTTCCCGCTCGCTCAAGGCGTTAGCCAAAGAGCTGCACGTGCCGGTAGTGGCGCTGTCGCAGCTTAACCGCTCCCTGGAACAACGCGCCGACAAGCGCCCGGTCAACTCCGACCTGCGTGAATCCGGCTCCATCGAGCAGGATGCCGACTTAATCATGTTCATCTACCGTGATGAGGTTTATCACGAGAACAGCGACCTGAAAGGGATCGCAGAAATTATTATTGGTAAGCAGCGTAACGGCCCAATCGGTACGGTGCGTCTGACCTTTAACGGCCAGTGGTCGCGTTTCGACAACTATGCCGGACCTCAATATGATGATGAGTAATTTCTAAGGAATTCAAATGCAAGCGGCAACTGTTGTGATTAACCGCCGCGCTCTGCGACACAACCTGCAACGTCTGCGTGAACTGGCGCCTGCCAGCAAGCTCGTTGCAGTCGTGAAAGCGAACGCTTACGGACACGGTCTTCTTGAGACCGCGCGAACGCTCCCCGATGCCGACGCCTTTGGCGTCGCCCGTCTTGAAGAAGCCCTCCGCCTGCGCGCAGGCGGTATTACTCAACCGATTCTGCTCCTCGAAGGCTTTTTCGAAGCCAGCGATCTGCCGACCATCGCCGATCAGCATCTGCACACGGCAATACATAATGAAGAACAGCTGGCCGCGCTGGAAACCGCCGAGCTGAGCGAGCCGGTAACCGTCTGGATGAAGCTTGATACGGGCATGCACCGTCTGGGCGTGCGCCCGGAAAGCGCGGAAGCGTTTTATCAGCGCCTGTGCCAGTGCAAAAACGTGCGCCAGCCGGTGAATATTGTCAGCCATTTTGCCCGTGCTGATGAACCCGAATGCGGTGCGACCGAGCGGCAGCTGGATATCTTTAATACCTTCTGCGAAGGCAAGCCGGGGATGCGCTCGATTGCGGCCTCCGGCGGGATCCTGCTGTGGCCTCAGTCGCACTTTGACTGGGCGCGTCCGGGCATCATCCTTTATGGTGTTTCCCCGCTGGAGAACAAACCCTGGGGGCCGGACTTTGGCTTTAAGCCGGTTATGTCGCTGGTGTCAAAGCTGATTGCCGTGCGTGAGCACAAAGCGGGAGAGCCGGTGGGCTATGGCGGCACATGGACCAGCGAGCGCGACACGCGTCTTGGCGTGGTGGCGATGGGCTACGGCGACGGCTACCCGCGCGCGGCACCAACGGGTACGCCAGTGCTGGTCAATGGTCGTGAAGTGAAGATTGTCGGCCGCGTGGCGATGGACATGATTTGCGTTGATCTGGGGCCCGACGCGCAGGATAAAGCGGGCGACGATGTATTGATGTGGGGCGAAGGTCTGCCCGTTGAGCGCATTGCCGAAATTACGAAAGTAAGTGCTTACGAACTTATCACGCGTCTGACCTCGCGAGTGGCGATGAAGTACGTGGATTGACCCTGCAAAAGGGTGGTTCCTCGGGAACCACCCTCATTTTTATGGGCGCAGCAGCATCACAAAGGTTCCGGCAATAATGGGTTGCCCGTTCGCTCTGTTAATCACGCGCACAGCGTGTTGCCCCTGATGCTCGACAACATCAATATCCAGGTTTGCATAGTGCTCAACGTGCACCTGGTTGATGTCCGGAGAAGGGATCACGTGCACAAACCCCGTGCTTGTCCGGTAAATCACTGTCGCATGCCCGACGCCGATAATCATAGCGCTATAGTCAGCCAGGTAGTGCTGTGCCTCCTGCTCCAGTGCCTGACGATTAACATAATCTCCCAGCATTGAAGGCGTGATGATTCGGCAGCCTGCGCCTTTCAGATCGGTACGCGCCAGGTTGCGATTAACGTCATCTTCATTCGGCGCCTGCGCGGCAAGACCAGGAAGATGGTGGGCAACCTGAAGAGTATCCCACTGGTTTTCGAGAATATCGTTGCGGGAATAGCTACCGAAATTAGCCAGAACCATCTGCAGGCAATTCGGGAAGCACGAATTCTGGTAAACCATATTTTTGTAATTAAAACCATATTGATTTAACCACGGCATATCTTTCTCCTTTGTTAATTGTGTTTACAGCACAGAAATAATAATCGGCAGCGTTATCGATGAATATATGCCTTGTGGGAAATGCTATTTTTCGTAGAAAATGATGCAGAACATTATTTGTGAATTGTACTCATGCTTCATCTTAATTTTAGTCATGCTGTATATGATGTTTACCCTATGGCAAATGATGTTTTATAAGATCTCAATTAGCGCTCATACTCATTTTCGGAATATGTTGATATTCATAACCTAAAAGAATAGTACTCAGATGAGGTTAAATTGAGATGAATATATTGATGATCGATGAATCACCGATCTACATTCATGGTATGAAAAATGAACTGAAGCGAGTCATGCCAGAATGTACTTTTTCTGCTACCAACAGCTACGAAGATGCAAAAGAAGTCCTCAAGTCAACGCCTGTTTCGATTGTACTGCTTGATGGCGATATGGACTATTCTGGGTTCAGTGATGAACTCGAACTGGAATGGCCGACGGTTCCGATAGTGATAATGTTCCGTAAAACGTGCGAGCGCAATTTTAACCTTTACCAGCATCATAATATACGAGGCGTTGTAACAAAGTCACTCTCTGCTGAAAAAATAATGCAGGTTATCAATGTGGTATTATCGGGTGTTATCTGTATTCCGGAGCAGGTCATTATGCAGAGGGGCTCATCAACAGTGAATTCGCCGGTTCTCATGCTCAGTCAGCGCCAGAAAGAAGTATTAAGTTTACTGGCAAATGGCGGAACAAATAAGAAAATTGGTAGAGAGTTGAATATTAGCGCAGGTACCGTTAAGGTCCACCTGGAATCAATATTCCATCGGCTGCAGGTGAATAATCGCACACAGGCGGCGAGGCTGTATTTTAAGTATATTGATAAATAAATTATTCTTGTTGTTTCATTCTGGTCTGAAATCTTCAATTTAAATAAATGCGTGACAACGATGGTGTTTGTCACGCATTTTTTGTGCATCGTTTATTTTTCTAAAAAGAAACGAATAATGATCATTAAGGTACCAGCATCCTGAAGAAACCAGAAAGGGACGCTGGCGCTTAAATTATCATGCCCTGTCAGTAAGCTTTCAATATTTAACCCACTCTGCGCAAAGAGTCCGAAGGCAATCGCAGCAAATCCTGTCTTATAGAGAGCAGGTTGTTTGTTGATTCTTTTACTGTAAGCGCAAAAGAGGATCACAAAAGAAATGAAAAGATCCAGCATGATTGTGATGAATAACATCCACCAGTCCGTTACGCTGTTCATGTTAATCCTCTTTATCCGTATTGATCAGGGATGAGTCGGGGAGTGTCTCATTACGCACTCTTTTCTTGATGACGGAGGCAACATCAAAAATATCCTGCTGTTCATGGCGGCGGAAAAAATTAGCCAGCCAGACAATAAGACCATTGCTCATCGCCCCCAAAATATAACCTAACCCCAGGGTGATATCCGGCTGGTTTAAATCAATCTTTAACCATCTTGCGGCAAGGCCACCTAACGCTACGGCGGCCCCCATACTGATTCCACCAAAGATGATGCCCGCAATGAACTTGCTGTGCTGATGTAAGCGCTGCGGTTGCCAGAAAAAAGAGATACTTACACCACCGAATAATCCTGCAAGGGCCAGGAGTGACGCGCTAATTAATGCCGGAGGAATGGAAGCATGCATATTTATTTCCTCATTGATAACAAGACCCTCAAAGGAGGGTCTTGTGTTCAGTACAAGCCTGGCCGCGAAGCCTATTTGCCATAATTGACAAGTGCCTGGCCGACCCCATTTATGAAATTTTGCTGCTTATAGCTTTGTAGCGTAATGTTATCAGCCAGATCATTCGGGATAATAATTTCCATATCGTTACTGTCTTCATTGTTATAACATTTGAAGTAGAAACGATAGCGGGCCAACGTGGGTATTAATAAATCGCTATCCGCAACAGGAATTTCCATTCTGCGTAACGCTTCTTTAAGCTCTTTTAATAACGCAGGTTTGTCTTGCGTTGGGGATTTAAACCTTTCATCGTGACAGACAATAATACGCGCGGGGGTATTAATGTTCACGATATTCAGGTAGGCCATCCCATTCCCCTGCTTGTCGGTGCAATCCGGCATATAGCCGAGTGTCAGGGTTTCCGTACTGCCAACATAAAACCCAGACCATTCCTCATCATTTTTTGTTTCTTTACGATATTTCGTTGGATCCCACTCTTTTGCTTTAAATTTGCAGGCCTTAAAGCCGAGCACGCCTGCAGGAAGGCATTCTGTTTTCAGCTCCATCATGCTTCTCCGCTGTTAACGTATGGATTATTGGCAGGAATTCACTTCCATTAAGTGCTGATATTTATCGGTAGTGATATAGCGCTGTGGCCCGGAAAGGGTATAGATCAGTCGTTTGGGACTCCGGTATCCTTTAAAAACATCTATATCGGCACTTAGCCAGGATTGCGCTGAGGGGAGTTTCGGGCTGATATAGTTATCCCCGCCTATCCATTTATTATTGGTAGGTTTAAGACCCCACAGTGTTTCTGTTTCACTACCCGACCAGCCCAGGCGCTTCGCTTCATCACTGGTGATATACCGCGCTGGCAGGCGCCCGGTTTGTGTCAGGCTGCGCAATGTTTTTGCCAGGTCATCCACATCATTTATTCGGGCTGCGCCCTGTAGAGACAGGAAGGTGTTAACATCCTTAATCTCGTTTTCGCAGGTGGGTAACGCTGCACTGGCCTGCATAACGGCCAGCAATGATGCAAAGAAAACGACTTTTTTAAATGTCACAGATAACGTCATGTTAACCTCCAGAATTAACTAAGAAATAATTTCATTTCGGCGTCGCGACGACGCGTCAGACCAGCCAGCACTTTACCGCCCGCCTTATTCCAGCTTTTGAACTGCAGTGCGGCGCCCTGGATATCGCCCGCGTTGAACTTTTTGAGCAGCGTTGATTTTTTTAAATTGCCAACGCCGAGGTTAAAGGCGAATGAGACCAGCGCGTCGAATTGCGCCTGCGTTGCTGGCTGGTTCAGCAGCTTTTTCACGCCACCTTCCGTGCGTTTCAGATCTTTGCGAAGCAGATCTTTCGCTTCACCGGTAGTGATTTTGGTGAGCTTTTCCATCTCCTCTTTAAGGATTAAATGGCCATAGCCGATGGTCCACAATCCCACGGCATCGCGATAGCGTTCCAGCTTCAGCCCTTCAAACTGGCAAATAAGCTGAATGCCTTTTTCACCTGTTCGTTCTGGTTGTTTTTGCATTACGGCGTCTCCTCTGTTTTCGGGCGGGGAATCACTTTGTTGGTGTACTCGTCAATCAAGCGCATGACGCTTTCCGGTGGCGCAAGTGCGGTAAATTGCATCTCCACATCCACGTGGCGGCTGTCACGCCCACCTTTGTTATCGCTTGAAGGCGAAAGGGTGACGTGAAAGCGGCCAAATTCGTTTTCACCGGACTGGCGCGAAGGTGTCTGCATACCCTCCGTGCGGATGGTCAGGTTGACCTTCATCTTTTCCAGCATCAGCCCGCGCGGTGTTGAAAGCGCGACTAAGGGCAGGTCAAAATAGTGTTTCTCATCAAGCGCCAGCTGCACGGTGCGCGGAATCAATGACCCGTCTTCAGCGGGTTCAAAAAAGGGATCCAGCGCTTTCATATACTGCTGAGCAATCAGTTCGTTGGCCGCCGTGGCCGCGTACTGCATCCCGCGCGTGATATCTTCCAGCGAGATCGGCATGCCGGGGATATCCGCCGGCGGCGGCGGGGGGGTATTGTCCTGCACCGGCGGTGACGTTCCTTCCGCCTTGTTTTCCGGCTCTTCATCCTTGCCGCCGCGCAGCCATGTTTTAAAAGACATAATTCGCTCCTGAAAAAGGGCCACCCCAGGCAGCCCCTGCGTTACGGAATCGCACTTCTGTCGCGGCGTGAACGTTATTGCGCGGCGACAGGTTTGGTCTTGGCGTTGGTCAGATAATCAATGACGCGCTGCAGGGCCTCAGGCGGCTCCTGGCGTTTAATCTGCGTATGGATGGAGTATTTCGCGCGGGTATCCGTTGAACGGGTCTGCTCAGATTTATGCGAGACTTTGCCGGTCATTTTCGCTTTAAAGACGCCCCAGCCGACCGATGCCTCCACGGAGGCTTCCGCTTCGGTGCTGCTTGAGCTGGCCTCGCTTTGGCTCACTTCCAGCTCAAAGTCGATGGTGCCGTCTTCGATACAGATGATAGGGTGGGTGACCGCCGCAAGAAGCGGAATACTCATCTTGCGGGTCACGCTGCCTTTATTGACCCCCTGTTCGTCTACCACGGTTTCGTCGTAGTCGAACTCGATCGCGACGGCTTTGCCGTCTTTAATACAGACGGAGAGCAGGAAGTCGGTATAGGCCTTGCTCGCCTGAACCTGTGCTTTGATCATCGCCTGCAGCGGACCGCCGATCATATGCTCCAGCGGCAGGGCGTTAATGACTGAACCAATAAATTGTGAATCCATGATGTGAACTCCTTGAATCAGTGAATGCGCGGTTGCGCAGGAGTCACATTACGGAAAGCTGGAGGGTGAAAATATTGGGTAAATGTCATGGCGAGCAGGTGCAAAAAACCTATGCCGATCGCAGGATAATCTTAAGGGGTGGTGTTGCGTGATGTTCCGGTTTATTGTTGAAATTCCTGCCTCATCGAATTCCGGAGAACCATCGCGTGTTTCAGAAAGTTGACGCCTATGCCGGCGACCCTATTCTCTCCTTAATGGAGCGTTTCAAAGAAGATCCTCGCAGCGACAAAGTGAACCTCAGCATTGGCCTGTATTACAACGAGGACGGCATCATTCCTCAATTAAAAGCCGTGGCCGAAGCCGAAGCGCGCCTTAACGCTGTTCCGCACGGTGCTTCTCTTTATCTGCCGATGGAAGGGCTTAACACCTACCGCAACACCATCGCACCGCTGCTGTTTGGTGCGGACCACGCGGTGCTCGCGCAAAAGCGCGTGGCGACTATCCAGACGCTGGGCGGCTCGGGTGCGCTGAAGGTAGGCGCAGATTTCCTGAAAAAGTACTTCCCGGATTCCGGCGTGTGGGTCAGCGACCCGACGTGGGAAAACCACGTTGCGATCTTCGAGGGTGCAGGCTTCAGGGTCGAAACCTATCCGTGGTTCGACAGCGAAACCAACGGCGTGCGCGTTGACGCGCTGCTGGAAAAACTGAACACGTTGCCGGCGCGCAGTATCGTATTACTGCATCCGTGCTGCCATAACCCAACCGGTGCGGACCTCACCCATGCCCAGTGGGATGCGGTGATCGAGGTGCTGAAGGCCCGCAACCTGATCCCATTCCTCGACATCGCCTACCAGGGCTTTGGCGCGGGCATGGAAGACGATGCTTACGCCATCCGCGCCGTTGCCAGCGCCGGGCTGCCAGCGCTGGTCAGCAACTCCTTCTCAAAAATCTTCTCCCTGTACGGCGAGCGTGTTGGCGGTCTGTCCGTGGTGTGTGAGGATGCCGAAGCGGCAGGTCGCGTACTCGGTCAGTTGAAAGCGACGGTGCGCCGCATCTACTCCAGCCCGCCGAACTTTGGTGCGCAGGTGGTGGCGACGGTGCTCGGCGACGAGCAGCTGAAAGCGTCGTGGCTTGCCGAAGTGGAAGCGATGCGTATGCGTATCCTGTCTATGCGTCAGGAGCTGGTGAACGTGCTGAAAGAGGCCGTGCCGGGACATAACTTCGACTATCTGCTCAAGCAACGCGGAATGTTCAGCTATACCGGACTGAGCGCGGCACAGGTTGATCGTCTGCGCGAAGAGTTTGGCGTCTACCTGATCGCCAGCGGCCGTATGTGCGTAGCGGGCCTGAATGCCAGCAACGTTCAGCGCGTGGCGCAGGCGTTTGCTGCGGTAATGTAAGTATTCACTTACCTCCCTCTCCCCGTGGGAGAGGGCTGGGGTGAGGGCATCAGGCCGCACAAACAGGATGCCCGGCATTATGTGATCGTCTTCTTTTTATTCAGCTTGATAAGTAAAAACTCCTTTCCTTCCCCTCCCGCCGGGGTTATGGTCGGATAGTTTTTTGACCATCCACTCAAAATATAAAGATAACAAACTGAATATTCAGGGGAAAATATGCGCAAGATCACACTGGCGCTCAGCGCCGCCTGCTTATTGTTCTCGCTTAATAGCGCCGTCGTCGCGCGAGCTTCCGCACCGACGCCGCTTTACACCGGCACCACCGCCGCCATCCTTGCCGAGCAGGCACCTATTCACTGGGTCTCTGTGGCACAAATCGAAAACAGTTTGATGGGCCGCCCGCCAATGGCCGTGGGCTTCGACATTGACGATACCGTGTTGTTCTCAAGCCCTGGTTTCTGGCGCGGTAAGAAAACATATTCCCCGGACAGCGAAGCGTATCTGAAGAACCCGGAGTTCTGGGAAAAAATGAATAACGGCTGGGATGAGTTCAGCATTCCGAAAGAGGTGGCCCGCGCGCTGATCGCCATGCACGTTAAGCGCGGCGACAGTATTTACTTCGTCACCGGGCGTAGCCAGACCAAAACCGAAACCGTCTCTAAAACGCTGCAGGACGATTTCCAGATCCCGGGGGCCAGCATGAATCCGGTGATTTTTGCGGGTGACAAAGAAGGGCAAAACACCAAAACCCAGTGGCTGGAACAGAAAAATATCAAAGTGTTCTACGGTGATTCGGATAACGACATCACCGCCGCACAGGACGTGGGCGTCAGAGGGATCAGGGTGTTACGCGCTTCTAACTCGACCTATCGACCGCTGCCAATGGCCGGAAAATTTGGTGAAGAGGTGATCGTTAACTCCGAGTATTAGTTCATTAGCGGCGAGTTTGATTCTTTTTTGGTCAAATCCGCCGCTGCGGGTTTTACCTTTCGCCTTCTTGCTGCACACTTAGAAAGATTCATCTTTCAGAACGGAGCAGCTCATGTGGTATCAACAGACCCTGACCTTAAGCGCGAAACCGCGCGGATTTCACCTGGTGACGGACGAAGTCGTCGGGCAACTCCGCGACCTGTCGGGCGTCAAAACGGGTTTGCTGCATCTGCTGCTTCAGCACACATCGGCCTCTCTCACGCTTAATGAAAATTGCGATCCTGGTGTCCGGTCTGACATGGAGCGGCATTTCCTTAAAAGCGTTCCGGACAATGCCCCCTATGAGCACGATTATGAGGGGGCAGACGATATGCCTTCGCACATCAAATCCTCTTTGCTGGGCGTCTCGCTGATGCTGCCGGTCCACAACGGACGGCTGCTGTTGGGCACATGGCAAGGGATCTGGCTGGGAGAACATCGCATTCACGGTGGTTCGCGTAAAATTATCGCAACGCTACAAGGGGAATAAAGATGACAATTTCGGAGCTACTTCAGTACTGCATGAGCAAACCTGGCGCGGAGCAGAGCGTCCATAGCGACTGGAAAGCCACGCAGATTAAAGTGGGAGACGTGCTGTTTGCGATGGTGAAAGAGGTGGAGGGGCGCCCGGCGGCGTCGCTGAAAACCAGCCCGGAACTGGCGGATTTGTTACGTCAGCAGCATGACGACGTGAGGCCGAGCAAGCACCTCAATAAGGCGCACTGGAGCACCGTTTATCTGGATGGTTCGCTGCCAGGCTCGCAAATTTACTATCTGGTGGATGCATCTTATAAGCAGGCGGTAGAGCTGCTGCCGGAAGCGACCCGACAGCAACTCTCCGTGTAACGATTACAGCAACGGTTTGAGGAAGCGCGCGGTGTGCGAGGCTTCGCACTCTGCAACGGTCTCTGGCGTACCGGAGACGAGGATTTCACCGCCGCCGCTGCCGCCTTCCGGGCCGAGATCGACAATCCAGTCCGCGGTTTTAATCACGTCCAGGTTATGTTCGATAACCACAATCGTGTTGCCCTGATCGCGCAGCTGGTGCAGGACGTCGAGCAACTGCTGGATATCCGCAAAGTGCAGACCGGTGGTCGGCTCATCAAGAATGTAGAGCGTTTGACCGGTTCCACGTTTGGACAGCTCGCGCGCCAGCTTGACGCGCTGTGCTTCACCGCCGGACAGCGTTGTTGCTGACTGCCCCAGACGAATATAGGTCAGCCCCACGTCCATCAGCGTTTGCAGCTTACGCGCCAGCGCAGGAACGGCGTCAAAGAACTCGCGCGCCTCTTCGATGGTCATGTCCAGCACTTCGTGGATGGTCTTGCCTTTGTACTTGATCTCCAGCGTTTCGCGGTTATAGCGCTTGCCTTTGCACTGGTCGCACGGCACGTAGATATCCGGCAGGAAGTGCATCTCAACCTTGATTACGCCGTCGCCCTGGCACGCTTCACAGCGGCCGCCGCGCACGTTAAAGCTGAAACGTCCTGGCGTATACCCGCGCGAACGCGCTTCCGGTACGCCGGCGAACAGTTCACGTACGGGCGTAAAGACGCCGGTATAGGTCGCCGGGTTAGAACGCGGCGTACGACCAATCGGGCTCTGGTCGATGTCGATAACCTTATCGAAATGTTCCAGCCCCTGAATGTCGCGGTACGGCGCAGGTTCGGCCAGCGTCGCGCCGTTCAGCGCCGTCTGTGCAATCGGGAACAGCGTATCGTTGATCAGCGTCGATTTACCGGAACCGGATACGCCGGTGATACAGGTAAACAGGCCTACCGGCAGCGTCAGGGTGACGTCCTTCAGGTTGTTGCCGCGCGCGCCGGTCAGCTTCAGCACTTTTTCCGGATCTGCCGCTACGCGCTGTTTCGGCACCTCAATTTTGCGCTTGCCGCTCATGTACTGGCCGGTCAGCGATTCAGGCACCGCCATGATGTCTTTCAGCGTCCCTTCCGCGACCACCTGGCCGCCGTGAACGCCCGCACCTGGGCCAATGTCGATCACGTGGTCAGCCGCGCGGATCGCGTCTTCGTCGTGCTCAACCACGATCACCGTGTTGCCGAGGTTACGCAAGTGAACCAGCGTGCCGAGCAGGCGTTCGTTGTCGCGCTGGTGCAGGCCGATAGACGGCTCATCCAGCACGTACATCACGCCGACCAGACCGGCACCAATCTGGCTCGCCAGACGGATGCGCTGGGCTTCACCGCCGGAGAGCGTTTCAGCCGAGCGGGAAAGCGTCAGGTAGTTCAGACCAACGTTCACCAGGAACTTCAGGCGATCGCCAATCTCTTTCAGCACTTTTTCGGCGATTTTTGCGCGCTGGCCGGAGAGCTTCAGGCTGTTGAAGAAGTCCATCGCGTGGCCGATGCTCATGTCTGAAATGGTCGGCAGCGCCGTGTTTTCGACAAACACGTGACGTGCTTCGCGGCGCAGACGCGTGCCCTCACAGGTGGCGCAGGAGCGGTTGCTGATGAACTTCGCCAGCTCTTCGCGCACCGCGCTGGATTCGGTCTCTTTGTAGCGGCGCTCCATATTGTGCAGCACCCCTTCGAACGGGTGGCGACGCACAGAGGTATCGCCGCGATCGTTCATGTATTTGAACTCGATGTTCTCTTTACCAGAACCGAACAGGATCACTTTGTGCACGTTCGGGCTCAGGCTCGCCCATGGGGCTTCAACGTCGAACTTGTAGTGCTCCGCCAGTGATTTCAGCATCTGGAAATAGTAGAAATTACGCTTGTCCCAGCCGCGAATGGCCCCGCCCGCGAGCGACAGCTCCGGGTTCTGGATCACGCGGTCCGGGTCGAAATACTGCTGCACGCCAAGGCCGTCGCACGTCGGGCACGCGCCCGCCGGGTTGTTGAACGAGAACAGACGCGGTTCCAGCTCGCGCATGCTGTAGCCGCAAATCGGGCAGGCGAAGTTGGCGGAGAAGAGAAGCTCTTCCGCTTTTGGGTCATCCATGTCGGAGACCACGGCCGTGCCGCCAGAGAGTTCGAGCGCGGTTTCAAAGGATTCAGCCAGACGCGTGGCGAGATCGTCACGCACTTTAAAGCGGTCAATCACCACTTCGATGGTGTGCTTCTTCTGCAGCTCCAGCTTTGGCGGATCCGACAGGTCACACACTTCACCGTCGATACGGGCGCGGATATAGCCCTGGCTTGCGAGATTCTCCAGCGTTTTGGTGTGCTCGCCTTTTCGCTCTTTAATGATCGGCGCCAGCAGCATCAGGCGTTTGCCTTCCGGCTGCGACAGCACGTTATCCACCATCTGGCTGACGGTCTGGGCCGCCAGCGGGACGTCGTGGTCCGGGCAGCGCGGTTCGCCCACGCGCGCATACAGCAGACGCAGGTAGTCGTGAATTTCGGTAATAGTACCGACCGTGGAGCGCGGGTTATGCGAGGTAGACTTCTGCTCAATGGAGATAGCAGGGGACAACCCTTCAATGTGGTCGACATCCGGTTTTTCCATCAGCGACAGGAACTGACGCGCGTACGCCGAGAGTGATTCAACGTAACGACGCTGTCCTTCGGCATACAAAGTGTCGAAAGCCAGTGAGGATTTGCCAGACCCCGAAAGCCCGGTCACGACAATGAGTTTGTCGCGAGGGATTATGAGGTTGATATTCTTGAGATTGTGGGTGCGGGCGCCCCGAACTTCGATCTTATCCATTCACCTTTCCCGGTTGGAACACGGATTGCCTGGTTTGTTTGAAGGACAAACGGCTGTCAGAAACGGCTAATTATGACACAATTTGACCTGTTTGAATATACAGTATTGGAATGCATTTTCTGATTCACTGTGTAACAATGTCGAGTTCGCGGGAGAACTCTGGAACGTGCTACGCAACTATCAAAGTGCAGCATGGAAATGGTACACTCGCGCGTTTACACTATTAAGAAACGTATTCAGGAGACACGCACATGGCCAGCAGAGGCGTAAACAAGGTGATTCTCGTCGGTAATCTGGGCCAGGACCCGGAAGTACGCTACATGCCGAGTGGTGGCGCAGTTGCCAACATTACGCTGGCTACTTCCGAATCCTGGCGTGATAAAGCGACCGGTGAGATGAAAGAGCAGACCGAATGGCACCGCGTTGTGCTGTTTGGCAAACTGGCCGAAGTGGCCGGTGAATATCTGCGTAAAGGTTCTCAGGTCTATATCGAAGGCCAGCTGCGTACCCGCAAATGGACCGATCAGTCCGGCGCTGAGAAGTACACTACGGAAGTGGTGGTGAACGTGGGCGGCACCATGCAGATGCTGGGTGGCCGTCAGGGCGGTGGCGCACCGGCAGGTGGCGGTCAGAATCAGCAGCAGGGCGGTTGGGGTCAGCCTCAGCAGCCGCAGGGCGGCAACCAGTTCAGCGGCGGCGCGCAGTCTCGTCCGCAGCAGCAGTCTGCTCCGGCGCCGTCTAACGAGCCGCCAATGGACTTCGACGACGACATTCCATTCTGATCCACGGATGCAAAAACAAAAAACCCAGACATCGTCTGGGTTTTTTTATTGATAGAGGGCTCAGGTAATCACCATTGGCCAGTCTGGTGGCGTGTGGCTCATGGCTTCCACCATCACCACTTTAATGTTTTCCCAAACGGCGGCAATATCCAACAGGGTAATGCCAAGCAGGCCTGTCGCGAACCAGCATGCTGCGCCCAGCCCCAGCAGGGTGCTGATTACCGCAAGGCCAGCGTAGTCAGATTTACGAAACTGAATGTTCAGCGTGCTGGCTAAAAACATCAAAACCGCACTCAACAAAGGCCAGCGAAGAAGAACCATGCTGGTAGTAATGGTTGCCATAAAACCCATCCTCAACAAAACAGACGAACTGAATGAAACGGTGTTTCTCGTTACACAATATGTGTGAACTATATCACATTTGTTGATTTATTCGCCAGTGTCTGTGCGGCCAAAAAGGGGGATTTTATTACCCGCAAAAAAGCGTGGGCAGGGCGGACTGGCCTCCCCACCGGGCAAGCGGTGAGGTCAGCGGAAGAGAAAGAGGCGAGCCGGCTACGTCGTTTTTATAGAAGACGCGTTATTCTCATCATGAAAATAGTCCGATGAGCGCTGATTATTTATAAATCAATGAACAAAATATACCCGAATAAATAGGATAAAATGTCATGTTGAAGTTGTACTTTTTTCATGCCGCCAGAAGTTTGGCTTAATCAGCGATCCTCTGTTGTGTTCTCTTCCAACCTCCCATACGCGCTGGATAAATATTTTCCTTAATTGAAACGGAACGAATACTTACAGTTTAGCTTACGGGAAAATATTATCGTCATAACGAAATTTAAGATTTTTAATACTAAAAGTCAGTTGCTAACTTCGCATGATTCATGCAACGTAATCACCTGTTTAACAAAGCATCCGGCCTTCATTACTACAGGCGTACAACATGCAGGGATATAGGGCGGGAAATGAATCGTAGCGCGCGGCGCAAAATGCTCAGGGTGGTAGGGATCATCATGGTAGTTATGCTGCCGGTGATGCTTGCCCTATGGTTTGCCCAGCTCAGAGCCGTGTCGGAAACGAGCGCTCAGCTACGTACCTTTGCTGAACTGGCTTTAGACAAAACAGAACTGGTAATTCAACAGGTTGAGCTGGCCCGGGACGAGGCAGAAAAATATCAGGGTGAACGTTGTACGCCAGGGCACCGTCAATATATGTTGAACGTTGTTCGTGGTCGCCTGTTTGTTGCCGATTTAATTTATGCTGAAGGTCAGAATTTTCTTTGTTCGACCGTTTTTACACCGGAAGAACCCTACACCATTCCCGTCGCTAATTACACGCGTAAACCTGACGTCGCTATCTATTATTTTCGCGATACACCATTTTATACTGGCTATAAAATGACGTATATGCAGCGCGGAAATTATGTCGTAGTGGTCAATCCGCTTTCTTACAGTGAAGTGATGTCCACCGATCATTCCCTTGCATGGGGGGTGTACGACACGGTAACGAACGCATTCTTTTCCTTCAGCCAGAAAGCCAATGTTTCTTTATTAAACGCGATGATTCGGGATAAGGAATCAGTATTTCAAAAAGATAACCGCTTTTATACTGTCGTAAAATCGGCAAAACGACCTATTGCCGCTATTGTGTCGACGTCAGATAAACGGTTTTATGAAATGCTCTATCATCAGGCGACGTTAACGCTGCCGCTGGGCATGATCTGCAGCATTATTATTTTGCTGGTGTGGTCCCGCACCCATCGTGAACTTAATTCGCCGGGGCGGTTACTGCACCGGGCGCTGAACAAGCGCCAGCTTTGTGTGCATTATCAGCCGATTATCGATATTAAGAGCAACCAGTGCGTGGGGGCAGAGGCGCTGTTGCGCTGGCCAGGTTTCGACGGGCAGGTGATGAGCCCGGCTGAGTTTATTCCGCTGGCGGAAAAAGAGGGAATGAGCGAGCGCATTACGGATTACGTCGTTGAGGAGGTGTTCAGCGATCTGGGCCATTTCCTGGCGGCGCATCCGCATCTCTATATTTCAGTTAACCTGTCGGCCACGGATTTTCACTCCTCGCGGCTGATCGCCATGATTTCTGACAAGGCCCGCCACTACGCCGTACGCGCCCAGCAAATTAAAATCGAAGTGACGGAACGCGGTTTTATCGACGTGCCGAAAACCACGCCGGTGATTCAGGCTTTCCGTCAGGCGGGTTATGAAGTGGCGATCGATGATTTCGGTACGGGCTACTCGAACCTGCACAACCTCTACTCGCTGAACGTGGATATTCTGAAAATCGATAAATCGTTTATCGATACCTTAACGACCAACAGTACCAGCCACCTGATCGCCGAGCATATTATTGAGATGGCGCAAAGCCTGCGGCTTAAAACCATCGCGGAAGGGGTGGAGACGGCAGAGCAGGTGAGCTGGTTGTTGAAGCGCGGCGTTCAGTTTTGTCAGGGATGGCACTTCGCGAAAGCGATGCCGCCCCAGGAGTTTATGACCTGGCAGCAGCAACCTTTGCACTGATACGCTTTAATTCAACTGGTGGCGGTAGTCGCTTGGCGTGCGGTCAAACTCGCGGCGAAACACGCGGGAAAAGGTTTGTTGCGAGACGTAGCCAAGATCCATCGCGATATCAAAAATAGGCCGCTGCGTTGAGCGTAACGCCTGTGCCGCCAGCAGCAGCCTGCGCTGACGAATGTACTCGCCCAGCGTCTGATGCATAACGGTGCGGAACATTCTCTGTAAATACCATTTCGAATAGCCCGACTTTTTTGCGACCACATCAATGTTCAACGGTTGGTCGATATGTTCATCAATCCATTCAATAAGTGTCTGAATAATTTGCTGATGCGACATAAGGTTGCCCCTCTGTAGATACAACTTTCTCGGTTGATTCGTCGTTTTCTCTGCGGGGGAGTATAATTCCTCAAGTTAACTTGAGGTAAAGAGGTTTTATGGAAAAGAGATTGCCGCGCATTAAAGCGCTTTTAACCCCCGGTGAAGTGGCTAAGCGAAGCGGCGTTGCGGTATCCGCGCTCCACTTCTATGAAAGCAAAGGGTTAATTAAAAGCATCCGTAACGGCGGTAACCAGCGCCGCTATACCCGTGACGTGCTCCGCTACGTGGCGATTATCAAAATTGCGCAACGCATCGGCATTCCCCTGGCGACGATTGGCGAGGCCTTTGGCGTGCTGCCGGAAGGGCATACGCTGAGCCCGAAAGAGTGGAAAGAGCTGTCGTCCCAGTGGCGTGAAGAGCTGGACAGGCGTATCCATACGCTTGTGGCGCTGCGTGATGAGCTGGATGGCTGTATCGGCTGCGGCTGTCTGTCCCGTAGCGACTGCCCGTTGCGTAACCCCGGCGACAGGCTGGGTGCTCAGGGGACGGGGGCGCGGTTGCTGGAGGAGGATTGAGCGTGAATGTAGCCCATCCGGCAAAACCCCGCATACATAAAGAACTAAAGCGCCACAAAGGGCGCTTTAGTTTTTCCCGGTCTTTGTCTTTCTCTCTATCCCGCTGGTTCACGGGAGGGTTTCCCCCGACATCAGCACCCCTCGTGTCGAGCTGGTTGGTGAGGTTCCGGATTGTCCTGACACTTTAATTTTATGCAGAACCCGTCTTTTCGCCAGCCGCGCCCACCGTTTTTTAGGCGAAATTTTTTCGTGATGTTATTCGATTTTCTATAGTTAAAAAGTATGAATAACAGGAGAAAACCATGCTCACGGTACACCACCTTAACCAGTCGCGCTCGCATCGCGTGATCTGGGCGCTGGAAGAGCTCGCCCTGCCTTATGAAATTGTTCACTACCAGCGCGAGAAGAACATGCTGGCACCTGAATCCCTCAAAAAGGTGCATCCGTTGGGCAAATCGCCGGTCATTGAAGATAACGGACTGATCCTTGCGGAATCAGGCGCCATTCTGGAGTATCTGCAGGAAACCTACGATGCCGAATCTCGGCTGAAGCCTTTAGATCCGGCGCACAAGGTGCAATACCGCTTCTGGCTGCATTACGCCGAAGGATCGCTGATGCCGCTGCTGTTAATGAAGCTGGTTTTCAGCAGTTTGGGTAAACCTCCCGTGCCGTTTGGTATACGAACGCTGGGCAAAGCGCTGGGGCAGGGGGTGCAGAAAGCGTATCTCAACCGACAGCTGGAAACCCATGCGCGCTTTATTGATGCACATCTTGCTAAAAACAGCTGGTTTGCCGGGGATGCGTTCAGCATGGCCGACATTCAGATGAGTTTCCCGATCTTTGCCCTGCTGGCGCGTGGCGGCATTGATAATCTGCCGCATATTCAGGCATGGAAAAACAAAGTGGATAACAGCCCTGGCTGGCAACGAACGCTGGAACAGGGCGGCCCGTTAACGATCCCCGGTGAGGACTGAAATGTAAACAAATTGCGCATAAACGATAACGTTTGCGCATCCTCTGTTTATTTCTTCAGCGTCATAAGTGAATTTTAGCGAAAAACGAGAAAGTTCAGTTGAAAAGGGCGGGTATTAGGCTAGATAATCGTTTGCCTTAATTTGACCACCCGTTTGTAAGCGCGGAGCTAAACGTTTGCTTTTTTTGTGACGCCCTTTCGTCGCAAACGCAACACAAGGATTTGACGTTTAGCTGGCAGCGGCGTCTCCACCACGCTTACGGACTTCCTAAAAAACTCTCAGGGGATGTTTTCTATGTCTACGCCATCTGCGCGTACCGGCGGTTCATTAGACGCCATGTTTAAAATTTCGGCTCGCGGCAGTACCGTGCGCCAGGAAGTTGTTGCCGGTCTGACCACGTTTCTGGCGATGGTTTACTCCGTCATCGTGGTGCCGGGCATGCTGGGCAAAGCGGGCTTCCCGCCTGCGGCGGTCTTCGTTGCCACCTGTCTGGTAGCGGGCGTTGGCTCCATCGTGATGGGTCTGTGGGCGAACCTGCCGCTGGCGATCGGCTGCGCCATCTCTCTGACCGCGTTTACCGCATTCAGCCTGGTGCTGGGCCAGCAGATCAGCGTACCGGTGGCTCTCGGCGCCGTGTTCCTGATGGGCGTACTGTTTACCGTGATTTCTGCCACCGGCATCCGTAGCTGGATTTTGCGCAACCTGCCGCAGGGCGTGGCGCACGGCACCGGTATCGGCATCGGCCTGTTCCTGCTGCTGATCGCTGCCAACGGCGTGGGTCTGGTCATCAAAAACCCGCTGGACGGCCTGCCGGTTGCGCTGGGTCACTTCGCAAGCTTCCCGGTGATCATGTCGCTGGTGGGTCTGGCGGTGATTATCGGCCTGGAAAAACTGAAGGTGCCGGGCGGCATTTTGCTGACCATTATCGGCGTGTCCATCGTCGGCCTGATCTTCGATCCGACCGTTCACTTCTCCGGTATCTTCGCCATGCCGTCCCTGAGCGATGACAAAGGCAACTCGCTGATTGGCAGCCTGGATATTGTTGGCGCGCTGAACCCGGTGATCCTGCCAAGCGTGCTGGCGCTGGTAATGACCGCGGTGTTTGACGCTACCGGTACCATCCGCGCGGTGGCCGGTCAGGCGAACCTGCTGGATAAAGACGGCCAGATTATTGACGGCGGCAAAGCGCTGACCACCGACTCCCTGAGCAGCGTCTTCTCTGGTCTGGTGGGTGCGGCGCCTGCGGCGGTGTATATCGAATCTGCAGCGGGTACGGCGGCGGGCGGTAAAACCGGCCTGACGGCGATCACCGTCGGCGTGCTGTTCCTGCTGATCCTGTTCCTCTCTCCGCTCTCTTATCTGGTACCGGCTTACGCGACCGCGCCAGCGCTGATGTACGTCGGTCTGCTGATGCTGAGCAACGTGGCGAAAATCGATTTTGCGGACTTCGTGGATGCGATGTCCGGCCTGATTACTGCGGTCTTTATCGTCCTGACCTGTAACATCGTGACCGGCATCATGATCGGTTTCGCCTCGCTGGTGATTGGTCGTCTGGTCTCCGGTGAGTGGCGCAAGCTGAACATCGGCACCGTGGTCATCGCCGTTGCGCTGGTCGCGTTCTACGCGGGCGGCTGGGCAATCTAAGTTATCCATTGATGCGAAAACGGGTGGCTCAGGCCGCCCGTTTTTATTTTCAGGACTCATCCCGTTGCCTTTTGCGTTACTCTGGAGAAGATAGAATAAGAGGCACGACGCCTTAGGTTTGGCTTTTAAGCAACACAGCAAACAGGGAACGCATGGAAATTTTCTTCACAATACTCATCATGACCCTTGTGGTCTCGTTATCCGGGGTGGTTACACGCGTACTGCCCTTCCAGGTCCCCCTACCTTTAATGCAAATCGCTATCGGTGCGCTGCTGGCGTGGCCGACGTTCGGCCTGCACGTGGAGTTCGATCCGGAACTGTTCCTCGTGCTGTTTATCCCGCCGCTGCTGTTTGCCGATGGCTGGAAAACTCCCACGCGCGAGTTTCTTGAGCACGGACGAGAGATCCTCGGCCTGGCGCTGGCGCTGGTGGTCGTTACCGTGGTCGGGATTGGTTTTCTGATCTACTGGGCCGTACCGGGGATCCCGCTCATCCCCGCCTTTGCACTGGCCGCCGTGCTGTCGCCGACCGACGCCGTGGCGCTGTCCGGCATTGTGGGCGAAGGGCGCATTCCAAAGAAAATTATGGGCATTTTGCAGGGCGAGGCGTTGATGAACGACGCCTCCGGCCTGGTGGCCCTGAAGTTTGCCGTGGCGGTTGCCATGGGCACCATGGTCTTTACCGTTGGCGGTGCAACGCTGGAATTCTTCAAGGTGGCGATTGGCGGCATCCTTGCGGGCTTCGTCGTGAGCTGGCTGTACGGACGCTCGCTGCGCTTCCTCAGCCGCTGGGGTGGCGACGAACCCGCTACGCAGATCGTCCTGCTGTTCCTGCTGCCGTTTGCCTCTTACCTGATCGCCGAACACATCGGCGTGTCGGGCATTCTGGCGGCGGTGGCGGCGGGGATGACCATCACCCGCTCCGGCGTAATGCGCCGCGCGCCGCTGGCGATGCGCCTGCGTGCGAACAGCACCTGGGCGATGCTCGAGTTCGTGTTTAACGGCATGGTATTCCTGCTGTTGGGCCTGCAGCTGCCGGGCATTATGGAATCCTCACTGATTGCGGCGGAGGCGGATCCAAACGTTGAAGTCTGGATGCTGTTTACCGATATCGTGCTGATCTACATGGCGCTGATGCTGGTGCGTTTCGGCTGGCTGTGGACGATGAAGAAATTCAGCGTGCGCTTCCTGACCAAAAAGCCGATGGAGTTCGGCTCCTGGACCACGCGCGAACTGCTGATTGCCTCCTTCGCGGGCGTACGCGGGGCGATAACCCTCGCCGGTGTGCTCTCTATACCGCTGCTGCTGCCGACGGGTGACGTCTTCCCGGCGCGCTACGAGCTGGTATTCCTGGCGGCGGGCGTGATCCTCTTCTCGCTGTTTGTCGGCGTGATTATGCTGCCGATTTTACTCCAGCATATTGATGCCGGAGATTCGACCCAGCAGCATAAAGAGGAGCGGATTGCTCGTGCGGCGACCGCCGAAGTGGCCATTGTCGCGATTCAGAAAATGGAGGAGCGTCTCGCCGCAGATGCGGAAGAGAACATCGACAATCAGCTGCTGACGGAAGTCAGTTCCCGCGTGATTGGTAACCTGCGTCGCCGCGCCGACGGACGTAACGACGTGGAAAGTTCGTTGCAGGAAGAGAACCTCGAACGCCGCTTCCGCCTTGCGGCGCTGCGCTCAGAACGCGCCGAGCTGTATCACCTGCGCGCGACGCGCCAGATCAGCAACGAGACGCTGCAAAAGCTGCTGCACGATCTGGACCTGTTAGAAGCGCTGTTGATAGAGAATCAGTAGCGCGCTTTGCCCCTCACCCTAGCCCTCTCCCCATAGGGGAGAGGGAACCGATCGAGCCCCTCGCCCCTATGGGGAGAGGGGGTGGGGTGAGGGGTCAGGGCACCCAAAACCCCTCACAGCATTGCAACCACGCCTGTGCGCTGTGCGACAGATAGACCCCTTCACGCCAGATCATCCCCAGCTGCCAGTGCAGGTCGCTCTCCAGCGGGATCCAGCGCAGCGTGTTTTTATCCAGCCGCTCGCAGATCGGCTGCGGCAGAATGGCAATCCCCACGCCCGCCTGTACCATCGCCGCCAGAAAATCCCACTGACCGCTGCGCACCGCAATGCGCGGCTTTACGTTGTGCTGGTTAAACAGCGCCATCAGCTGGCGGCTTAAGGCGAAGTCTTCGTTGTAGATCAGCAGCGGGTGTTCACCGAGCAACTCGGGTTTCACCGAGTCTATCTTCAGCCAGTCGCCGGATCGGGGCACCAGCACGCACAGCGGGTGGCTAAAGAGCGGCAGCGTCGCCAGTCCGCTCTCCTCCTCAACAGGGAGCGCGGTCATCGCCACGTCCAGTTCGCCGTTCATCACCGCCTGCTGCACGGTCAGGCCGCCAAATTCAGAAATTTTAAGCTCGACGCCGGGGTAGCGCTGACGAAACAGGCTTATCGGCCCGGCCATCATCATGCCGACCATCGGCGGAATGCCGAGCCGCAGCAGCCCTCTTGTCAGGTGGTTGATATCGCCAAGCTCGGCCTCCAGCTGGCGGAACTCCGCCAGGATGGCCAGCCCGCGCTCGAACACCACGCGACCGGTATCGGTCAGCAGCAGCTTGCGTCCGTCGCGGATCAGCAGGGTACAGTTCAGCTCATCTTCGAGATTTTTCAGCATCTTGCTGATGGTTGGCTGGGTAACGAATAACTTCTCCGCTGCGCGGGTAAAACTTTGCTGGCGAACCACCTCGACAAAATAGCGCAGCGTTCTTATGTCCATGATTATTCCTCGAAACTATACCTTCGATGATTTTAATTCATTTCAGTCCATACCGTGCGCTCACTATACTGGCGCCTCGTCTCATTTCTGAGGAAAACCCCCATGGCCGTGGCGTTAAGCCGTGTTACGCCTGCCGTTGTTCAACGACTCCAGGTACCGGTTCAGGTACTGCTCTACGCGGGACTGTTTGTTTTCGCGGAATATCTTGTCGGCTGGCTGCATCTTCCGCTGCCTGCCAACCTTGTCGGCATGGTGCTGATGCTGACGCTTATCCTGTGTCGCGTGATCCCCCTTCGCTGGGTACGCGCCGGGGCGCGCTGGCTGCTGGCGGAGATGCTGTTGTTCTTTGTGCCGGCCGTGGTGGCGGTGGTGAACTATGCGCAGTTGCTGATGGTCGACGGCTGGCGCATCTTCGCGGTTATCGCCCTGAGCACGCTGATGGTGCTGGGTGCCACCGCCTGGGTGGTGGATAAAGTGTATCGCTTTGAAATCAGCAGGCAGAAGCATGACTAATTTTCAGATAAGCGTGCTGTGCCTGATTGCGACAGTCGTCATCTACTTTGCCAATAAGCGCCTGTATCGCCGCTTTCGCGCGCTGCCGCTGATGCCGCTGGTCTTTACGCCGATCCTGCTGGTGCTGATGCTGGTCTTCGGTCATATCTCCTGGCAGAACTATATCGGTGAATCCCACTGGCTGCTGTGGCTGCTCGGCCCGGCGACCATTGCCTTCGCCGTACCCGTTTATGACAACCTCGCCATTATCAAACGCCACTGGATGTCGCTCAGCGCGGGCGTGATTACCGCCACGGTGGTGGCGGTGTGCAGTTCGGTCTGGCTGGCGCGGCTGTTTACGCTGCCTGATGAAATCCAGCGCAGCCTGGCGGTGCGTTCGGTGACCACGCCGTTTGCGCTGGCGGCCGCGAAACCGCTTGGCGGACAGCCGGATCTGGTGGCGCTGTTTGTGGTGGTGACGGGCGTCTTTGGCATGGCGGTGGGGGATATGCTCTTTCTGCGGCTTTCTATTCGGGAAGGGATGGCGAAAGGCGCGGGGTTTGGTGCGGCATCTCACGGGGCAGGCACGGCGCGTTCGTATGAGCTGGGTCAGCAGGAGGGCGTTGTCGCGAGCCTGGTGATGATGCTCTCGGGCGTCACGATGGTGCTGATCGCACCGCTGGTGGCGTGGGTGATGTTTTAAGCTCCCCGGCCAGAGCGGCCGGGGAGAAAGGCTTAGTGCGCGCGGCCCTGCTCAACGCCCAGGCCGGTTTGCGAGCGGATAAACTGGGCGCGGAATTTCTCACGTTCCAGGTTACCCTCCGGCGAGTTATCGGTGGCCGAGAAGACCCAGATACCGATAAACGCTACGGCAATGGAGAACAGCGCCGGGTATTCGTACGGGAAGATAGCGCTTTCGTGACCGAGGATCTGCACCCAGATGGTCGGGCCGAGGATCATCAGAATCACCGCCGTCAGCAGGCCCAGCCAGCCGCCAATCATCGCCCCACGGGTGGTCAGTTTTGACCAGTACATGGAGAGCAGAATGATCGGGAAGTTACAGCTTGCCGCAATCGAGAAGGCCAGCCCCACCATAAAGGCAATGTTCTGCTTCTCGAACAAAATCCCCAGCAGGATCGCCACCACGCCCAGCACCAGCACGGTGATTTTGGAGACCTTCAGCTCATCGCGCTCGCTCGCGCCTTTGCGGAAGACGTTGGCGTAGAGGTCATGCGAAACCGCCGACGCGCCGGCCAGCGTCAGCCCTGCAACCACCGCGAGGATAGTGGCGAAGGCCACGGCAGAGATAAAGCCGAGGAACAGGTTGCCGCCCACCGCGTCGGCCAGGTGCACCGCCGCCATGTTGTTACCGCCGATAAGCGCGCCCGCCGCGTCTTTAAAGGCCGGGTTCGCCCCTACCAGCATGATCGCGCCGAAACCGATGATAAAGGTCAGGATGTAGAAGTAGCCCATAAAGCCGGTGGCGTAGAAGACGCTCTTACGCGCTTCACGCGCATCTGACACCGTGAAGAAACGCATCAGGATGTGCGGCAGGCCAGCGGTACCGAACATCAGGCCGAGACCGAGCGAGAGCGCGGATATCGGATCTTTCACCAGCCCGCCCGGGCTCATGATCGCTTCTCCTTTCGGGTGGACCGCCATCGCTTCGGTGAACAGATTATTGAAGCTGAACCCGACATGCTTCATCACCATAAAGGCCATAAAGCTGGCGCCGAACAGCAGCAGGACCGCTTTGATGATCTGCACCCAGGTGGTGGCCAGCATGCCGCCGAACAGGACGTACATCACCATCAGCACGCCGACCAGCACCACCGCGACGTGGTAGTTCAGGCCGAACAGCAGCTCGATCAGTTTGCCCGCACCGACCATCTGGGCGATCAGATAGAGCGCCACCACCACCAGCGAACCGCAGGCGGAAAGGGAGCGAATCGGCCCCTGCTTCAGGCGATAGGAGGCGACGTCAGCAAAGGTATAGCGTCCCAGGTTACGCAGGCGCTCGGCAATCAGGAACAGAATGATTGGCCAGCCGACGAGGAACCCGAGGGAGTAGATCAGGCCGTCATACCCTGAGGTATAGACCAGCGCGGAGATCCCAAGGAACGAGGCGGCGGACATAAAGTCCCCCGCGATCGCCAGCCCGTTCTGGAAGCCGGTAATGTTGCCGCCCGCGGTGTAGTAATCGTTACGGGAGCGTACGCGTTTCGACGCCCAGTAAGTGATGTACAGCGTCAACACCACGAAAATCAGGAACATGATAATCGCCTGCCAGTTGGTTGGCTGGCGCTGGACCTCGCCGGTAAGGGCATCCGCCGCGTGTGCCGCAAAGGGAAGTGTGGCGGCTAGCGCCGTCAGGACTCGCTTCATGATGCTTTTACCTCGCGCAGAACTTCTCTGTTAAGACGATCGAATTCACCGTTGGCGCGCCAGACGTAAACGCCGGTCAGCAAGAATGAAATCACAATGACGCCAATCCCAATCGGAATGCCGCGCGTGACGCTGGTTCCCTCATGCAGCGGGGTGCCCAGCCAGTGCGGCGCAAAGGCGATCAGCAGAATAAAGCCGACGTAGATAATCAGCATGATGATGGAAAGGATGAAGGCAAACCGTTGCCGTTTTTCGACGAGCTCCCTGTAGTGCGCACTATTCTCTATCTGCTGACAAATATCGTTATTCATCACAGAGTTCTCCAGAAGTAAGGTTGGTTTGTTTTATCCCCTCTCCCCTGTGGGGAGAGGGTTAGGGTGAGGGGAGGAAGGTGCGGTCTGATGCCCTCACCCCGGCCCTCTCCCACGGGGAGAGGGAGAAAACACTAGGAAGGCATTGCGATGGCCTGCTTCTCTTCGAGCAGTTTGTCCACCACGCCAGGATCTGCGAGCGTCGAGGTATCACCGAGGTTGCTGGTGTCGCCCGCCGCAATTTTGCGCAGAATACGACGCATAATCTTGCCGGAACGGGTTTTCGGCAGCGAGTCGGTCCAGTGCAGTACGTCCGGCGTCGCCAGCGGGCCGATCTCTTTACGCACCCAGTTGCGCACCTCGGTATACAGCTCTGGAGACGGCTCTTCGCCGTGGTTCAGGGTGACGTAGGCGTAAATTGCCTGGCCTTTGATGTTGTGAGGAATACCCACAACCGCCGCTTCGGCAATCTTCGGATGCGACACCAGCGCGGACTCAATCTCCGCCGTGCCCAGACGGTGGCCGGAGACGTTCAGCACGTCGTCCACGCGTCCGGTGATCCAGTAATAACCGTCTTCATCCCGGCGCGCGCCGTCGCCGCTGAAGTACATGTTTTTGAAGGTCGAGAAGTAGGTCTGCTCGAAGCGCTCATGGTCGCCGAACAGGGTACGCGCCTGGCCAGGCCAGGAGTCGACGATCACCAGGTTGCCCTCGGTGGCCCCTTCCTGCGGGTTGCCTTCGTTATCCACCAGCGCAGGCTGCACGCCGAAGAACGGGCGGGTTGCGGAACCGGCCTTCAGCTGCGTGGCACCCGGCATTGGGGTGATCATGAAGCCGCCGGTTTCGGTCTGCCACCAGGTATCCATCACCGGGCACTTCTCGTTGCCGATTTTCTTCCAGTACCACTCCCAGGCTTCCGGGTTGATGGGCTCACCCACGGAACCGAGGATGCGCAATGAGGAGCGGTCGGTGCCCTCTATAGCCTTGTCGCCTTCTGCCATTAACGCGCGGATCGCCGTTGGCGCGGTGTAGAGAATGTTGACCTGGTGCTTGTCGACCACCTGACACATGCGCGCCGGGGTCGGCCAGTTCGGTACGCCCTCAAACATCAGCGTCGTTGCACCGCAGGCCAGCGGGCCGTACAGCAGGTAGCTATGTCCGGTGACCCAGCCCACGTCGGCGGTACACCAGTAGATGTCGCCCGGATGGTAGTCGAAGACGTATTTGAAGGTGGTGGCCGCATAGACCAGATAACCGCCGGTGGTGTGCAGTACGCCTTTCGGCTTGCCGGTGGAGCCGGAGGTGTAAAGAATGAAGAGCGGATCTTCCGCGTTCATCTCTTCCGGCTGATGCTGGTCGCTCGCGTTTTCAATCAGATCGCTCCACCACAGATCACGCCCCTCGTTCCAGTCGATCTTACCGCCTGTGCGCTTGAGGACAATGACGTTGTTGATGGATTTTACGTTCGGGTTTTTCAGCGCTTCATCGACGTTTTTCTTCAGCGGAATACCGCGCCCGGCGCGTATACCCTCGTCGGCAGTGATCACCAGCTTCGAGTTCGAGTCAACAATGCGCCCGGCAACCGCTTCAGGGGAGAAGCCGCCGAAGATAACGGAGTGGATCGCGCCGATACGCGCGCAGGCGAGCATAGCCACCGCCGCTTCCGGCACCATCGGCATGTAGATCGCCACCACGTCGCCTTTTTTAATCCCCTGGCCCAGCAGCACGTTGGCGAAGCGGCACACGTCGCGGTGCAGCTCTTTATAAGAGATGTGTTTGCTCTGAGAGGCATCGTCGCCTTCCCAGATGATGGCCGTTTCGTTGCCGCGTTCGGCAAGATGGCGGTCCAGGCAGTTCGCCGCCAGGTTCAGCGTGCCGTCTTCATACCATTTAATGGAGACGTTGCCTGGCGCGAAAGAGGTATTCTTCACCTTCTGATAAGGTTTGATCCAGTCAAGGATGTGGCCCTGCTCGCCCCAGAAGGCGTCCGGGTTGGTAACAGATTGCTGATATTTCTCGTGGTATTGCTCCGGGGTGATCAGGCAACGGTCCGCAATGTTAGCGGGAATGTCGTGTTTGTGTATTTGGCTCATGGCTTTTTTTCTCCTTGTAAGATGTTAATAATATGTCGCGAAAACGTTAATAGTAGGGGCTTTACAAGCTTTGTTTAGTATTTGGGCGACAGATCACGCATTGTCTGAAGAGTATGAAAATTGAGCGAATGAATCTTTGAAGAGAAATAATTCACGATGCCGATTATTCACATTTCTTTATAAAAAAGCGTTTTTATAACAAAAGGTTATTTATCAGGATTATGACAAACTCGCGTCATAACCGCTTTTGGTAGTGAAATGCGTCGTTCTTTAAGGCTTGCGCAACAGGTCGCGCAGATGATACTCATACGCCGCGTTAAAAAATCCCATAAACCAACGCAACACAATTCATACCCTTTCAGTATGTCTCCATATTCATGCAGTTTTGATGGTGCGGAGATTTCATTGAGGAAGTCAGTTTTTATGAAAAATTTGAAAGTCAGCCTGGCCTGGCAGATCCTGCTGGCCCTTGTGCTGGGCATCTTGCTGGGCAGTTATCTCCATTATCATAGCGACAGCCGCGAGTGGCTGATTGCGAACCTGCTTTCACCGGCAGGGGACATCTTTATTCATCTGATCAAGATGATTGTGGTGCCGATTGTGATCTCGACGCTGGTGGTCGGTATTGCGGGCGTCGGCGATGCAAAGCAGTTAGGCCGCATCGGTGCGAAAACCATTATCTATTTCGAAGTGATCACTACGGTTGCGATCGTTCTCGGTATCACTCTGGCGAATGTGTTCCAGCCAGGTTCCGGGATTGATATGTCGCAGCTGGCGACGGTGGATATTTCGAAATACCAAAGCACAACCGCCGATGTGCAGAGCCATTCGCATGGGCTGATGGGGACTATTCTCTCGCTGGTGCCGACCAACATTATCGCGTCCATGGCGAAGGGCGAGATGCTGCCGATCATCTTCTTCTCGGTGCTGTTTGGTCTGGGGCTCTCCTCCCTGCCCGCGACGCACCGCGAGCCGCTGGTCACCGTGTTCCGATCTGTCTCCGAAACCATGTTCAAAGTGACCCACATGGTAATGCGCTATGCGCCGGTTGGGGTATTCGCGCTGATTGCGGTGACCGTGGCGAACTTCGGCTTTGCGTCCCTGTGGCCGCTGGCGAAGCTGGTCCTTCTGGTGCACTTCGCGATCCTGTTCTTCGCGCTGGTGGTGCTGGGCATTGTGGCGCGCCTGTGTGGGCTGAGCATCTGGATCCTGATCCGCATCCTGAAGGATGAGCTGATTCTGGCGTACTCGACGGCAAGCTCCGAGAGCGTGCTGCCGCGCATTATTGAGAAGATGGAAGCCTACGGCGCGCCTGCCTCTATTACCAGCTTCGTGGTCCCGACCGGCTACTCCTTTAACCTCGACGGCTCAACGCTGTACCAGAGTATCGCCGCTATCTTTATTGCGCAGCTGTACGGCATTGACCTGTCGCTGTGGCAGGAGATCGTGCTGGTGCTGACCCTGATGGTGACATCCAAAGGTATTGCTGGCGTGCCGGGCGTCTCCTTCGTAGTGCTTCTGGCGACGCTGGGCAGCGTCGGTATTCCGCTGGAAGGTCTGGCGTTTATCGCCGGTGTGGACCGTATCCTCGACATGGCGCGTACCGCGCTGAACGTGGTGGGGAATGCCCTGGCGGTGCTGGTTATCGCCAAGTGGGAACACAAATTCGACCGTAAAAAAGCGCTGGCGTATGAGCGCGAGGTGCTGGGTCGTTTTGATAAGACGGCTGACCAGTGATGTAACGTATTCTTCCCTCTCCCCTTTGGGGAGAGGGTTAGGGTGAGGGGATTTTACTCTCCGCTCAACGCATCAAACTCTTCACACCCCGTATCAAACCCTTCCGTACAGCTCAGGTTCAACCAGTACAGTGCTTTCTGTCTATTGGGTGTGATAAAGCCTTTCTCACCCTGCTGGAACAGCATCCCAGCCCAGTATTCCGCGTAACCCGTGCGGGACAGAGACGAGCTGCGTTTAAACCATGACGCCGCCTGTACGTCATCCTGCGCCACTTCTACGCCGTTGGCATAAATCAGCCCCAGCAGCAGTTGCGCATCGACCGCGGAGTCGTTGTCGATATCTTCGGTGGCGGTTTGCAGCAGTTTGATGGCCTGGGGATAGTCAGTTTTACCCGCCTGCGTGTTCACCAGAAGGCGCGCCAGCATAATCGTGCCGCGCTTGCTGCCTGCGATGGTGGCCTGCTGCGCCAGCGCTTTAGCCTGCGCATAATCCCCCTGCGTAAAGAGGATCTGCGAGAGTAACCCCATGGCATCGACATCGCCGCCTTTAGCTGCTTTCTCAGCCCACAGCGCTGCCTGCTTGCTGTCACCGGAGCTGAAGTATGTATCGGCAAGATAATACTGGGCACGGGCATCGCCCGCTTCCGCCTGTTTCTGGTACTGGCTGCCTATCCCATCCGCGCGGGCGAACGACGTTAAAAATAACAACAACAAAAAAATGGCTTTCATGGATTCTTATCATCGGGGTACACGCCGCGCAGTATAATCGCGGTAGCAAAAGAAAAAAATGGGTGCATTAAGACCTCAGCATCCTACAAGCCGGGCGGAACCGTTGTTCCGCCCGAAGAGGTTAGCCTGCGTTACAGGCTAATTTCGCCGCCACCTCCTGATGTTCACTCTTTATTGAAAACTCACATAACTTATCGCGAGTAATAAAGGTAAAGATCACTATCGTCAGGCAAATAATAAAGACGATGCCTAACGTAGTTTTTAATGGCGTCATGCCTTTTACTCCTTGTCAAAAAAAGAATAAGAGGCTACTCTCAACCTGTTGGTAGTTGAGGGGTAGCCTCGGGTAAATGCAAATTTCCCGGGGCTTTCCACTTTCTGTCCCTCAACAATGCTCAAGACAGAAAGTCTTAAGCACCCGCCGCATATCTTATCCCGCTGAATTAAAATGCAAAGATGTAATTAATTTTCGCGCAAATTACATTTTTTCTGCGAGACGCCTTCAGGAATATATATAGATGTAATTAATAGCGATGCCAGAAATAATAATAGGGTGAATATCTCACCCCATTGAGTCAGCGATTAATTAACGGCTTCATCCCATTGCGCTTTCGCGCAGGCGGGCTTTCAGCTTGTTATATTCGTCGATCACATACTGTTCCGCAGCGTGTTGATCCGCAATGGGCTCCACGTTGACGGCGCAGTATTTATACTCCGGCGTTTTGGTTATCGGGCTTAGGTTCTCCGTCACCAGCTCGTTACAGGCGCCAATCCACCACTGGTAGGTCATATAGACTGCCCCTTTGTTCGGACGATCGCTGACCTGCGCGCGGGTAATGATGCGGCCTTTACGCGAGTTCACCCACACCAGCGCTTCATCTTCAATACCGAGTCGTTCGGCATCGGCGGTGTTGATCTGCGCGTAGCCCGGTTCATCCGCCAGCGCTGCCAGCGCGGCGCAGTTGCCGGTCATGGAACGGCAGGAGTAGTGACCCACTTCACGCACGGTGGAGAGCACCATCGGATACTCGTCGGTGAGCTTATCGATCGGCGCGACCCAGTCGCAGGTGAAGAACTGCGCCAGCCCGTTCGGGGTGTCGAACTTCTCTTCAAAGAGGTAGGACGTGCCCCGATCGGACTCAGACTCATCACGACACGGCCACTGGATGTAGCCCAGTTCACCCATTTTTTCATAGGTTGCCCCATAAAAGTCCGGACACAGGTGGCGCAACTCGTCCCAGATCTCCTGGGTGTTGTTGTAGTGCATCGGGTAGCCCATGCGGGTGGCGATTTCGCTGATGATTTGCCAGTCTGTTTTCAGATCCCACTTCGGCTCGACGGCCTTGAAGAAGCGCTGGAAGCCGCGGTCCGCCGCCGTGTAGACGCCCTCATGCTCGCCCCAGGAGGTCGACGGCAGAATCACATCCGCCGCCGCCGCGGTTTTGGTCATGAAGATATCCTGGACAATCACCAGCTCCAGATCCTCAAAGCCTTTGCGCACCGCAGACAGCTCGGCGTCAGTCTGGAGCGGATCTTCACCCATAATGTAGGCCGCACGCACTTCACCGTGCGCCGCGCGGTGCGGCAGCTCGCTGATGCGATATCCGGTATGTGCCGGCAGGCTTTCCACGCCCCAGGCCTTCGCGAATTTCTCGCGGTTTTCCGGGAATTTGACGTACTGGTAGCCCGGATAGGTGTCCGGCAGCGCGCCCATGTCGCACGCGCCCTGCACGTTATTCTGACCACGTACCGGGTTCACGCCAACGTGCGCTTTACCCAGATTCCCGGTCAGCATCGCGAGGCTCGTCAGGGAGCGCACGGTTTCCACGCCCTGGTAGAACTGGGTCACACCCATACCCCACAGGATGGCGGCGGTTTTCGCCCCGGCATACATCCGTGCCGCCTGGCGGATCTCCTGCGCGCTGACGCCAGTGATCGCTTCCACCGACTCCGGCGTGTAGCCTTCGACGATTTTCCGATACTCTTCAAACCCTTCCGTGCGGCTCGCGACAAACGCCTGGTCGTAGAGGTTCTCCTCAATAATGACGTGCCCCATCGCATTCAACAGCGCGATGTTCGAGCCGTTTTTCAGTGCGATGTGCATATCCGCAATGCGCGCGGTTTCGATTTTGCGCGGATCGCAGACGATGATTTTCGCCCCGTTCTGTTTAGCGCGAATAACGTGATTCGCGACGATAGGGTGAGAATCCGCCGGGTTATAGCCGAAGATGAACACCAGATCGGTGTTATCTATCTCGTTGATGGCATTACTCATTGCGCCGTTACCGACCGACTGGTGCAGACCTGCAACCGATGGGCCGTGTCAGACGCGAGCGCAGCAGTCGACGTTATTGGTACCAATAACGGCGCGCGCGAATTTTTGCATCACATAGTTGGTTTCATTCCCGGTTCCGCGTGAGGAGCCGGTGGTCTGAATCGCATCGGGGCCATACTTGGCCTTGATGGCGCTGAGGCGCGTGGCGACGTAATCCAGCGCTTCATTCCAGCTGACGGCTTCCAGCTTGCCGCCGCGCTCGCGGCGGATCATAGGGGTTTTCAGGCGCGGGGTAAGGATTTGGGTATCGTTAATAAAATCCCAGCCGTAATACCCCTTCAGGCACAGCGTTCCCTGGTTGGTTTTCCCCTGCGCGGCCTCCGCCCGGACGATTTTGCCGTTATCGACCACCAGGTTTATCTTGCAACCTGAGGCACAATAAGGGCAAACCGTGACGACTTTTTTCATCAGTCTGCTCCAGTTAATCAAATCTTTCGCACCGACTAATGCAGCTTCTATGCCATGTTTTTTGTGGGGTTACTCCCCGGTTTTACGGTGTATTCCCGGCGAAACCCCTGACGAAAAGCAGACAATCGTCAAAATTGACGTGTCGAATGAGCAGTGGATGTGACATGGGTTGAATTTCCGTCACGGAAAAACCCATTTGACTGGAGCCGACGGCAGAATGGTTCAGACTGAACATAATCCCCTGACGGAAGCATATGATGAAACCGGCGATTCTGGTGGTTGATGACGATATGGCAGTGTGTGAACTGCTGCAGGATGTGCTGAGCGAGCATGTCTTTAGCGTGCTTGTCTGCCACAACGGCCAGGACGCGCTGCGGCAGGTACAACAGGAGCCGGCTATCGCGCTTGTTCTGCTGGATATGATGCTGCCGGACATCAACGGACTGCAGGTTTTGCTGCAGCTGCAAAAGCTGCGTCCGGCGCTGCCGGTGGTGATGCTAACCGGGCTGGGCAGTGAATCAGACGTGGTGGTGGGGCTGGAGATGGGGGCTGACGATTATATTGGTAAGCCGTTTAATCCACGCGTGGTGGTGGCTCGGGTTAAAGCCGTGCTGCGTCGTACCGGGGCGCTGGCAGCCGAAGCGCCGATACCACGTGCGGCGGGGATAACCTTTAACGACTGGACGCTGGACACTACCCGCTGTGAACTGATTGATCCGCAGCGTAACGCCGTGCCACTGACGCAGGGTGAATATGGCCTGCTGCTGGCGCTCACGCAAAATGCCCGCCGGGTACTCAGCCGCGAGCAGCTCCTTGAACTCACGCACAGCGAAAGTACCGAGGTGTTCGACCGTACGATTGATGTGTTGATCATGCGCCTGCGGCGAAAAATCGAGGCCAACCCGCATCAGCCTAAGCTCATCAAAACCATGCGCGGTCTGGGCTACGTTTTCGCCGCCGATGTGTCTCATAGCGAGAAAGCAGCCTAGGTATTCTCTTTAATAAACAGCTTCAGCTCGTCCAGCGTTTTCGCGCCGTCAATCGCATTGGCGGCCAGCAGGCTGGCCCGCGCGCAGGCGTGCGCCAGATAGGTGCTCTCCGTTAGCGTGAGCGATTCATGGCAGCCGTATAAAAAGCCCGCGCAAAACGCGTCGCCCGCCCCCACGCTGCCGACAATGTCTTTCTGCTCCAGTAACCATGACGGAACCCAGCGGCCTTGCTCACCGGGCGCTTCACCCCATGCCCCTTCCGGGCAGTGGATCACTACCCGCTGGTGAACGCCTGCCGCCAGCAGCTGCGCGGCGGCGTCAGCGATATGGGCGATATTCAGCGCATCGTTGACGTCGCGCATCTCCAGCCCGCTAAACTCACCGGCCTCAAGCTCGTTAATCACCAGATAATCCAGATGGCGCAGGGCAGGGAGTACCAGCGGCTGGTAGCGCGGGTCGCCCTTGCGGGAAACCAGATCGAGTGAAGTTTCATACCCCTGATCGCGCATCTGCGCCAGCAGCCGCGCGCTGCGGGTGCCAAACTCATCATCCGGCATATCCAGGCTGTCGAGGAGCAGCAGGTAGCCGAGATGGAAGATCTTCATCGATCCGTCGAGACGATCGAAGGCGGGAAGATCCAGCAGACGGTTGGCGCCCGGCGAGTGGAAAAAGGTGCGCTGCCCGCTGGGGTCGGTCATCACCTGTGACATGGAGGTCGGGGCGAAGGTGGTGCGCTGCACCCGCTGGCGGTTTACGTGATACTGGTCGAGCATCGCCAGAATGTAATCCCCGTCGCCGTCTTCTCCGATCAGCCCCACCGCCTGCAGCGGCAGGCCAGCGTGCATTTTCGCCAGCGTCAGCAGAACGTTGAGCGGTGCGCCGCCGGTTGAGCGTTCGCTGTGGGTGATTTCCGCCAGCCAGCCGCGCTCCGGCCACTGCACGATCTGGTGGACGTGATCCACCAGCATGTTGCCTGCGGCGATAATGCCTTTGCGTTCCATTATGCCTGCCCCGCGCTGCCGAAGATGCGCATCTGTTCCGCGACCGTATCGGTAATCGCCTCTTCAATGCCCAGCAGCAGTTCGGCAAACTCATCGTACAGCGGCTGGCGGTTCGCCATGCGCTGCTCAACGGCGGCGAGTGCGGCCTGCGACATGCCGGTATAGAAGTTGATTTTATGGATGCCCAGCTCGATGGCTCGGCGGAAGTCGGCATCGCTAATGCCGGAGCCGCCGTGCAGCACCAGCGGCAGCCCCGTCTGCTGGCGAATGGCGTCCAGGCGCGGGAAATCGAGCTTCGGCTCGCCCTTGTATTTGCCGTGCGCGTTGCCGATGGCGACCGCCAGCGCGTCGATGCCGGTTGAATCAACAAATTCGCGCGCCAGCTGCGGGTCGGTAAAGAACGCTTCGTCCGCATGCCCGTACAGCGCGCCGCCTTCATCCCCGCCGACCGCGCCCAGCTCCGCCTCTACCGAGACGCCCACCGCATGGCACATCTTCACCACTTCCCGGGTCTGGCGGATATTTTCTTCATAGCTCAGCGTCGAGCCGTCGAACATCACCGAGCTGAACCCTAAGCGCAGAGCGCGCACGACGGCCTCGAAATGCAGGCCGTGGTCGAGATTCAGCACTACGGGAATGTCGTGGCGGGCGGCTTCGAACTTAACCGCTTCGACAAGCGAATCCAGGGACACATACTTAAAGTGCACTTCGGCGATGTTAATGATAAATGGCGAGCGTTCCTGCTTTGCGGCGGCAAACAGCGCGCGCAGAAAATGGGAGTCGAGCACGTTGAACGCGCCCAGCGCGTAGCGATGTTTCCTGGCGTGCTCAAGACCGTCGGCAAGAGAAATCAGTGGCATCATTCACTCCTTATCTCCGAAACAGGTTGTACTCGTTGCACAGCACCAGCACCGCCGGTTCGTCTTCTTCGATGTTGTTATAGCGATCGATGGGCTGCAAAAAATGGTTGTCGTGCTCGTCGTCGTTCACGGACGACACTTCGCCCACCAGCACATCGCCAAAGCCGCGTTCTCCCCAGAAGCTGTGATACAGGCCTGGCGTGAGACAGATGCTTTCCCCTGGCGTGAGGCGCAGCTGGCTGCCGGGAGCATGGGTTTGCCGACAGCCGTCCACCGTGACGGTCACGTCGGTGTTTTCGGTCTCCTCATGCGCGCCGGCATTCCATAACTCAATAATCAGATTCCCGCCGCCCCGGTTGATGATGTCTTCCCGCTTGCGCCAGTGAAAATGCATCGGCGTCACCTGGCCGTCGCGAACGTGCATGATTTTTTCGGCATAGCACTTTTCATACGGCACGCCGTTGGGGGAGCCGTTGCGCAGGGTAAATAGCGTCAGGCCCTGGGTGGCAAAGCTGTTGCCGCCGAAAGCGGTCACGTCCCAGCCAAGCCTGAGGTCAAACACCTCCTGCCATGCGGCCTGATCAAGCTGCTGCCATTTTGTGGGCGGAAAGCTGGCAAACGGCGGGAGATGTACGTCGTGCATGGAAAAGAACTGCCGCGTGTGGCCGAGAATTTCATTGATGTCGGAGCGTTTCATGGGGACTCCTGGAATTTTATGCAAAACCACCCCTCACCCTAACCCTCTCCCCAAAGGGGAGAGGGAACGTGAACACCCTCGCCCCTTTGGGGAGAGGGCAGGGTGAGGGGGTTACTTAACCGTCCATCCCTTATACGTGCCGACGTTCTTTTTATCGATCATCGTCACCGGGATCAGCACAGGCTCTTTCGGCGCGGGTTTGCCCTGCAGAATGTCATAGCCGATCTCCACCGCCTTCGCCGCCATCACCTGCGGATCCTGCGCCGGTGTCGCCACAAACAGGGAGTTTTCGCGCTTCAGGGCTTCTTCGCCGTCCGGGCTACCATCCACCCCAACGATAAAGAACTCGTTGCGCTGCGCCTGTTTCGCCGCCAGATCGGCGCCGATCGCTGTCGGATCGTTAATCGCGAATACGCCGTCGATCTTCGGATTGGCCGCCAGCAGGGAGGTCATGACTTCCAAACCGCCTTCACGACTGCCTTTTGCGTTCTGGTTGTCCGAGAGCACTTTGATATCCGGATGTTTTTTGAATTCCGTCTGGCAGCCCTCCACGCGGTTCTGTACCGCAGAGACCGGCGGTCCGTTGATGATCACCACGTTGCCTTTGCCTTTCAGGCGGTCGGTAATGTACTTACAGGCCATCTCCCCCGCCTGGGTGTTATCGGAGGTGATGGTCGCATCGGCCCCTTCGGCCGCTACATCCACCGCGACGACCACGATCCCCGCCTCTTTAGCGCGCTTCACCGCCGGGCCGATCCCTTTGGAATCCGCAGCGTTGAGGATGATCATGTCCACCTTTGCGGCGATAAAGTTATCGATCTGCGACACCTGCTGGCCCAGATCGTACCCGCTGGAAACCAGCGTCACCTTGACGTTATCGCCCGCCAGCTTGCGTGCCTCCAGCTCGGCACCTTTGGTGATCTGCACGAAGAACGGGTTAGCCAGGTCGCCCACCGTCACGCCGATGGACTTCAGATCTTTTGCTTGCGCAAACGGCGTTGCGGCCAGCAGCGCGCCAGCACACAGCGCGGTCACTAAGGGTTTCAAACGCATCTTGTCTTCCTCGCTTGTAGGGTATTGTTGTTATGCACTTTGATGGTGTCGGGTACGGTATTTGTCGATCAGCACCGCAATGATGATCACCGCCCCTTTGATCACCAGCTGCCAGAAGTAGGAGACGCCCATTAGCGTCATGCCGTTGTTGAGGGTGGCGATGATCAATGCGCCGACCAGCGTGCCGGTGATCGTGCCGATCCCGCCGACGAAGCTGGTGCCGCCGAGGATCACCGCCGCAATCGCATCCAGCTCGTACCCCGTGCCGAGGTTGCCGTTGGCGCTGTAGAGGCGCGAGGCGCTCATGACGCCGCCGAGACCTGAGAGCAGGCCGCTCATGCCGTAGACAAACAGCAGCACCAGCCAGACCTTGATGCCGGTTAAGCGCGCGGCCTGCATGTTGCCGCCAACGGCATAGATATGAACGCCGAGGGTGGTGCGGCGCAGGATGAACCAGCAGATAGCGATGACCGCCAGAGCGATCACCACCAGCCACGGAATGGGGCCGAGGTAGTTATTGCCGATCCACTCGAAGCTGATGTTGGAGTTAATCACCGTGGTGCCGTCCGCCAGCAGGTAGGCCGCGCCGCGTAGTGCCGTATAGGTGCCGAGCGTAACGATAAAGGGCGGCAGCCCGGCAAAGGCCACCAGCGCGCCGTTGAACAGCCCCAGCACCATGCCGAGCATCAGCGCCGCCGGAATGGAGAGCATCGCAAATTCAGGGATAAGCGAGACCACCATCGCCGCCACCGCCGTGGTGCCCAGAATCGAGCCCACGGAAAGGTCAATCCCACCGGTCAGGATAATGAAGGTCATCCCGGCCGCCAGCACGATGTTGATCGACGCCTGACGGGTAATATTCAGCAGGTTGCTCTCGGTAAAAAAGTTGGGCGCGATAAAGCCAAATACCGCCACTATCAGGATTAAAATCGGCAAAATACCGACCGTTTGCATCAGATCGCTCATCAGCATTTTTTTGGCGGAGGCGGATTTCGCCACCTGCTGCGGATGGGTTGGAGTTGTCATGATTGCACCGCCTGATGATGTGTTTCGTTCACGCCGGTTGCCAGCGTCATAATATTTTCCTGAGAGATGTCGCGCCCGTGCAGTTCACCCGCGATGCTGCCTTCCCGCATCACGTACACCCGGTCGCTCATCCCCACCACTTCCGGCAGCTCGCTGGAGATCATCAGAATCGCTACCCCCTTGCGCGCCATCTGGTTCATGATGCGGTAGATCTCGCTTTTTGCGCCGACGTCCACCCCGCGCGTGGGTTCGTCGAGAATCAGAATGCGCGGGCCAATCGCCACCCAGCGGGAGATCAGCAGCTTTTGCTGGTTGCCGCCTGACAGCCCGCCCGCCCGCACCTGAGAATGCGGCACCCGGATGTTAAGCAGGGCAATGGCGTCATCGGAAATGGACTGGGCTTTTTTGCGGTTTAACATGCCGAAGGTGGCGTCGCGCTCCAGCGTCGCCATGGTGATGTTCTCCTGCGCCGCCAGCTCCAGAAACAGCCCCTGCTCCTTGCGGTTCTCGGTAAGAAAACCGATGCCGTTTTCAATGGCCGCGCGCGGGGAGTGGATCACCACCGGTTCGCCGTCCACCTCAATCATCCCGCCGGTGGCTTTGCGCACGCCGAAAATCAGCTGCGCCAGCTCGGAGCGCCCGGCACCGACAAGGCCCGCGAGCCCGACGATTTCGCCGGAACGTACCTGCAGGCTGCACGGCTGCACTTTTTTACCGTCGGTGAGGTGGTGCACGTTCAGACGCGGGCTGCCGAGCGGAATATCGCGCTCTTTGTTGAACAGGTCGCTCAACGGGCGGCCTACCATCATGCGCACCAGCTCAGAGGCATTCAGCTTGTCGCGCGTCAGGCTGCCGACGTACTGCCCGTCGCGCAGGACGCTGACGCGATCGGAAAGCTCATACACTTCCGCCATGCGGTGGCTGATATAGATAATCGCCATGCCCTCATCGCGCAGGCGCAAAATCAGTTCGAACAGGCGGTGGGTTTCGCGGGAGGAGAGGGCGGCGGTGGGTTCATCCATCACCAGAATACGGCTGTTGCGGTGCAACGCGCGGGCGATTTCCACCTGCTGCTGCTCGGCGATGGTCAGCTTCATCACCAGATCGGTGGCGCTAAACTGTGCGCCGAGACGGTCAATCACCGCCTGCGCCTGGGCAGCCATCTCTTTACGCTGCACCAGCCCGCCACGCGACAGCTCGCTGCCGAGAAAGATATTTTCGGCAACGGTCAGATTGGGCGCGAGCTGCATCTCCTGATAAATCAGGGTAATGCCTGCGGCCAGCGCATCCTTCGGCCCTTTGATGTGAAACGGCTGACCGTCGATGAGTATCTCGCCGCCGGTGGCGGTATAGGCCCCCGCGAGGATCTTCATCAGCGTGCTTTTTCCCGCGCCGTTTTCCCCCATCAGCGCGTGGATCTCACCGGGGAAGACCGTCAAATCTACGCCCTTGAGCGCGTGGAAATTGCCGAAGGTTTTGGCAATGTGGCGCATCTCTAAAACCGGGGTTCTGCTCATGGCGGATCTCCTGTGAACGTCGATATCTGCACTTCATCACAGGTGCGTAAATGCAAAATGTCAGAAGCTGTTCATATTTGTCATAGTTATGAATAGCGAATGTGGATCACAGTTACGGAGTCAACATGTCTTCACGCCCCCCGTTCTTCACCAGCGCCCGCGGTCGCCTGCTGATATTTAACCTGCTGGTGGTGGCGGTAACGCTGATGGTAAGCGGCGTGGCGGTGCTCGGCTTTCGTCACGCCAGCCAGATCCAGGAGCAGGTCCAACAGCAAACGCTGGATGACATGACCGGCAGCATGAACCTCGCGCGCGACACGGCCAACGTGGCGACGGCGGCGGTGCGGCTTTCGCAGGTGGTCGGGGCGCTGGAGTACAAAGGCGAAGCCGAGCGGCTGAAGCAGATGCAAACGGCGCTGCGACACTCGCTGGAACAGCTTGCCGATGCGCCGCTGGCGCAGCAGGAGCCGGCGCTGGTGGCGCGCATTATTCGCAGGAGCAATGAATTACAGCAGAGCGTAACGGAGATGCTGGAGCGGGGGCAGCGACGCCATCTGGAGCGTAACGCGCTGCTGAGTTCGCTCTATCAGAGCCAGAGCTATTTACGTCATCTGCAGGACATCAACCGCCGCTTCGGCAGCAACGTTCCGGACGCGCAGCAGCTGATGGAGATGGATCGGCTGATCGTGGCCGCCATTGATACACCTTCGCCGCGTGCTACCGTTCAGCAGCTGGACGCCGTGACGACCACGCTGCCCCGGCGGGCCATACAGCCGGTTGTGAACGCGGTTCTGCCGGATTTCAACGATGAACTGCACAAGCTTGCCCCGCTGTCGAAACAGCTGGAGGAGAGCGATCTGTCCATCAGCTGGTATATGTTCCACATCAAGGCGCTAGTGGCGATACTCAATAGCGATATCAACCAGTACGTGGCGCAGGTGGCTCAGGCCTCCACGTTGCGTACTGCCCAAAGCCATCAGGAACTGCGTTCGATCAGCGTATTTATCAGCATCTTTGCCGTGCTGGCGCTGATCATCACCGGATGTGCCTGCTGGTACATCTACCGCAATCTGGGCTCTAACCTGACGGCGATTTCCCGGGCGATGTCGCGACTTGCCCACGGCGAACAGGATGTCTCGGTGCCTGCGCTGCAGCGGCGTGACGAGCTGGGCGAACTGGCGCGCGCGTTTAACGTATTTGCCCGCAATACCGCCTCGCTCGAACACACCACGCGTCTGCTGAAAGAGAAAACCACGCAGATGGAGATCGACCGCATCGAGCGCCAGGGGCTGGAAGAGGCGCTGCTGCACAGCCAGAAAATGAAGGCGGTCGGACAGCTGACCGGCGGGCTGGCGCATGATTTTAACAACCTGCTGGCGGTGATCATCGGTAGCCTTGAGCTCACTGACCCCGAATCAAAAGACGCGCCGCGCATTACCCGTGCGCTGAAGGCGGCCGAACGCGGCGCGCTGCTTACCCAGCGCCTGCTGGCGTTTTCCCGCAAGCAATCCCTGACGCCGCATGCGGTAGAGATGCAGCCGCTGCTGGAGAACCTCCGGGAACTGATGCGCCACTCGTTGCCCTCCACCCTTACTCTGGAGATAGAAGCGCAAACCCCGGCATGGCCCGCATGGATTGACGTCAGCCAGCTGGAAAACGCCATCATTAACCTGGTAATGAACGCGCGTGACGCGATGGAAGGACAAAGCGGGGTGATTAAAATTCGTACCTGGAACCAGCGCGTGACCCGCAGTGACGGGCGAAGGCAGGATATGGTGGCGCTGGAGGTGATTGACCACGGCAGCGGGATGTCACAGGAGGTGAAATCCCGCGTTTTTGAACCGTTCTTTACCACCAAGCAGACCGGAAGTGGAAGCGGGCTTGGCCTGTCGATGGTATACGGCTTTGTGCGTCAGTCCGGCGGGCGGGTGGAGATAGAAAGCGCGCCGGGACAGGGAACGACCGTGCGGCTCCACCTGCCGCGCTCGACGCTGCCCGCCGCTACTGAGGATGAAGCATTCACTGCCACAACGTCCGTAGAGAGCGAGCGGCTGGTGCTGGTGCTGGAAGATGAGGCTGACGTTCGCCAGACCCTGTGTGAGCAACTGCATCAGCTTGGTTACCTGACGCTCGAAGCGGACAACGGTGAACAGGCGCTGAGCATGCTGGCGGCATCCCCGGATATTGGCCTGTTTATCAGCGACCTGATGTTGCCAGGCAGCCTGAGCGGGGCTGAGGTGATTAACCATGTGCGCAGCCATTATCCGCAGTTGCCGGTATTGCTGATCAGCGGACAAGATTTACGTCCGACGCATAACCCGCAGTTGCCTGACGTCCAGTTACTGCGTAAGCCGTTTACGCGGGTGCAGCTGGCGCAGGCGCTGCGGAAAATATGTTTTTAAATGCCCCTGTTTAGGATTTCATCAAGAGCATCGTTGACGCCGGTGATGTTAATCTGCGCAAAATTTAGCAGGTTGGGATATAAAAGGAATTATGCCGGTACTCACAAAGGGGGACTCACAAAGGGGGACTCACAAATGATCGTGATGCCTACAACATACAGCCCGAGCACAATTGCCAGGTCGTTTAAACTCGTTGATGAGTTTGAGCTTTCCGGGCGAGTGCTACATGTTATTTTTGATAGCCAGACGCCAAGAGCTGCGATTATTGAAGCGGATATCGAAACCTTCGATGGGGTGCCCCGGCATCGGGTTGTTGCTGCCCTGGATTTACAACGTAAAACGCATTTGGGTGAAGATATCATTGCCGTCGAGCGCTGTTGGGAAGATGCCAATGTTATTCAGGTAGAAGGTATCTGTGTTGATCCCGCCGAGCGTGACAAGGGACTGGCAACTCGCCTGTATGAAGCCCTGGTATTACAGTGTGGCGTGACACTTGTCAGCGACTTTGAACAATATGAGGGTGGGAAGATGCTCTGGCAGAAAATTGCCCGCGAGTCTGACCAAATCGCTGTTTTTGTTCTCGATACCGAGCAGGGCGCATTTTGGCCGTATGATGGTAGCAAGGTTATCTATGACGGAGGGTGTATCCCCGAAGATCGTATCTGGAGCCATTCGCCGGATCAAAAATGCTACGGCATCGTCCTGGTCGCAGAAAATAAACAGCGTGCGAATCAACTGATGGAAGTCCCAGGACACAACTGAATTTGAGATTCCTCCGCTACCCCGGTTCCCTGCCATTCATTACCGTAAGGCCAGTCCACCTGCGAGTCTGGCCTTATGAAACGTTACTCTACCGCTCTGTTATTTGGTCTGCTGTCACTCACCAGCCAACTGGCGCATGCCGATATTGTTGATGATGCCATTGGCAATATTCAGCAGGCGATCAACGATGCCTATAACCCCAGCAGCAGCCGTAATGACGATGACGACGATCGTTACGATCGCAATCGTCAAACCGACAGCCGTCAGTACGACGATCGCCGTCGGCAGCTCGAAGACAGACGCCGCCGATTAGACGAGCGTCAGCGCCAGCTGGATGACGATCGCCGTCGCTTAGAAGAGGATGAGCGCCGGTTAGAGGACGATTACGATCGGTGGTAAACCCCGGTATCGCAACGTGTAAGCCGGGTTAGGCGCAGCCGCCACCCGGCAAAACCTAATCCAGCACCAATACCATCCCGTCATAGCCCGCTTCAATGCCGTCCGGCAGCGGGTTCTCCATCATCCACACGTCAAACTGATGGCTGATGTGCGTCAGGATCACCTGCGGGCAGCGAATGACCTCGTTCAGCGCAGCCACGGTGTTTAAATCACAATGGTTGCGCGGCGTCTCCGGCCGAGGTTCGTGGCTACAGTCGATAATCACCACCTGCGGCTGGTTGTTAAGCAGGAACTTCACCGTTTTTTCCGGCAGCCCGGCGGTGTCGGAAAGCCACGCCACGCGGCTGTGGGCGGACTCCAGCAGGTACCCGAAGGTCAGTTTCGAATGGTTGAGCGGCAGCGGCGTGACTCGCAGCCCCTGCAGCTCAAACATCACGAACGGCTCGACCGTGTGGCTGAAATCCAGGATCCCGGGGTGTTTAAACAGGTCGTCGCACCCGGCGTCGTCCGGCGGGCCGTAAACCGGGATGGTTGCGCCCACGCCCCAGCGCAGGGGGAACAGTCCCTGAACGTGATCCATATGGTAGTGCGTGAGCAAAAACTGCTGGAAGCTGCCCGCCGGCCAGTCGTCCATCAGGTGCGGAATGCCCGCGTCCAGCAGGGTGACCGCATCGTTGAATTTGACCACCGCGCTGCAGGGGCGACGGCGATAGTTGTCCTGCAAGCGCGCCCGGCGACACGCCGCGCAGTCGCAGCCAAAGACCGGCACAAGCTGGGCACCGCCGGTGCCCGTTAACGTAATCGTCAGACTCATCTCACACCTCTACAGCGGTTTGGTGAATCGAAAATGGCTCTGCGTATACCCCTCACGAACATAAAAACGGTGCGCGTCTGTGCGCTTCACGCTGGTGGAAAGCTCGGTCAGCTCCGCGCCCGCCTCTCGTGCTACGTCTTCCGCCCACGCCAGCAGCTGGCTGCCCACGCGCAATCCGCGCGCCTGCGGCATCACCACCAGCTCCTGGATCTCGCCGATCCAGCGGGCGTGGTGCAGGTGAAACTGCATATGCAGGCCGATCATACCGATGATCTGCCCGTCCAGCTCGGCCAGCTGGTAACGCATATTGTGATCCTGCAAGTTGGCCAGATACCCGGCGTGAAACGCCTGATGATCGAACTCGGCCTGCTTAAGTTCACAGATCAGCGCGTAAACGATCGGCGCGTCGTCGGCGGTGGCGGGGCGAAGCTGGCAGTCAGGCATGCTGTTTCTCCTTCTGGCGGATCAGCGATAAAAAGGTCTCGACTGACTGTAGCAAACTTCCGTCGTTATTGAGGACGTGACAGCCCGACGGCGTGTAGCGCGCCGCGCGCTCGAGGCGCTGGTCTATCTCACGCGCATTTTCCCGTCCCCGGCTTTGCAGTCGGCTGCGCAGGATATCCGGGGAAACCTGCAGGCACACCGGCAGCAGCGCCGCTTCGTACCGGGCTTTTGCCTGCGGCAGATGTGCGCGCGAGCCGTTAACGAGCACGTCGAAGCCCGCGTGCAGCCAGAGGTCAATCTCAATGCCCACGCCATAATAAAAGCCGTTGGCGTGCCAGCTCAGCGCCAGCAGATTTTGCCCGGCGCGGGTAAAAAATTCCTGCTCGCTCAGGGCGATATGGTTTTCACTTCCGGCGTTCGCTGCGCGGGTAATGTAACGGTGAGCAACCAGCAGCTGTGAATGTTCCCGCTGCCGCAGCGCCGACAGCAGACTGTCTTTCCCGGAGCCGGACGGCCCCATTAACCAGATGAGTCTTCCCATCAGAACACCCTTTTTCCCTGACGCCAGACATGGTCGATATGCACGTGCTCGCCTTTACGGTGGGCGAGAACCAGGTCTGCCCGTTTCCCTTCGGCAATCTCACCGCGATCGTGAAGGTTGAGCGCGGAGGCTGGGTTTTTCGTCACCAGACGAATCGCCTGCGGCAGCGTGAAGCTGTTACCTTCATCGTCCGCCACCCGGAACGCCGCGTCCAGCAGGCTGGCTGGGTAGTAGTCGGACGAGAGAATATCCAGCAGGCCGAGGGAAGCGAGCCTGCTTGCCGCCACGTTGCCGGAGTGCGAGCCGCCGCGCACGATGTTTGGCGCGCCCATCAGTACGTTCATGCCGTGCTGGCGCGACGCCTCTGCCGCTTCAAACGTGGTGGGAAATTCGGCGATCACGCTACCAAGCTGGTGGGATTCGCGCACGTGATCGTGCGTGGCGTCGTCATGGCTGGCCAGCGCGATATTCAGGTCCCGACACATGGCGGCAATCTTAAGGCGGTTGGGCTGCGACCACTGGGCCGCCAGCGCCAGCTGCTCTTCTTCGTAGCGCGCCATCTCCGCGTCGTTGAGCGAATATTTGCCCTGATAGTATTCGCGGTACTTTTCAATGTTGGCGAACTGGCGCTGCCCCGGCGAGTGGTCCATCAGTGAGACCAATGACACCGGCTCGCGCCCCACCAGCTTTTCAAACAGCGGCAGGGTCGTATGGTGCGGCAGCTCACAGCGCAGGTGCAGGCGGTGCTCGGCGCGGTTGAGGCCGCGTTTTTGCGTCTCCTCCACGGCGTTGATCATCTTCTCCAGATTCTCCAGGCGATCGCCGCCGTCGCGCACGTCGCCAATCGCCACCGCATCCAGCACCGTAGTGATGCCGCTGGCAACCATCAGCGCGTCGTGGCTGCTCATCGCCGAATGGGCGGGCCAGTCCACCTTCGGTCGCGGGGTGAAGAATTTGTCCAGATTATCGGTATGCAGCTCAATCAGCCCCGGCAGCAGCCAGCCGCCTTCGCCGTCCATCGCCTCCGGTGAGCGGCTCTGGGTTTCGGCAAACGCGCGAATGACGCCGCCCTGGATCTCAACTGAGCCGCAAACCACCTCGTTTTCCAGCACCAGCCTGACGTTATTGATAATCATGCGTTGTTCCCCATCGGGTGCAGTCTGTCGGCTACGCGGTTGCGAACGTTTTCGTCGTGGAAGATCCCGACGATCGCCGCCCCGCGCGCTTTGGCCTGCTCGATCAGCGCTACCACGGCGGCGCTGTTTTTACCGTCGAGCGAGGCGGTGGGTTCATCCAGAAGTAAAATCGGGTAGTCGACGATAAACCCGCGCGCGATGTTCACGCGCTGCTGCTCGCCGCCGGAAAAGGTCGACGGGGCGAGGTGCCACAGACGCTCCGGCACGTTGAGGCGCGTCAGCAGGCTCGCGGCCTTGTCAGCGCAGGTTTCTCGTGACACGCCGAGATCGAGTAGCGGCTGCATTACCACGTCCAGGGCGGAGATCCGCGGGATCACCCGCAGAAACTGGCTAACCCAGCCGATCGTCGTGCGGCGCACTTCCAGCACCTTGCGCGCCGGAGCCTGAACAAGATCGACCCATTCATCATTGTGGCGAATGCGGATGTGGCCTTCGTCCGGCAGATAGTTGGCGTACAGCGAGCGCAGCAGGGTGGATTTTCCGCTGCCGGAGTGGCCGTGCAGCACCACGCATTCGCCGCTGCTGACCTCTAACGAGGCATTTTGCAGCACCGGCAGGCGCACGCCGTTTTGCTGGTGGAGCACAAAGGTCTTACTGACATTTTCAACGTGGATCATGTTGGCCTCTTAATTCTGTAATACCGAGGACACCAGCAGTTGGGTGTACGGATGATGCGGGTCGTCGAGCACGCGGTCGGTCAGCCCACTTTCCACCACCTGGCCCTGCTTCATTACCAGCAGGCGGTCCGCCAGCAGGCGCGCAACGCCTAAATCGTGGGTGACAATCACCACCGCGAGGTTCAGCTCCACCACCAGGCCGCGCAGCAGGTCGAGCAGGCGCGCCTGCACGGAGACGTCCAGCCCGCCGGTGGGTTCATCCATAAACACCAGCTTCGGATGGGTGACCAGGTTGCGGGCAATCTGTAAACGCTGCTGCATACCGCCGGAGAAGGTCGTCGGCAGGTCGTCGATGCGCGAGGCGGGGATTTCCACATCGATCAGCCAGTGCTGCGCCGTGGCGCGGATGTTGCCGTAGTGGCGCGCGCCGGTGGCCATCAGGCGTTCGCCGATGTTGCCGCCCGCCGACACCTGACGGCGCAGGCCGTCCAGCGGGTGCTGATGCACCACGCCCCACTCGGTGCGCAGCAGGCGGCGGCGCTCGGCCTCGCTCATGGCGTACAGGGATTTGCCTTCATACAAAATGTCGCCGTTCTGCGGCGTCAGGCGCGCGGAGATAGACTTCAGCAGGGTGGTTTTGCCGGAGCCGGATTCGCCGACAATCCCCAGCACTTCGCCCGGCCACAGCTCAAACGACACATCGCTAAAGCCTTTGCCCGGCGCATACAGGTGAGTCAGGTTATTAACCGAAAGCAGCGGTTTCATTGGCTGTTCGCCTCGCTCTGTTGGCGGCAGTAATCGGTGTCGGAGCAGACAAACATCCGTTTGCCCGTGTCGTCCAGCACCACTTCGTCCAGATAACTGTGTTTGGATCCGCAGATGGCGCACGGCTCGTCCCACTCCTGCACCGTAAACGGGTGATCGTCGAAATCCAGGCTCTCCACACGGGTGTACGGCGGCACGGCGTAGATGCGTTTTTCGCGTCCGGCACCAAAAAGTTGCAGGGCGGGCATCATGTCCATCTTCGGGTTATCGAATTTCGGGATCGGCGACGGGTCCATCACGTAGCGCCCGTTCACCTTCACCGGGTAGGCGTAGGTGGTGGCGATATGGCCGAAGCGGGCGATGTCTTCATACAGCTTCACCTGCATGATCCCGTACTCTTCCAGCGCATGCATGGTGCGGGTTTCGGTTTCGCGCGGCTCAATAAAGCGCAGCGGCTCCGGGATGGGCACCTGGAAAATCAAAATCTGATCTTCAGCCAGCAGGGTTTCCGGAATGCGGTGACGGGTCTGGATCAACGTCGCGTCTTCGGTTTTTTCGGTGGTGTTGACGCCCGTTACGCGCCGGAAAAAGTTGCGGATCGACACGGCGTTGGTGGTGTCGTCGGCACCCTGGTCAATGACCTTCAGCACGTCAGCCTCGCCGATCACGCTGGCGGTGATCTGAATACCGCCCGTGCCCCAGCCGTAGGGCATCGGCATTTCACGGCCGCCGAACGGCACCTGATAGCCCGGAATAGCCACTGCTTTTAAGATGGCACGGCGGATCATGCGTTTGGTTTGCTCGTCCAGATAGGCAAAGTTGTAGCCGCTTAAGTTAGCCATGTTCGCGCTCCCGTTGCAGGCGTTTCAGCAGTTCCAGTTCGGCCTGGAAATCGACGTAATGCGGCAGCTTGAGGTGCGAGACGAAGCCAGCGGCCTCGACGTTATCCGCGTGGGCCAGCACGAACTCTTCGTCCTGTGCCGGGCCCGCAATATGCTCGCCGTAGTCCGGGGCCTGGAGTGCGCGGTCGACCAGCGCCATTGCCATGGCTTTGCGCTCGCCGAGGCCAAATACCAGCCCGTAGCCGCGGGTAAAGTGTGGATCTTCATTTTCGGGCGCGACAAAACCGTTGACCATTTCACACTCGGTCATCAGCAATTCCCCGATGTTCACCGCAAAACCCAGCTCTTCCGGTACGATTTCAACGTCGATGTAACCGCTGCGAATTTCGGCTGCAAACGGGTGGTTGCGCCCGTAGCCGCGCTGGGTGGAGTAGGCGAGTGCCAGAAGATAGCCTTCGTCGCCGCGCATCAGCTGCTGCAGGCGGGACGAGCGCGAGCACGGGTAAACCGGCGGCGTACGGGTGATGTCATCCGGCTGCGCGCCAGAATCTTCCTCCGCCTTCGCCAGACCCTGTTTCGCCAGCAGGCTGAAGACGTGCGGAGAGGGTTCCTGTTCGGCGTCTGAAGTGTTGAGTTGCGGGGCTTCGCCGTTCGCCAGCAGGGTGAAGTCCAGCAGGCGATGGGTGTAATCATAAGTAGGGCCAAGCAGCTGGCCGCCGGGGATGTCTTTGTACACCGCTGAGATACGGCGCTCTAAACGCATTTCCGCCGTATTCACCGGCTCGCTTACCGCCAGCTTCGCAAGCGTAGTGCGGTAAGCGCGCAGCAGAAAGATGGCTTCCACGTTATCGCCGCTGGCCTGCTTCAGCGCCAGCGCTGCAAGCTCGCGGTCCGCGATACCGCCTTCGGTCATCACGCGGTCGACGGCCAGGTTTAACTGCTGTTCAATCTGGGCGACGCTCAGCTCGGGAAGCCGTTCATCGCCCCGTCGTCTGTGCTCCTGCAAGGCATGGGCGGCGGCGATCGCCTTCTCGCCTCCTTTGACGGCTACGTACATCAGCACACCTCCACATGGGTGGTTCGCGGGATGGCCAGCAGGCGCTCGCCGCAGGTCAGGATCAGGTCAATGCCCAGCGGGAACGGGTGTGGGCGCTCGGTCAGCTCGTGAATGATGCACTCCGGCAGCTGCGGCGCGACCATGCGCTCGTCGGCGATGCCTGCGCCGGTCAGGCGCAGCATACGGCCACCGCTCAGGCTGGAGACCTGCAAAATCAGCGTAGCGCTCGTTTCCGGGGCGACGGCGGTGCCTTCGCTCAGGGCGTTCAGCTGCTCATGGCTGATTTGTTCGTCGGCCACGGCGAAAACCGCCTGCTGCGGCTGATCGACCAGCGGGGCGCTGGTGTGAAAACGCAGGTTCTGACAGGCGATATCGTTCGACAGTGCGCCCGAGAGCCACACCGGGGTGTCGTTGTCGGCCAGCGTCAGCAGCACGCTGGTGGTCGCCAGATTCAGCGGCAGCCAGCCCTGTGAAAGCTGGTGCAGCGAGACAATCACGCCCGGCTCGCTCATGGCCTTCAGCAGGCGACGGAAACTCTGTTGGGCATCCTGGACGGCCAGGGTAAAAGCAGGTTGAAGCGTCATGCGTTGTCTCCGCGAACGAGCGTAAAGAAGTCGACCCGGCTGGTGTTCACTTCGGCCTGACGCGCGGCAATGCGTGCGGCGCGGTCGGCTTCCAGCGGGACAATAAGGGTTTCCATTAACGTCTGGAAATGCGGCTGTTCCTGTAAAAGCGCGTCGATCACCGCGCAGCGCTCGGCGTGCGCTTTGTCGCGCCCCAGCACGTAGCTGTAGCCCAGCGTGCCGCTGTTCAGACGGATCGCGGCGCGGGTGAGGGTGGCGTCTCCGGCGAAAAAGCGCTCGCCGGTGCCGCCCATGCGCGCCTGGATCTGTACCAGGCCGATTTCCGGCGCGCGGATAGTGTCGTAGTCAGGCGTCAGGCCCAGCGCGTTCATGCGCTCACGCAGGGCGGCAGGCTGGCTGTGGGCCAGCACGCGCATCCAGCGCTGTCGGGTGGAGGTGTCGAAATGCATTCAGTGCTCCATGGTGAATTCAATCATGTCGGCGCGGGTCAGGCTGACGGAGTATTCCGTCGCGTTGATCTCGCCGTCACGGTGGTTGAGGGTGCGTACGCAGAGCAGCGGAGCCATGTTGGGAATTTCGAGAACCTTGCTCTCTTTTGCCTGTGCGCGACGGGCGCTGATGCGCGTTTGGGTGCGCTTGAGCGCAATACCTGTCGCATCCTGAAGAAAATCATGCAGCGAGCCGCTGGAGAAACGCTGGAGCACGGGCCAGAGGGCGAGGTCCGCGAAGTAGTGGTCTATCTGGCATACCGCCACGCCGTTCACCCGGCGCAACGTGCGCAGGTGCACCACGTTGTCGCCCTCCTGAATGCCCAGCGCGTCCGCCACGTGGCTGGAGGCCGGGCGCAATACCGAGAGCAGCTTTTCGCTGGTCGGGTGGCTACCCTGATCCAGCAGGTTCTGGCTAAAGCGCGCCTGGGCATTGAGCGGGTAGTCGAATGGGCGCATCAGCACCAGCACGCCCACGCCCTGGCGGCGCTGGACCCAGCCGCGCTCAACCAGCTGATCGATGGCGCGGCGCAGGGTGTGGCGGTTCACCTCGTAGCGGTCGGCAAGCTGCTGCTCGGCGGGCAGGTAGTCCCCGCAGCGGTAGTGCGTGCGCAGCTCCACTTCGAGCTTTGCCGCAATCTCTTGCCAGCGGGTGGGGTAACTGGTCGGATGTCTGGATAAGTGCATAGAAAACAAAGCCTCGCTACTCAGATGAAGTGCTTACGCAAACGTTGAGAGAGGAAATCCAGCAGGCTGACGGTGACGATGATGAGCACCATCAGAGCGCAGGTTTGCTGGAACTGGAAACCGCGAATCGCTTCCCACAGGGTGACGCCAATCCCGCCTGCGCCCACCATGCCCACCACGGTGGCGGAGCGAACGTTGGACTCGAAGCGGTACAGGGAGTAGGAGATGAGCAGCGGCATCACCTGAGGCAGCACGCCGTAAAGGATCTCTTCGATTTTATTGGCGCCCGTTGCGCGAATGCCTTCCACCGGGCCGGGCTCGATGGCTTCAACCGCTTCGGAGAGCAGCTTGGAGAGCACGCCGGTGGTGTGAATGAACAGCGCCATCACGCCGGCGAACGGACCCAGGCCGACCGCGACCACGAACAGCATTGCAAAGACCATTTCGTTGATGGCGCGGCAGGCGTCCATCAGGCGACGCATCGGCTGGTAAACCCACCACGGCACGATGTTTTCGGCGCTCATCAGACCAAACGGAATGGAGAGAACAACGGCAAGAGCGGTGCCCCAGACGGCGATTTGCAGGGTGATCGCCATTTCGCTGAGATAGTCCTGCCACTGGCTGAAATCCGGCGGGAAGAAGTCGGCGGCGAAGGTCGCCATGTTGCCGGAATCTTTGAAGAGCAGCAGCGGATCCATTTCCGCGCCCTTCCAGGAGATAATCAGCACCGCCAGCAGAATGGCCCAGCTGATGAGCGAGAACCAGCTGCGCTTTGGCGGCGGGAGGGTGATGGTTTGCATGTTGGCTCCTTTGGGTTTAGTCCCCTCTCCCTTGAGGGAGAGGGTTAGGGTGAGGGGGACATGTGCGCGCTGATGCCCTCACCCCGGCCCTCTCCCACCGGGAGAGGGAGAAAGGCACTACTGCACCGCTTTATTCACGCTGGTCATGGCGCCGAGCGCGGCGGTCAGGCGGTCGAGATCGTCCAGCTGGGCCTGAATTTCAGAGACTTTGCTGGTCTTCTCCTCTTCCTTCAGCCCCTTGTTGTCCTTCACGCCCTGCATCTGCTTGAACAGTGCCAGCTGGCGAATCGGGACCAGCTGCAGGTCGCTGGACGCGCGGAACGGTGCCCAGCCCAGACGCGCCAGAACCGCTTTCTCTTCCGGCGTTTTGCCGTAGTTCATGAAGAAGTCGTACACCTTCTCCTTGGTGCTTTCGGTGAGGTTTTTACGCCACACGATTGGGTCACCCGGGATCAGCGGTGATTTCCAGATAACCTTGATTTCCTTCAGCTTGTCCGGCGCGGAGGTCTTCAGCTTGTCGAGGTTTTCGGTGTTGTTAGTGGCAACGTCCACCTGCTTGTTCGCCACGGCCAGGGCGTTGGTTTCGTGGCTGGCGTTGACGGTGCGCTTGAAGTCGCTGGCGGAGGCGTTGTTTTTGGCGAAGACGTAGTAGCCAGGGACGAGGAAGCCGGAAGTGGAGTTCGGGTCGCCGTTACCAAACGTCAGCTCTTTGCGTTTGGCGAGCATGTCGTTGAGGTTGTTGATCGGGCTGTCTTTGTTCACGATCAGCACGCTCCAGTATCCTGGAGAACCATCGGCCGCAACGGTCTGGGCAAAGACCTGGCCGTTCGCGCGGTCCACCGCTTCCATGGCGGAGAGGTTGCCGTACCAGGCGATGTCCACTTTGTTAAAGCGCATCCCCTGGATAATGCCCGCGTAGTCCGGGGCGAAGAAGGCGTTCACTTTGATCCCCAGTTTGGTTTCCATATCTTTCAGGAACGGTTCCCACTGGGGTTTCAGGTTCTGCTGTGATTCTGTCGAAATGATGCCAAAGTTCAGCGCTTTTTCCTGCTCCTCAGCGTGGGCCGGGCTTAACAGGGTGCTGATGCTGAACATGCTGGTGAAGGCCAGCGCGGCAACCGTTTTATAGCTCATTTCCATTCCTCGTTATGGGGACGTTATGCAGCCTGCGCGCGCTCTTCGACGCGGTTTACGCTGCGGTAGAGATGGTCAAAACGTTCGTTATCAAACTGATGGCTGGCGCCATCAAAGAACACATGTCCCTGACGCAGGGCGACGATGCGCTCGCAGTAGCGCAGGGCGTAATCCACCTGATGCAGCGTCACCACCACGGTGATGCCGTCGTTCTGGTTGATGTCGCGCAGGGTTTCCATCACGATGCGGGCCGATTCCGGATCCAACGAGGCGATAGGCTCGTCGGCCAGAATGATTTTCGCTTTCTGCATCAGCGCGCGGGCAATCGCCACGCGCTGCTGTTGTCCACCGGACAGGGTGGAGACACGCTGGTGGGCGAAATGCGCCATGCCGACGCGGGTCAGCGCCTGTAAGGCTTCCTGCTTCTGGGATGGGGAGAACCAGCGCAGGCAGGTGCGCCAGAAGGGTGTGCTGCCGAGCGCGCCAATCAGCACGTTCTCGAGCACCGTCAGGCGGTTCACCAGATTGAACTGCTGGAAGATGTAGCCCGTCTGGGCGCGGCTTTTACGGATATCGCTTGCCAGACGCCCCGCGCGCTGCACGGTATTACCGAGTAACTCGACGTGGCTTTCCGGCGTTTTATCGCAGGTAATGAGGCCGCTCAGGTGACGCAGAAGGGTGGATTTACCCGAACCGGATGGCCCAAGCAGCGCCACCATGTCGCCCTGCTGGACGGTCAGATCAACGGCATGCAGAGCCTTGTTGTGATGGAAGGTCTTGCTCAGTTTCTCGACGCGGATGACGGTTTGCATGTGCTGGGCCTCACGATAAATGTGGCCTCATGCTGGCGCATCAATATGACATTTGGGTTAAGTGCAGGTTGCGGGAGTTTGAAGAGTTGAGGGGAGTTTGATGACAGGCGGAGGCAGACGGCCCTCCGCCCGAAGATTAGTGCTGCTGCTTAACGACGTTAATCATCCACGGCACGCCGTATTTATCGGTGACTTTACCGAAACCGTGTGCCCAGAAGGTTTCCTGCCAGGCCATTTCGATATTCCCGCCCGCGGCGAGGTTGTCGAACCAGCGTTTGCCTTCCGACACATCCTGCGTGTCGAGCACCAGCGTGAAGCCTGCGTATTGCGCACTGCTGCCCGGCGGCAGCCCGTCGCTCATCATGATATCGCTGCCCGCAATGCGGACGTTGGAGTGGGCGATAGCCGAATCCGGAAACTGCATGCCGGACGGACAGCCTTCTTCGCTGTTATCGCTTTTTGGCATTTCGCCGAAGGTGATTTTATAGAGGAGTTCTGCGCCGACGGCCTGCTGATAGAAGGCGGTAGCCTCTGCACAGTTGCCGGCGAAAGAGATATAGGGACTTAACGGCATAATCTTTACCTCACGTAAGAAAAGCCCGTTAAGTGTAGTTCCCGAACGCCCGGTAAGCGAAGCGTCACCGGGCGGGGAAATCAGTTCTTTTTCACGAACTCAGATTTCAGTTTCATCGGACCGAAGCCGTCAATTTTGCAGTCGATATTATGATCGCCTTCAACCAGACGGATATTCTTCACTTTGGTGCCGATCTTCAGCATAGAAGAGCTGCCTTTCACCTTCAGATCTTTAACAACGGTGACGCTGTCGCCATCCGCCAGCAGATTACCGTTCGCATCTTTGACGACCAGCGCATCAGCATCCTGCGCTGGCTCGGCATCATTCCATTCGTGTGCGCATTCCGGGCAGATGAACATGCCATTATCTTCATAGGTGTATTCAGAATTGCATTTTGGGCAGTGTGGGAGTGTCATATCGGTATCCTCAAAAGTGTTAACGCGCCGGAAAGTGCCAGCTAAATGACGGCAGAGTGCCGAAAAAGGCGGCAAGTATAGCGCAAATCCACACGTTTGTCGGTGATATTGTGAATTTAAAAAAATGCCAAAAGTGTGTTGCGAGTGACACTTCCTGTCAGTGGGTTAAGCGATGCTAACGTCATTAACACGGTGGAAAGAGAAGTCGCTAAATATATCGAATATTTTATTGCGGCAAATTGCTACGCACCTTCATTTCGGATAAGGTGAAGCGACACATTGTTATTTATCTTCGGTCTTTACTGCCATACATTTCTTATGGCGGTGGCATATCCCCTCTCTTTATGGTGGGTAAATAATGATGATATATCCTGAAGTTTTTTAAATGGGCTACGCTTTTTATCTTTTGGCTGTCAGGCCTTAAGGTGCGCTTTACACGCCATGCAAGGATAGCCATTTATTTCTGATTATCTTCAATCAGTTATATTCCGGTGAACATGTTTCCACACGTGATCATATAAGCCTGAACAACATAATTAATACCAGTGGCTTAATAAAAGTAATAAATTTGCGTTAAGGAAAGGCTTTTATCATGCACACACAGACCATTTTTGAATTAAGTCAGGAAGCTGAGCGTTTGTTACAGCTTGCCCTGCAAAATCTCGATACCCTGAAATCAATGCCAACAGCGAAGCTGGAGAGCACGACGGCTGCTATTACAGGTGAAAAGAGCAACGTGCTGCCTTTGCATTTTAGTGCGCGAGGCGTCGAAGCGCAGCAGGCAATGCTGAATAATGAATTACGCAAAATAACACGTCTGGAAATGGTTCTGGCTATCGTTGGCACCATGAAAGCGGGGAAATCGACCACCATTAACGCCATTGTCGGTACGGAGGTATTGCCGAACCGCAACCGGCCAATGACGGCGCTGCCTACGCTGATCCGTCACACGCGTGGTCAGAAGGAGCCGGTGCTCCATTTTTCCCATGTCTCACCTATTGATGAGTTGATCCAACTGCTACAGAAAAAGCTCTGCGATTACGATCGCGGCAAGCTGGCTCAGCATCTGGAAATTGATAAGGACATGAATACGCTACTGGAGCGTATTGAGAAAGGAGAAGCCTTTGAAAAGCATCATCTCGGGGCGCAGCCAATATTTCATTGCCTGAAAAGCCTTAATGACCTGGTGAGGCTTTCGCAGGTACTGGGTGTGGCGTTTCCGTTCTCAGAATATGCGGCTATCGAACACATTCCGGTGATTGAGGTGGAGTTTGTGCATCTTGCGGGTCTTGATGCACATCCTGGACAGCTGACGTTGCTCGATACCCCCGGGCCCAATGAGGCCGGACAGCCGCATCTGCAAAAAATGCTTAGCGAGCAGTTGGCGCGCGCGTCGGCGGTGCTGGCGGTCATGGATTATACCCAGCTTAAATCCATTTCTGATGAAGAGGTTCGCCAGGCTATTTCAGTGGCGGGGAAATCGGTGCCTCTGTATGCGCTGGTGAATAAATTCGACCAAAAAGACCGCAATAGCGACGATGAAGAGCAGGTCAGGGCGATGATCTCCGGCACCTTAATGAAAGGCAATATTTCGCCCGGCCAGATTTATCCTGTTTCCTCCATGTGGGCGTATCTGGCAAACCGCGCCCGCTACGAGATGAATACCCACGGGCAGTTGCCGGATCATCAGGAGCAGCCCTGGGTGCAGGATTTTGCCGAAGCCGCACTCGGACGCCGCTGGCGTACGGCGGATTTGGACGACATTGATCATATTCGTCACGCCGCCGATTTGCTCTGGGAAGATTCGCTGTTTGAACAACCGATACGCAAACTTATTTACGCCGCCTATGCGAATGCCTCGTTATTCGCGCTGCGATCGGCCTCGCATAAGTTGCTCAACTATGCACAGAATGCCCGGGAATATCTCGACTTCCGCTATCAGGGGCTGACGGTGGCTTTTGAGACGCTGGAACTGAATATCGCTCGCCTTGAGGAGGACATGGCTCTGCTGCAGACGCGCCAGAGCGTGGTGAGCGATGAGGTGAAACATGAAGTTGAGCAGGCGCTTAACGCGACGGCTGACTTTATGGGAGAGCAGAGAACGGTGCTGCATCAGGCAATTGGTCATGTGTTCAGCGCGCACAATATTCTTGATTTGGCAGGCATCGAACCGCCCAATCTCCGCCATGATGAGCCGCAGGAGCTGGAACAGCTGGTGCTGGAGGACGAAGGGCAGGCGCAGATTGCCCTGAGCAAAATCCGCTCCTCTTGTGAACTGATCATGCTGGATGCGCAGACGAAAATCTGCCGGGAGCTGGCGTTACGCTTCGATCAGCTGGAATCTACGCTGGCACGCTCGCTGAATGACGCCATGCGGCCGATCGAAATGCGTATTAAAGAGCATCTGAGCCATGCTGGCTTTCGGGCGCGGATAAGCTTCCCGGCTTTTCAGGCTAACCAGCTTAATTTCACCACGCAGGGGTTATTTAACGATGCCATTGCGCAGGATAACCGCCCGGCAGGTCAGCCATCCGGCGCGGGGAGTATGCGTGAAACGGTTTCGCGCTGGCTGAATAACCCTGGCTGGGGTTGGGATGATTATGTGGTCACGCGCACGCGATACGTTATTCATATTGCGCAGCTGCATGACAAATTTAAGCAACATATTGATCAGTTCTGTGAACAAATACGTAAAGCTTTGTCCGCACAGGTCGATGTCTCTGTTACGGCAGGTATGGCGACGTTCTTTGCAGAATTTTCGCTATGCCTGACCGGGTTACAGGAAAGCTTGCGTGATAGCCTCGCAGTGCGTCAACAAAATGAGCATTCAACCCGAGCGCTCAGCCAGCTGTTGAAGCAAAGCATTACGACTGCGACGTGGATACAGGAAGATACCCGACTGTTACGCGATGATATTCAAACTCTATTCGCGGCAGAGCAACCATGACAACACCACTACTGGACGGCCCCGGGCGAACACTGGAGTGTATTCATCCCAAATTTATGGTCGATCTTGTGCAGGGCGTGGACGCGGCGCGTCATCCCCGCCTGGGGCCACAGCAGCTGCAGTTTCGTGAGCGTTTGACGCAGGAGATCATGACGCATACCCGGCTACGGCCCTGGGCGATGGCGGGAATGCTTAATGAGAACGCGGCTCTGCGCCTGGGGCTGGCGGAAAAGCTCGCCGGCATGCTTGATCCGGGCCATCTTGCGCTGACGCTGATGGCCGATAAATTGATTGCTCTGCGCCAGCAGACCCCCTTGCGGACCCAGCAATCTCCCGGCCTGCCTGAACAGTACGCTGAGCTCTCCTCTCATTTTACGCAACGTGCTGTTTATAAAGAAAAGGCGCTGGCCCAGCGTGGACTGACGGTACAGGCGGGTGAGCACAGTGAACAAATTTTCACCCGCTGGCGAGCCGGTAACTATGATGGCTGGTCTCTCGCCGGGCGCTGCTTTATCGTCCTGGAAGAGCTGCGCTGGGGCGCGTTTGGCGATGCCTGCCGTCTGGCGAATGACGATGTATCGGCAATGCTTAAGGACAACTTACGCAGCATGGCCGCCAACTACCTGGCTCAGGGCATCAATGCGTCCCCCACGACCCGCCATTTCTATCATCAGTGGCTGACTACACCCGCTTCGGCGGGTTTAATCGATCATAAAGACATGCTGGGCTGGCTCGGTGACTGGTGTCAGGCGGATAAGCACCCTGTAAGCTGGTCAGTGACGCAAAGCTGGCAGACGGTTGCGCTGGGAATGCCGAGGCTGTGTTCGGCAAAACGGCTGGTGGATGCGATGGTGGAGGAGATTTTTGGTTGAACCCTTCACCCTGACCCTCTCCCCATAGGGGAGAGGGGATAGACTGGTGCGGTGTGCTAGTGATTCATTTCTATCGGTTTCGGTTCAGGCTGGGTCTCTTGCACATTTCCGTAGCGCTTCGCGTACAGCGCCGTGATGATGGGCACCAGGATCGCGGTGACAATCACGCTGGCGGCCACCAGTGCCGTCGCGGAAGCGGCCACCGGTTCGAAGGCCGGGTTAATCTGGGCGATAATCACCGGGTTTGCGACGGCAGCGCCTGCGGCTGAAGAGGCGGCGATGCCCGCCGTGCCGTTTCCTCCCCCGATTACGCGGTCGGCAATGATCAGCGGAATACCGGTGATGATGATAACTGCGACACCCAGCACAATCCCCAGCAGTCCCGTATCAAGAATTACGTTGAGGTTGATGGTGTTACCCAGCGCAAAGCCAAAGAACGGGATGAGCACTGGCGTGGCTTTGCTGAAGAAATCACGCAGATCGTGATCCAAATTGCCGAGCGCGAAGCCGATCAGGAATGGCAGGATCGCGCCGACAAAATGGTGGGGCTCAAAAGAAGCCAGGCCAGCGGACCCCAGGATCAGCATCGTCATGAGCGGGCCGGACTCCAGAGACATCAGGACGAATGCACCTGACTCTTCTTTCGTTCCGTACTGGTTCATCAGGCTGGCATACAGTCCGCCGTTCGTCATGTCCATCGCCGAGACAATCGCCAGAACAGATAATCCGGCGAAGAAACCGGTCTGAATTCCATTCTCCGGAATGAACATCGCGCATATCATTGCGACTGCCCAGGCAACCGCTATTTTGGTTATCACCAGCGTTCCGGATTTGCGTAATACGGTACCGGTTGCCCGCAAATTAATGGATGCGCCGATACAAAAGAACCAGACCGCCAGAATGGGAACGGTACCCGTAATCATTCCTTTTGTGAAACCGCCAAAATAAGCCCCGGTATCAGGCGCTAGTGTATTCAGAATGGCACCGAGTACCAGGGGGACCAACATCATACCACCCGGTATGCGTTCGATCGTGGCTTTAATCTTCATATCTAACCCTCACAATTTTACCTCTCATGGCGAGCGGCGGGTGCGAATAAAAAATCAATAAATTCAAGTTGATGAAGGGTGCTCTTGATGGTTTTTTTGTGATAACCCTGCACCAAAATTCAATCAGCGATCTTGTTTTCTCTCGTCAGAAAACATGCGTCGCTATGTTTCAGGAATTATCATGCGATCGATGGAATATTGATTCAATGAAAATAAAACACTGTTTTAGTTATCTTCATCACATATTGAATGTAAACTTTACGACGCGTTGTGAGAGCTGAAAGTTTATGTAAATCTCTTGTAAAAAATATGGCTTTTTATTCTGTTGGGAAACGAAAAAGAATGAGGGCGAAAAGGAGCGTTCTGGAGGGTTAAGAAAGTACTTATTTGCGGTAGTTGACAAAAACTGTCTTCACTTGACGCACTATAAATATATGTGTGAAGTTGATCACAAATATAAACGCTGGTAGGGTAAAAAGGTCATTAACTGCCCAGACAGGCGTCAACAGGTTCGGTTGTATCGACGTAAAACGTCAATGTAAGTAAACCTGCTACGCTTGAAGATGGAGGTTCGCATGGAGCGAATCTCAGGTTCACAGAGTGCAAGTTGACTGTGGAACGGACAGGGCTAAGTCTACGAGGAAAGCTATGCTAAGAAGGAAAAAGGTTAAACCCATTACGCTTCGCGACGTCACCATTATTGATGACGCTAAACTGCGTAAAGCGATCACCGCCGCCTCGCTCGGTAATGCGATGGAATGGTTCGATTTCGGTGTCTACGGTTTTGTTGCCTATGCATTAGGTAAAGTGTTCTTTCCCGGAGCTGACCCAAGCCTGCAGATGATTGCCGCGCTCGGTACATTCTCCGTTCCTTTCCTGATCCGCCCGCTGGGTGGTCTGTTCTTCGGTATGCTCGGTGACAAATACGGTCGCCAGAAAATACTCGCTATCACCATTGTTATAATGTCGATCAGTACATTCTGTATCGGCCTGATACCGTCCTACGCCACCATAGGCATCTGGGCACCGATTTTGCTGCTGCTCTGTAAGATGGCGCAGGGCTTCTCCGTCGGCGGGGAATATACCGGTGCGTCGATCTTCGTTGCCGAATACTCCCCTGACCGTAAGCGCGGCTTTATGGGCAGCTGGCTGGACTTCGGTTCGATTGCCGGGTTCGTGATGGGCGCGGGTGTCGTGGTTCTGATTTCAACCGTCGTCGGTGAAGAGAACTTCCTTGACTGGGGCTGGCGTATTCCGTTCTTTATCGCGCTGCCGCTGGGCATCATCGGCCTTTACCTGCGTCATGCGCTGGAAGAGACGCCTGCGTTCCAGCAGCATGTTGAGAAACTGGAGCAGGGCGACCGCGAAGGGCTGCAGGACGGCCCGAAAGTGTCGTTCAAAGAGATTGCGACAAAGCACTGGCGCAGCCTGCTGACCTGTATTGGTCTGGTGATTTCCACTAACGTCACCTATTACATGCTGCTGACCTACATGCCGAGCTATCTGTCGCATAACCTGCACTACTCGGAAGACCACGGCGTGCTGATTATTATCGCCATCATGGTGGGTATGCTGTTTGTGCAGCCGATTATGGGTCTGCTGAGCGACCGCTTTGGTCGCCGACCGTTTATCATCCTGGGTAGCGTGGCGCTGTTCGCCCTGGCGATCCCGGCGTTTATTCTGATCAACAGTAATGTGCTGGGTCTGATTTTCGCGGGTCTGCTGATGCTGGCGGTGATCCTTAACTGCTTTATTGGGGTGATGGCCTCTACCTTACCGGCGATGTTCCCGACGCACATTCGTTATAGCGCGCTGGCGGCGGCATTCAACATCTCCGTTCTGATTGCTGGTCTGACGCCTACGCTTGCCGCCTCTCTGGTGGAAAGCACGCAGAACCTGATGATGCCAGCCTATTACCTGATGGTGATCGCGGTAGTCGGTCTGGCGACCGGTCTGACCATGAAGGAGACGGCGAACCGTCCTCTGAAAGGGGCGACGCCTGCGGCATCCGATATTCAGGAAGCGAAAGAGATCCTGCGCGAGCATTACGACAACGTAGAGCAGAAGATTGAGGATATCGACGCCGAGATTGAAGAGCTGCAGAAGAAACGCTCTCGTCTTGTTGATCAACATCCACGAATTAATGAGTAATAAAAAACCCGCCGCTGGCGCAATGCCGTTCACTTAAGCGGAGCGGCACTGTGATTTACCGGATAGCGGGTTTTTGACATCTTAACCGCCCTCGGCCTTGATGGTCGGGGGCGTTTTGTTATGAACACCCCTTCCAGATTTCCCCGCAGGTGCTCCAGCCTTTTCGGGATTGTCCCCGGTGAGACCGTATTTCCCAGTACTATCATTTCTGTCGCGATAAACTGGAACGCGAACTTAAAGCTCATTTCTGATGGCGATTTTTTG
>NZ_JBSKJN010000010.1:0-143593 GCF_053709515.1 Enterobacter sp. UPMP701 | reverse complement strand
ACCAGACCGCACCTAACCCTTAATCGGTGAATTCCGGCGCTTGCGCGGGTGGTGGAAATGCCGCCAGTGCGGATCCTGCGCCGCCGCCAGCAGCTCGTGGTCGCCACGGGTATCGCCCCAGGCGCGCAGGTGATAGGCGTTCAGATCGCCATACACTTTTTCCAGCCTTGCCACCTTTTGCGCACAGCGACAGTTGTTGCCCGTGATGCGCCCCGTCAGCTTGCCGTCTTTCACTTCCAGCTGCGTGCCAATCAGCTTAATACCGAGCTTGTCCGCCCATGGCTGGAGCACCAGCGCTGGGGACGCGGAACAGATGGTCACTTCCGCACCGGCATTCACCTCAGCCGCCACCGCCAGCACCCCTTCAGGGCGCATCAGCTTGTTCCAGTATTTTTCGCAAAAGGCTTCCGCCTGCTGGCGCAGCCAGTGTTCGTCCACGCCCGTCAGGAACGTTTTGATCAGCACTTCTTTCAGCTCATCACGCGTCAGCTTGCGGCGCACGCAGTGGAGCGTTGGCAGCGCCATGCGCACCAGGCGGCCCGCGAAGTAGCGTTTCCCAAAGGCAAAACGCAGAAAAGGGATAAAGCTATCGTGGTGCGTTAATGTCCCGTCAAAGTCAAAGACAGAGAGCACGTTGGATTTTGCCACCGTCTCGTCGGCAATCATATTGGTCATAAATACGTCTTAGCTGAAATACACATTCTGCGGATCAGTGTACCTGCTTTACCTGAACAGTCCTTACATCACCGCCATTTTTTTCTCGATCTTGCGATCTGAAAGTGAGTCCATTTTTGGTCCCGATAAAGGTTGGTGAAAAAATGAGCTGTCTATATTATCGCCATATCGCAAGATATTTCGGGGGAACATTAGCCCCCACCGGTAAGGAAAAATTCACGCTTAGTTCCAGTATAGATATGACGTTCAGATCGCTTATTTCAATTCTCACGTTAAGTTTTGCTTCGTTTTCTGCGCTGAGTTTTCAGCTGCCCGCATCGATGATCTCCGCCGATAGCACATTTGCGGAATCGCCGGTGAAATCGGCGCTTTTTCACCAGGAAACAGGCCCGCTGCGCTCGCGCATTCTCGATCAATACCAGAAGTGGAAGGGCACCCAGTACCAGTGGGGCGGCACCACGCACCACGGGGTAGATTGCTCCGCGCTGATGCAGCATCTGTTCAGCGATGCCGCACACCTTTATCTGCCGCGCACGACGAGCGAGCAGATCCATCGCGGCGTTCGGGTGGCGCAATACCGCCTGAAGGCGGGGGATTTGGTCTTCTTCCAGACGGGCCCGAACCGCAGGCACGTTGGCGTGTATATCGGCAACAGCCAGTTTATTCATGCCTCAAGCAGCCAGGGCGTAACGGTCTCAACCCTGACCGATGACTACTGGCAGGCACGCTACATTACCGCCCGTCGTGTCGCGGGCAGCGTCGCCTGACGACGTTAAATAATGTCATCCACCACGCCGCCATCGACGCGCAGTGCCGCGCCCGAGGTGGCGGAGGCCTGCGCTGAACAGACATAAATCACCATATTCGCGACTTCTTCAACGGTGGCGGCGCGCTGGATCACCGAGCTGGGGCGGTTGGCCATGACAAATTCTTTCGCCAGCTGCTCCAGCGATTTACCGGTTTTCTCGATCTCATCTTTCATCATTTCAGCGAAACCGTCCGACATCGTCGGGCCCGGCAGCACGCTGTTGACCGTCACGCCGCTTCCCGCCACGAACTTTGCCAGCCCGCGCGCCAGCGAGAGCTGTGCCGTTTTGGTCACCCCGTAGTGGATCATATCCGCCGGGATATTGCAGGCTGACTCGGAGGAGATAAACACCACACGGCCCCAGCCTTTCTTTACCATCCCAGGCAGCAGGGCGCGGGAGAGACGCACGCCGGACATCACGTTGGTCTGCCAGTAGCGCTCCCAGGTGTCATCGTCGGTGCCGTAGAAATCCTGCGGGCCGTAAATCCCGGCGTTGTTCACCAGAATATCGACGTCGCTCGCGACCTTCAGCAGCAACTCAACCCCTTCCGCGGTGCTGAGATCGGCAATGGCGGCACGCACCTGCACGCCAGGCACCACCTGCTGCAGCTGCTGAATACCCTTATTCACCGAGTCGGTACTGCGGCCATTAACAATCACTTCCGCGCCGCTTTCTGCCAGGCCTCTGGCAATGGCGAACCCGATGCCGCCGGTAGAGGCGGTGACCAGCGCCACTTTCCCCGCAAAGTCGATTTTCATCATCTGCTCCTTATCGTTTTAACGTTCGGACCTTAAAGCGTAGCAGGTGATGATGACGGCTCCTGGCTAAAAAGGCGCAGCAGGGTCTCTACCTGCTCATCCAGCGGGGCGAGGGTGCGCTTCACAATCAGATGCAGCGGCGTGGCGCGGCGGACGCCGTGGCTCAGCGGAAGCATTCTCAGTACGCCTTGCTCCAGCTGGGGCTGAATGCGTTCCTCTGGCAGCCAGCCGTAGCCGACCTGCGAGACAACGGCCTCTATGGCGGCATCAATGGTTGAGAACGTCCACGACTGGCTGGCGGCCCGCGCGGCGTTCTGGCTGTCCGCAATCTGGATAAGCGGCCACGGACGCAGCATCTCATCGCTTAGCGGCGCGTCGAGGCTAAAGAGGGGATGCTGGTGATGCGCCACGGCGACAAAGTCGATATTCATCAGCCATTCGCCGAGCCCGGTAATGTCATGGCGGCGGGTTAAGACCATCACATCGGCTTCGTTATTCATGACATCGGCGCGGGTGTTTTCCAGCACCTCCGTGAGACGGACCTGAGTTTGCGGATACTGCTGCTGAAACTGGCGCAGAATGGCGATCAGGCGGCGGCGCGGGAAAATCGAGTCCACGACCAGGTCCAGCCGCGTGCGCATCCCGTTACGGAGGGTCGCTGCGCGCGTCTCGACGTACGCGAACGCTTTCAGCAGCGGCTTAACCTGGTTGAGAAGCAGTTCCCCGGCGGGGGTCAATACGGCCCGACGCCCTTCAGGGACCAGCAGCGCTACACCCAGCCTTTCCTGCAGCAGCGACAGGTTATAGCTCACCGAGGACTGGCTACGGTGGGTTTCTTCTGCGGCTTTGGCGAAGCTGCCCGCTTCCACCACTTTTTCCAGTAAGGACCATTGTTCCAGCGTCGTCTTGTGCATGACTTATCTAAAAATTGGATGAATTTGATTAAAACATAGCGTTATTCATTCATTTTTTGAAGGCTTAAGATCGTCTCATCAAAACAAGGAGACATCATATGAACACATTCGACAAACATGACTTAAGCGGCTTCGTGGGCAAACATCTGGTGTATACCTATGATAACGGCTGGAATTACGAGTTTTACGTTAAAAACGAAAACACCATCGACTACCGTATTCACAGCGGGCTGGTGGCGAATCGCTGGGTTAAAGATCAGCAGGTTTACATTGTCCGGGTGGGCGAGAGCATTTATAAAATTTCATGGACTGAGCCAACCGGCACCGACGTCAGCCTGATTGCGAACCTGGGTGACAGGCTGTTCCATGGCACTATCTTCTTCCCGCGTTGGGTCATGAATAACCCGGAAAAAACCGTCTGCTTCCAGAACGATCACATTCCGCTGATGAATAGCTATCGTGATGCCGGCCCGGCCTATCCAACGGAAGTGATTGATGAATTCGCGACAATCACCTTTGTACGCGACTGTGGCCCTGACGATGACAGCATTATTGCGTGCCCGGCGAGCGAGTTACCTGAAAACTTTCCAGATAACTTAAAATAAGCGCGACAATTAACTAAACGGAAAAGTTCCCGGTTATTTCTATTTCGATGGAAATAATCGGGATTTTTTTTGTTTGTTGACGTCTGGTTTAAAATAACATTTAGAAAAGATTGAGGTAGATCACGAAATAAATAATTCATAATTAACTAAGTGATTGTTTGTTAATGGAATAATATTCATTCCGCAACATTTAGAATTCCCATCTTAATTTTTCCCTAAGAAATGAGCGCTACCTTGATATGAGTTTATGGTTCGTTGAAATAAACGAAAAGGTAATTGGTTAATATCAAGCGCGTGCCATTCTTATTGCAAGGAAATTAATGATGAGTGATTTTTTGCCTTTTTCCCGCCCGTCGATGGGTAATGAGGAATTAGCGGCGTTGCAGGAGGTATTAACCTCCGGCTGGATCACCACCGGACCTAAAAATCAGGAACTTGAAGCGGCATTCTGTCAGCTGACGGGGAACCAGCACGCGATTGCCGTCTGTTCGGCGACGGCGGGCATGCACGTCACGCTGATGGCACTGGATATTGGCCCGGGCGATGAGGTCATTACCCCCTCCCAGACCTGGGTCTCCACGCTGAATATGATCGTGTTGCTGGGTGCCACGCCGGTCATGATTGATGTGGACAAAGATACATTAATGGTGACGCCGGAAGCGGTTGACGCCGCCATTACCCCGCGCACCAAAGCGATTATTCCGGTGCATTACGCCGGTGCGCCGTGTGATATCGACGCCATTCACGCCGTCGGTGAGCGTCACGGTATTCCGGTGATTGAAGACGCGGCCCATGCCGCCGGAACGTACTACAAGAATCGTCACGTGGGCTGGAAAGGCACGGCGATTTTTTCCTTCCACGCCATCAAAAACATGACCTGCGCGGAAGGCGGTTTAGTCGTCACGGATAACGCTCAGCTTGCCGCGCGGATCCGCAGTTTGAAATTCCATGGCCTGGGCGTGGATGCCTATGACCGCCAGACGCACGGCCGCGCGCCGCAGGCGGAAGTGATCGCACCGGGGTATAAATACAACCTCGCGGATATCAACGCCGCGCTGGCGCTGGTGCAGCTGGGCAAGCTGAAAGAGGCCAATAAACGCCGCGAGGAAATCGCGCAACGCTACCTGCGCGAGCTTGCCGATACGCCGTTCCAGCCGCTCACCATTCCGTCATGGCCGCACGTTCACGCCTGGCACCTGTTTATTATTCGCGTTGATGAAGCGCGCTGTGGGATCTCACGCGACGGCCTGATGGCGGCGCTGAAGGAGCAAGGCATCGGTACCGGCCTCCATTTCCGCGCGGCACACACCCAAAAATACTATCGCGAGCGCTTTCCAGATGTATCGCTTCCGAATTCGGAATGGAACAGCGCGCGTATTTGTTCTCTCCCTCTTTTCCCGGATATGACTCATGACGACACAACCCGCGTCATTACCGCACTCCATCAGCTTGCAGGACATTGATATGTTCAGTGCACCGCCCGTACAAAAAGTTTCAGTGGTGATCCCGGTTTATAACGAGCAGGAGAGCCTGCCCGAACTGATCCGCCGCACCACGGCCGCCTGCGACACGCTGGGCAAAGCCTGGGAAATTCTGCTGGTGGATGACGGCAGCAGTGATGATTCCGCAATGATGCTGACCGAAGCCGCTCAGGCAGAGGGGAGCCATATCGTCGCGGTTTTGCTAAACCGCAATTACGGTCAGCACTCCGCCATTATGGCCGGGTTCAGCCACGTTACGGGCGATCTGGTCATCACCCTGGACGCGGACCTGCAAAACCCGCCGGAAGAGATTCCGCGCCTGGTAGCGAAAGCCGATGAAGGCTATGACGTGGTCGGCACGGTGCGCCAGAACCGTCAGGACAGCCTGTTCCGCAAGCTGGCCTCGCGCACCATCAACCGCCTGATCCAGCGCACTACCGGCAAAGCGATGGGCGATTACGGCTGCATGCTCCGCGCTTACCGCCGCCATATCGTCGACGCCATGCTGCACTGCCATGAGCGCAGTACCTTTATTCCGATCCTCGCCAATACCTTTGCCCGCAAGGCAACGGAAATTCCGGTCCTGCACGCCGAGCGCGAGCACGGGGAGTCGAAGTACAGCTTTATGCGTCTCATCAACCTGATGTACGACCTCATCACCTGTCTGACCACCACGCCGCTGCGTCTGCTGAGCGTGTTCGGCAGCGTCATCGCCCTGGCCGGTTTTACGCTGTCCGTTCTGCTGGTGGTGCTGCGGCTGGTCTTTGGCCCGCAGTGGGCGGCGGAAGGGGTCTTCATGCTCTTTGCCGTGCTGTTTATGTTCATCGGCGCCCAGTTCGTCGGAATGGGCCTGCTCGGTGAATACATTGGCCGTATCTATAACGATGTTCGCGCACGTCCGCGCTACTTTATTCAACGTGTTGTCCGTCAGGAACACAAAGCATCTCAAGAGGAAACCCACCCATGAAAGCCGTTGTATTTGCCTATCACGATATGGGGTGCGCGGGCACGCTGGCCCTGCTGGAAGCGGGCTATGACATTGCTGCAATCTTTACCCATCCGGACGCGGCCGGAGAGAATCACTTCTTCGGCTCCGTGGCGCGTATCGCCGCTGAACGCGGGATTCCGGTGTATGCCCCGGACGACGTTAACCACCCGCTGTGGGTGGATCGCATTCGCGCGCTCGCGCCTGACGTCATCTTCTCGTTCTACTATCGCAACCTGATCTGCGACGAAATCTTAGGCCTGGCCGCCAAAGGGGCGTTTAACCTTCACGGCTCTCTGCTGCCCGCCTACCGTGGCCGCGCGCCGCTGAACTGGGTGCTGGTCAACGGCGAAACGGAAACGGGCGTGACGCTACACCGTATGGTGCACCGCGCGGATGCCGGAGCCATCGTCGCCCAGCAGCGCGTGGCAATCGACGCGGATGAAACGGCGCTTGAGCTGCATCAGAAACTCTGCGCCGCGGCGCAAAGCCTGCTGCGTGACGCGCTGCCAGCGATCCTCAACGGCACCTTCAGCGAGACCGCGCAGGACGAAAGCAAAGCAAGCTGCTTTGGCCGCCGCACACCGGAAGATGGTCGCCTGGACTGGAACAAACCCGCCCGCCAGCTGCATAACCTGGTGCGCGCCGTGACCGACCCGTGGCCGGGCGCGTACAGCTTTGCGGGCGTAAGCAAATTTATCGTCTGGAAATCCCGCGTGCGTGACGACATCCCTGCCGCCAAACCGGGCACCGTTGTCTCCGTCTCCCCGCTGATTGTGAGCTGCGGCGAGCAGGCGCTGGAGATCGTCACCGGGCAGACCGACAACGGCCTGTACGTTCAGGGCACGCAGCTGGCGCAGTCTCTGGGTCTGGTGGCCGGGGCGCTGATCACCAGCGCGCCGGTAGTTGCCATTAAACGCCGTACCCGCGTGTTAATCCTCGGCGTGAACGGCTTTATCGGGAACCACCTGACCGAACGTCTGCTCAAAGACGATAACTACGAGATTTACGGTCTGGATATCGGCTCTGACGCCATCAGCCGTTTCCTCAACAACCCGCGCTTCCACTTCGTGGAAGGGGACATCAGCATCCACTCCGAGTGGATCGAATATCACATTAAAAAATGCGACGTGGTGCTGCCGCTGGTCGCCATTGCCACGCCAATCGAGTACACCCGTAACCCGCTGCGCGTGTTCGAGCTGGATTTCGAAGAGAACCTGAAGATCATCCGCGACTGCGTGAAATACGACAAACGCATCATCTTCCCGTCCACCTCTGAAGTGTACGGCATGTGTACCGACAAAAACTTCGATGAAGACACCTCCTGCCTCGTGGTGGGGCCGATCAACAAACAGCGCTGGATTTACTCCGTCTCCAAACAGCTGCTGGACCGCGTAATCTGGGCCTACGGTGAGAAAGAGGGGCTGCGTTTTACCCTGTTCCGTCCGTTTAACTGGATGGGCCCGCGTCTGGATAACCTGAACGCGGCGCGTATCGGCAGCTCCCGCGCGATCACCCAGCTGATCCTGAACCTGGTCGAGGGCTCGCCTATCAAGCTGATTGAAGGGGGGAGCCAGAAACGCTGCTTTACGGATATCAGCGACGGTATCGAAGCCCTGTTCCGCATCATCGAGAACAAAGATAACCGCTGCAACGGTGAGATCATCAACATCGGTAACCCGGAAAACGAGGCGAGCATTCGCGAGCTGGCAGAGATGCTGCTGGCCAGCTTTGAGCGCCACCCGCTGCGCGATCGCTTCCCGCCGTTTGCCGGTTTCCGCGAAGTGGAGAGCAGCAGCTACTATGGTAAGGGCTACCAGGACGTTGAGCATCGTAAGCCAAGCATCCGCAACGCGAAACGCTGCCTGAACTGGACGCCGACGGTGAAGATGGAGCAGACCATTGATGAAACGCTCGACTTCTTCCTGCGCACCGTGGAGCTGTCGGAACAGGCCTCATGAAAAAAGTTGGTTTACGCATTGATGTCGACACCTTCAGGGGAACACGTGACGGCGTACCCAAACTGCTTGAACTGCTGAGCAGGCACGGCGTGCGTGCCAGCATGTTCTTCAGCGTCGGGCCTGACAACATGGGACGCCATTTATGGCGTCTGGTTAAACCGGCATTTCTGTTCAAAATGCTGCGCTCGCGCGCGGCATCCCTCTACGGCTGGGATATTTTGCTGGCCGGCACCGCCTGGCCTGGCAGACGTATCGGCGCGGGTAATGAAGCCGTTATCCGCGAGGCGGCGCAGCATCACGAAGTCGGCCTGCATGCCTGGGATCACCATGCCTGGCAGGCGTGGGCGGGCGTCTGGGATATCCCGCGCCTGTCCCGTGAGGTCGAGCGTGGAATGCTGGAGCTGGAGGCCATCATCGGTCAGCCCGTGCGCTGCTCCGCCGTAGCGGGATGGCGTGCGGATCAGCGGGTGTTGAAAGCCAAAGAGCATTTCGCGTTTCGCTATAACAGCGACTGTCGCGGAACCGGGCCGTTTTTGCCGCTGTTAGGCGAAAATCGCTACGGTACGGTGCAGATCCCGGTCACGCTTCCCACCTGGGATGAAGTGGTGGGCCGCGAGGTGAAAGCGGAAGAATTCAATCGCTACATTCTGGATCGCATCCATCGTGACGCCGGTACGCCGGTCTATACCATTCATGCCGAAGTGGAAGGGATTGCGTACCAGCATGATTTCGATGCGCTGCTGACGATGGCCGCTCAGGAGGGCATTGCGTTCTGCCCGTTGAGCGAGCTGCTGCCGGACGACCTCAACACCCTGCCCGTGGGCAAAGTTGTCCGTAATGAACTGGCTGGCCGGGAAGGCTGGCTTGGCTATCAACAAACCGTGAGTCCGGTCTCATGAAAACAGCCCGTTATGGCGTAGCGCTTTTCGCACTGTTTATCGTTTACTACCTCATTCCGGTCGATATCCGCCTGCTGTGGCAGCCTGATGAAACGCGCTATGCGGAAATCAGCCGCGAAATGCTGGCGTCGGGTGACTGGATCGTCCCGCATTTTCTGGGGCTGCGTTACTTTGAAAAGCCGATTGCTGGCTACTGGATCAACAGTATTGGGCAACTGCTGTTCGGGCACTCGAACTTTGCCGTACGCGCCGGGTCGATCTTCTCCACGGGGCTCGCGGCGCTGCTGGTGATCTGGATGGCCTGGCGTCTCTGGCGGGATAAGCGTACTGCCATTTTCTCCGGCCTTATCTTCCTGACCCTGTTCCTGGTGTATGGCATCGGCACCTATGCGGTGCTGGACCCCATTATCACCCTGTGGCTGGTGGCGGCGATGTGCAGCTTCTGGCTGGCGTCACAGGCGCAAACCGTGGCCGGAAAAGCGGGGGGGTATGTGCTGCTGGGCCTGGCCTGCGGCATGGGTGTGATGACCAAAGGCTTCCTGGCGCTGGCGGTACCGGTGATTGGCGTGCTGCCGTGGGGCATCGCCCAAAAGCGCTGGAAAGAGGTGCTGATTTTTGGCTGGCTTGCGATCCTGAGCTGCGTGCTTATCGTGCTGCCCTGGGCGCTGGCCATTGCGCATCGCGAGCCTGATTTCTGGCGTTACTTCTTCTGGGTTGAGCATATTCAGCGTTTTGCCCAGAGCGACGCACAGCATAAAGCACCGTTCTGGTACTACCTGCCGTTCCTGCTCGCGGGCAGCCTGCCGTGGCTGGCGCTGCTACCCGGCGCGCTGCGTCTTGGCTGGAATGACCGACAAAACGCCGGCGGCGGGTTCTATCTGCTGGGATGGGTGGTGATGCCGCTGCTGTTTTTCAGCATCGCCAAAGGCAAGCTGCCGACCTATATCCTGCCGTGCTTTGCCCCGCTGGCGATCCTGATGGCGCGCTATGCCTGCCTCGCGGCGGAAAAAGGTGCCAGGGCGTTACGCATTAACGGCGGGATTAACCTGGCGTTTGGCGTTATCGGCGTGGTAGCGGCGCTGGTGGTCTCGCCGTGGGGGCTGGCTAAGCATCCGGTCTGGACGTCGGTCGAACTGTATAAAGTTTTCTGTGCGGTAGTCGCGTTTCTTATCTGGGGCGCGGTAGGCTGGTTTACGTTGCGGCAGAGCCAGCAGCGCTGGTGGCTGGCTGCGCTGTGTCCCGCTGGCCTGGCGTTGCTGATTGGTTTTGCCATTCCGAACCTGGTGGTGGATTCTAAACAGCCGCAGTCGCTGGTCGATACCGTGCGCGAGCCGCTTCAGGGCAGCCGCTTTGTGCTGGCGAATAACGTTGGCGTGGCCGCAGGCCTGGCGTGGGAGCTGAAGCGTAATGACATCACGCTGTTTGGTCAGAGCGGTGAGCTGCGCTACGGGCTGGATTATCCCGATGCGAAAGATCGTTTTGTCAGTGAAGATGATTTCGCGCAGTGGCTGGCAACGCATCGTAAGCAGGGAAGCGTGTCGCTGGTGATGCTGCTGTCTAAACGTGACGATATTGCACAGGCGAATTTACCGCAGCCGGACAATCTTTATATCCAGGGGCGTCTGGCCCTGCTGGAGTATCTGCCGAAGTGATGATCTGGACCTGGCTCATACTGGCAAGCCTGCTGAGCTGCGCGGGGCAGCTGTGCCAGAAACAGGCTACCCGTCCGGCGAAGGCCGGGCGGCGTGGGGCGCACATCACGCTGTGGCTTGGTCTGGCCATGCTGGCGCTGGGTGGCGGGATGCTGGTCTGGCTGGTGGTACTCCAGCGTCTGCCCGTCGGCGTGGCTTATCCTATGCTGAGCCTCAACTTTGTCTGGGTGACGCTGGCGGCGAAGGTCATCTGGCGCGAGCACGTTACTGTGCATCACTGGCTGGGAGTGGGGTTCATCATCATGGGGATTATCGTGCTGGGAGGAAGCCTGTGAAAGGCGCGTTCTGGGCGTTATGCAGCGTGCTGTTCGTCAGCGCCGCACAGCTCTTGCTGCGCGATGCCATGCGGGCTCTGCCGCCGGTCAGCGATCTTCTGACGTTTATCTCTGCGCTGTGGCATATCTCGCCCGGCACGGGCGCGTTGCTGCTGGGGTTGACGGGATACGTGGCCTCCATGGGCTGCTGGTATCTGGCGCTGCATCGCATGGCGCTCAGCAAAGCGTATGCCCTGCTGAGCCTCAGCTATATCCTGGTATGGGGCGCGGCAATCCTGGTGCCCGGCTGGGGGGAACGCTTCTCCTGGCATGGGCTGCTGGGCGTCGCGTTGATTATGCTGGGTGTACTGGTGATTTTCCTGCCCCGACGTGAATAATCGACTCGGTGGTCAGGGTGTAAGGGGTTGCAGTACATACGGCAAGGCTCAGAGAACCGAGCTGTAGCTGACTGACCGCGTGCGACTGGGCCGTGCTGTCGATGCTGACAATCTGCCAGGCGCTACCGCCACGCTGTTTCACAATCGCTTCTTTGCGCGTCCAGATACGCCAGAACGCTGAAAGCCGCTCCTCCGGCGCTTCACGCTCCAGCTCGTCATGCTCCGTCAGGCTGAAAACAGCATTGGCCAGCGCCTGCCAGTTCTGGCGGGGGCGAATCACTTCGATATCGCAGCCCACTTCGCCTTCATCGCTCATCAGCAGGGCGATATCGTCTCCGCTATGGCTCAGGTTGAACCACAGCGGCTCCCCCTTCGCAAAGGCCGGTTTCCCCTGCTCGCCGTAAATGATATCGGGGAGCGGGTGGGGAGATAACGTTCTGGCGAGCAGCGTCCGGCCAGCCAGCCAGGAGGCCTGTCGTGCACCCTGAGGTGCCTTATCTGCGAGCGTTGACGCCAGCGGGTCCGCGCAAAGGGTGGAAATTTTTCCCAGTACAAACTGGTACATAGTTACGCCCAGCGTTTAATGATAATCGAGGTATTGATGCCGCCAAACGCGAAGTTATTGCTCTGCAGATACTCGCAGTCAATCTGACGGGCTTCTCCCATAATATAATCCAAAGCACCGCATTGCTCATCCGGCTGCGTTAAATTGAGCGTCGGAGCAAACCAGCCTTCGCGCATCATCTGCAGGCTCATCCACGCTTCCAGCGCGCCGCAGGCTCCCAGCGTGTGGCCAAAATAACTCTTCAGCGAGGAAACCGGCACGTTGTCACCGTAAATGGCCGCAGTGGCCTGGCTTTCGGCGATATCGCCGCGATCGGTGGCGGTACCGTGTGCGGAAATATACCCCATATCCCGGGCGCTTAATCCCGCCATCGCCAGCGACTGCTCCATGCAAATCTGCATGGTGTCACGCTGCGGCTGGGTGATATGGGCCGCGTCACAGTTGGTGGCAAAGCCCACGATCTCACCGTAGATGGTGGCCCCGCGCGCTCTGGCGTGCTCCAGCTCTTCCAGAATCAGGGTGCCTGCGCCTTCCCCAATAACCAGACCATCGCGCTGCGTATCAAACGGCGACGGGGTGGCTTTGGGTTCGTCGTTGCGCTGGCTGGTGGCGAACAGCGTGTCAAACACCGCCGCTTCGGACGGACAAAGCTCCTCTGCGCCCCCCGCGACCATCACGGTCTGATACCCGTGGCGAATCGCCTCCCAGGCATAGCCAATCGCCTGGCTGCCGGAGGTACAGGCGCTCGACGTCGGGATCACGCGGCCACGCAACCCAAAGAACAGGCCGGTATTCACCGCGGTGGTGTGCGGCATCATCTGGACATAGGTTGTCCCGGTGATGTTATTGGTGTGCTTTTCGGTGAGCATGGTCGCGAATTCGCTGACCGGGCCGGTGCTGCCTGTCGAAGAACCGTAGGCGATGCCGGTTTGCCCGTTGGTGAGCACCGCTTCGCCAATCAGCCCTGCCTGCTCCAGCGCCAGCTCGGTGGCGCGGGTCGACATCAGCGACACGCGACCCATGGCGCGGATACGCTTGCGGGTATAGTGTTCCGGCAGCGTGAAATCATCGATCGGCGCGCCCAGCAGGGTATGCAGGCCATCATACACCTGCCATTCCGGCATTTTCCGCACCGCGTTTTCATACGCCAGCAGCCGGCTGGAAACGGATTGCCAGCTCTCGCCAAAGGCAGTCACGCCGCCCATGCCCGTAATCACCACGCGACGCGTCATAGCATTCCTCCGTTAATCGAGATGACCTGGCGGGTAACGTAGCCCGCGATATCCGACATCAAATAGCTTGCCAGCCCGGCGACCTCTTCGGCCTGGCCCATACGTTTCATTGGGATGATGGACATGGCTTCTTTGAGCGCGGCCTCTTCCATCTCAATCATGCCGGTATCAATCAGCCCTGGCGCAATGCAGTTCACGGTGATGTTGCGTTTTGCCAGCTCAATCGCCAGCGCTTTGGTGGCGCCGATAATGCCCGCTTTGGCCGCGCTGTAGTTCACCTGGCCGCGGTTGCCCATCACGCCGGAGACGGAGGATAGGGTAATAATGCGCCCGCCTTTACGGGTGCCAATCATCGGCATAATGCAGGGGTGGATGACGTTATAAAAACTGTCGAGATTGGTGTGGATCACGCTGTCCCAGTCGTCTTCACTCAGCGCCGGAAAAGCGCCATCGCGGGTCATTCCGGCGTTGCTGACCACGCCATACCATGCGCCATGGGTTTCGATTTCCTGCTCCAGCACTTCACGGCACTGCTCGCGGTTGCCTACGTCAAAGGAGAGTAAACGGCCGCAGCCGCCCGCCTGCGTAATGGCGTCCAGCGTCTCCTGCGCGCCTGCGGCATCGCGATGGTAATGTACGCCGACGGTGAACCCGTCAGCGGCAAGCTGGCGGGCGATGGCACGACCAATGCCTTTGCTGGCCCCTGTGACCAGTACGGAACGACTCATGCGTGGGATCCCTGATTAAAAAGCGATGTTAATTCTTCTGCACTCGGCTGGAAGGTATTGACCCGGCCCGTGGCCAGCGTCTCTTCACCTGCGCAAATCGTGCATTCAAAACTGCCGAAGCGTTCGTCCTGCATCAGCAGCCTGACGGTAATGTCCAGCGTTAAACCTGTGGTGAAACGCCCGCTGGCGCAGACCAGCTCGCGTGCGCCGAGCACCATGCCCAGCGCGATATGTTCCTGCCCCTGCTGCAGACGATGCCAGCCTGACCAGACGCCAACGGTCTGCGCCATCAGCTCGAGCGCGTACCAGCCCGGCAGGTCGCCATCGGCATTCAGAAACGGTGCCAGCACGCTCTGCCTGTTGACCGCAACGCGGCAGACCGCCGTGTCGTCCGTGACGCACTCAACGGACCCCAGCAGCATCATCGGCGCATCGTGCGGCAGATAGGCTTCGGGTGATAAGTAGCTCATGACGCTCTCCCCAGCAGAATGCTGGCGTTATTGCCGCCAAACGCGAACGAGTTAGACAAAATCACCGGTTTTTTCAGGACGGTGCGCTGGTGCAGCAGGCCGCACGGTGCCAGCGTCTCGTCCGGGGCGTAGCGGGCAAAATCCTGCGGCGGCAATGGCAGATCGCGCGTCAGGATAAGCCAGCTCAAAGCCGCTTCGGTGATGCCGGCAGCGCCCAGCGTGTGGCCGGTAAGATGCTTGGTTGAGCTGCACGGTACGCTTTCCCCGAAGAGATCGTGTACCACTTTCGATTCAATCTGATCGTTGAGCGGCGTGGCCGTACCGTGCAGGTTAATATAGCCGACGTCCTGAGGCTGCATACCCGCATCGTTCAGCGCCTGCGTGATGGCTCTCATCGCCCCTTCACCCTGCGGATGCGGTGCGGAAATATGGTACGCATCGCTGGATTCGCCCGTCCCGAGCAGCGCCACGTCGGCGGGCTCGCGGCTCAGCACCATCAGCGCCGCCGCTTCACCGATGGTGATCCCCCGGCGGTCGCGGCCAAACGGCTCGCAGAGCGTAGGGGAGAAGGACTCAAGGCTGTTGAAGCCGTTGACGGGCATGCGGCTCAGGGTGTCTGCTCCGCCGACAATGGCGATGTCCACCAGTCCGGCTTCGATCAGACGTTTGCCGCCGATCATCGCCCGCGCGCTGGAGGAACAGGCGGTGGAGATCGTATAGGCCGGGCCTTCAAGCTGCAGCCAGTTGGCGAGAAAGCGGGACGGATCGCCCAGCTCCTGCTGCGGATACTGCCAGCGCGTGCTGGTCTCGCCGTCGGTCATGCGGCGCACATGCTCATCGCCTTCGTCCAGCCCGGAGGTGCTGGTTCCCAGCACCACGGCCACGCGGTCGCGACCGACGCGGGCGATAGCCTCGTCAACGGCGGGCTGGAGCTGCGCCAGTGCGGCCAGCAGCAGTTGGTTGTTGCGGGTGCGGTGTGCGGACAAGGTGTCCGGGATAGTCGGCAGCTCGCCTTCCACGCCGCCCAGTACCGCTTCGGGTGAGCCCTGCAACCAGCCGGTCCGGGCGCGCATGCCCGGCGCCACGCCCGCTACCAGGTTGGCGGCAATCTCATCAGGCGAGTTGCCCAGCGCGTTGACCATGCCAACAGCGGATATATAAATCATCTCAGTCACCCAGATATTGAATGGTGATGTGGTATTTGAATACGTGTTGCTCGATGCTGATCGGCTCGCGCTTGCCTTTACGCTGGAGGTAAACAATCTCCGTCACCAGCTTGCCGCTGGCGTTGCGCAGCTCGCGTCGATCGCCATTGTCCGTTAACGTCCAGCCCTTCGGCAACTGCGGCTGCCAGGCGCTAATCGGCCAGTGGCTGAGCATCACGTCGGCCAGCACCTGGCTGGCTGGCGGCAGCTGCGGCACGACGATCGACTGCTCGGTATGTATACCGTTCTCGTCATACGTCGCCAGGAACAGACGGATCCCCACGGAAGAGAGGCCGGCCAGCGTCACCTTATGCGCATCCGCGTTGAGCATCACCAGCAGGGACTGCGTTTGTCCGTTAAAGCTGCCGGTCAGCAGCTGCTGGGAGCTTACCGCCGGGCTGATGCCGGGTGGCGGCAGAGTGACTTTGGTGCCCGGCTGGAGCCAGGCCTGAGGGCGCGTCTCTTTGGTATCGGTCGAATGGCTGCAGCCTGCCAGCAGCAGTGCCGCGGCCAGCGCGATGGCGCGATAAACAGCGTTCATTTACGTTTTCTCTCTTTCTTATCCGGCATCGCCAGCGGAGCCAGCAGGAAGGCGGTGAAAATCCCGCTCACCAGCACAATACCAAAGCTGCTGATGGCCTGGGTGGCGCTGAAGACGAGCATGCCCAGCGTCAGCAGGGTGGTCATCATCGCAAGCGTAATTGCCAGCATCGAGGTCAGCGGCGTACCGCGCGGGTTGCTGAAAAACAGCGTGTAGTTAATGCCAATGCCGAGCACCAGTACCAGCGCCAGCAGTGAGAACAGGTTCACCGGGTGACCCGTTGCGCCCAGCACCGCCAGCCCGCAGGTCAGCGACAGCACGGACGGCACCAGGCTTATTAGCCCTTTGCGCCAGCCGAGGCGCAGCATCGCCCCGCAGGCAATCACTGCCAGCGCCGCAAACAGTAGCCCCGTCAGCAGCGTGCGATAGAGGGCAAACAGGCTGTCAAAGCTGGCTTTGCGATCGACCCAGACGACGCCGTCATGGCGAGCGGCCAGTTCACTGAGGTGCGCGCTGTTTTTCGCGCCGTCCACCGGCACCAGCACGCCGCTTTCCCCGTTGGGCAGGGTCAGCCAGAGCAGACGCCAGCCTTCGCTGGCCGGACTGTTAAGCCACGCGTCCACGCTGACCGGCATGGCGTCGAGATTCGGGGATACGGCGTTGAGCCCGGCGCTTTTCAGCACGTTCAACACCGCAGGCGCGGCGTTCTGCAGCAGCGTAAGATCGCTTTTCTGGCGGGCCAGCGAGTTCAGCGGCAGGGTACGCCAGCGGGCAATCTCTCCCGCTTTTTGCGCCCCGGCCAGCGCCGGGGTAAAGGCTTCCAGCCGCTCCAGCGTCTGCTGAGGCGAGGCGCCATGCACCACAAACCATTTCTGATCGACGCTCTGTCCGGTCAGGGCGGTAATAGATTTCTCCTGCGCCAGAATATCCTTCGGCAGGGCCTGCAACTGGGCGATGTCGTCGTCCACCCTCAGGGTGCTCATTCCCACGGCGGAGAGCAGCGCCAGCGCGACGGGCAGACCAACGGACAGTTTTTTATTGCGTCGCCAGGCGGCCAGCCAGCGCAGCATCAGGGCCATAAAAGGAACCGGGCGCACCGGTAAACCCCGGCACAGCCACGGATGCCAGAAAATCACCGTCAGGCAGGAGGCGCTCAGCCCCACGGCGGCGAACACCGCCATCTGGCGGATCCCGGGGAAGGGGGCCAGCATCATAATCAGGTAGGCGGCGACGGTCGTCAGCAGCGCCAGCAGCAGCGCATTGCGTACTTTGGCCAGGCTTTGCCAGGGGGAGTATTCCGCGCCGTGGACCATCCGTTCGGTCAGGTAGTAGAGCGTATAGTCGGCTGAAATACCGATGATGCTCATGCTCATCACCAGCGTCATCAGGTGCAGTTCGCCAAAGAGCAGCAGCGTTACCACCGTGCCTGCCAGCGCGCCGATGGCAATCGAGAGCACGCTCAGCAGCAGCGGGCGCAGAGAGCGGAACACCGCCACGATGAGCAGGAACACCCCAAGCAGGGTGGCGATGCCCAGCGTTGAGACGTCGCGTTTCGCCTGCTGGCTGGCGTAATCGCTGTAGAACACCGTCCCGCGCGAAAGCAGCTGTGCCTGCGGGTAACGGGCTTTCAGCGTCTGTTGCAGCGCGTTAAGCGTCGTCACGAGCCGGTGGGTCTGCTGCATATCAAATGATGAGCCCGCCAGTTCGCCGTGCAGCAGATACCAGTAGTTTCCCGCCTCATCTTGCGTGACCAGCCAGCCGTCCATCAGCCGCAGCTTCTGGCCGTTTTGCGCCAGGGCGAGCTGCGAGCCGCGCATCAGCATCAGGGGATCGTTTTGCAGCTCTTTGCCGCTGACGCCGGAGAAGGCGGAGTAGAGCTGGGATAAAATCCACTGCGCCTGTGCTTCTCCGCCGTTTTGCAGACGGGCGCGGGTGGCCGGGTCAATCAGCCCGTTGCGATGCTGCCAGAAGAACTCTCCCCAGGCCTTTTGCCCGGCGGCGTCCATCGGGCCTTTGACCTCGCGGAGCGCGTCGCTGCTGTGCAGTAGTTCAAGCCATTGCTGCGCCACGCGCGGATCCGGCTCTTTGCCGGGGCTCACCAGCCAGACAAGCTGGCGGTCGAGGCGCTGCATAAACCCGTCGTTGAGCGCTGGCGGGATCGCCCCCAGCGTCTGCTTTGGCAGCATGGCCAGCACGCTGCTGTTCAGCCGCGCGCCGGGCAGCAGCGACAGCAGCACGCCCAGCATTATCAGGCATACCGTAGCCCACAGCAGCGCCGGGCGCAGGGATTTACGGTGCGGCAAAGCGTTGGCGTTCGTCATCGGTCAGGCTGGCGGGCGTCAGTTGGTGGTTTGAAAGGGCGATATCGGTACGGTCGCCCTGCTTGTCATTCAGGCGAATCGTCTCCAGATAGGTCGCGCCGCCCAGATCGAGGGTGGCGAAAATCTTGTCCAGCGGCGTCGTTTTTGGCGTAAGCACCAGCGACCAGCGGCCCGCGCCCAGGTCTTTAAAATCGATGCGGAAGTTCTCTTCCAGCACCTTGCGGTCGGCCTGGAACAGGGCCCGCAGAAGATGGTTGAACTGGAACATCTGCGGATTATTGTCGGCAGTGATGGTCTGCGGCGGCTGGCCGTTGATCGCCTGAACCATCCGCTTGTCGTCCAGCAGCAGCGTCATGGGGAACGGCGCTTTTTGATCCCACAGCAGGCCGCTGTCGCGGGCGATCAGCATCTCGCCCTGCGAATGCAGCGGCTGTGGCATATCTTTTATCGTGCGGACCTGCTCGAAGTGCGCGCGCACCACGGGCTGCCCGGTAAAGCGCTGCTGCAGTTCATCCAGCGTCACGGCGCTGACCAGTGGGCTGACGATCAGCGCCAGCAAAGGCAACCATTTCATGGCGTGACTCCCATTCGTTCAAACAGTATTGCCGGGCTGACAAAGCACATTTCGCGGGTGGCTTCTTCTACCGCCACCTGGATGGTGTAACCGGTGGTGGTGCGTTTGCCGGTCTGCGCATCGAAAATCTGATAGGCAATGCGCAGGCGGTTTTCATACTCTTCAATGTGCGCGCGGACGCGAATACGCTGCTCAAAGGTCACCGCATCGCGGTATTTCACCCGTGTATCGACGACGGGCCAGACGTAGCCGGAGGCCTTCATCTGGCGATAGCCATAGTCAAACTGATTAAGCAGCGCCTCACGGGCGATCTCAAAGTAGCGGAAATAGTTGCCGTGCCAGACCACGCCCATCATATCGACGTCGTGGAACGGCACGGTGATCTCAACTTCAGTCGTAAAGCGGGGATCGGTCAGCACCCTTTACTCCTTCTCTCTGGACTCTGGCAGATGCCAGAAATCGAAAAAATTAAACCAGTCGAGCGGCGACATGAGGGCGTAATGCTCCAGCCGCTGCGCGTAGCGATCGACGGTATCCTGCAGCGCCTGCTGGCGTTCACCGCGCGGCAGGCGCAGCGGGTCGGCAAACGGTTCGCAGTGCAGGGTGAGCTTCCCCTGCTGGCGCAGGGCAAAAATCAGCACCACCGGGCAGCGCAGGATGGAGGCCAGGATAAACGGCCCCTGGGGGAACGGCGCAGGCTGGCCCATGAACGGGCTCCAGATCACCCGCCACTCGCCGCCACGCTGCGGATTGACCGCGATGCGGTCGCCCACGATCGCGACCCATTCTCCGCGCTCAAGCTTCTCTTTGATGGCAATCGCGGTGTCCGGGCCGATGTCGGTGACTGACATCAGATTCACGCCCGCCTGGGGCGCCATTTCGCTCATGATTTGCTTAAAGCGCTGGGCGTTCTCGCTGAAGACCAGGGCGTTGATGGTCTTGCTGCCGTCCAGCTGGGCCAGCGCCCGGCAGGCTTCTACGTCGCCAAGGTGCGAGGCCAGCAGCAGCTTGCCCTGCTGCGCCGCGATATTAAGCGTTTCGCTCGCGCCGGGGGCAAAGACCACGTCGCGCTCGAACTTCAGCTCGCCGCGCCAGCTGGCGACTTTATCCAGCATCGCGTTGCCAAAGCGCATGAAATGGAAAAAGCTGTTGAAACGAGCTGGAACGGGCATGTTTCGCTGAGTCAGAACCTGCTTCACCCGCGAAATCCACTGCCGAGAAGCCTGCCGCGCCGGACGCGCGATAAGCCAGTAGACGCCGATCACCGGCCACAGCAGCACGGTAAACGCCCGCCGCCCCAGCAGCTGCCAGACGCGCAGCATCAGCCGCATGCCCCAGAGGCCTTTAACCTCGTCCTGCTGCGCCCAGTGCTGGCGGCGTCGACGAAAGAGCAGGCCGGGAATGCGGGGCAGCATGCCGAAGAACAGGCGGGTATGCATCAGGGAGATCCGCACGTTATCTTTTAACGCGTCGAAGTGGGACAACCCGTCCTGCGGATAGGTGACGCGGGTGGGCAGAAAGACGCTGGTGTTGCCCTGCCAGTAAAGACGGACCATCACTTCGGTGTCAAAGTCCATCCGTTTACCGAGCGTTTCACGCGCAGCGAGCCGCAGCGTGGGCGAGACCGGGTAGACCCGAAAGCCACACATGCTGTCTTTAAGCTGCAGGGATAAGGTCTCAATCCACACCCAGACGTGGGTGACCCAGCGCCCGTAGAGCCGCGAGCGTGGAATGGAGTCATCGTAAATGGGCTGGCCGGAAATCAGCGCGTCCGGGTGGCGCTCCGCCAGCGCCAGCAGTTTGGGGATGTCTTCGATGGCGTGCTGGCCGTCCGCGTCCACCTGCACGGCGTGGGTATAGCCCGCACGCGCGCACTCCTCCAGCCCCCTGATGACTGCGGCACCTTTCCCGGCGTTTTGCGCCAGACGGACCAGCGTCATCTGCGGCTGCTCCGCTGCGAGGCGCTCAAGCTCCAGACGGGTGATCGCTTCGCTGCCGTCGTCCACCACCAGGCACGGCAGGCCGAACGGTGCGAGACGCGACAGCACGCTGGCAATCATGGCGCCGTGGTTGTAGCACGGGATCAGCACGCAGGGACGGAAGGTTACTGACATAGACGAATTTTCCCGCTGCTGGCGGTATGGCGTTCAGCCCCGTCATGACGCAGGTAGCTGAAGGTCAGCATTTTGCGTTCGGCATGCCACTCAAGCACCAGCGTCACCGTGGCTTCCGGCAGCAGTGGGGCCTGGAACTTCACGTTTTGAATGCTGTGAAAGCGATAGCCCGGTGCCAGTAACGTCGTGGCGTAGTGCATCACCCAGTCAAGCTGCGCAACGCCGGGCAGCAGCGGTTGTATGGCAAAATGGCCCTGAAACCAGAACAGAGAGGCGTCGAGATGCAACACGATCTCCAGCTTCTCCGGCTGTGCCTGATGGCGCTCAATTTCATGAATTTTCATGAAATAACTCCTCTAACTGCGCATAGACACGCTTGTTCATACTGTTTACCGGCATTTCATCGACAATGCGCCAGTAGCGCGGAACGGCGACCGGCTCAAGCCACGGCAGCAGGGCGCGACGCCAGGCGAACTCCTGCGCTTTTTTATCCTGCATATACCCGCGCTGACGAACCGCTTCGTCCAGAACCAGCAGTGCGCCAATCCCCTGGCGGCCTCCGCGCGTAACCGGGAGTGCAGCCGCTTCGCAAACGCCGTCGAGCTCCAGCAGGCGACGCTCGATCTCATTAAGCGAGATGCGCTTTTCTTCAATTTTGACCACCCGCCCGCGACGCCCGGCGATGCTGAACAGCCCCTCGCTGTCGAAGTGCAGGATATCGTCCAGCTGGAGGCCTTCAGCCTCATGGATCAGCGGCGACGTGACGCGACAGGCTTCATCTTCCTGATGGAATTTGACGCCGGGGAAGGGCAGCCACGGCAGGTTATCTTCCAGGCGATGTCGCCAGGCGAGGATCCCGGTTTCGGTGCTGCCATAAATTTCGTCCGGCCAGATGTTAAGCCAGCCTGCGGTGGTGGAGACGTCACACCAGGGCAGCATTCCGCCTGCTGAAATCAGCATCCTGACGGGCGGCGCGGCCAGCTCGGTATCGAGGCGCTTCAGGAACGCCGGGCTGCTGATGAACAGGTAATGCCTGTCATGAGGAAGGGCGGCCAGCTGCTCTGCGTAGTAGAGCATCGCGGCATGCAGCGGCAGGCCCATCGCCATCGGCAAGACGATGCGGAAGGTGAGGCCATAGAGATGTTGCGGGACGACGGAGGCCACAACGCTACAGCCAGCCAGACGCTCGCCGAAACGGTCAGCCAGCAGGCGGGCTTCGCGATCCAGACTGACGATGTGTTTAATCACCCGGCGCGGCGTCCCCGTAGAGCCGGAGGTGAACAGCTCTACGAAGCGGTTTTCGTCAATCTCGGGCAGGGGCTCCCAGTGGCCGATCGTCTGGTGGCGGGAGGGCACCACCATCAGCTTCCCATGGATATCGAGAGTGCGATCGCTCAGGACGCCGCTAAACAGCGATTGCTGCTCTTCAAGCAGCGAAACGCGGCTATGGCCGGGAATAACCGGGGTTTTACCGGCATGCAGCGAGGCCAGCAGCGCAACAATAAACAGGTAGCTGTTTTCAAAGCACAGCGCCCAGCGCTCGCCCTCCTGCTGACGCAGGGTGTCGACCAGTAAGGTCACATCGTGGCGCAGCTGGCCCAGCGTCCAGGTACGGTCGTCAAGCCAGGCAACGGGCGTGTCGTCAGGGCGCGGCGCGTTTAACCACTGGCCCAGCGGAAGGGGGTTATTCATTGTGCATCTCTTTTTTTATCACCCGCTGGCGCACCAGCCACTCTGTCGCCATCAGCGTCCCCATCAGGATGTAAGCCACCATACCGTTCCACAGCGTCCACAGATGCATGTCGCCGTGCAGGACGGTAAACAGCGCCATCGCCCCGTTGCCGATGAAAAAGCCGCACCAGACGAGGGTCACCCTGCGGGTATAGCGCACGCCCTCCGGGGGCAAATTCGGCTCACGCAGGCGCGCCAGGCGTTCAACCAGCGGCATCGCTGTCCACAGCGAACCGCCGAACACGGCCAGCATCACAAGATTAACGACCACAGGGTAGAACAGCAGCCACTGGTGGGTTTTCAGCAGGTAGCTTGCCGCGCAGAGCGCAATGCCCGCCAGCGCCACGCACTGCACCACATACCGCATCGGGCCGGTGTTCCGCTGCGCCTGACGCAGCCGCAGCAGCAACAGCAGCGCCATCACGGGCAGCAGCCACGGCAGGCTGTTATGCGTCAGCCCAAATCCAATGAGGAAGGGCCACGCCAGCAGCATCAACCCCGTCAGCAGTGGGATGAGCGGGAATGTCCGTCCACCACGCACGAGGTCTTACTCTTCGCGCAGAAGCTGTTCGACGGCGTCTACCACATCCTGAACGGTACGAACCGATTTGAAGGTTTCCGGCTTGATTTTCTTACCGGTCTTCTTCTGCAGGTGAACAATCATGTCCACCGCGTCAATGCTGTCCAGCTCCAGGTCTTCGTAAAGACGGGCTTCGGGCGTAATGTCCTGCGGGTCGATTTCAAAGAGTTTGGTCAGAAGGCCGCAGACTTCCTGATAAATGTTTTCCTGGTTAGTCATCGTTCACACCTCAGGCGCGTTGGGCATGGATAAAGGACGCCAGGGTGGCGACGGAAAAGAAGTGCTGGCGCATCTCTTCGCTTTCGGCAGAAAGCACCACGCCATACTGGTTTTTCACCGCCAGACCCAGTTCCAGCGCGTCGATAGAGTCGAGACCCAGCCCATCGCCAAACAGCGCGGCATCGGTATCAATATCCTCTGCGGTAAGCTCGTCCAGATTCAGCGTGGTGATAATGAGATTCTTAATTTCAAGATAAAGCGCTTGCATCATTAATTCCTGACAAAGATTGAAGGCCTGATGTTAATCGATGCTGCAGGTGCCGGTTTAACTGCCTTGCCGCCAGTGCCGGTTCTTGTTGCCTTGCATCGTAAAATTCGTCGATGTTCACGCGATCGCGGACATCCACGGTGAAGACGGGTTTTGCGCGTGGTACATCATACCAGTGGCTTTTTTTATCCAGCAGGTGCTCGCTGCAGTGGATGAGTACGATCCGCAGATCGCTGTGGCAGCGCACGGCGATATTTGCCGCGCCGCGCTGGAGGGACATCGCCTCGCCTGGGCGGGTCCGCGTCCCTTCCGGGAAGATTAACAGCGTGTCGCCCTGAGACAGACGCTGCTGGCTGGCGGCGAGCAGGGGCCCGGCTTCGCTGTTAATCAGATAGTCTGCCGCGCGGATAACGCCGCTGACGAAAGGATTGCGCAGCAGGGCGCTTTTCACCAGACAGTCGGTTTCTGGCATCACCGACGCCAGAATCACGTAGTCAATTAACGTCGGGTGGTTAGCCACCACGAGACAGCCCCGATCGCCGCGCAGCGCGTCAAGATTGTGGATGCGATAGTCCAGCACCCCGGTGCCGCGGGCAACGGTTAAGAAGAAGCGGAAGCTGGCCGCAATGCTGCGGCGTGCCAGACGACGGCGTTTGGCGCGATCGCGCTGGGCAATCAGCAGCAGGTTGAACCAGACCAGCGACAGCAGCAGCCCGCCTGTGCCAAACAGCGCGAAGCAGAAGCCGGTCATCGCCAGACGCCATAGCCAGTTGATACGGGCGGCCAGGCGGTTCATTCGCGCGTCCATTGCCACAGCAAACGTTCGCCCGGCACTACAAACTGATGTTCCTCGCTAAGATAGCGTTGCAGGAACATCAGGCTTTGCGGCAGGGCAGGTTCTTCACCCGTGCTGTCGCTGCGGGTTTCGCACTGCAAATCGCTGCCAGCTTCAATCACCAGCGCCAGCGCGTACGGCCAGGTGGGCATCTGCGGCGGTAATGCCGGGTGGTAAAATTCCGGCAGCGCGCCGTCAAAGTCCACCAGCAAGACGCGGGAATAGCCCGCATGCAGCAGGCTCAGTACTTCACATAAGGCCTGCTGGAAGGTGTCCAGCCCGGCAGAAATGGATGACGAGACAACAGGCTGGCGAGCGGTAATCGTGAGATTGCCCACCGCGGAATTGTGCACGGACATGGCGAAGTCGGTAGGCGAAACGGACTGCCCGGTCGCCAGCGCATGCAGAATACGGTAGTTGCGCTCCAGCTCGCCGTGGCGGCTGGAATAGACGACGGCGTCAATGGCGTGGCTTTGCAGCATGGCAAGACCAATATCCACCGCCAGCTTACTGCCTGAATTGAGGCGACGCGCGGTCATCATCGGTAATGCGGTCAGCCGTGGTAGCGGCGCTGATGGGTCTATCGTCGCCTGCAGGCGTGACCACGCCTGCCACTCTGCGGCATCGCTTAGTCCTGGCGCTCTTGCCTGCCAGTCAATAATGTTCAGTGAAAATTTCATCTACGCGCGTCCGCGGAAAAACCGTATTCAAAGGGCAGGCTGAGCCACCCGGGCAGCTAAGCTGCTCTATTGTTCACGTTTGTTGCAAATCAACAGGGTATGACCTACCCCAAGGTTATCCAGCCGCTGTTCTACGCTGAAACCCGCCCTCTCCAGGTAGTGATAAAACTTCTCTACGCTGTAAAACCGGCTATTACCATTCGCCATACAGGTGAAGTAGAGCGAGGTGGCATTCAGGCTGAAAGAGGCCGCTTCAAACTTCTGGGCATCCCAGAAAAGCTCCATAATGCACAGCCGTGCGCCAGGCTTCATGGCCTCTGCGACGCGCGTCAGCATCGCGACAATCTGATCCGGAGAGAAACAGTCCAGGAACTGGCTCATCCACCAGACGTCGGCATCACCCGGCAATGTCGCAGGGCTAAGCATATCGACAGCATGGAATCCAATACGATGAGAAAAACCTGCTTTTGCGATGTTTTCCTGCGCCAGCGCTACCTGCTGAGGCAGGTCGAGGATCGTCACGGCAACGTTGTCGTCATAGCGGCAGCAGCGTAACGCCCATTTACCCGTATTTCCGCCTACATCGTACAATTTTGTCGGCGAGCTTGCGAATATATATGGCAACGCAGCGTCAAACGCGGCGTCAGAATAGTAGTGATCGAAGGCGAACCAGCTCTCTTTCGCCGGAGCCGGTAATTGGGATAATGCCGGGTAGATGGTTGGCCAGTTGCCAAACACCGCTAATCCGGCCGGCTTTTCTTCCTGCAGGGCATCCGCCAGGTGAAATAATCCCTGATAACAAACGTCCTGAGTGAAATCCATATTTACGCGGGTCATTTCGTCGTGCAGTAAAAAATGGCCCACTTTCGCCAGAAAATAACGTCCATTCTGTTGGGTAACGATTCGACCGCTTAATCCCATATCCAGCAATACGCTGACGCCATAGTTGCCGAGCGTGCTGTTTTCGGTTATTTCTTCAAGACTGGCACCCGCTTTACCCTGTTTATCGAGCCAGGCGAGAACGCCTGAGTTACGCAGACAAAGCGCGGTCTGAAATAACATCGGAGCAAAAGCGATGCGTTGCGCTTCGGTAATGGCATCCAGTGCGCTGAGCGTGTCCTTTTCGTACATTGTTGCGTAACCTTTCAGGGCAAGAAATAGAGGTTATCGGGCCCTGTCTGGCCCGACTTTAGAAAAATATTACAGCGCGGCGCCCGCAGAGAGGTTCAGCTGAATATCGTGGTCGAGGTTATTCACCCAGCGGTTATAATTTTTGTGAATTTTACCGTCTGCCGCTTTCAGGTTCAGGCTGCTTTCGTAATTAATTGAATAGCTTGTTGCTGAGTACGGAATACGCACCTGGACGGAGTGATCGCGTGCCTGCAAACGCCCCTTAATAACGCCCGGACCCGCTTCCGTCATGATCCAGTCACGCTTCTGGCCAGCTTTCAAAATCGCCGTTTTCACCTGATCGGCAGTATGACCTGCACTGACGGTGGAGTGAACCTGAGCGATTGGGGCGGTACGTGCACAGCCTGCCAGTGCGCCAACGAATACTGCTGCTGCACACCATTTAACGATCTTTTTCATCAACAACTCCATATCAATAATAACAATTAAAGTTAGTGGTTTTTACAAATAATATGCATCCAGTTCGTTGTTTGCGCTGGGTGTATTTTTAATCAATATTAATGTTTGCATTACGTTGACGCGAAGGCGGGATATAATATCACGGAAAAATAGCGCATTTCGGTTTTTTTTTAATTTGCGTTAGAGCAGTCATTGCGTTTCGTAGAAATACGTGCGGAACAAATAAAAGCAGAATTAATATACCTTAACGCAAATAAAAATACCGCGATGGGTGATAATCGCGGTAATGTACGGCGTATTATTGACGCTTTAAACCTACCGATACTGGTAGGTTTGCTATCCCGGCAACCGGCTTTTTGGCCGCCCCGGCCCAAGCAGGATCGCCAGCTTGCTGCCCCCTTTGGTGGTTTCCATCCAGATTTTACATACGCTGGTCAGCGGGACCGACAGCAGCATGCCGACCGGGCCCAGCAGCCATCCCCAAATCAGTAAGGATAAAAACACCACCAGCGTCGACATGCCGAGCCGGTGTCCCATCATGCGCGGTTCAAGAATATTACCCAGCACCATATGCACGACGAGGAACAGCGCGCCGACCAGCATACATTCGTAGAAACCGTTAAACAGAAACGCCTGAATCATCGGCGGCACGGCGGAAAGCACCGCGCCAATATTCGGCACGTAGTTCAGCAGAAACGCCAGTACGCCCCACATCAGCGCGAACTGGACGTCCATCAGCATCAGCCCCAGCCAGACAATAATCCCGGTCCATACGCTGAGCAGCGTTTTCAGCGCCAGATATTTGGAGACGCCCTTCAGTGCCCGGTGTAAACCGGCAATGTGAATTTGTGGATTGTTCAGCGCAAAGCGCAGCTTATAGGGGACGTGGCGGACTTCGAACAGCATAAACACCACCGTCATGACCAGCAGCAGTATGCTGGCCATCGCGCCGGAAAGACCGGTCATCAGCGTGGTCGCGTATGTCATGACCTTCTCGGAATCCATCCTGCGCAGCATCCGCTCGGGGGAGATATGCAGGTTAAGAAAGGGCATCATCTCCTGCAGCGCGACGATCTTACGCGTCAGCTCTTTATTGTACTGCGGCAACATGGTGGAGAATTCGCTCAGCGATGCCGCCAGTACGCCGAAGAGCGCCGTCAGGCCAATCAGCATCACAATCACCACGATAGTGATGGCCACCGGGCGGCTCACCCCGCGACGTAAAAACCAGGTCACCAGCGGATTGAGGACAATGGCAAAAAAGAGCGCCAGCAGAAGCTGGACGATGATGTCAGCGGCAGCGTGGATACCCGCAAGGATAACTACCAGACAGGCGAGTTTTAATAAGATATGGAGTCCTGCTTTATCGGGCTGGGGAGCTAACATGCGCGTTCCTTAATAAGATGACCCGATAAGTGTAGTGCCTGGGGGCCGCTTCGTCTGGCACCGATAATCTGAAAGTCGGGGCTGATTTTCTTATTGCGTCGTGGTAATAGTGAAACACTGTTGCAAAAATTCAGGTAGAACCCGATGCCCGAGCCTGCCGCCGAACCGGCGCTGAGTGGATTGCGCCTCAATCTGCGCATTGTTTCCGTTGTTATCTTCAACTTTGCCAGCTATTTAACGATCGGCCTGCCGCTGGCGGTTCTGCCGGGCTACGTCCATGACGTGATGGGGTTTAGCGCGTTCTGGGCGGGGCTGGTCATCAGCCTGCAGTATTTCGCCACGCTCCTTAGCCGCCCGCACGCCGGGCGCTATGCCGACCTGTTCGGTCCCAAAAGCATCGTGGTAGTGGGATTGTGCGGCTGTTTCCTCAGTGGTCTGAGCTACCTGCTGGCTGCCGCTACCAGCCACTGGCCGCTGGTCAGCCTGGCGCTGCTTTGCCTGGGCCGCGTCATTCTCGGCATTGGGCAAAGCCTGGCAGGAACCGGCTCGACGCTGTGGGGCGTGGGGGTTGTTGGTGCGCCACACATTGGTCGGGTGATCTCGTGGAACGGGATCGTCACCTACGGGGCGATGGCGCTCGGCGCACCACTCGGCGTGGCCTGCTATGCGTTTGGCGGACTGTATGGCCTGGCCATCACTATTATGGTGGTCGCGCTTGCGGCGATTCTGTTTGCGCTGCCGCGACCGAAAGTCAAAGCCAGCAAGGGCAAACCGCTGCCGTTTCGGGCCGTGCTGGGGCGCGTCTGGCCGTACGGCATGGCGCTGGCCCTGGCGACCACCGGCTTCGGGGTGATAGCGACCTTCATTACCCTGTTCTATGACGCCAAAGGCTGGGACGGCGCAGCCTTTGCGTTGACCCTCTTTAGCGGAGCGTTTGTGGGCGCGCGCCTGCTTTTCCCGAACGGCATCAACCGTCTCGGCGGGCTGAACGTGGCAATGATCTGCTTTGCGATAGAGATTGTCGGGCTGCTGTTGACCGGCATCGCGATGGTGCCCTGGATGGCGAAAATTGGCGTATTCCTCGCGGGGGCAGGGTTTTCACTGGTCTTCCCGGCGCTGGGCGTGGTGGCGGTTAAAGCCGTGCCGCAGCAAAATCAGGGGGCGGCGCTGGCGACCTACACGGTATTTATGGATATGTCTTTAGGCATTACCGGGCCGCTGGCGGGGCTGGTGATGGCCTGGGCAGGGGTACCGGTGATCTATCTTGCCGCGGCGGGTCTGGTGATAATTGCCCTGCTGCTGACGTGGCGGCTAAAAAAATGGCCTCCGGTGCAGGCACCGGCGGCCACGTCATCGTCGTGAAGGATTACTCGATCACGATGGTGTTAATGATGTTTTCCGCAGCAGTCTGCGCTTTCTGCTGGTCTTCCGCTGGCAGGGTGATCTGCAGGGTCAGCAGTTTGTTATCCACCTTGCCCAGCACTACAGAAGAGTAAGCGGTCTGGCCTTTTGCGGAGATGATGCTGTCCAGCTGTTGCAGCTTATGGCCTTTCAGCTCGATGGATTTATTCGTCACCACCTGCAGCTGCGGATCGCGGCCGCGCTGCTGATCTTCCAGACGTTTGGACAGGACGGCCAGGTCTTCGCTGGTGTCGTCGCCCACAATCACAATGACCGCTTTCTGGCCGGTTGCGTCGGAATAAACGTGCATGTTATTCGCCTGGGTGCCCAGCTTGCCGCTCTGGTCAGTCATATCGGCTGGCAGAGAGAAACTGAGTTTGCCATCCATCAGATTCACCGGCTGACCGGTCGCGTTGCTCTCTGCGGATGCGCCCTGAGCAGGCGTTTTCGTGTCGCTGTTATCACAGGCTGCAAGACCCACAACCAGCAGGCCAATCCCGACATATTTAACCAGATTGCGCATTGACTTCTTCCTTTCGATAAACGGCCATAGCGGCTCATTCACCCATCTTATCACAACTGATAAAGCGAACCCTTAACCAGCCTGCAATGCCGTGATTTCAGATTTATCTGCCAGCCTTTTCAGCAGCATATTCAGCAGCACGCCGTACATCGGCAGGAAGAAAACAATGCTGATAAGCACCTTGAAGCAGTAGTCCACCAGCGCGATCTCCATCCAGTGTTCGGCCATGAAGGCATCCGGGCTGCGCCAGAAGGCGATGAAGAAGAAGGCCAGCGTATCGCTCACGTTGCCGAACAGCGTGGACGCGGTCGGCGCCATCCACCAGCGGTGATTCTGGCGCAGGCGGTTAAACACGTGCACATCGAGGATCTGCCCCAGCGCGTAGGCCATAAAGCTGGCTGCGGCGATACGGGCGACAAACAGGTTGAAGTGGGTCAGCGCCTCAAAGCCCTGCCAGCTTCCCATGTAAAACAGGGAGGAGATCACGTACGAGATGAACAGCGCCGGGAGCATCACTGCGAAAATAATGCGACGCGCCAGCGGGGCGCCAAAGATACGCACGGTCAGATCGGTGGCGAGGAAAATAAACGGAAAACTGAATGCGCCCCAGGTGGTATGAAAACCAAAAATGGAGATAGGGAGCTGCACCAGATAGTTGCTGGAGGTGATCACCAGCAAATGGAAAAGCGAAAGCCAGAACAACGCTTTTACGCGCTGTGATTCAGAAAACTGCGTCATATTGTGACCTTTTTATACGTTGGGGTGAGGGAACCCAATAAAAACCGCAGCATGATACTGCTTTGGCTGGACATTGCAATGGTTAGTTTTTGCGCAATCGTTAACCTGGTTTGCATTGACCGCTGCGGGGCGTAAACTACAGCCGTTTTTACCAGACCGAGAAGACCATGACCGACCTGTTTTCCAGCCCAGACCACACCCTTGATGCCCAGGGCCTTCGCTGCCCGGAGCCGGTAATGATGGTACGTAAAACCGTGCGTAACATGCAGACCGGTGAAACGCTGCTGATTATTGCCGACGATCCGGCCACCACCCGCGATATTCCCGGATTTTGTACCTTTATGGAGCATGAGCTGGTGGCGCAGCAGACCGAGGCGCTGCCGTATCGGTATTTGATTCGTAAGGGTTAAGTTTTGTAGGCCGGGTAAGGCAAAGCCGCCACCCGGCAAAAATACGTCCTCTGCGGCCTGATGCCCTCACCCCGACCCTCTCCCACGGGGAGAGGGAGCAAACACTAAAAACGGCAATCTTTGATTGCCGTTTTGCGTTTACCTAGCCTTTCATCCACGCCCTGATCCCGTCCAGGAACATCTGCGTTGCCATCATCACCAGAATCAGCCCCATCAGGCGCTCCAGTGCGTTCACGCCTTTCTCGCCCAGCAGGCGCAGGAACAGGGACGACTGTAGCAGGATGATAAACGTCCCGCCCCAGGCAATCAGCAGGGCAATCACCAGATGGCTCATCTGGTTCGGATACTGATGCGACAGCAGCATCAGCGTGGCCAGAATGGTTGGCCCGGCGACGAGGGGAATCGCCAGCGGCACGATAAACGGCTCTTCACCCGCAGGCAGGCCGCTGCTACTGCCTTCGGCGCTCGGGAAAATCATTTTTATGGCAATCAGGAACAGAATAATCCCGCCGGAAATAGAAACCGTTTCAGCGCGCAGATTCAGGAAGGCGAGGATTTTTTCACCCGCGAACAGGAAAATAAACATCACCAGCAGGGCGATGAGCAACTCGCGGATCATGATCGCCCGGCGACGCTTCGGCTCGGTGTGCTTCAGCACCGACATGAAGATCGGCAGATTTCCGAGGGGATCCATAATCAGGATCAATAAAACCGCGGCGGAAATGATTTCACTCATCTTTAAATTATCCCTGATACTTAGTAGTGTTATTCCGATGATTAGCACTTTTTCTGATAGCCGGGCAATCATCGATTAATTTCGCTTGCGACTTTGGCAGCATTTTGTAATGTGAAGCATATCCCAGTTCGATACTGGCTTGCACAATCAGCACACACCCCTTGCAGGAAAAAATGCTATGAAAAACGTTGGTTTTATCGGCTGGCGCGGTATGGTCGGCTCTGTACTCATGCAACGCATGGTTGAAGAGCGCGATTTTGACGCCATCCGCCCGGTCTTCTTCTCTACTTCCCAGCTCGGCCAGGCTGCACCGTCCTTTGGTGGTACCACAGGCACGTTGCAGGATGCTTACGATCTGGAAGCGCTGAAGGCACTCGATATTATTGTGACCTGCCAGGGCGGCGATTATACCAACGAAATCTATCCGAAGCTGCGTGAAAGCGGCTGGCAGGGCTACTGGATTGACGCGGCGTCTTCACTGCGCATGAAAGACGATGCGATCATTATTCTCGACCCGGTTAACCAGGGCGTTATCACCGACGGCCTGAACAACGGCGTAAAAACCTTCGTCGGCGGTAACTGCACCGTCAGCCTGATGCTGATGTCCCTCGGCGGCCTGTTCGCGGAGGATCTGGTGGAGTGGGTCTCCGTGGCGACCTACCAGGCGGCCTCCGGCGGCGGTGCGCGTCATATGCGCGAGCTGCTGACCCAGATGGGCCAGCTGCACCAAAGCGTCGCGACCGAGCTGGCAAACCCGGCGTCCGCGATCCTCGACATCGAGCGTAAAGTCACTCAGCTCACCCGTAGCGGCGAGCTGCCGGTGGATAACTTTGGCGTACCGCTGGCCGGTGGTCTGATTCCGTGGATCGACAAACAGCTGGATAACGGCCAGACCCGCGAAGAGTGGAAGGGCCAGGCGGAGACCAATAAAATCCTCGGCACCGCGAACACCATTCCGGTTGACGGTCTGTGCGTACGTATCGGCGCGCTGCGCTGCCACAGCCAGGCCTTCACCCTTAAACTGAAAAAAGATGTGTCTATTCCGACCGTGGAAGAGCTGCTGGCTGCACACAACCCGTGGGCGAAAGTGGTGCCAAACGATCGCGATATCACCATGCGTGAACTGACCCCGGCAGCCGTGACCGGCACGCTGACCACTCCGGTTGGCCGCCTGCGCAAGCTGAACATGGGGCCGGAGTATCTCTCCGCGTTCACCGTCGGCGACCAGCTGCTGTGGGGTGCCGCAGAGCCGCTGCGCCGCATGCTGCGCCAGCTGGCGTAATAATTTGTTAAACACGGGGGGTGATTTTCGCCCCCCTTTTTGTGCGTACTACATGGAGTAAAACGCAGATGTCTTATTTTTTATCGGGAGGAACCACGTCGTTGGCTATGCTTTAAGGAAGATTTATTTCTCACCTGAGGGTAGGACGGAGCAGAGAGGATGAGCTGCACCGTTTAGGTCACATTAAAAGTCGTCCCGGAGCGCGTAAAAAGGGCGACATAAAAAAACAGGATGAATACCATGTCCGATCGTATTTCGAGAGACGTGATTAATGCGCTTATTGCGGGTCATTTTGCCGACCCCTTTTCTGTGCTAGGGATGCACCGTACTGACGCCGGGCTTGAAGTCCGGGCGCTGTTACCGGATGCAACAGAAGTCTGGGTTATCGAACCCAAAACCGGCCGCAAGGTGGGTAATCTGGAATGCCTCGACTCGCGTGGCTTCTTCTCGGGCGTTATGCCCCGCCGTAAAAACCCCTTTCGTTACCAGCTCGCCGTCATCTGGCACGGCCAGCAAAACCTGATTGACGATCCCTATAGCTTTGGCCCGCTCTTAAAAGAGATGGACGCCTGGCTGCTGTCCGAAGGGACCCATTTACGCCCTTACGAAACGCTGGGTGCCCATGCGGATACCATGGACGGTATCACCGGCACGCGTTTTGCCGTATGGGCGCCAAACGCCCAGCGCGTCTCCGTCGTCGGGCAGTTCAACTACTGGGACGGTCGTCGTCACCCCATGCGCCTGCGCCGGGAAACCGGCATCTGGGAACTGTTTATCCCCGGTGCGCACAACGGTCAGCTTTACAAATTCGAGATGATCGATGCCAACGGCAAGCTGCGTATTAAATCTGACCCGTACGCTTTTGAGGCCGAACTGCGCCCGAATACCGCCTCGCTGATTTGCGGGCTGCCGGAAAAGGTTGTCCAGACGGAAGAGCGTAAGCAGGCCAACCGCTTCGATGCGCCAATCTCCGTTTATGAGGTGCATCTCGGCTCGTGGCGTCGTCACACCGATAACAACTTCTGGCTGAGCTATCGCGAGCTGGCGGACCAGCTGGTGCCGTACGCCAAATGGATGGGCTTTACCCATCTGGAGCTGCTGCCGATCAACGAACACCCGTTCGACGGCAGCTGGGGCTATCAGCCTACCGGGCTGTATGCGCCCACGCGTCGCTTCGGCACCCGCGATGACTTCCGCTATTTCATCGATGCCGCGCACGCCGCCGGGCTGAATGTGATCCTCGACTGGGTGCCGGGCCATTTCCCGTCGGATGATTTTGCGCTGGCAGAGTTCGACGGCACGAAGCTGTACGAGCACAGCGACCCGCGCGAAGGCTATCACCAGGACTGGAACACGCTGATTTACAATTACGGTCGCCGTGAGGTGTCGAACTACCTGGTCGGGAACGCGCTGTACTGGATCGAGCGTTTTGGCATTGATGCCCTGCGCGTCGATGCGGTGGCGTCGATGATTTACCGCGACTACAGCCGAAAAGAGGGGGAGTGGATCCCGAACGAGTATGGCGGGCGTGAAAACCTCGAAGCGATTGAGTTTCTGCGCAACACCAACCGCATTATCGGCGAGCAGGTGGAAGGCGCCGTGACCATGGCGGAAGAGTCCACCGACTTCCCGGGCGTTTCCCGTCCACCGTCAATGGGCGGCCTGGGCTTCTGGTACAAGTGGAACCTCGGCTGGATGCACGACACGCTCGACTACATGAAGCTCGACCCGGTTTATCGTCAGTATCACCACGATAAGCTCACCTTCGGGCTGCTCTACAACTACACCGAAAACTTCATGCTGCCGCTGTCGCACGATGAAGTGGTGCACGGCAAAAAATCCATTCTCGACCGCATGCCGGGGGACGCGTGGCAGAAGTTTGCCAACCTGCGCGCCTACTACGGCTGGATGTTCGCCTTCCCGGGCAAAAAGCTGCTGTTTATGGGTAACGAATTTGCCCAGGGGCGCGAATGGAACCACGATACCAGCCTTGACTGGCATCTGCTGGAAGGTGCGGACAACTGGCACCATGGCGTACAGCGTCTGGTCCGCGACCTGAACCTGACCTATCGCCACCATAAAGCGCTGCACGAGCTGGACTTCGATCCATACGGCTTTGAGTGGCTGGTGGTGGACGACCACGAGCGCTCGGTGTTTGTCTTTGTGCGCCGCGACAAGGCGGGTAACGAGATCATCGTCGCCAGCAACTTCACGCCGGTGCCGCGCGAACACTACCGCTTCGGCATTAACCAGCCGGGCAAATGGCGCGAAATTCTCAATACCGATTCCATGCACTACCACGGCAGCAACGCCGGTAACGGCGGGCTGGTGCAGAGCGATGCCATTGAAAGCCACGGCCGTCCGAACTCCCTGAGCCTGACTCTGCCGCCGCTGAGCACAATCTGGCTGGTGCGGGAGGGAGAATGACGCAGCTCACGGCAGGTAAACCCGAACCGCTCGGGGCGCGCTTTGACGGAAAGGGGGTGAACTTCACGCTCTTTTCCGCTCACGCGGAGCGGGTGGAACTCTGTGTCTTTGACGGGGAAGGTAACGAGCACCGTTACGATTTACCGGCGCGCACGGGGGATACCTGGCATGGTTACCTGGCCGGAGGACGGCCAGGGATGCACTACGGTTTTCGCGTACACGGCCCCTGGGAGCCCTCTCAGGGGCACTGGTTTAACCCGGCGAAGCTGCTGATTGACCCGTGCGCGCACCGCGTGGACGGTGAGTTTAAAGATGACCCGTTGTTCCACGTTGGCTACGGCGAACCTGACCACCGCGACAGCGCGCCCGTCGCGCCCAAAAGCGTGGTGGTGCACGATCTCTACGACTGGGAAGGCGATGCCCCGCCGCGCACGCCGTGGGGCAACACCGTCATCTATGAAGCGCACGTCAAAGGGCTGACGTATCTGCACCCGTCGATCCCTAAAGAGATGCGTGGCACCTACAAAGCGCTTGGGCATCCGACGATGGTCGCGTACCTGAAGCATTTAGGCATCACCGCGCTGGAGTTGCTGCCCGTGGCGCATTTCGCCAGCGAGCCGCGTCTACAGCGTCTTGGGTTAAGCAACTACTGGGGCTACAACCCGCTGGCGATGTTCGCCCTCGACCCGCGTTATGCGGTGCATCCGGAGAAAGCGCGGGACGAGTTTCGCGATGCGGTGAAGGCGCTGCACGCGGCGGGCATTGAGGTCATTCTGGATGTGGTGTTGAACCACAGTGCGGAAAGCGATCTTGATGGCCCGACGCTCTCACAGCGCGGAATCGATAACCGTAGCTATTATTGGATCAGGGACGATGGCGATTACGAGAACTGGACCGGGTGCGGTAACACCCTCAACCTCAGTCATCCGGCGGTCACGCATTACGCGTATGAGTGCCTGAAATACTGGGTTGAGACGTTCCACGTGGACGGTTTTCGTTTCGATCTGGCGCCCGTAATGGGGCGTACCCCGGCGTTCAGCCAGCAGGCGCCGCTGTTTGAGGTAATCAAAAACTGCCCTGTGCTTTCCCGGGTGAAGCTCATCGCGGAGCCATGGGACATCGGCGAGGGCGGTTATCAGGTGGGGAACTTCCCGCCGCTGTTTGCCGAGTGGAACGACCACTACCGCGACGCTATCCGCTGCTTCTGGCTGACGCGCGATCTGTCGCTGGGGGAGTTTGCCGGACGCTTTGCCGCTTCAAGCGATCTCTTTAAGCGCGACGGCAAACGCCCGTCGGCCACCGTTAACCTGGTGACGGCGCACGACGGTTTTACGCTGCGCGACTGTGTTTGTTTCAATCAGAAACACAATGAGGCAAACGGCGAAGAGAATCGCGATGGGACTAACAATAACCATAGCTTTAACCATGGTATAGAAGGGTTAGGCGGAAGTCTGGATGTGATCGAGCGGCGACGCGCCAGCGTTCATGCGCTGCTGACGACGCTTTTGTTGTCGCAGGGTACGCCGATGCTGCTGGCGGGCGATGAGCACGGCCACAGCCAGCACGGCAACAACAACGCCTATTGCCAGGACAACACCCTGACCTGGCTCGACTGGGGAGAAGCGAACAGCGGGTTGACCCATTTCACCGCGGCGCTGATCCATCTTCGCCAGCGCATCCCCGCGCTCACCGCCGACCGCTGGTGGGAAGAGGGCGACGGCAACGTTCGCTGGCTGAATAAAGACGCGCAACCGTTAAGCGCGCAAGAGTGGCAACACGGCATACCCTGTCTGCAAATCCTGCTTTCGGATGCGTGGCTGGTGACGCTGAACGCGACGGATGACGTCGCAGAGATTGTTTTACCTGACGGGGAGTGGCGAGCCATTCCTCCCTTTGCCGGAGCGGATAATCCGGTTGTTATGGCTGTCTGGCACGGGCCTGCGCACGGAGTGTGCGTATTCCAAAGATGATAAAAAAGGAGTTAGTCATGGTTAGATTAGAGAAGAACGATCCGTTAATGTTGGCGCGCCAGCTACCATTAAAAACAGTTGCCCTGATACTCGCGGGCGGGCGTGGTACCCGTCTGAAAGATTTGACCATCAAGCGCGCCAAACCGGCCGTTCACTTTGGTGGTAAGTTCCGTATTATCGATTTTGCACTTTCCAACTGCCTGAACTCAGGCATTCGCCGTATTGGCGTCATTACCCAGTATCAGTCGCACACGCTGGTGCAGCACATTCAGCGCGGCTGGTCATTCTTCAGCGAAGAGATGAACGAGTTTGTCGATCTGCTCCCGGCGCAGCAGCGCGTTCACGGGGAGAACTGGTACCGCGGCACGGCGGATGCGGTGACCCAGAACCTCGACATCATTCGCCGTTACAACGCGGAATACATCGTCATCCTCGCCGGAGACCACATCTACAAGCAAGATTACTCCCACATGCTGATCGACCACGTTGAAAAAGGGGCGCGCTGCACCGTGGCGTGTCTGCCGGTGCCCGTTGCGGAAGCAACCGCGTTTGGCGTGATGCATGTCGATGGCGACGACAAGATTATCGACTTTGTCGAAAAACCGGCGAACCCGCCAACCATGCCCGGTGACGACACCAAATCGCTCGCCAGCATGGGGATCTATGTCTTTGATGCCGATTATCTTTATGAGCTGCTGGAAGAGGACGACAAAGACGAAAACTCCAGCCACGACTTCGGTAAAGACATCATCCCGAAAATTACCAAAGCTGGCATGGCGTATGCACATCCCTTCCCGCTGTCCTGCGTGCAGTCTGACCCGAATGCAGAACCTTACTGGCGCGATGTGGGAACCCTGGAAGCGTACTGGAAAGCCAACCTCGATCTGGCATCCGTAACGCCTGAGCTGGATATGTACGACCAGAACTGGCCGATTCGCACGCATATGGAATCGCTGCCGCCGGCGAAGTTCGTCCAGGATCGCTCCGGCAGCCACGGCATGACCCTGAACTCGCTGGTCTCTGGCGGGTGCATCATCTCCGGTTCGGTGGTGGTGCAGTCCGTGCTGTTCCCGCGCGTGCGTATAAACTCATTCTGTAATATCGATTCGGCGGTTCTGCTGCCGGATGTCTGGGTAGGGCGTTCGTGTCGTCTGCGTCGCTGCGTGATCGACCGTGCCTGCGTCATTCCTGAAGGGATGGTGATTGGGGAAAACGCAGAAGAAGACGCGCGTCGTTTCTACCGTTCTGAAGAGGGGATCGTGTTAGTCACACGGGAAATGTTGCGGAAGCTGCAGATCAAACAGGAGCGATGATGCAGGTTTTACACGTATGTTCTGAGATGTTCCCGTTGTTAAAAACGGGCGGCCTGGCGGATGTTCTTGGTGCATTACCGGCGGCGCAAATCGCCGGTGGAGTCGATACCCGCGTCCTGCTGCCCGCCTTCCCGGATATCCGGCGCGGCATTCCCGATGCAAAGGTCGTGACGCGCCGTGAAACCTTTGCCGGACGCATCACCCTGCTGTTTGGGCATTACAACGGCGTAGGAATTTACCTGATCGACGCGCCGCACCTGTATGACCGACCGGGTAGCCCGTATCACGATACGAACCTGTTCGCCTACACCGACAACGTGCTGCGCTTTGCGCTGCTCGGCTGGGTAGGGGCGGAGATGGCCGTCGGGCTGGATCCGTTCTGGCGTCCGAACGTAGTGCACGCGCACGACTGGCACGCCGGGCTGGCGCCTGCCTATCTGGCGGCGAAAGGTCATCCTGCCAAATCTGTTTTTACCGTACACAACCTGGCGTATCAGGGCATGTACTATGCCCATCATATGAATGACATCGATCTGCCATGGTCGTTCTTTAACATGCACGGGCTGGAGTTCAACGGGCAAATTTCGTTCCTGAAGGCCGGGCTGTACTACGCCGACCATATTACGGCGGTGAGCCCAACCTACGCGCGTGAAATCACCCAGCCGGAGTTTGGCTACGGTCTGGAAGGGTTGTTACAGCAGCGCCACCGTGAAGGCCGCCTGTCGGGCATTCTGAACGGTGTGGATGAGCAGATCTGGAGCCCGGAAACCGATCTCCTGTTGGCCGCGCGCTATGGCCGCGACTCCGTGGAAGACAAAGCGGAAAACAAACGCCAGCTGCAAATTGCGATGGGGCTGAAGGTCAACGATAAGGTGCCGCTGTTTGCGGTGGTCAGCCGCCTGACCAGCCAGAAGGGGCTGGATCTGGTGCTTGAGGCGCTGCCGGGGTTGCTTGAGCAGGGCGGCCAGCTGGCGCTGCTCGGCGCGGGCGATCCGGTGCTGCAGGAAGGTTTCCTCGCCGCTGCTGCGGAGCATCCGGGGCAGGTGGGCGTGCAGATTGGCTATCACGAAGCGTTCTCGCACCGCATCATGGGCGGCGCGGACGTGATTCTGGTGCCGAGCCGGTTTGAGCCCTGCGGCCTGACGCAGCTCTACGGCCTGAAATACGGTACCCTGCCGCTGGTGCGCCGCACGGGCGGGCTGGCGGATACGGTGTCGGATAGCTCTCTGGAAAACCTGGCGGACGGTATCGCCAGCGGGTTTGTCTTTGAAGACAGTAATGCCTGGTCGCTGCTTCGGGCGATTCGGCGTGCATTCGTCTTGTGGTCCCGTCCATCCCTGTGGCGTTATGTGCAACGTCAGGCGATGTCGCTGGACTTTGGCTGGCACGTTGCGGCGCAGTCCTACCGCGACCTTTATCAACGCTTGATGTAACGAGGCGAAGTTACTGATATGAATGCTCCATTTAGCTACTCTTCCCCCACGCTCAGCGTTGAGGCGTTAAAGCACTCCATCGCCTACAAGCTGATGTTCACCATCGGGAAAGATCCGGTCATTGCCAACAAGCACGAGTGGCTGAACGCCACGCTGTTTGCGGTGCGTGACCGTATGGTCGAACGCTGGCTGCGCTCTAACCGCGCCCAGCTTTCGCAGGAGACGCGGCAGGTTTACTACCTGTCGATGGAATTTTTGATTGGCCGCACTCTCTCTAACGCGCTGCTGTCGCTGGGTATCTACGACGACGTCAAAACCGCGCTGGAAGAGATGGGACTGGATTTAGAAGAGCTGATTGACGAAGAGAATGACCCGGGCCTCGGTAACGGTGGTCTGGGGCGCCTTGCCGCCTGTTTCCTCGACTCGCTGGCGACGCTGGCGCTGCCGGGCCGCGGCTACGGTATTCGCTACGACTACGGGATGTTCAAGCAGAACATCGTCGATGGCCGTCAGAAAGAGTCCCCGGACTACTGGCTGGAATACGGCAACCCGTGGGAGTTCAAACGCCACAACACGCGTTACAAGGTGCGCTTTGGCGGACGCATTCAGCAGGAAGGGAAAAAGTCCCGCTGGGTGGAAACCGAAGAGATCCTCGCCGTGGCTTATGACCAGATCATCCCCGGCTACGACACCGACGCGACCAACACCCTGCGCCTGTGGAACGCCCAGGCGAGCAGCGAGATCAACCTCGGTAAATTTAACCAGGGCGACTACTTTGCGGCGGTGGAAGATAAAAACCACTCAGAAAACGTCTCCCGCGTGCTCTACCCGGATGACTCAACCTACTCCGGCCGCGAGCTGCGCCTGCGCCAGGAGTATTTCCTCGTTTCCGCGACGATTCAGGACATCCTCAGCCGCCACCATCAGCTGCATAAGACCTACGCCAACCTGGCGGAGAAGACGGCGATTCACCTTAACGACACCCATCCGGTGCTCTCCATTCCTGAGCTGATGCGTCTGCTGATTGACGAGCATAAGTTCAGCTGGGACGACGCGTTTGAGGTAACGTGTCAGGTGTTCTCTTACACCAACCACACCCTGATGAGCGAAGCGCTGGAGACCTGGCCGGTGGATATGCTGGGCAAAATTCTGCCGCGCCACCTGCAGATTATCTTCGAGATCAACGACTACTTCCTCAAAACGTTGCAGGAGCAGTACCCGAACGATACCGGCCTGCTGAGCCGTGCGTCGATCATTGATGAATCCAACGGTCGCCGCGTGCGCATGGCCTGGCTGGCGGTGGTGATCAGCCACAAGGTCAACGGGGTGTCCGAGCTGCACTCGAACCTGATGGTGCAGTCGCTGTTCGCTGATTTCGCGAAGATCTTCCCGACGCGTTTCTGCAACGTGACCAACGGCGTTACGCCGCGCCGCTGGCTGGCGCTGGCCAACCCGCCGCTCTCTGACGTACTGGATGAGAATATCGGTCGCACCTGGCGCACCGATTTAAGCCAGCTGAGCGAGCTTGAACAGCACATTGATTTCCCGACGGTGAACAAGGCCGTGCGTGAAGCCAAGCTGTTGAACAAAAAACGTCTCGCGGTCTGGCTGGCGATGCACCTCAACGTGGTGGCAAACCCGAAAGCGCTGTTTGATGTGCAAATCAAGCGCATCCACGAGTACAAGCGTCAGCTGATGAACGTGCTGCATGTGATTACTCACTACAACCGCATTAAGACCGATCCGACCGCCGAGTGGGTGCCGCGCGTGAAGATCTTCGCCGGTAAGGCCGCGTCCGCCTACTACATGGCGAAACACATTATTCACCTGATCAACGACGTGGCGAAGGTGGTGAACCAGGATCCGGATATTGGCGACAAGCTGAAGGTGGTGTTCATCCCGAACTACAGCGTGAGCCTGGCGCAGCTGATCATCCCGGCGGCGGATCTCTCCGAACAGATCTCCACGGCAGGAACGGAAGCGTCCGGCACCAGTAACATGAAGTTTGCCCTCAATGGCGCGCTGACCATCGGCACGCTGGACGGCGCGAACGTCGAGATGCTGGAGCACGTAGGTGAAGAGAATATCTTTATCTTCGGCAATACCACGGAAGAAGTGGAGGCGCTGCGCAGGAAAGGCTACTCACCGCGTGAGTTCTACGAAGGGGATGAAGAGCTACGTCAGGTCCTGACGCAGATTGCGACCGGTGTGTTCAGCCCCGACGAGCCGGGCCGCTATCGCGATCTGGTGGATTCGCTGATTAACTTTGGCGACCACTACCAGGTGCTGGCGGATTATCGCAGCTACGTAGACTGTCAGGATAAGGTGGACGAGCTGTACCGTCAGCAGGAGAAGTGGACCAGCGCGGCGATGCATAATATCGCCAATATGGGCTATTTCTCGTCTGACAGGACCATCAAAGAGTATGCCGAGAACATCTGGCATATTGACCCGGTGCGGTTGTAAAAACAACCCCTCACCCCAGCCCTCTCCCCGAAGGGGAGAGGGTGTTAAAGTCCCCTCTCCCCTTCGGGGAGAGGGTTAGGGTGAGGGGGCACAGCCCGCACCGATCGTATTAAGACGCCAACGACAATTCACGCTTTCCCGCATGCTGCTGCAACCACTGCGCCACGCGAGACTGCTGCTCGGCGTTGAGCCACATCCCTTCTTTAGTACGACGCCAGATGGCATCCTCAAGGCGGCGAACCCACTCGTGCTCGACCAGGTAGCGCAGCTCGGCCTCGTACAGTTCGTGGCCGAAATGCTCACCCAGATCGGCGAGCTCTTTCGCGTTACCGAGGAACAGCTCGGTATTGCTGCCGTAGGTGCGGGCGTAGTGGCGCGCCATCCCTTCGGTAATGAACGGGAAACGACGGCGCAGCTTCGCGGCGTAATCGTCGCGGTTTCCGCCAATATCGCCGCCGGGCAGCACAGCCTCTTTGGTCCACGCCGGGCCAATGCCTTTGTAGTACGGCGCCAGTTTTTCCAGCGCGTGCTCGGCCAGCTTGCGGTAGGTGGTCAGCTTGCCACCAAACACCGACAGCAGCGGCGCCTGACCGTCCACGTCGTGGATATCGAGCGTATAGTCGCGGGTGATGGCCTGCGGTGAGTCAGACTCGTCATCGCACAACGGACGCACGCCGGAGTAGGTCCAGACCACGTCATCGCGTGACAGCTGTTTCTTAAAGTGCGCGTTATACACTTTCAGCAGGTAGTTCACTTCGCTCTCGTCGATCTCGACGTTTTTCGGATCGCCTTTGTACTCCACGTCGGTGGTGCCGATGATGGAGAACTCGTCCATCCACGGGATCACAAACACGATGCGTTTATCTTCGTTCTGCAGAATGTAAGCCTGCTTCTGGGTATGCACGCGCGGCACCACAATGTGGCTGCCTTTAATCAGGCGGATGCCGTACGGAGAAGGCAGATGCATGCCGTCGTCGAAGAACTGCTTCACCCACGGACCGGTGGCGTTCACCAGGCCGCGCGCTTTCCAGCTGAATTTCTCGCCGGTATCGATGTCTTCCGCTTCCACAATCCACAGGCCGTTTTCACGACGGGCGGCGGTCGCGCGGGTGCGGGTTTTCACCTCGCCGCCTTTCTTCTCGACCATCTGCGCATTCGCCAGAACCAGGCGCGCATCGTCCACCCAGCAGTCGGAATATTCGAAACCGCGCACGATTTCAGGCTTAAGGACCGATTCTGAGCCAAAACGCAAACCGTTCGAACCCGGCAGGCTGGTGCGTTTGCCCAGGTGATCGTACATAAACAGACCGATGCGGATCATCCACGCCGGACGCAGGTGCGGGCGGTGAGGCAGGCGGAAGCGCATCGGGATCGCCAGATGCGGAGCCATTTTCAGCAGCACCTCACGTTCGGCCAGCGCTTCGCTGACCAGGCGGAATTCGTAGTGTTCCAGGTAGCGCAGGCCACCGTGGATCAGCTTGGAGCTGGCGGACGACGTCGCGCAGGCGAGATCGTTAGCTTCCAGCATCAGCACGGATAAACCGCGTCCTGCGGCATCAACCGCAATACCGGCACCGTTGATGCCACCGCCTATCACAATCAGATCTTTGGTTTCCATAACACCCTCATGCACTTTCGTTAAAGCTCAAAAATGTTCGATATCGCTCATAATAGCAAAGGAACGCGCTTTTGGTAACATCAAAAAAACAATTTAGAGTGATATGGATAACATAATGGCGTTTACCCGCCGCCAGGACGTACACTACGGGGTAAAATCGTGTCGTTGACCACTGTAAAGAGAACACCATGGATCAGTTTGAATGTATTAACGTAGAAGAAGCCCATCAGAAGATGCACCAGGGAAAAGCGGTGCTGGTGGACATCCGCGATCCGCAAAGTTTTGCGATGGGCCACACGCCGGGCGCGTTCCATCTCACCAATGACTCATTGGGCGCGTTTATGCGCGATAACGACTTCGAAACGCCCGTCATGGTCATGTGCTACCACGGCAACAGCAGCAAAGGCGCGGCGCAGTACCTGATCCAGCAAGGCTACGACGCGGTATACAGCGTCGACGGCGGCTTCGATGCCTGGCATCGTCATTTCCCGGCAGAAGTGGAATACGCGTTTGAGCGCTAATCCCGCTATACTGTCCCCTTTTGTGTGGAAATAAGCGACCGCTGCCCATGTTGATGATCACCTCTTTTACCAACCCGCGCGTCGCCCAGGCGTTTGTCGACTATATGGCGACGCAGGGCGTTATTCTGACCATCCAGCAACATACTCAGACCGACGTCTGGCTGGCCGACGAGAGCCAGGCAGGGCGGGTAAACGAGGAGCTGGCGCGTTTCCTTGAGAACCCCGGCGACCCGCGCTATCTGGCGGCCAGCTGGCAGTCCGGCCAGACCGGCAGCGGATTGCATTACAGCCGTTTCCCTTTCCTTGCCACCATTCGCGAGCGCGCGGGCCCGTTTACGCTGCTGCTGATGGCGGCCTGCATTATCGTTTTCATTATTATGAACGTGGTGGGCGACCAGAGCGTGATGATCGCGCTGGCGTGGCCCTACGATCCGTCGCTGGATTTCGACATCTGGCGCTACTTCACCCACGCGCTGATGCACTTCTCGGTAATGCATATCCTCTTTAACCTGCTGTGGTGGTGGTATCTCGGCGGTATCGTTGAGAAGCGGCTCGGCAGCGGCAAGCTGATTGTTATCACGATTATCAGCGCCCTGCTGAGCGGCTATGTGCAGCATAAATTCAGCGGCCCATGGTTTGGTGGGCTGTCTGGCGTGGTATACGCCCTGATGGGTTACGTCTGGCTTCGCGGAGAGCGCGACCCGGAAAGCGGCATCTATTTACAACGCGGATTAATAGCCTTTGCGTTAATATGGCTAATTGCCGGATGGTTTGATCTGTTTGGTATGTCTATCGCCAATGGTGCGCACGTCACCGGCCTGGCTGTCGGGCTGGCAATGGCGCTGGCCGACACGCTCCATGCGCGAAAACGAGCATAATTTTCAGGGATAATTGATGAAACAAACACAACGTCATGACGCCATTATCGAACTGGTCAAAAAACAGGGATACGTCAGCACCGAAGAGCTGGTCGAACAGTTTGCCGTCAGCCCGCAAACCATCCGTCGTGACCTGAACGATCTGGCCGATCAGAACCGCATTCTGCGCCATCACGGCGGCGCGGCGCTGCCGTCCAGCTCGGTCAACACCTCCTGGCACGACCGTAAAGCCACGCAGACGGCAGAGAAAGAGCGCATTGCGCGTAAAGTGGCGAGCCAGATCCCGAACGGGGCGACGCTGTTTATTGACATCGGCACCACGCCGGAAGCGGTCGCCCATGCGCTGCTGGATCACGAGAACCTGCGCGTGGTGACCAATAACCTGAACGTCGCCAACACCCTGATGCAGAAAGACGATTTCCGCATTATCCTCGCGGGCGGCGAACTGCGCAGCCGCGACGGCGGGATTATTGGCGAAGCGACGCTCGATTTTATCTCTCAGTTCCGCCTCGACTTCGGCATTCTGGGGATCAGCGGCATCGACACCGACGGCTCATTGCTGGAGTTTGATTACCACGAGGTGCGCACCAAGCGCGCGATCATTGAGAACTCACGCCACGTAATGCTGGTCGTGGACCATTCGAAGTTTGGCCGTAACGCAATGGTGAACATGGGCAGCATCAGCATGGTGAATGCGGTCTACACCGACGTGATGCCGCCGGCGGGCGTCATGCAGGTGATTAAAGATAATAATGTGCAGTTAGAGTTGTGTTGAAAAGCCGTTCTCCCTCTTCCACAGGGTTGAGGGTTCCCAGTAATTTTTTTATCAGAAGCAACAACGTTGTTTCAGAACGTTTGCAGGCTTTCAGCGATGCCCTGGTCCGGCTGTAAATCGCTGAGGCGTTTCCTGCAGGCCGGGGCGAGGCGCATGGATGCGCCGAGAGGGCGGCCTTTACAGGGATGTTACCTCCGCCCGTCCCCGATAAGCCGGAAGGAATAAGCCGAGGGCACCGCGAAGCGGCGATTTACCGCCGGGAGCCCGGGTTGCCAGGGTGGTGGCGACTGAGCCACCCTGGCACGTTCACCGGTCATGTCGTTACAGAGTAGCAAGGAACATAACGTGAACGGAATGACCACCAGAGCAGTATGTTCCCCCTCACCCTCACCCTCACCCTCACCCTCTCCCCAAAGGGGCGAGGGGATTGTTCACTGCTCGCATTAATTTGTGGGGATCCCTCAGCCCACGGGGAGAGGGCCTACACCCCGTACCCCATCATCTTCAACAGCTGCTGCGCATGCTGCACCGCGTCCTGACGGTGCGCCACGCCCAGCTTCTGATACAGATTGCGAATGTGCGTTTTGATGGTGGTTGCCGCCACCGCCAGCTCACCGGCAATCTGCTCGTTGCTGTAACCGGAATAGATCAGCCCCAGCACCTGCCATTCGCGCTGGGTGAGCGGGCTGGTGCGAATAAGCTCCGGCACTTCCGGGTGGTTCAGCAGACGTTCCACGAAGTTCTCATCGAAATGGGCAAACTTGTGGCGATGGTGCTGGTTAATCTCGCGCAGGATACGCTGGGCGCGATGCTGATCCAGCTCCGGCAGCGTGTTGAGCTGAATCAGCTGGCGCAGTTGCTGCGCCATCACTTCACCTTCAATCACGAAGTGGCTGATAAACCCGGTGCGGTTCGCCAGCTGCAAGGCTTCCAGCAGCACGCGCTGGGCGTCATTTTTACGTCCCGCCTGCCAGTAAAGCTGGTTTAACAGCAGCAGGTTGCGATTCAGGTCGCTCATCAGACGCAGGCTGCGGGCGTTTTCGTTCAGCTCTTCCAGCACGATCTCCGCAGGCTCGAAGTCACCCAGCAGGATCTGCACGCGGGCGATGTTGCGCCACTGGCTTTGCAGGAAGTGGTTATTGGCAAATTCCGGTTTAGGCGTCTGGCGCAGCCAGTTGGCGGCGGATTTTTTGTCCCCCGTCATCTGCCAGTAAATCACCCGAACCTTGTCAGCGTTCGATACCCAGTCGCTGTGGTACTGACCGTTGCCGAGCAGGTTTTCCAGACGGTTAAGGTGATTGCGGGCGTTATCCAGATCGCCGCGCGCCAGCGAGCACTGCACCAGCAGGGCCAGACACTGCAGCTGCTGCTGAGGCTGGAAGCCAGAGAGCACGTTCACACCCTGACGGGCGCAGCTTTCTGCTTCATCCAGGCGCGACCACGCCCACAGGAGCTGAGCGCGAATACGCAACAGGAACTCGTGCATCGGCAGCTGTTCCAGGTGCTGTTCACGAATCAGCTGGAACGCTTTTTCCTGATTTTCCCAGGCGGCCTGCAGGAACCCCTGAGCGAATAAAATCTCACTTTGCTGGATCAGGCTCCACAGCGCGTAGTGCCAGACATCATGGCGACGCGCCATCTGCTCAGTTTGCTGCATCAGCGAAAGGGAGCGCGTCAGCTCGCCCTTGCAGTGCAGCACTTCGCCGTGTACCGAGGTGGCCACAATCCGGCTGTAGAAATTCGCCAGCGGCAGCTCGTCCAGCGCGACCATCGCCAGCCGTTCAGCTTCATCCGCATCGCCGTCGTTAATCGCGACCTGCGCCCGCAGGGCGTTAAATTCGCCGTGCAGGGTGGTATCCATTTCGCTTTCCATCTCCTGCTCGGCGCGCGCCAGCAGGGTGTTCACTTCGCTGTAGCGATGCTGACTCTGCATCAGCCAGGCCTGGAGCAGCACCAGACGCGGGTTCTCCAGCAGGCTCTCCCACGGCAGGGCCTTCAACGACTCTTCCAGTAGCGTCAGTTCGCTGTGGTTAAACAGCCCCCATGCGTGGTTAAGGAGGATATCGCGCAGCATGCTGGCATCACCGGCGGCCAGCGCGTGATGGATAGCTTCGCTCGGGAAGCCTTGTGCCATCCAGCTTTCGGCGGCGGCGCGGTGGATTTCCGGCAATTCTGTTGCCAGCTCCCACTGACAGCGCTGGCGCAGGAAGCTGCCAAACAGCGGGTGGTAGCTGAACCACTCGCCGGGGTCGTCCATGCGCGTCAGGAACAGGCCCTGACGCTCAATCTCTTCCAGCTGCAGCTGACCGTTCTCACAGCCCGTTACGCGCACGATGAGCGCATCGTTCATGGAACGCAGCAGGGAGCTTTTCAGCAGGAAATTGCGGGTGGAGGGATCGACGCTGTTGAGCACCTCATCCACCAGGTAATCAGAAAGATGGCTGGCGTTGATGCCGGCCAGACGACGCGCAGACTGGTGCGTCGGGCTGTTGTTTTGTCGCGCAGAGAGGGCAATCAGCTGTAGCGCCGTGGCCCAGCCTGCGACATCATCACACAGGCGGCTGCTTTCGGAGGCCTCAATGGGTGAGGTCAGGCGGCAGTCGAAGAACTGTTTCGCTTCCTGGTGGGTGAAGGCCAGCTGCTGGCTGCCCACTTCCAGAAGCTGATCGCGCACGCGCAGGTTAGCAATACCGAGCTGCGGCAGGTTTCGTGACAGTACGACCAGGGTCAGGTTTTCCGGCTGGTGGCGCAGGAAGAAGCGCATCGACTCATGGATAACCGGATTTGTGATCAGATGATAGTCATCAATCACTACGTACAGCGGACGATGCCATTCGGCCAGCTCGATAAACAGCTGGGAGAAAAGGGAGGACAGGCTGGCGTACTGGCGCTTTTGCACCATTGCCTCGCTGGCGACGCAGTGTCCATTGGTTGCCTGTTGAATAGCGGCAATCAGATAGCTGGCAAAACGCTCTTGCTGGTTATCGCCCTCGTCGAGGGAGTACCAGCCAAGATCGCTCTTACCTGCGGCCCATTGTGAAATGAGCGTTGTTTTTCCATAACCTGCAGGGCTCGTAACCAGCGCCAGTCGGAAATTATGCGCGCCGGAAAGTTTAGCCAACAGACGCTCGCGGACCACTGTATGGTCAAGACGAACCGGGCGACTTAATTTAGACGGAATCAACATAGGTTTCACTTCACTGTGGGGAACGAGAGAATTTATTTTTTTTGCGCTTCGTAATTAATAGCTATAAGGTCGGTCAGAAAGAGAACTATTGCAAGTTATGTCTGGCTTTTGTGGCTCTGAATTTGCACTCTGTCACAAAACATTCAGACTGTTGCTGGAACTTTTTCAAAAATGCGTTTACACCGCGCCAGTGCTGGCTTGTATGGATGTCAGGCGGTTGCGCTGAAACTGGTTTCAGAAAGGGATAATGACGTCGAATTTAATAAACTTCGGGTAAAGTTGAGTGAGATTAATAATCTCCTTAGGCAGGACCCGATTGCTGAAATATTATTCTCCGTAAGCAATCATTTCTGCGTGGATTAATTTTATCCAAAACCGCATTTCATTTCTTTGATATTCTCCCCGGTTACTTTTTCCTCTTCCGGGCACACTCAAACTATGCTCTCTGAGTGGCCTCGATCACACTTTTACGCTCATCCCCGCTACTCCTCCCTGTCTAATCCCCCACGGGAGGAGGAAGAGGCGAAATGAGCCAGGCACACTAGCGCTAACTTGTGTTTTCTTTCTAAAGGATGCCGATCCCCTATGTCACAGCCTACCTTCAACAAAGCTCAATTCCAGGCTGCCCTGACGCGTCAGTGGCAGCGTTTTGGCCTTCATGCTGCAAACGAGATGACGCCTCACCAGTGGTGGCAGGCGGTGAGCGGGGCGCTTGCAGAGCAGCTGGATGCTCAGCCCGTGGCGAAGCCCGTCAAAGGCCAGCGTCACGTTAACTATATCTCGATGGAGTTCCTGATTGGCCGCCTGACCGGCAACAATCTGCTGAACCTTGGCTGGTATCAGGAGGTGGGTGACGTGCTGAAAGAGCACGACATAAACCTGACCGACCTGCTGGAAGAAGAGATTGACCCGGCGCTGGGCAACGGCGGTCTGGGTCGTCTGGCGGCCTGTTTCCTGGATTCTATGGCGACCGTTGGCCAGTCGGCGATTGGCTATGGCCTGAACTACCAGTACGGTCTGTTCCGTCAGTCATTTGCCGACGGTCATCAGATGGAAGCGCCTGACGACTGGCACCGCAATACCTACCCGTGGTTCCGCCACAACGCGCAGCTGGATGTGCAGGTGGGCATTGGCGGGAAAGTGACGAAGCAGGGGCTCTGGGAGCCAGCGTTCACTATTACCGGTGAAGCCTGGGATCTGCCGGTGCTTGGCTACCGTAACGGCGTGGCGCAGCCGCTGCGTCTGTGGCAGGCGAAGCACGCGCATCCGTTTAACCTGACCAAATTCAACGACGGCGATTTCCTGCGCGCCGAGCAGCAGGGCATCGACGCCGAGAAGCTGACCAAAGTGCTCTACCCGAACGACAACCACCTGGCGGGTAAAAAGCTGCGCCTGATGCAGCAGTACTTCCAGTGCGCCTGCTCCGTGGCGGACATTCTGCGTCGCCACCACCTGGCGGGCCGCAAGCTGGCGCAGCTGCCGGACTTCGAAGTGATTCAGCTCAACGACACGCACCCAACCATTGCCATCCCGGAACTGCTGCGCGTGCTGATCGACGAGCATCAGCTGAGCTGGAACGACGCCTGGGCCATCACCAGCCGCACCTTCGCCTACACCAACCACACCCTGATGCCAGAAGCGCTGGAGTGCTGGGATGAGAAGCTGGTGAAAACGCTGCTGCCGCGCCATATGCAGATCATCAACAAGATTAACGACCAGTTTAAAACCCTGGTGGAGAAAACCTGGCCGGGCGACAAAGCCGTCTGGGCGAAGCTGGCGGTGGTGCACGACAAGCAGGTGCGCATGGCGAACATGTGCGTGGTCAGCGGCTTTGCGGTGAACGGCGTGGCGGCGCTGCACTCGGATCTGGTGGTGAAAGATCTCTTCCCGGAATACCACCAGCTGTGGTCGACCAAATTCCATAACGTGACCAACGGCATCACGCCGCGTCGCTGGATCAAGCAGTGCAACCCGCTGCTGGCTGGCCTGCTGGACAAGACCCTGAAGAAAGAGTGGGCCAACGATCTGGACCAGCTGATCAATCTGGAAAAACAGGCCGACGACGCGAAATTCCGCGAGCAGTACCGCGCGATCAAGCTGGAGAACAAGGTTCGCCTGGCGGAGTTCGTGAAAGTGCGTACCGGGATCGCGATCAACCCGAACGCGATTTTCGATATCCAGATCAAACGTCTGCACGAGTACAAACGTCAGCACCTGAACCTGCTGCACATTCTGGCGCTGTACAAAGAGATCCGCGAGAACCCGCAGGCCGACCGCGTGCCGCGCGTGTTCCTGTTCGGTGCGAAAGCGGCGCCGGGCTACTACCTGGCGAAAAACATTATCCTCGCCATCAATAAAGTGGCGGCGGCGATCAACAGCGATCCGAAAGTGGGCGACAAGCTGAAGGTGGTGTTCCTGCCGGATTACTGCGTCTCTGCAGCTGAAATGCTGATCCCGGCGGCGGATATCTCCGAGCAGATCTCGACGGCCGGTAAAGAAGCCTCCGGTACCGGCAACATGAAGCTGGCGCTGAACGGCGCGCTGACCGTCGGCACGCTGGACGGTGCGAACGTCGAAATCGCCGAGAAGGTCGGTGAAGAGAACATCTTTATCTTTGGCCATACCGTGGAAGAGGTGAAAGCCATCAAGGCCAAAGGCTATGATCCGGTGAAATGGCGTAAGAAAGACAAAGTGCTGGATGCGGTGCTGAAAGAGCTGGAAAGCGGTAAATACAGCGACGGCGACAAGCACGCGTTTGACCAGATGCTGCACAGCATGGACAAACACGGCGGCGACCCGTATCTGGTGATGGCGGACTTCACGGCCTACGTTGAAGCGCAGAAACAGGTCGACGTGCTGTACCGCGACCAGGAGGCGTGGACCCGGGCGTGCATCCTGAACACCGCGCGCTGCGGCATGTTCAGCTCTGACCGTTCAATCCGTGATTATCAGGCCCGTATCTGGCAGGCAAAACGCTAAGGAAGCGCGATGGAGAGTAAACGTCTGGACAGTGCCGCGCAGGCGGCGGGAATTAGCCTCAGTTACATCAATGCGCACGGCAAACCGCAGTCTATTGGTGCGGACACCAAAAGACGTTTGCTGGATGCGATGCACAAAACCGACGCGAACGCGTCGGTTGCGCCGGTGCCAAACGTGAAGGTGTTCACCGCTGGCAAAAAGATGCCGCTGGCGGTGGAGGGGCGCGGCGAGTTTAGCTGGCTGCTCACCACCGAAGAGGGGCATCAGCACAAAGGCCACGCCACCGGCGGCAAAACGCTTAACCTTCCGGCGAAGCTGCCGGAGGGGTATCACAGCCTGACACTCACCCAGGACGAACAGCGTTTTCACTGCCGGGTGATCGTCGCGCCAAAACGCTGCTATGAGCCGCAGGCGCTGCTCGAAGGCAAAAAACTGTGGGGCGCCTGCGTGCAGCTCTATACGCTGCGTTCCGACAGCAACTGGGGTATCGGTGATTTTGGCGATCTGAAAAAGATGCTGGCATCTGTTGGTGAGCGCGGCGGCGCGTTCATCGGTCTCAACCCGATCCACGCGCTCTATCCGGCGAATCCGGAAAGCGCCAGCCCGTACAGCCCGTCTTCCCGGCGCTGGCTGAACGTGATTTACATCGACGTTAATGCGTTAGACGATTTCAAAAACAGCAAAGAGGCGCAGGCGTGGTGGAAGCTTGAGACCACACAGCAGATGCTGAAGCAGGCCCGTGATGCGGACTGGGTAGATTATGTCTCCGTGACCGCGCTGAAGATGGCGGCTCTGCGTCTGGCGTGGAAAGGCTTTGCGAAACGCGACGACGAGCAAATGGCGGCCTTCCGCCAGTTCGTGATGCAGGAAGGTGAAAGCCTCTACTGGCAGGCGGCATTCGATGCGCTGCACGCGTATCAGGTGAAAGAGGACGAAATGCGCTGGGGCTGGCCGGTCTGGCCGGACGCGTATCAGACCGTGGATACCCCGGAAGTCAAAGCGTTCTGTAAAACGCATGCCGACGAGGTGGACTTCTACCTGTGGCTGCAGTGGCTGGCGTACAGTCAGTTTGCCGCCTGCTGGCAGGTAAGCCAGGGCTATAAGATGCCGATCGGCCTGTATCGCGATCTGGCCGTCGGCGTGGCGGAAGGCGGGGCGGAAACCTGGTGTGACCGTGAACTTTACTGCCTGAAAGCTTCTGTGGGTGCGCCGCCGGACATTCTGGGCCCGCTTGGTCAGAACTGGGGCTTACCGCCGATGGATCCGCACGTGATGGCGGCGCGCGCCTACGAGCCGTTTATCGATCTTTTGCGCGCTAACATGCAGAACTGCGGCGCGTTGCGTATCGACCACGTGATGTCCGTGCTGCGCCTGTGGTGGATCCCGTACGGTGAAACGGCCGATCACGGGGCATACGTGCAGTATCCGGTGGACGATCTGCTCTCGATCCTGGCGCTGGAGAGTAAACGCCACCAGTGCATGGTGATCGGTGAAGATCTCGGTACCGTGCCGGTGGAAATTGTCAGTAAGCTCCGCGACAGCGGCGTCTACTCCTACAAAGTGCTCTATTTTGAAAACGACCATGAGAAAACCTTCCGCGCGCCGAAAGCGTACCCTGAACAGTCAATGGCAGTCGCGACGACGCATGACCTTCCTACGCTTCGTGGCTATTGGGAAAGCGGCGACCTGACGCTCGGTAAAACGCTGGGACTCTATCCTGATGAAGAGGTTCTGCGCGGGCTGTATCAGGATCGCGAGCTGGCGAAGCAGGGGCTGCTGGATGCGCTGCATAAGCATGGCTGTCTGCCGAAGCGTGCCGGACATAAGGCCTCGCTGATGGCGATGACGCCAACGCTCAACCGTGGCCTGCAGCGCTATATTGCCGATAGCAACAGCGCGTTACTCGGCCTGCAGCCGGAAGACTGGATTGATATGGCGGAGCCGGTGAACGTTCCGGGCACCAGCTATCAGTACAAGAACTGGCGCCGCAAGCTGTCCACAACGCTTGAGACGATGTTTGCCGATGATGGGGTGAACAGGTTGATTAAGGATTTGGACAAGCGCAGAAAGGCGGTGGGTAAGAAGCCGTAATTTGCCCCTCACCCTGGCCCTCTCCCCAAAGGGGAGAGGGAACCGATTGAGCAGGAGGTCAGATTGCCATATTCAGCAGCAGACACCCTACCAGGCCGCACACCGAAATAATGGTTTCCAGCGCGGACCAGGACTTGATGGTTTCACCGATGGTCAGGTTGAAGTATTCCTTAAACAGCCAGAAGCCCGGATCGTTCACGTGAGAGAAAATCACGCTGCCGGAGCCTACCGCGATAACCATCAGCTCAGGGCTGACGCCCGTGGTGGCAATCAGCGGCGCAACGATACCGCCCGCAGTAATCGCCGCAACGGTTGCAGAACCCAACGCGATACGCAGAACGGCGGCAATAGACCACGCCATCAGGATTGGAGATATGTTGGTTTCATGCATCATGGAAGCGATGTATTTGTCCACGCCGCTGTCGACCAGAACCTGCTTGAACGCACCGCCACCGCCGATAATCAGCAGCATCATGGCAATGATTTTGATGGACGAGGTCAGCGTGTCGTTGATCTGATCCATGGAGCGGCCACGGTTCAGACCGAAGGTGAACATCGCAATCAATACCGCAATCAGCGTTGCCATCACCGGGTCGCCGAGGAATTCTGCAACGGCCAGGAACGCGTGTCCTTTTGGCAGGATCATCTCCGCCACGGCGCGCATCGCCATCAGGATCACTGGCACCAGTGAGGTCCAGACGCTGACACCAAAGCCTGGCATCTCTTCTTCGGTGAAGGTTTTGGCGCTGTACAGACCTTCCGGGATAGGCTTATCAATGCCTTTCAGGAAACGGGCATACACCGGGCCTGCCAGAATCACGGTCGGGATCGCCAGAATCGTACCGAACAGCAGGGTTTTACCCATATCGGCGTGGAAGATGGTGGCGATAGCGGTTGGACCCGGGTGCGGCGGCAGGAAGCCGTGGGTCACGGACAGCGCGGCAGCCATTGGCACACCCACGAACAGCAGCGGGATGTTGGCCGCGGCGGCGATGGTGAACACCAGCGGCAGCATCAGCACGAAGCCCACTTCATAGAACAGCGCGAAACCGACGGTAAAACCGGTTAACACCACCGCCCACTGAATATTCTTCTTACCAAATTTTTCGATAAGCGTGGTGGCAATACGCTGTGCGCCCCCGCAGTCCGCCAGCATTTTACCGAGCATGGCGCCGAAGCCCATGATCAGCGCCAGGCTGCCGAGCGTGCCGCCGACACCGGCTTTAATGGAACTGATAACTTTAACCAGCGGCATACCCTGCATCAGACCGACTGCAAGTGCCACCAGAACCAGAGCGATAAACCCGTTCATTTTGAAACGGATCATCAAGAGCAGTAATAACACAACACCGATAGCAACGATGACTAATGGCATGATTTACCTGGCCTTTGAATTGTTATGGGTAACGTCATTGTTTCAACGACAATTTCCGATTGTCCCAACTGGGAACAGAGTGGTTAACGGCACTAATACTGATACCTCGGAAACTATTTAGTTTAGTCGGCTGTTATGAGTGTGCTTAGTGCCCACGAGAATGATACGGGTAACATGTTGTGGTTGAGAATCACCCAGGGAGGCAAAATTTAAATTATGAGACGCAGGTCAACATATAGAGGGAGAAGATAAGGGAAGGGAGGCCCGGTAAGCGCAGTGTCACCGGGCAATACAGACGGGGACTGAATTAGTAGTAAGAGTGCTCGCCGCGCTGGTGCTCGGTCAGATCGCGCACGCCTTTCAGTTCCGGGAATTCGTTCAGCAGCTGCTTCTCGATCCCTTCTTTCAGGGTCACGTCGACCATGGAACAGCCGTTACAGCCGCCGCCGAACTGCAGGATCGCCAGGCCGTCTTCGGTGATTTCCATCAGGGAAACGCGACCGCCGTGGCCCGCCAGCTGTGGGTTGATCTGGGATTGCAGCAGATACTCAACGCGCTCCATCAGCGGCGCATCGTCAGAGACTTTACGCATTTTCGCGTTCGGGGCTTTCAGGGTCAGCTGAGAACCCAACTGGTCGGTGACAAAGTCGATCTCCGCATCTTCAAGATACGGCGCGCTCAGTTCATCGACATACGCGGTGAGCTGTTCAAATTTAAGGGCAGTGTCAGTTGCTTCCACAGCGTCCGGAGGACAATAAGAAACACCACATTCTGCATTCGGAGTGCCTGGATTGATCACAAACACGCGGATCTGCGTCCCTTCTTCCTGATTTGCCAGCAGTTTGGCAAAGTGCGCTTGTGCAGAATCGGAAATACGGATCATAGCTTTGGCCTAATAGTTGACTAAATTACCTGGGTATAATCATACGCCCATTGAAGAAGGGCTACAAGGTACGGCACAGACACCATACCTGAACCGACGCGGCGCCGCTTTGCAAAAGCAGTCGGGAAAGTTCAGCAACGGTACTGCCTGTGGTGACGACGTCATCCACGATGGCGATATGGAGGCCGCTGACCGGCAATTCAAGGCGAAAGGCATTTTTAAGGTTTCTTTTGCGAAGCCGGGCGTTGAGCTGATGCTGGATGGCGGTGGCATGCACGCGGGTAAGTGCGCTGGCATCATAGCGACAGCCCAGCCACCGGGCGAGCGGGCGACAGAGCAGGTCGCTCTGGTTATAGCCGCGCCGCCAGTGCCGGCGTCGGTATAAGGGGACATTCACAACCATATCGATTTTCGGCAGAGCGCGGGTGCGTCGCGCCTGTAAAACCGCCAGCAGTAACAGGCGGGCAAGGGGCGGCGCCAGCGAGCTCTGGCCGGAAAACTTCAGGGCGTGAATAAGCCCGCTCAATGGCGGAACATAATCATCCACGGCAACCAGCGCGCGCCACGGTGGGGATTTTTTCAGGCAGCGGCCGCAGGGCAAATCGGGGTGAGTCCCCGGTAAACCGCATTGTGGGCAGCGGGTGATTGGCCTTTCCAGCGAGCGCGTGCAGACGGAACAGACACCCCACGCGCTGAGGGCAAGCGGCATTTTGCATAGCCAGCACAAGCCAGGCACTGTTAGCATGTGCAACCTCCATGTGAAAAAAGAGAACAGTAACTGATGAAGACGCTGTGGTGGCAGACCGTAGGGACAGGAAATTGCCATCTTGTGCTGCTGCACGGATGGGGCCTGAATGCGGAAGTATGGCATTGCATAAGCGAGGAACTTGCCTCGCACTTTACGTTACATCTGGTTGATCTGCCGGGATATGGCCGCAGCCGCGGCTTTGGCGCGATGTCGCTTGATGAGATGGCCAGGCAGGTTGTGGACGCCGCGCCGCAAAATGCCATCTGGCTGGGCTGGAGTCTGGGCGGGCTGGTGGCAAGCCAGATTGCGCTCTCCTGGCCCGAGCGCGTAAGGGCGCTGGTCACCGTGGCGTCGTCGCCATGCTTTAGTGCGCAAGAGGCGTGGCCCGGCATCAAACCTGAGGTTCTGGCGGGCTTTCAGCAGCAGCTGAGCGACGATTTCCAGCGGACCGTCGAGCGATTCCTCGCCTTGCAGACGATGGGGACCGAAACCGCGCGCCAGGATGCCAGAGCGCTGAAACAGGTGGTACTTTCCCTGCCGATGCCGGACGTTGACGTGCTTAACGGAGGGCTTGAGATCCTGAAAACGGTTGACCTGCGTGAGCCGCTGGCCGGGCTGACCCTGCCGCACCTGCGCATCTATGGCTATCTCGACGGGCTGGTACCGCGCAAAGTGGTTCCATTACTGGATTCCCTCTGGCCGGACAGCGAATCACAGGTCATTGCCAAAGCCGCACATGCGCCGTTTATCTCCCACCCGGTTGAATTTTGTTCAGCGCTCATTGCGTTAAGTCAACGTTTAGACTGATTATTTTCTATCCAGCCTGGAAAAAGTAACACACCGCAACCATACTCCAGATGTCGTTGCGGTTGTTCTGCCTACGATAATCAAAACAACAATCCTATGGAGAGTCAGGCTATGAAACTTGTTACAGGTATTGTCACTTCTCTGGTTATTGGGTCACTGTCATTTGGCGTCTTTGCAGCAAAAGAGCTGGAAAAAGATAAAGTTGCCGGGATGAATCTGACGAAAATTGGTGAGATTTCTACGTCTGACACCACCGCGCCGATGGATGCAAGAAAAGAGCTGTCGAAGAAAGCGGATGAGCTGGGCGGGGCATACTACGTTGTCACCAGCGCAGAAAAACAGACCAAAAACGTGCGCGCTACTGCGGACGTCTATAAGTAATACGATAAAGCCGGGCAGCAATGCCCGGCTTTATTAGCGCAGAGCCCACCATTCCCTGAGGCAGGCCTTTCCTTCCGGGCAACTTTTACAACTGCCGGAGAGGCAACCCTCCGCTTCCTCCTGAATCCGCACGGCTTTACCCATCGCTTCCAGGCGTTCCAGCATGGCATCGATCATCGGCTGCGGCGTATGCAGGCTGAGGCTGAGCTGTTTTGCCTCCATCCGCCCCTGAAGCGCCAGCAAGTCACGAACCTGAATCAACGATGCCATCTGTTTCCCTCTTAGTGACAGTCGCCAGCCGGGCTGTTGCAGCAGGTGGTCGGGGTTTTACGCGTCGCCAGCAGGTTGATATCAACGCGGCTCCGCGCCCGGCGCAGCAGTCCAATCACAATCACATTAAACAGGACGACCGCCAGGATGCTGACCAGGCTGTAGCGCGGGTGCTGGCTGAAGTTAACGGTCTGATAAAACAGCGTCGCCAGCGAGTAAGCGATATTCAGCCCCCACAGAATGGAGAAGCCCATCCAGCCGCGGCTGGATTCACGGGCAATTGCCCCCATCACCGAGATGCACGGAATATACAGCAGCACGAAGATGAGGTAGCTGTAGGCGGCAGAGGCGCTGCCAAATTTCTCGCCCATCACGCCCATGGCCCCGGTCGCCATTTCGCCGTCGCCTTTGCTGGCCTCAATCGGGTTAGCCAGCACGCTCAGGCTGAAGGTGTCTTTCAGGCTCTGCCAGGTTTCCTCTACGGCACCCAGCAGTTCGTCACCGAGGTGAAACTCCGCCGGGTTAAATTCCTGCTCCTGAATGTTCTCTGCGGTGTAAAGCGTGTTCAGCGTCCCGACGACCACCTCTTTTGCCATCGCACCGGTGAACAGGCCCACGGTCGCCTGCCAGTTATCCTCCTGTACGCCAATCGGTTTGAAGACCGGCGTGATGACGCGACTGACGGAGGCGAGGGCGGAGTCATTGATGTTGTCTGCCGCCTGACCGCTGAGGGTGAAGCTGTTCAGCGCGCTCAGGAAGATACTGACGATGACAATCACCTTACCGGCGCGCAGCACAAAGCCTTTCAGGCGCTGCCAGGTCTGGATCGCCAGGCTTTTCAGATGCGGAACGTGATAGACCGGCAGCTCCATCACGAACGGTGACGCTTCACCGCGCATGATGGTGTGCTTGAGCATCAGGCCGGTCAGGATCGCCATCACGATGCCCAGCACGTACAGCGAGAAGACCGCCAGTGCGCCCTGCTGGCCAAAGAAGGCAGCTGCAAAGACGGCAAAGATTGCCAGACGGGCACCGCAGGACATAAACGGCGCCATCATGATGGTCATCAGACGTTCACGCGGTGCATCCAGGGTGCGTGCGCCCATTACCGACGGCACGTTACAGCCGAAGCCGACGATCAGCGGGACGAAGGATTTACCCGGCAGGCCCAGCGCCTGCATCAGACGGTCCATCACGAAGGCGGCGCGCGCCATGTAGCCGGAGTCTTCCAGGAACGAGAGGAACAGATACATCATGCCGATCTGCGGCACCAGCGGCAGGACGGTGTTGATACCGCCGCCAATCCCCTGTGCAAGGAAGATGGTCAGCCATTCCGGGAAGTGCAGGGTGTAACCCACCCACTGAATACCGTGTACGAAGACCGCGACGGAACCGGCGTCAAAAATGGGCTGCAGCGCGCCGCCGATGTTAATCGCGAGCAGGAACATCACGTACATCACCAGCAGGAAGATCGGCAAACCGAGGAAGCGGTTAAGTACAATCTTATCCACCGCCGCCGTAAAGCGGCTGGGTTCTGCGGTAAGCGCGTTACTGACCACGTCGCAAATCGAGGCGATGGCCTGGTAGCGCGCATCGGCGATGTGCAGGGCGGGGTCGTCCAGTTCATCGCTCAGGCGTGCGAGCGCGACGTCAAGTTTATCTGCTGCGTCACCTGCATAGGCGCGGCTGTAGATATCCCCTTCCAGCATCTGCAGGCCGAGCCACAGACGCTGTTTTGCTGGCATGCTGCTGTCCATTTCCTGCGCCAGCAGATCGGCTTCGCGCAGCAGGGGCTGGGCGTAGTGCACCAGCTCAACGTCGCGGTTTCCCGCGTGACGGTCAATCGCCAGCTTCAGGGCGTCGATACCGCGAGCGCGCGTTGAGACCAGCGGAACCACCGGACAGCCCAGGCGCGCGGAGAGCGCATCGACGTCGATGCGCAGCTTTTGTTTCTCCGCAATGTCGAGCATGTTGAGCGCCACGATACAGGGGATCCCCAGCTCCAGCAGCTGCAGCGTCAGGTATAAGTTTCGCTCAAGATTGGAGGCGTCAACCACGTTAATCAGCAGATCCGCGTCGCCACCCAGTATGTAGTGACAGGCGATCTGCTCATCGAGCGAGGTCTGTGACGAAATGGTGGTTAAGGAGTAGGTGCCGGGAAGGTCAACCAGGGTGACCTGATTGTCCGTTGTCGTGAACTGGCCTTCTTTACGTTCAACCGTCACGCCCGCCCAGTTGCCGACGCGCTGGCGAGCGCCGGTTAACTGATTAAATAACGTTGTCTTGCCGGAATTAGGATTGCCAATTAAGCCAATAGTTAACTTTTTCATTTTTTTAGACTCACTGAAACCGCTGGCTTGTTATCGGGATAAGGCTTCGACTTCTATTAATGCGAGGTCTTTTTTACGCAGAACCAGATTGACGCGTCGGGTTTCGATATGAACAGGATCGCCTAACGGCGCCACGCGCACGACCTGGAATGACGAGCCCGGCAGCATGCCCAGCGACAGCAGCTTTTGCCGATAGGCCGGGCTAATTTCACGGGTAAAACCGGTAATTTTCCATGCACTGTCTGGAGTGAATTGCATAATGCCTGATTCCACGAAAGGTTAAATAATCTACACTGCGATGATAATGAGAATAGTTTTTATCAGCAATAATAAAAATGTGACCGGATGTTGTTAATCGTATTAATTTGCGGTCAGATTGACCTTGCTCAATATTTACGGAAATACCCGGGAAGGAATAAAAAGCGTATTTGTTAATGGAGTGATAAATAGCGGTTTAAATATGGATATGCAATCGGTTTCATATTTTACGATATAATTTTTCCCCTCACCCCGACCCTCTCCCCTTTGGGGAGAGGGTTAGGGTGAGGGGCATTTACAGCATTAGCGTTTCTTACCCATCGCCGCTGCCAGCGCGTCCATCATCGCGCTGTTGCCTGCTGGCTGTGCGTCACGTCCGCGTGGCTTCGCGGCTTTCGCTGCCGGACGTTGCTGTTCACGGCCTCCGCCATTACCGCCACGGCGCGCGTTGGTGTCGCCCGGCTGCTCGTCCAGACGCATGGTCAGAGCAATACGCTTGCGCTGCAGATCCACTTCCAGCACTTTCACCTTCACGATGTCGCCCGCTTTGACCACGGTGTGCGGGTCTTCAACGAACTTGTCGGCAAGGGATGAGATATGCACCAGACCGTCCTGGTGCACGCCGATATCGACAAACGCGCCAAAGTTGGTGACGTTGGTCACTGCACCTTCCAGCACCATTCCCGGCAGGAGATCGTTCATGGTCTCAATGCCGTCAGCAAAGGTCGCGGTTTTAAACTCTGGACGCGGATCGCGGCCCGGTTTTTCCAGCTCTTTGATGATATCGGTGACGGTTGGCACGCCAAATTTGTCGTCGGTGAAATCCACCGCTTTCAGGTTGCGCAGCGCGCTGCTGTCGCCCATCAGATCTTTCAGCGCCTGCTGGGTGGCGGCCAAAATGCGCTCTACAACCGGGTACGCTTCCGGGTGAACGGTGGAAGCATCCAGCGGGTTATCGCCGTGGTTAATGCGCAGGAAGCCCGCACACTGCTCAAACGCTTTTGGCCCCAGGCGGCTCACTTTAAGCAGCTGCTGACGGTTCTGGAACTGTCCGTTCTCATCACGCCAGGCCACGATATTCTGCGCCATCATGCGGGTTAAGCCCGCCACGCGGGTCAGCAGAGGAACGGAAGCGGTGTTCAGGTCCACGCCGACGGCGTTTACGCAGTCTTCCACGACCGCGTCCAACTTGCGCGCCAGCTGAGTCTGGCTCACGTCGTGCTGATACTGGCCCACGCCGATGGATTTCGGATCGATCTTCACCAGCTCCGCCAGCGGATCCTGCAGGCGGCGAGCGATGGAGACCGCACCGCGCAGGGAAACGTCCAGGTCCGGGAACTCCTGCGCCGCCAGTTCAGAGGCGGAGTAGACCGATGCGCCCGCTTCACTGACGATCACTTTCTGTGCCGTCACTTTCGGGAACTGCTTCTGCACGTCGAGGTAGAAACGCTCGGTTTCACGTGAGGCCGTACCGTTGCCGATGGCAACCAGCTCCACGTTGTACTTCTCGCATAGCGCCGCTACCACGACGGCCGCTTTCGCTGCCTGCCCGGTATGCGGGTAAATGGTGTCAGTGGCGACCAGCTTACCGGTGCCGTCAACGACAGCGACCTTCACGCCGGTACGCAGGCCCGGATCGAGACCCATGGTTGCGCGCAGGCCCGCAGGGGCGGCCATCAGCAGATCGTGCAGGTTACGGGCGAAGACGTTAATTGCTTCATCTTCGGCGCGCTCGCGCACGGTGCCCATCAGCTCGGTTTCAAGGTGCATCAGCACCTTGATGCGCCAGGTCCAGCTCACCACGCCTTTGCGCCAGCTGTCCGCCGGAGCGTTGTTCAGGCGCAGGCCGAGATGGTCAATAATGATCTGCTCGCAGTGGCTCTCTTTCGGCGGCTCGTCAAACTGCGGGTCGGCGTTCAGGGAGAGCTGCAGCACGCCTTCGTTGCGGCCGCGGAACATCGCCAGCGCGCGGTGTGAAGGCGTGGTTGAAATCGGTTCGTGGTGATCGAAGTAGTCGCGGAACTTCGCGCCTTCTTCCTCTTTACCCGCGACGACGGTAGAGACGATGTGCGCATTCTTCCACAGATAATCACGCACTTTGGCGAGCAGGGCGGCGTCTTCCGCGAAGCGCTCCATCAGGATGTAGCGCGCGCCGTCCAGAGCGGCCTTGGTATCAGCGACGCCTTTGTCGGCATCGATAAATTTCGCCGCTTCGGTTTCCGGGTCGTGCGAAGGCTCGTTCCACAGCAGGTCGGCCAGTGGCTCAAGGCCCGCCTCAATCGCAATCTGCCCGCGCGTGCGGCGCTTCGGCTTGTACGGCAGATAGAGATCTTCGAGTTCGGTTTTGCTCAGGGTGCCGTTAATGGCGCTTTCCAGCTTGCTGGTCAGCTTGCCCTGTTCGCCGATGGATTTCAGGATCGCCTGACGTCGGTCTTCCAGCTCGCGCAGATAGCCCAGACGGGTCTCCAGGTTACGCAGCTGCGTGTCATCCAGACCGCCGGTGACTTCCTTACGATAGCGTGCAATAAACGGCACGGTGTTCCCTTCATCAAGCAGGCGAACGGCAGCTTCTACCTGTTCGGCTCTGGCCTGAAGTTCACCCGCAATAATGCGGCAGAGCGAATCTTTCATCATGGCTTTATCATCTTGTGGGTCAAAAATCAGGGGATAGTTATACGGGCTGACACGGCAAAATGCCAGCCGGGGAGGGCGCTCTCGGACTATTTTACGTAGTCGATCTCATTGACGTACCAGCTGGCTTCACCGGCGGGGGTCTGAACGACGGCCAGGTCACCCACTTCCTTTTTCAGCAGCGCGCGCGCCATCGGGGAGTCGATGGAGATGTAATCCTTACGACCAAAAATTTCATCATAGCCGACGATGCGAAAACGCAGGGTGTCACCGTTGTCGTTTTCTATCTCCACCCACGCGCCGAAGAACACTTTGCCCTCCTGCTGCGGGGAGTAATCGACAATTTTGAGATTTTCGAGGCATTTGGTCAGATAGCGTACCCGACGATCGATCTCACGCAGTCGCTTTTTGTTGTACTGATAGTCCGCATTTTCGCTGCGATCCCCCAGGCTTGCTGCCCAGGTCACTTTTTTGGTTACCTCAGGACGCTCTTCGCGCCACAGGTAATCCATCTCTTTTTTAAGCTTTTCGTACCCTTCGCGGGTGATCAGGGGCGTTTTCATCGTGAAGCCTTTGCTGCCGGTTTTCTGTCTTGCGCACAATACGTACCACACAGTGTAACAGACAGGATTAATAATGATTTATGTGATGAAATGAGCAGATAAGCTGCTGTTAAATATGCTTTGTAACAATTTCGACTAGAATTTATACCAGAATTCGCTGGTCGAATACGTGCACTTTTTTAGAATACGCTGTTACAAAGACTATCCGAACCTTTGGGAGTACACACAATGCAAGAGAACTACAAAATTCTGGTCGTGGATGACGACATGCGCCTGCGCGCGCTGCTTGAGCGTTATCTGACCGAGCAGGGCTTCCAGGTTCGTAGCGTCGCGAACGCTGAGCAGATGGATCGTCTGCTGACCCGTGAATCTTTCCATCTGATGGTCCTTGACCTGATGCTGCCTGGCGAAGACGGGCTTTCCATCTGCCGACGTCTGCGCAGCCAGAGCAACCCGATGCCAATCATCATGGTGACGGCGAAGGGTGAAGAGGTTGACCGTATCGTGGGCCTCGAAATCGGCGCGGACGACTACATTCCAAAACCGTTTAACCCGCGTGAGCTGCTGGCGCGTATTCGCGCCGTGCTGCGCCGTCAGGCGAACGAGCTGCCGGGTGCGCCGTCCCAGGAAGAAGCCGTCATTGCCTTCGGCAGGTTCAAGCTGAACCTTGGCACCCGTGAGATGTTCCGTGAAGATGAGCCAATGCCGCTCACGAGTGGCGAGTTCGCGGTACTGAAAGCGCTGGTCAGCCACCCGCGCGAGCCACTTTCCCGCGACAAGCTGATGAACCTGGCGCGCGGACGCGAATATTCCGCAATGGAACGTTCCATCGACGTGCAGATCTCCCGCCTGCGCCGCATGGTGGAAGAAGATCCAGCGCATCCTCGCTATATTCAGACCGTGTGGGGTCTGGGCTACGTGTTCGTCCCGGACGGTTCTAAAGCATGAGGCGAATGCGCTTCTCGCCGCGAAGCTCGTTTGCCCGCACCCTGTTACTGATCGTCACCCTGCTGTTCGTCAGCCTGGTGACGACCTACCTGGTGGTGTTGAACTTTGCGATCCTGCCGAGCCTACAGCAGTTTAATAAGGTCCTGGCCTACGAAGTGCGTATGCTGATGACCGATAAGCTGCAGTTGGAGGACGGCACGCAGCTGGTTGTTCCCCCGGCGTTCCGCCGTGAAATCTACCGTGAGCTGGGCATTTCGCTCTACTCCAACGAAGCGGCGGAAGACGCGGGCCTGCGCTGGGCGCAGCACTATGAATTCCTGAGCCAGCAGATGGCGCAGCAATTGGGCGGCCCAACGGAAGTGCGCGTTGAGGTCAACAAAAGCTCGCCCGTCGTCTGGCTGAAAACCTGGCTGTCACCCAATATCTGGGTGCGCGTCCCGCTGACGGAAATCCATCAGGGCGATTTTTCTCCGCTGTTCCGCTACACCCTGGCCATTATGCTGCTGGCGATAGGCGGCGCGTGGCTGTTTATCCGTATCCAGAACCGACCGCTGGTCGACCTGGAGCACGCGGCGCTGCAGGTCGGTAAAGGGATAATACCTCCTCCACTGCGCGAGTATGGCGCCTCTGAAGTCCGTTCGGTGACGCGCGCCTTTAACCATATGGCGGCAGGCGTGAAGCAGCTGGCGGATGACCGTACGCTGCTGATGGCGGGAGTCAGTCATGACCTGCGCACGCCGCTGACGCGTATTCGTCTGGCGACGGAGATGATGGGGGAAGAAGACGGTTATCTCGCGGAGTCCATTAACAAGGACATCGAAGAGTGTAACGCCATCATCGAGCAGTTCATCGACTACCTGCGTACCGGGCAGGAGATGCCGATGGAAATGGCCGATCTGAACGCGGTGCTGGGCGAGGTGGTGGCGGCGGAAAGCGGCTACGAGCGCGAGATTGATACCGACCTTCAGGCGGGTGAAATTCAGGTACGCATGCATCCGCTCTCCATCAAACGTGCCGTCGCCAATATGGTCGTCAACGCGGCGCGCTACGGCAATGGCTGGATTAAGGTCAGCAGCGGGTCTGAACTCAACCGCGCCTGGTTCCAGGTGGAAGACGACGGTCCGGGCATTAAGCCTGAGCAGCGTAAGCATCTTTTCCAGCCGTTTGTGCGCGGCGACAGCGCGCGCAGCACCAGCGGAACGGGCTTAGGCCTGGCGATCGTGCAGCGAATTGTGGATAACCATAACGGACTGCTGGAGATTGGTACCAGCGAGCGGGGCGGGTTAAGCATTCGCGCCTGGCTGCCGGTGCCGGTGACGCGGGGGCAGGTGAAAGAGGGTTAAAAAAGTGCGGCCTGATGCCCTCACCCCGGCCCTCTCCCAAAGGGAGAGGGAGAAAACATTAAAAAAGGCAACTTTCGTTGCCTTTTTGCTTTTACCTACAGCTTCGGTCCCGCACTCACCAGCGCAGCACCCGCCGGGGTATCGGTATACTTCTCGAAGTTCTCGATAAACAGCTTCGCCAGCGATTCCGCCTTCTCGCGCCACTGCTCCGGCGAGCCGTAGGTGTTGCGCGGGTCAAGGATACGCGTATCCACGCCCGGCAGTTCCGTCGGAATGGCCAGATCAAACATCGGCAGGGTGAAGGTTTCGGCGTTATCCAGTGAACCATCCAGAATGGCGTCGATAATTGCGCGGGTATCTTTAATAGAGATACGCTTGCCGGTGCCGTTCCAGCCGGTGTTCACCAGGTAGGCCTGCGCGCCGGAGGCCTGCATGCGCTTCACCAGCACTTCCGCGTACTGCGTCGGGTGCAGCGACAGGAATGCCGCGCCGAAGCAGGCGGAGAAAGTCGGGGTTGGCTCCGTGACGCCACGCTCGGTACCCGCCAGCTTGGCGGTAAAGCCCGAGAGGAAGTGGTACTGCGTCTGGCTGGCGGTCAGGCGGGAAACCGGAGGCAGCACGCCGAAGGCATCTGCCGTCAGGAAAATCACCTTCGTGGCATGGCCCGCTTTTGACACCGGCTTGACGATGTTATCGATGTGGTAGATCGGATAAGAAACGCGGGTGTTTTCCGTTTTCGACGCGTCGTCAAAGTCGATAGAGCCGTCGGCACGTACAGTGACGTTTTCCAGCAGCGCGTCGCGGCGGATCGCGTGGAAGATATCCGGCTCGGCCTCTTCAGACAGGCGAATGGTTTTCGCGTAGCAGCCGCCTTCGAAGTTAAACACGCCGTCATCGTCCCAGCCGTGCTCGTCATCGCCAATCAGACGGCGTTTTGGATCGGTGGAGAGGGTGGTTTTACCGGTGCCGGACAGGCCGAAGAACACCGCCACGTCGCCTTTCTCGCCGACGTTCGCCGAGCAGTGCATGGAGGCGATACCGCGCAGCGGCAGCAGGTAGTTCATGACCGAGAACATCCCTTTCTTCATTTCGCCGCCGTACCAGGTACCGCCGATCAGCTGAATACGCTCGGTCAGGTTGAAGGCAATGAAGTTTTCGGAGTTCAGACCCTGCTCTTCCCACTGTGGGTTGGTGCATTTCGCACCATTCATCACGATGAAGTCAGGCGTGAAGTCCTGCAGCTCTTCGTCGGTCGGACGAATAAACATATTCTTAACGAAATGCGCCTGCCAGGCCACTTCGGTAATGAAACGCACGGAAAGGCGGGTGTCGGCGTTAGCGCCGCAGAAAGCGTCGACGATGAACAGACGCTTGCCGGAAAGTTGATGGGTGACGAGCCCTTTCAGATGCTGCCAGGTTTCCGGGGAGAGCGGTTTGTTGTCGTTCTTCCCTTTGCCCTTGTCAGCCCACCACAGCGTATCGCGGGTGGTTTCGTCTCGGACGATATACTTATCTTTCGGCGAACGACCGGTAAAGATACCGGTATCGACGGCGATAGCACCAAGGTTCGTCAACACACCTCGCTCGTATCCTTCCAGTGCTGGATTGAGCTCTTCCTGATACAGCGTATCGTAGTCGGGGTTGTAGACGACTTCCTGGACGTCGTGAATACCATAAGCCTTGAGATCTTGCGGGGTTAAACCAGTAACACGCATATCACTGCTCCTTAGCCAATATGTACTGCCTGAAATTGTAGGGTCTTTCTGGGGATGTTAACCGCGACGGGGCTCATAGATTTATGCATCTGGACAAAACCCTTACTAACGGAAAACGCTGCGACTCCAGTCACAGTGCAGGCGGATTATCGCAGGAAACGCTTTTTGGTTGGGGAAAATGTTCCGAAAAGGTTAAAGGCTGGTGATTTTATCGGAAAGAATGTGAATGTAATCGCATACATGTAAGAAAATTACGTAAGGGTTACATTATGAAAACGATTCAGCTTGAGCGGGATATTTGCCCCTCACCCTAACCCTCTCCCCTTTGGGGAGAGGGCAGGGTGAGGAGGGGTATTAATGAACCTGCGGATCCGCCGGAGAGGCGTTATTGCGGATCTCAGCGATATCCATTGAATTGAACACGTAGTGCGTACCGCAGTAGTCACAGTGCATATCAATTTCGCCGTCTTCCGCCATGATGCTGTCGATCTCTTCATCCGGCAGGGTTTTCAGGGCGCCAGCGCAGCGTTCGCGGGAGCAGGTGCACTTGAACTCCACAGACTGCGGATCGTACACGGTTACTTCTTCTTCGTGGTACAGACGCCACAGCACGTCGGTCGCCGATAAGTTGAACAGCTCTTCCGCTTTGATGGTTTCGGTCAGCGTCGCCAGATGCTCAAAGTCATTGGTCTGCGCATCCTGCGCTGGCAGAACCTGCAGCAGCATGCCGCCCGCAGCAGGCTGGCCGTCCACTTCACCGGTACGGATGAACAGACGCGTTGGCAGCTGTTCGGAGCGCATGAAGTAGTCTTCCAGGCAGGCTGCCAGGGTATCACCTTCCAGACCGACGACGCCCTGATAGCGCTCACCTTCCTCCGGGGAGATGGTGATCACCAGGTAGCCATTACCTACCAGCGTTTTGAGGTCTGCATTTTCAGGCACATCGCCCTGAACGCGCGCTACGCCGCGCATCTGCTGCTGATTATTACCGTTGATCACTGCCAGCGTCATCGGGCCATCACCCTGCAGCTGCACGGTGATATCACCGGCAAACTTCAGCGTGGCGGTCAGCAGGCTGGTGGCAACCAGCAGTTCGCCCAACAGGGTCTTCACCGGCAGCGGGTAGTTGTGGTTTTCCAGAATCTGTTTCCAGGTTTCGGATACGGTGACCAGCTCGCCGCGCACGGCGAATTGTTCAAACAGATAGCGGTGTAATTGGTCGTGTTGGGCCATTTTCATCTCTCGTGCGGGTGAGGGTTACTCAGTCTCACCGTGTTTAAATTTCATCAGATCGCGGCGCTCTTTTTTATCCGGCCGCCGGTCCGGGTGAGGCATCGTCAACGCATTCATTTTGCGCGCCAGCGCGGTCTTCTCGCGCTTTTCAATGCTTTCAGCCGTCTCTTCATAAAGCAGTACGGCTTCCGATGCGGGCCGTCGCTGTTCGGTAATGGCTTTAATCACTACCGTACGTTCATCGTTGCCCTGACGCAGCGTTAAGGTGGCATTCAGCTCAACCAGCTTGCTCGGCTTGCTGCGCTGGCCGTTGTAATGCACTTTACCGCCGTCAACCATCTCGCGGGCAAGGGCGCGCGTTTTATAAAAACGGGCGGCCCACAGCCATTTATCCAGTCTTACCCCGTCAGAGGGTTTTTCTTTCATGGCGTCTCCTTCACGGTGAGTGAGGGGATCATCTGGCGGTAGTCGTTCAGTCCGGGATGTCGCAGATAGCTTTTTTCAGCCAGGCCAGAGTCAGGATTGGTAACGCCCAGACAATAGCGAATGCCAAACGCTGCCGCAGAATCCAGAATGGGCTCGCTGTCGTCAATGAACAGCGTGCGCTCCGGCTGCAAACCGGTCTCTTCCTTCACCGCATGCCACAACCGCTGATCCTCTTTCGGATAACCAAATGTGTGGGTGGAAAGTAATAAATCAAGGTGCGACGCCAGCCCCGTATGCTCCAGCTTCACGGCCAGGTTATGCGGATGCGCGTTGGTCAGCAAAATACGGCGCTTGCCGCTTGCTTTCAGCGCATCCAGGAACGGAACCGTATCCTCGCGCAATACGGCGCGTGGTCCCTGGGCGGTGGTCATGGCACAAATATCCAAACCGAGGCGCTCGCTCCAGTAGTCAAGACAGTACCAGTTTAGCGTATGTTGCACCGCGCTATATTGCGAACGAATGAACGCCTGCGCTTCTGCCGGGGAGATCCCCTGCTGTTCGCCATAGGTTTCCGGCACCAGCTTTTGCCAGAAATAGTTATCAAAGGCGAGATCGAGCAGCGTGCCGTCCATATCCAGCAGAACGGTGTCGACCTCCTGCCAGGCGATATCAAGATGCATAAGGGGAACTCCAGCCAGAAGAAACGTGCGCGACAGGGTAGCACATCTTGCCGCGCAACGACGTTATCAGATCAGGCTCTCAGAGGAGGGGATCAGCTTAGGATTAAGGCAGTTTTCGTAGTATTGCTGGATCTCAGCCAGACGCGTGCGCGAGCGCTGGTAACGACGCAGGGCCATAAAACCGTTCCAGAAAATGGCGATCAGCATCGCGGCCATCAGCAGAGAGGTGCCAATGTAACGCCACAGCCCTGCGCTGTCCGGCATCCGGTGCAGGCCGATATGTCGGGTGCCGTTGGCGTCGGTGTAGATGCTTGTAACAATCCCTTCGGCACTGAACGGGGTTTGCATCAGCATCTGTGCCAGACGCTGGAACTGGGCCCACTGTTCCTGTGCCGGATAGTCATACAGCGCGACCTGCGGGTAAGGCTGATCGACCAGGTCGCTGCCTTCATCGCTGGCAATCACAAAGCCGCCCGGCGCCGGGCTGTTGAGCGCCTGAGCCGCACGGGTGGTTTCGCGCATCATAAACGGCGATGTCGACGTGGCGACCAGGTTATCCAGCGACTCCGCGCTGACCGGGCGCAGCAGCACGTTAACGCCATCCAGTCGTCCCGCTTCGGCGCGTTTCACCAGCGAGTCCCAGTCTTTACTGTTCCCGAGGTTAACCAGCGCGTTTTTGAGGCGTACGCACTCATCCTGCGAGGAGCATAAATCCTGAGTTTTCAGGACGATATCGCCAAAGTCATCCAGCAGCACCATGCCTGATTTCTGAATGGCCGAGCGCAGCGCGGGGCTGACGCGTGAATCATCATCCGGTTTCGGGTGCAGCTGGCGGTTAACCGTCTGGGTCAGCGCCGTGGCTTTATTCACCACTTCAGATTCCGGCAGCGGCAGCGGCGGCGCGTCGTTCCAGATAATTTGCGAGCAGTCGAACGGCATGAAAGGTGAGTTCTGGCGCGTGTTCCACGCCCCCGGAGTGTGGATGTTACACATCCCGGTGCCTTTCAGGCGCAGCGTATCGCCTACTCGTACACCCGCTTCATCGAGTTGGTTGACGCTGGTCGCTTCGATGGTCTGCGCCCCTTTGATCCACGACAGGGTAAATTTGATGGGCATATCCAGCGGGACGAAAAGCAGCAGCATGATAAATACCAGCGCGGCGCCTGCGGCGATAACCGTGCTGCGCAGCCAGTGCTGAAGCGGGAAATTTTTTACTTCATCGTGCAGAGAGAGAAAACGCCCCTGACGCACAACGTGGCGGTCAAGGTAGATATCAATGTCGGTTTTCTGCCCTAAATCCTGCGCGATCCACGGCTGCCAGTGGCGCGGGTAGATCAGGTCGATGATACCGAGCGAAATATTGTTGAGATGCTCCTGATCGTTTTCACCGAACAGGCCCCAGCGCTTTGGCGTGCCGCGCAGGCAGTGGATCTCCCGCAACGAGGTTTTTGCCGGCGGAGCAAAGATCCCCCACATCCCGGCAGCAAGTAGCAGCACTGCGCCCCCCGCCAGCCATGGGACAAACACGTCCGGCGTCAGCAGGCAGACAAAAAAGAGCAGGAAAGCGGCAACGATCAGGATGGCTTCACGAATGCCATCAGGACGGCTCAGGGCGTACTCTTCATGCGTCTCCTGACGAATGTTCAGCAGTTCGATCTGCTCGGTCTCTTCACCACGAATGGAGGCCTGCGTTGAGCTCGCGCGCTCCAGCGCAAAACGCGGGGCTTCGTGAAGATAGTCGTTCAGGGTATGGCCGTTGAGCGAAATAACCAGCGGCAGCGAATCGGTGTGAATCAGTTCAACGCTGTTTTCGTCGTTAATGTACTGCTCCCAGGACGGAGGCAGGTGCACTTCGACGGAATCGAGATAGTAGCGCCACTTATTAGGGTCGTCGGTGGTGATGCCATAGCGCGTGATGGAGCGCGTCACGCAGAGTACGGTATCACTCTGCGCGTTAAGCTTCAGTGCGACAGGCGCAGCGGTAGCTCCCGTCGGCCCGGGCGTTAACTGAGAACGGTTCAGCGTTTCGAGATAGTTTTCAACCGCATCACGTTCGTCTTGCGTGAGTTTACGGGTTGTCGCCCCCGCGAAAGCATTTAAAAAAGGCAGCCGGTAACGGCGCTGCGCGCGTCTCCTGTACAGCCATCCTGCAATCAATGCGCTGGCCAGCATAGCAGCGAGAACAATCAAAATGGTGCTCATGCTTTCCCCATCTTACTTATCTTCTTACAGGTGTAGTCAGTAGCACCTTTACATTGAATGAGAGTCTGTGGCTGGCTATCGGCAAGTATGGAGTCGAACTTGAGCATTCTGAAGCGCATCCCAGTGACCGGTGATGATAGCAAAGCCTGTCATGGCGCGATATCAGCAAATTCCTGGAAACATTTCAACCTCTTGACATTTGTTTTGAATTGAGGATTGATCCCGAATACGTTGCATAAATGTAAATAAAGAACAATTGACATTGCCGAAACCGTGCGGCATATCGCACAATAAAGCCAGTTCACACTGCTAAGACCCCATCAAGATGAGCAAACCACTACAAAAACCCACCATTCTGAATGTTGAAACTGTCGCCAAATCGCGGCTGTTTAATGTCGAGAGTGTGGATCTGGAGTTCAGCAACGGTGTGCGTCGCGTTTATGAACGTATGCGCCCCTCTTCGCGCGAAGCGGTGATGATAGTCCCTATTGTCGACGATCATCTGATTTTGATCCGCGAATACGCCGTGGGGACGGAATCTTACGAGCTTGGGTTCTCGAAAGGGCTCATCGACCCGGGTGAAACGGTTTTTGAAGCAGCAAACCGCGAGCTGAAAGAAGAGGTGGGGTTTGGCGCGAACGAGCTGTCGTTCCTGAAAAAGCTGAGCATGGCGCCGTCCTATTTTTCCAGCAAAATGAATATCGTGGTGGCTGAGGATCTCTATCCTGAATCACTGGAGGGAGATGAACCAGAGCCGCTGCCGCAGGTTCGCTGGCCGCTGGCGCATCTGATGGATCTGCTTGAAGACCCTGACTTTAACGAAGCTCGCAACGTGAGTGCGCTGTTCCTGGTTCGCGAGTGGTTGAAGGGGCAGGGGCGGCTGTAGGGCATAAAAAAGCCGGGTGGCGGCTTCGCCTTACCCGGCCTGGATTTCTTTGCCCGGTTTTTACCGGGCATTTTTATGCTTAAAACAGCTCGTGCGTCTCGCCGTTATCAATAATCTCTGTTCCCACCTCGTGCACCGCCTGTGTGGTTGGCTGCGTACCTTCGATGAAATACTCGGCACGGCTATTGCCGCCGTTAGCGAGCTGGCCAGTGCTGCGGTCGATATTGACCGTCACCACGCCCGGAGGCGGCGTCAGCGGCTGCTCTGGCACGCCTTCAAGAACGGATTTCATGTACGCATCCCAGGCGGGTTGCGCACTTTTGGCGCCACCTTCGTAGCCGGAAATCTGATCTTTAATCGCGCCGGATGCGGTTGTACGACCTAAATCACGGCGGTGGTCGTCGAAACCGATCCAGACTGACGTCACCACGCCCGGACCGTAGCCGGAGAACCACGCATCTTTCGAGCTGTTGGTCGTCCCGGTTTTACCGCCGATATCGTGACGCTGCAGATCGCGTCCTGCTCGCCAGCCGGTACCCTGCCAGCCCGGTTCACCGAAGATGTTGGTGTTCAGCGCGCTCTTGATCAGGAATGACAGCGGCGTGTTGATCACGTGCGGGGCGTATTCCTGCGCACCGGTCTGGGCGACCAGCGACTGGTTAGCCTGCTCCAGCTGCGGCTGCGGCACGACGATATTTGGCTGCTCCTGAGAAACAGCAGGGTCTTCCATGTCCTTGTTTTCAAGCACCTCGGATTTCGGCGTATTGCCGTAAATGACCGGAATATCGCACTCAGGGCAGGCAATTTTCGGCCTTGCTTCAAACAGCACGCCGCCCTGATCATTCTCGATTTTACTGATGAAGTACGGATCAACCAGGAAGCCGCCGTTGGCCATCACCGAGTATCCGCGCGCGACCTGAAGCGGCGTAAAGGAGGCTGAACCTAACGCCAGCGATTCGGTACGAACGATATTCTGCGCCGGGAAACCGAAGCGTTGCAGATACTCTGCTGCATAGTCGACGCCCATTGCGCGCATGGCGCGTACCATCACCACGTTTTTCGACTGCCCCAGACCCTGGCGGAGACGAATAGGGCCGGCATACTGCGCAGGGGAGTTCTTCGGCTGCCAGTCGGAACCGGCACCGGCATCCCAGCGGGAGATCGGTACGTCGTTAAGGATGCTGGCAAGGGTCAGTCCTTTATCCATCGCAGCCGTGTAAAGGAACGGCTTGATGTTGGAACCCACCTGACGCAGCGCCTGCGTGGCGCGGTTAAATTTGCTCTGGTTGAAATCGAACCCGCCAACCAGCGCCATTACCGCCCCGTTCTGTGGATTGATAGAGACCAGAGCCGAGTTCACATCCGGCACCTGCGCCAGCCACCAGGCATCGCCCACCTTGCGCACCCAGATTTGCTGCCCGGTCTGTACCACGTCGGTCACTTTGCGCGGCGTTGGCCCTTGCAGGGTGTCTGAACGGTATGGACGCGCCCAGCGAATACCGTCCATACGCAGGGAGACGGACGTGCCGTCCGCCAGCGTCGCAACGGCTTCCTGAGGATCGGCCTGAGTTACCACGGCTGGAAGGAGCGGACCATAAGTTGGCAGCGCTTTCAGCGTACTGGTGATCTTTTTGCTGTCCCAGGCACTCTCACCCACTTTCCAGAGCACGTTCGACGGGCCGCGATAGCCGTGGCGCATATCGTAGTCCATCACGTTATTGCGCACCGCGTCCTGGGCCGCCTGCTGTACTTTGCGGGTGACGGTAGTGTAAACGCGATAGCCATCTTCATAGGCCTTATCACCATAACGATTCACCATCTCCTGGCGCACCATTTCGGTCAGATATGGGGCAGAGAAGGCGATCTCAGGGGCATGGTAATTGGCGTCAATGACGTCGTTACGCGCCTGGTCGTACTCGCTCTGGCTGATATAGCCTTCGCTCAGCATACGTGACAGAACGACGTTACGACGTGAGGTGGCGCGATCGAGCGAGTAGAGCGGGTTGAACGTGGAAGGCGCTTTAGGCAGACCGGCGATGGTTGCCATTTCGCTTAAGGTGAGCTGCTCAACAGGCTTACCGAAGTAGACCTGTGCGGCAGCCCCCACGCCATAGGCGCGGTAGCCCAGGTAGATTTTATTGAGGTACAGCTCAAGGATCTCGTCCTTGCTCAGCAACTGCTCAATACGGATCGCCAGGAACACCTCTTTGATCTTACGTGTCAGCGTCTTTTCAGGGCTAAGGAAGAAGTTACGCGCCAGCTGTTGCGTAATGGTACTCGCCCCCTGGGAGGCGTGACCAGAGAACAGCGCAATGCTCGCGGCGCGGAAAATCCCCACCGGATCGACACCGTGGTGCTCGTAGAAACGGCTGTCCTCTGTGGCGATAAAGGCTTTCACCATGACGGGGGGGATTTGGTTTAAGGTCAGCGGGATACGACGCTTTTCGCCATACTGCGCCATCAGCTCGCCATCGGCGCTATAGACCTGCATCGGGATCTGGAGTCGCACATCGCGAAGCGTGGCGACATCAGGTAGCTGTGGCTCAATATATTTGTACAAACCATAAATCGAGCCTGCTCCCAGCAGAATGCAACAGACTGCAAGGATGAATAAATACTTTACGAACTTCACCGGAGATTTCCCATTTGGTTTCACTTGGGCAGTTTCTAAACAATCGCGCGGTAGTATAAAGGCAAGCCTGATTCATTGATATAGCCGTCAAGGTGACGGGCGATAAGGAGATCGTGAAGCATGGCTTTAAAAACATGGCAAACGGGCGTTCATATTCAACAGGATAGGGTGCTGATTGTTGCGCTGGTCAAGGAGCGATCCGGCTGGTGCTTACGTCGTTGGTGGGCCATCCCTCTGGCCGAAGGCATCATCCGCGACGGCAAAATAAGTCAGCCAGAACAGATGGTTGACGCGTTGCGCGACTGGCGGAAAACGTTGCCGCACTATCACCGGGTGTTTCTCTCTTTTCCAGCTGCACGCACTCTGCAAAAAGCGCTTCCCAGACCATCCGTTGCCCTGCGCGACAGTGAGCAACTCACGTGGCTGGGGGCGGCGCTCTCGCGCGAACTGGAAATGTCTGCAGATACCCTCTGCTTTGATTACACCCAGGATACGTTCAGCAATACGTTTCACGTGACTGCCGCACAAAACAAAGAGGTTGAAACGCTTCTGGCGCTGGCGAAAACGCTACGTTTGCGGCTGGCGGCTATCACCCCGGACGCCAGCGCGCTGGCGAACCTGCTGCCTGCGGTGGCGCCGACGCAGTGCGTCGCCTGGCGGGATGCGCATCAATGGCTGTGGGCCATGCGCCATCAGTGGGGACGTCGTTATACCACTGAAGCTGAAAACGTCGCTGAACTGGCGGCGCTGCTGGCCCTCCACCAGAACGACATTGCGCTGTTTGATACCCAACGGAACCCATGGGAAACCCTGCAGCGCTGCCATGCGCCTCTCCCCGAGTGCGGGGCTGACTATACCGTCGCGCTGGCGCTGGCCATGGGCGAGGTGCCTGAATGAACGTGACCAATCTCCTTCCCTGGCGTCAGCAGCGACGCACGCGATGCCTGCGTTTCTGGGGAGCCGTGTTTTTCGGCGCATCGCTGATGATGCTCATAGCCGTTTTCACTCTGCGAATGAACCATCTCGTGACGCTGCGCGCGCTGCAAACGCAACTGGCGGGAATGCAGTCCGTGCAGCGGGGGCTTGTCTCTCGTCAGAGGCTCACCGCAGAGGCACAGAAACCTGCGCTCACGCTGCAACGCCGCGCATGGCAACCGGTACTGGAATCCCTTTCCGGCACCATTCCGACGCAGGTCTGGCTGACAGAACTGCGTTATCAGCCTCCAGCGCTGATGTTGATCGGGTATGCCGCTACCTTGCCAGCCCTCTCTGCCCTGCGCGATGGGCTGAGACAAATCGCTGGCTTTATGCCTGGCCCGGAGGGGGAACTGCGGCAGGATAGCCAGGGGCGCTGGATGTTCACACTGCACCTGATAAGTGAGGGGTAACGCGTGAACACCTTGTCAGAACGCTGGTGTGCAAGCCGTCCCTGGTGCCGTCTGGCCTGCGGAGGGCTGGGTATTCTTCTTGTGGGACTGGCAGCGTGGAGCATCTTGCTCCGGCCAGTAGAGCGGCAGTGCGCGGAGCGGCAGCGCCAGCTGATACAGGACGCGCGGACTAACGCGTCGCTCTGGCCTACCGCCAGCCAGGTGCCGTTTCGCCCGGAAACCCTGGCGGCAGTGGAGATGCAGCCCTTTTCACCGCTCGACTTTCAGGGCGAGGGCACGGCGCTGGTTCACTGGAAACCATTGCAGAATGGAGGTGAACTGGCGCTGGACGCGGAATGGCAGACGATCACGCGTGTTTTTTCCCGGCTGGCACAGCGGGATGTGAAGGTCGCTGCGTTCACTGTTTCGCCTCAGGGCGCGGCGTTACGCCTGCAGCTGACGCTGGAGCCAGATAATGCGAAATAGCGCGAAATATCTGCTGGTTTGCTCCGCGCTGTTATTGGCCGGCATGCGCGATCCGTTTCGCCCACCAGACGATCCTTGCGCCACCAGTGAGCTGGCGCGATGGCACTACCGTGGAATGGTGGAGGGGCAGCAGGCCATCGCCATTTTGCAGGATGGGCAACAGCGCTGGTATCGCCTGAAAGCGCAGGAACGTTTCCCGGCGGGCTGGCGGATAACGGACATGAATGAAACGGAACTGTCCATTGTTGTGGGCGAAACATGTGAGCCCGAACAATGGACGTGGCAACGAGAAGGAAAGAATAAAAATGAAGTTAAGGATAGTGCTGTTGCTGCTGGCGTTCAGCCACCCGCTGTGGGCCGCCGCGCCAAAGCCGGTCACGCTGATGGTGGATGACGTTCCTGTGGTCCAGGTGCTGCAGGCGCTGGTTGCACAGGAGAACCGCAATCTGGTGGTATCGCCTGATGTCAGCGGCACGCTTTCACTCAACCTGACCCGCGTTCCCTGGCGGCAGGCGCTACAGACGGTTGTCACCAGCGCCGGGCTCGTTTTGCGTGAGGAGAGCGGCATTTTTTATGTTCATACCGCGGCATGGCAGCGTGAACAGCGGGAGCGTTCGGAACAGGAGAAGACGCGTCGGCTGCTCGATGCGCCGCTGGTTTCACACAGCATCCCTTTTTCTTATGCTGATGCCGGGGAGCTTCAAAAAGCGGCTGAAAAGCTCCTGAGTCCAAAGGGGAGTTTGTCTGTCGACAAACGTACCAACCGTCTGCTCATCAGGGATAACCAGGCGGTACTGGAGACGCTGCAGCACTGGGCGGCTCAGATGGATATACCCGTCGAGCAGGTCGAACTGGCGGCGCACATTGTCACCATTAATGAAAAAAGCCTGCGAGAGCTGGGGGTGAAGTGGAATCTTGCCGAGGCCACCGAAGCGGGCAAGGTTGGACAGATTACGACGCTTGGCAGCGATCTTTCTGTGGCCAGTGCTACCACTCATGTGGGGTTTAACATCGGGCGGATTAACGGCAGACTGTTGGATCTGGAGCTGTCGGCGCTGGAACAAAAACAGCAGGTCGATATCATCGCCAGCCCGCGTCTGCTGGCCTCGCATATGCAACCGGCCAGCATCAAGCAGGGAAGCGAGATTCCATATCAGGTTTCAAGCGGTGAAAGCGGAGCGACCTCGGTGGAGTTTAAAGAGGCGGTCCTCGGGATGGAGGTCACCCCCGTGGTCTTGCCCGGTGGACGCGTGCGTCTGAAGCTACACATCAGTGAAAACATGCCGGGGCAGGTTCTGCAGCAGGCCGATGGCGAAACGCTGGCGATCGACAAGCAGGAGATAGAAACTCAGGTAGAGGTAAAAAGCGGAGAAACGCTGGCGCTGGGGGGAATTTTTTCACAAAAAAATAAAACCGGCAGTGACAGCGTGCCGGGGCTGGGGAAAATCCCCTGGCTTGGTCAGCTTTTTCGCCACGATGGTAAGGATAACGAACGGCGTGAGTTAGTGGTGTTTATTACGCCACGTCTGGTCGGTATTCACTGACGGGCGACGATCCCCGCAATGATTTTGCATTCAGTTTGTTGCAGATGTTTGACGTGGGGCATGAATTAGCATACAAGGAGTACCGATTTGAGTTGGACTTACGTCTTATTACCTTATGCGCCCGACGCGGTGATTTAATCAGTTGCCAAACAAGCCGGAGTATTGAGATAATTTTTAGTCTGACTCTCGCTCTATTGCATATGAGGTTTCAGTTCATGTCCTGCTACGCTGGGTGTCTGCGAAGCGGGGATTACCATTAACGAATAGTCTTAGTAGTACCGATAAAATGGCAGAGAAACGCAATATCTTTCTGGTTGGGCCTATGGGTGCCGGCAAAAGCACTATTGGGCGTCAGTTAGCTCAACAACTCAATATGGAATTTTACGATTCTGATCAAGAGATTGAGAAACGAACCGGAGCTGATGTGGGCTGGGTTTTCGACGTAGAAGGCGAAGAAGGTTTCCGTGACCGAGAAGAAAAAGTGATCAACGAACTCACGGAAAAACAGGGCATCGTTCTGGCAACAGGCGGCGGCTCTGTGAAATCTCGCGAAACCCGCAACCGTCTCTCCGCCCGTGGCGTAGTGGTCTATCTTGAGACGACCATTGAGAAACAGCTGGCACGCACGCAGCGCGATAAAAAGCGCCCGCTGCTGCAGGTTGAAACGCCACCACGCGAAGTGCTGGAAGCGTTGGCCGATGAACGCAATCCGCTGTATGAAGAGATTGCCGATGTGACCATTCGTACTGACGATCAGAGCGCTAAAGTGGTTGCAAACCAGATTATTCATATGCTGGAAAGCAACTGATTCTGGCTTTATATACACTCGCCTGCGGGTAAAGCATTAAAGGTGGATGTCGCGTCATGGAGAGGATTACAGTTACTCTCGGGGAACGTAGTTACCCTATCACCATCGCGGCTGGTTTGTTTAACGACCCAGCTTCCTTTTTACCACTTAAAGCGGGTGATCAGGCGATGCTGGTCACCAATGAGACGCTGGCTCCGCTTTATCTCGACCGTGTACGCCACCTGCTTGAGCAGGCAGGCGTAAAAGTCGACAGTGTGATTCTGCCCGATGGCGAGCAGTATAAAAGCCTGACGGTACTGGATACCGTCTTTACCGGATTGCTGCAAAAACCGCACGGTCGCGATACAACACTGCTTGCCCTGGGCGGTGGTGTTGTGGGCGATCTGACCGGCTTTGCGGCCGCAAGCTACCAACGTGGCGTCCGTTTTATTCAAATTCCAACCACGTTGCTGTCTCAGGTTGACTCCTCTGTCGGTGGCAAAACGGCAGTCAACCATCCGCTCGGCAAAAACATGATTGGCGCGTTCTACCAGCCCGCATCGGTGGTGGTGGATCTCGACTGTCTGAAAACCCTGCCGAAGCGCGAGCTGGCTTCGGGTCTGGCTGAAGTGATCAAATACGGCATTATTCTGGATGGCGAGTTCTTTAACTGGCTTGAAGAGAATATGGATGCGCTGCTGCGCCTGGATGAGGCGAAACTGGCATACTGCATTCGTCGTTGTTGTGAGCTGAAAGCAGAAGTTGTCGCGGCAGACGAGCGTGAAACCGGCTTACGTGCTTTACTGAATCTTGGGCATACGTTTGGTCATGCCATTGAAGCCGAGATGGGTTACGGCAACTGGCTGCACGGTGAAGCCGTCGCGGCTGGCATGGTCATGGCAGCCCGCACCTCTGAACGTCTGGGTCAGTTTAAACCTGAAGAGACGGCACGTATCATCGCGCTGCTGGAACGTGCAGGTTTGCCGGTAACCGGGCCGCAGGAGATGTCGGCGCAAGCGTATTTACCCCACATGATGCGCGATAAAAAAGTATTGGCAGGTGAGATGCGTCTTGTACTCCCGCTTGCAATAGGGAAGAGTGAAGTGCGCGGCGGAGTGTCGCACGATGTCGTTCTTGGCGCTATCGCTGATTGTCAGCAGGCGTAACAACTAGAAAGGTCAGGCCACTGTTACCGGTGGTCGTTTAGCTTCAGGCGAAATGCAAAGACGTAGGCATAAGCCTTTGAGTGGGGTGTTAAATGGATGAATTCAAACCAGAAGACGAGCTGAAACCCGATCCCAGCGATCGTCGTACTGGTCGTTCTCGTCAATCTTCAGAACGTGATAACGAGCCGCAGATCAACTTTGACGATGTTGATCTGGATGCAGACGATCGTCGCCCTTCGCGCAGCCGCAACGCGCGTGATGAGCGAGAAGAAGAGGATTATGAGTCCGAAGAAGATTCAATGGACGAACAGCCTGTAGAGCGTCGCCCGCGTAAACGTAAAAAAGTGGCTGCGCAGAAACCGGCCTCCCGTCAGTACATCATGATGGGCCTTGGCGTTCTGGTGCTTGTGCTGCTGATTGTTGGCATTGGCTCCGCGCTGAAAGCACCGTCTACGAACTCAACCGAACAAACCGCCTCCGCAGAGAAGAGCATCAACCTTTCTGGCAATGATGCGACGGATCAGGCGAATGGTACACAGCCTGCGCCGGGCACCACTTCTGCTGAGCAGACTGCGAGCAATACAACGACGCCGCAGGATGTTTCTCTGCCGCCCGTTTCGTCAACGCCTGCTCAGGGCCAGGCACCTGCCACGCCTGAAGGCCAGCAGCGTGTAGAAGTACAGGGTGACCTGAACAATGCGCTGACGCAGCCGCAAAACCAGCAGCAGGTTGATAACGTCGTGGTGAACTCTACGCTGCCAACGGAACCTGCAACCGTCGCGCCGATTCGCGGTGGTAACGCTCAGCCACAAACGGCGGCCACGGAAACCAAACCGCACCAGACGCAAACTGCGACGCGTCCTGAACGTAAGCAGGCGGTGATTGAGCCTAAGCGTGAAACCAAACCTCAGGCCGTGGTGAAAGCGCCTGAAGTGAAGGCCGCACCGGCACAGCCGAAACGCACAGAAACGGCTGCGGTAAGCGAGCCGGCTAAAGCGCCAGTCACTCAGACCGCGCCGAAAGCAACCGCGACCACAACGGCACCTGCTGCCACCACTGCTCCTGCCGCAACTGCATCCAGCACTGCAGCAGGTAAAACAGCAGGCAACGTAGGTTCGCTGAAATCTGCGCCATCCAGCAATTACACGCTGCAGTTGAGCAGTTCGTCTAACTATGACAACCTCAACGGTTGGGCGAAGAAATCGAATCTGAAAAACTACGTTGTTTATCAGACGACCCGTAACGGTCAGCCGTGGTACGTGCTGGTGAGCGGTGTGTATGCTTCCAAAGATGAAGCGAAACGCGCCGTGGCGACACTGCCAGCAGACGTTCAGGCGAAAAACCCGTGGGCGAAGCCGATTCATCAGGTGCAGGCCGATCTGAAGTAATGTTTAAAGCGCAGGATGCTGTCGGAGCTTTCTCCACAGCCGGAGAAGGTGTAATCAGTTAGTCAGCATGAAAAAAAATCGCGCTTTTCTGAAATGGGCAGGGGGGAAATACCCCCTGCTCGATGATATTAAAAAGCACCTGCCAAAAGGCGAGTGTCTTATCGAGCCCTTCGTGGGCGCGGGATCGGTGTTCCTGAACACCGATTTTTCTCGTTATATCCTGGCGGATATCAACAGCGACCTTATCAGCCTCTATAACATCGTCAAGCTGCGTACCGATGAGTATGTGGAAGAGGCGCGGAAGCTGTTTACGCCTGAGAACAACCAGCCTGACGTCTACTATCAGTTCCGCACTGAGTTTAATCAGAGCCAGGATCCGTTCCGCCGCGCGCTGCTGTTCCTCTATCTTAATCGTCATGGCTACAACGGCCTGTGCCGGTATAACCTGCGCGGGGAATTTAACGTGCCGTTTGGTCGTTATAAGCGCCCGTATTTCCCGCAGGACGAGCTGTATCACTTTGCTGAAAAAGCGCAGAATGCAGAATTCCATTGCCTCTCCTACGAGGAGTGCATGGAGCTGGCTGGCGTAAACTCGGTGGTTTACTGTGACCCCCCTTACGCGCCGCTCTCTGCAACGGCGAATTTTACCGCCTACCACACCAATAGCTTCAGCCCGGCCGAACAGGCCCGTCTGGCGGAGATGGCGGAAAAGCTGGTCAGCAAAAGAATTCCGGTGTTAATTTCGAATCACGATACCCCTGATACGCGCGAATGGTACAAAGCCGCGAAGCATTTTCAGGTTAAGGTGCGGCGTAGCATTAGCAGCAACGGCGGCACACGTAAAAAGGTGGACGAACTTCTGGCTCTTTATCGCCCCTGAGCCGTTTTGCCCGCCGGTAAACACATTTCAAGGAGATGCGGATGAAACAGTTTTTGATTGCCCCCTCAATTCTGTCGGCCGATTTTGCCCGCCTGGGTGAAGACACCGCTAAAGCTCTCGCGGCTGGTGCGGATGTCGTCCATTTCGACGTTATGGACAACCACTATGTTCCCAACCTGACGATTGGCCCAATGGTGCTCAAGGCGCTGCGTAACTATGGTATTACCGCGCCGATCGACGTTCACCTGATGGTGAAGCCTGTCGACCGCATCGTGCCTGACTTTGCCGCAGCGGGTGCCAGCATCATCACTTTCCATCCGGAAGCCTCCGAACACGTTGACCGCACGCTGCAGCTGATCAAAGAGAACGGCTGTAAGGCGGGGCTGGTGTTTAACCCGGCCACGCCGCTGAGCTATCTCGATTACGTAATGGATAAGCTGGATGTGATCCTGCTGATGTCCGTTAACCCGGGCTTTGGCGGCCAGTCATTTATCCCTCAAACGCTTGATAAGCTGCGTGAAGTGCGCCGTCGTATCGATGAGTCGGGTTATGACATTCGTCTGGAAGTGGATGGCGGTGTGAAAGTGAATAACATTGGTGAAATTGCGGCCGCGGGCGCGGATATGTTCGTTGCAGGCTCAGCGATTTTCGACCAACCGGATTACAAAAAAGTCATTGATGAAATGCGCCGTGAACTGGCGAAGGTAAGTCATGGATAAATTGCAGGCAACCCGGGGTATCGCATTTGACCTCGACGGCACGCTGGTCGACAGCGCGCCAGGCTTAACGAGCGCCGTCGATCAGGCGCTGTATGCGCTCGAATTACCCGTTGCGGGCGAAGAGCTCGTGGTGACGTGGATTGGTAACGGTGCCGACGTGCTGATGGAGCGCGCGCTGACCTGGGCTCGCCAGGAGCGCGCATCGCAGCGTGCTGCGCAGGGTAAACCGAGCGTCGATCACGCCGACATTCCTAAAGATGAGCAGCTGCGTATTCTGCGTAAACTGTTCGATCGTTTCTATGAAGAGACGGTCGAGGAGGGGAGCTTCCTGTTCCCGGACGTTCTGGAGACGCTGAGCGCGCTGCATGCGAACGGCATCCCGCTGGGACTGGTGACCAACAAGCCAACGCCGTTCGTTGCACCACTGCTGGAAGCGCTGGATATCGCGAAGTATTTCTCTGTGGTTGTGGGCGGCGATGACGTGCAGAACAAGAAGCCACATCCGGAACCGCTGTTGCTGGTGGCAGGAAAATTATCCTTAACGCCTGCGGAGCTGCTCTTTGTTGGGGATTCACGCAATGATATTCTGGCTGCCCGAGCGGCTGGGTGTCCTTCCGTCGGATTAACCTATGGCTACAACTACGGTGAAGCCATTACGCTGAGTGAGCCGGATGTTGTGTTCGACCACTTCAAAGATTTGTTGCCCGCACTCGGGCTTTCGCACAGTGAACATCAGGAATTGAATAATGACTAAGCCCATCGTTTTTAGTGGCGCACAGCCTTCAGGTGAATTGACCATTGGTAACTACATGGGTGCGTTACGTCAGTGGGTCAGCATGCAGGATGACTACCATTGCATCTACTGCATCGTAGATTTGCATGCTATCACCGCGCGCCAGGATCCTGAGAAGCTGCGCAAAGCCACGCTGGATACGCTGGCGCTGTACCTGGCCTGTGGCATCGATCCTGAGAAGAGCACCATTTTCGTTCAGTCCCATGTGCCAGAGCACGCACAGCTGGGCTGGGCGCTGAACTGCTATACCTATTTCGGCGAGCTGAGCCGCATGACCCAGTTCAAGGATAAATCCGCGCGCTACTCTGAAAACATCAACGCCGGTCTGTTTGACTATCCGGTGCTGATGGCGGCAGATATTCTGCTGTACCAGACCAATCAGGTGCCGGTGGGTGAAGACCAGAAGCAGCACCTGGAGCTGAGCCGCGATATTGCCCAGCGCTTCAACGCGATTTACGGTGACGTGTTCAAAGTGCCTGAGCCGTTTATTCCGAAATCCGGCGCGCGCGTGATGTCGCTGCTGGAGCCGACCAAAAAGATGTCCAAGTCTGACGATAACCGCAACAACGTTATCGGCCTGCTGGAAGATCCGAAATCGGTAGTGAAAAAACTCAAGCGCGCGGTCACCGACTCCGATGAGCCGCCTGTGGTGCGCTACGACGTGCAGAACAAAGCGGGCGTCTCCAACCTGCTGGATATCCTCTCCGGCGTGACCGGGCAGAGCATTCCTGAGCTGGAGCAGCACTTCGAAGGTAAGATGTACGGCCACCTGAAAGGTGAAGTCGCGGATGCTGTTTCCGGCATGCTGACCGAGCTGCAGGAGCGCTATCACCGCTACCGTAACGACGAAGCTTTCCTGCAGAAGGTAATGAAAGACGGCGCGGAAAAAGCCAGCGCGCGCGCGTCCGAAACCCTGAAAGCGGTGTACGAAGCGATTGGGTTTGTTGCGAAGCCGTAGGTAAAAGCAAAACGGTAACGGCGTTACCGTTTTTAGGGTTTGTACCCTCTCCCTGTGGGAGAGGGCCAGGGTGAGGGCATCACGCCGCACTTTTCTAAATAAAAAAACCGGGAAATCCCCGGTTTTTTTACGCCTGAAAAACGCTTACTGCTGTGCCGCCGGGCCGCAACCGCCAATGATCTTCGAAATGGAGATCGCCGGGTGCAGCAGGTAATCGTAGCTGCAGTTATTTTTAGTATTTTGAACGTGACCGGTGCAGGCGGTCAGAGTCGATAACAGGCCAACCAGAACGGCGGCTTTTGCCAGCTTGAACATACGCATTCCTTGTCTAAAAATCTTAAATTGGATGTAACACGAGGGAATAAATGGAAAAGTTCCACTATGCGAGCGGTATGTTATCGACTGAGGTATGAAGGGAGTAGTCCGCTTAAGGACTACTCGAAGGGGGGAGAATATGCGTTAGTGATTCGAGAACCAGTTCAGCTTATCGCGCAGTTCAACCACACGACCCACAACAATCAGCGCCGGGCTTTCAACCTGCTGCGCCAGCTCACCGAGCTGCGTCAGCGCGCCATTCACCACGCGCTGCTTGATTGACGTACCGTTTTCCACCAGCGCAACGGGCATATTCGCCTCCATGCCGTGCTCCAGCAGTTTCGTCTGGATAGTGGCGGCCTGGTTCAGCCCCATGTAGAACACCAGCGTCTGCTTTTCAGCGGCCAGGTTATGCCAGTCCAGCTCGCTGCCGGTTTTCAGGTGGCCCGTCACCAGGCGCACGCTCTGGGCGTAGTCGCGATGGGTCAGCGGTATTCCGGAGTAAGCTGAACAGCCGGACGCCGCCGTAATGCCCGGCACCACGGAGAACGGAATGCCCGCGTTACACAGGGTTTCCAGCTCCTCGCCGCCGCGACCAAAGATAAACGGATCGCCGCCCTTAAGGCGCACCACGCGCTTACCTTTCTGCGCCTCGCGCAGCAGGATCTGGTTAATCTCCTCCTGCGGCACGCAGTGGTAGCCCGCGCGTTTGCCTACGAAAACGCGGTCAGCGTCGCGGCGTACCAGGTTCATGATGTCATCGGAAACCAGGCGGTCATAAACCACGATATCGGCCTGCTGGATCTGCTGCAGTCCTTTTAGCGTCAGTAACCCTGCATCACCCGGGCCTGCACCTACCAGCACGACTTCACCACGGTGATCCAGCGGCTCGCTCAGCAGCTGCTCGGTCGTCTCTTCAACGGCCTTGGTGTCCTGATTCGCCAGCGACTGCGCCAGCCTGTCGTTCACGAAGAATTTTTCCCAGAAGCGACGACGTTCGCCCACGGTTGAGAAGGTTTGCTTCACGCGTGAACGCAGTTGCCCTGCATAGTGGGCAATCTGACCAAGGTGCTGCGGCAGCACGGCCTCCAGTTTTTCCCGCAGCAGGCGGGCGAGAACCGGCGAGCGACCGCCGGACGACACCGCAATCATCAGCGGCGAGCGGTCGATAATCGACGGCATGATGAAGCTGGCCTCTTTCGGCGCATCCACCACGTTGCAGAAGATGCGGCGCGCTTCACAGGCGTCGCTGACGCGCTGGTTCACTTCATCGTCATCCGTCGCGGCAATCGTCAGCCAGCAGGTATCCAGCAGGGATTCATCAAACTCCCCCCGCACCAGCGTGAGCATCCCTTCCTGGGCCCAGACCTCAAACTGCGGGGCGAAGGTGAGGGCGTTGACGGTCAGTCGGGCGCCAGCCTCCAGCAGCAGGCGAGCTTTGCGTTCAGCCACATCGCCGCCGCCCACAAGCAGGCAGTCGCGATGGCGTAATTGACAGAAAATCGGCAGGTGGTCCACGACGTTACCTCACAGCATTCAAGGAGGGGGTAAGAATTGACGTCAGGATAACAGCAGGAATCGTACAGAACATACGGTTTTTCCTGCCGTTACCCATAAGGGGTCATAAGCCTTTCCTATTGAAAAGGCGGGGGGTTAGGCTTTGAGCTGCACCTTGCCGTCCTTCACGCGGACGTCGTAGTGCTTCACAGAGAAGCTTTCATCTTCCATGCAGCGTCCGTCGGTTAAACGGAAACGCTGCTTTTTCAGCGGGCTGGCAACCCACAGCTCGCCCTGATGCTCCGCAATCAGTCCGCGGGAGAGCACGCTGGCTTCGAAGAACGGATCGATATTGCTGATGGCAAAAACCTGTTCATCGTGGCGAGGACGGAAAATGGCGACCTGTTCGTTGCCCAGCAGCGCACACACGCCGGTGGCGGGCAGAATGTCGTTAATCTCGCAGATGTTTACCCACTGGCTCATGCGTTTTCCTCCACCAGCGTCACTGGAATGCGTTCATACGGTGTTGCCGGGCGATGCTGTTCACGCTCTGGCACTACCTGCACGTTCGGATCGCGCTGGGTGCTGTTGATAAAGTGTTTGAAGCGCGTCTGCGCCGCCGGGGTGTTGACGGTTTCAGTCCACTCGCAGATCACCGCCTCGCGCAGGCGAGCCATCTCAGCTTCCAGATGCTCGTTCAGGCCCAGCTTGTCGTCGATGATCACCGCTTTCAGGTAGTCGATGCCGCCTTCCAGGTTATCGAGCCAGGAAGCGGTACGGGTCAGCTTATCGGCGGTACGGATGTAGAACATCATGAAGCGGTCGAGATACTGAATCAGCGTGTCACGATCGAGATCCGCCGCCAGCAGGTCCGCATGGCGTGGCTTCATCCCGCCGTTACCGCAGACGTACAGGTTCCAGCCTTTCTCGGTGGCGATGATCCCCACGTCTTTACCCTGCGCTTCCGCACATTCGCGGGTACAGCCGGAGACGCCAAACTTCATTTTGTGCGGGGTGCGGATGCCTTTATAGCGGTTTTCCAGCTCCACGCCGAAGCCCACGCTGTCGCCGACACCGTAGCGGCACCAGGTGCTGCCCACGCAGGTTTTCGCCATGCGCAGCGCTTTGGCGTACGCGTGGCCGGTTTCGAAGCCTGCTTCAATCAGCTGACGCCAGATTTCCGGCAGGTCATCCTTCTGCGCGCCAAACAGGCCGATACGCTGGGAACCGGTGATTTTGGTGTACAGGTTAAATTCACGGGCGATACGGCCCACCGCGACCAGCCCTTCCGGCGTAATTTCGCCACCAGCAGAGCGCGGAATCACGGAGTAGGTACCGTCTTTCTGGATGTTCGCCAGGAAGTTGTCGTTGGTGTCCTGCAGCGGTGTGTGTTCTGGTTTGAGCACGTACTCATTCCAGCAGGAGGCCAGCAGGGAGCCGACGGTCGGTTTACACACTTCACAGCCGTAACCCTGGCCGTGCTTCGCCAGCAGCTCGTCGAAGGACTTAATACCTTCCACGCGGATCAGGTGGTACAGCTCCTGGCGAGAGTAGGTAAAGTGCTCGCACAGGTTGTTGTTCACTTCGATGCCCTGTTTCGCCAGTTCGGCGTTCAGTACCTGAGTGACCAGTGGAATACAGCCGCCGCAGCCGGTACCGGCTTTGGTTTCCGCTTTCAGTGCCGCCACGGTGTGGCAGCCATTGTTGATAGCGGAGATCAGCATGCCTTTGGTGACGTCGAAGCAGGAGCAAATCTGCGCGCTGTCCGGCAGTTTATCCACGCCGATAGACGGCTTGCCGCTGGAGGCGTGAGCCGGAAGGATTAACGCGTCCGGGTTTTCCGGCAGCTCGATGGCGTTCAGCACCAGCTGGAGCAGGTTGCCGAAGTCGCTGGTGTCGCCCACCAGCACTGCACCGAGCAGGGTTTTGTTGTCCTGGCTGACGATAAGACGTTTGTAGACCTCTTTGCTTTCGTCGAGATAGACATAGCTGCGGGAATTCGGGGTGCGACCGTGCGCATCGCCGATACCGCCCACGTCCACGCCCAGTAGCTTCAGCTTGGCGCTCATGTCTGCGCCAGTAAATGCGTTTTCGCTACCGAGGATATGGTCAACGGCGACCTGCGCCATTTTGTAGCCCGGCGCGACCAGGCCGTATACGCGGTTGTTCCAGCTGGCGCATTCACCGATGGCGTAGATATCTGGATCGGAAGTCTGGCAGGAATCGTTAATCATGATCCCGCCGCGCTGCGCTACCGCCAGGCCGCACTGGGTCGCCAGCTTGTCGCGCGGGCGAATACCGGTGGAGAAGACGATGAAGTCCACTTCCAGCTCGCTGCCGTCGGCAAAGCGCATGGTTTTACGCGCTTCGGTACCTTCCTGCACGATCTCTTTGGTGTTCTTGCTGGTGTGAACTTTCACGCCCATGCTTTCGATTTTACGGCGCAACTGGTCGCCACCCATGTGGTCCAGCTGTTCGGCCATCAGCATTGGCGCAAATTCGATAACGTGGGTTTCAACCCCGAGGTTTTTGAGCGCGCCAGCTGCTTCCAGACCCAGCAGACCGCCGCCGACCACCGCGCCACGACGGCTTCGGCGCGCGCAGGACTCGATAGCGTTGAGGTCTTCAATCGTACGATAAACGAAGCAATCCTGCGTTTCCGAGCCTTTAATTGGCGGGATCCACGGATACGAGCCTGTCGCCATGATCAGCTTGTCGTAAAAAACTGTACGCCCGGCACTGGAGTGGATCACTTTTTCCTGACGGTTAATAGTGATGGCACGCTCGCCCACCAGCACTTTTACGCCATGCTTCTCGTAGAAACCTTCACGCACCAGAGAAAGCTCTTCGGCGGTATGATGGGAGAAGTAGGAAGACAAGTGCACGCGGTCGTACGCCTTGCGGGGTTCTTCACAGAACACGGTAATATCGAACTGCTCAGCATCGGCTTTATCGAGAAGATCCTCAATAAAGCGGTGGCCGACCATGCCGTTACCGATGATAGCGAGTCTGACTTTGCTCATTTTTGCCTCGATTTCTTATCTATTACTGCCTACCTTAACGATTCAGCAGTGGCGCTTATTGATGTAAATCAAATACGTCTTCGCCTACTCCTTAGGGGGTATGAGGCTGATTTGTCAGGATTTTTATAAGTTGTGGAAATCGCAGGCTTTTCGATGTCGTCGATTTTGTGTACAACACAAAGGCGGATTTTCAAACAAAAGTACGCTTTAACAACCGTTGCGTTTATCAGGGGAAAGGAAATGTCTACAACACCGCTTTGGCTTGTTCAGAATGTTCGCTTACCGGGTCGGGAAGGACTGTGGCAACTCGCCATTGAAAACGGCCGGTTTGGTGACATCACCCCAATGGACGATACCCACGCCGAGAGTTATGACGTGTTAAATGCGCACGGTGGGCTCGCTATTCCGCCGTTTATTGAGCCGCATATCCATCTTGATACCACCCAGACGGCGGGTGAACCAAACTGGAACCAGTCCGGCACGCTGTTTGAGGGCATTGAGCGCTGGGCGGAACGCAAGGCGTTACTCAGTCATGAGGAAGTGAAAGCGCGCGCCTGGAAAACGCTTAAATGGCAAATCGCCAACGGCATTCAGTTTGTCCGCACCCATGTGGATGTCTCGGACCCGACGCTCACCGCCCTGAAGGCCATGCTGGAGGTGAAGCAGGAGGTCGCCCCGTGGGTGACGCTGCAAATCGTCGCGTTTCCGCAGGAGGGTATTCTCTCTTACCCGAACGGCGCGGCGCTGCTGGAAGAGGCGTTAAAGCTGGGAGCCGACGTGGTGGGGGCGATCCCGCATTTCGAATTCACCCGCGAGTATGGCGTCCAGTCGCTGCACATCGCTTTCGAGCTGGCAAAGAAGTATGACCGTCCGCTGGATATTCACTGCGATGAAATTGACGACGAACAGTCGCGCTTTGTGGAGACGGTCGCGACGCTGGCCTATGAGGCCGGCATCGGCCCGCGCGTGACGGCCAGCCACACTACCGCCATGCACTCCTACAATGGCGCATACACCTCGCGGCTCTTCCGTCTGCTGAAAATGTCGGGAATTAACTTCGTCGCTAACCCGCTGGTCAACATTCATTTGCAGGGGCGCTTTGATGACTATCCGAAGCGCCGCGGCATCACGCGCGTGAAAGAGCTGCAGGAAGCGGGCATTAACGTCTGTTTCGGTCACGACGATGTCTTTGACCCGTGGTATCCGCTCGGCACCGGCAACATGCTGCAGGTGCTGCATATGGGGCTGCACGTCTGCCAGATGATGGGCTATCCGCAAATCGACAGCGGCCTGAATCTGATCACCCATAACAGCGCCCGGACCTTTGGCCTGAGCGATTACGGCATTAAGACGGGGAACCCGGCGAACCTGATTATTCTGCCTGCGGAGAGCGGGTTTGAAGCGGTGCGCCGTCAGGTGCCGGTGCGCTGGTCGATTCGTCAGGGGCGGGTGATTGCCACCACGCAGCTGGCGCAGACGTGGATCCAGACGGATGTCGGGGGAGAAGAGGTGAGTTTTACCAGAAACAGCCCCTCTGCCGAGTGCAAAGGGGCGTAAGGATTAGTGAGACGCTGCTGCCGCGTTGTGCTGGCGGTGGCGGGTCACGAAGCCCAGGATGAAGCACATGATGAACACCACGGCGTACAGACCGTTCGCGGTGTGCAGCGCCGCCAGCGGGCCGCTGTGGGCGACGATCGGGCCCGTCACCACGAAGGTCAGCATGGTGCCGATGGTGCCGCAGGTCAGCACGAAGTTAACCAGCTTCGGCGAGGCCACTTTAGTCTGCAGGGAGCCCAGGGTGATGATCGAGGTGTAAATCGCGCTGGAGAAGAAGCCCAGGGTCAGGATGAACCACGGCATATGCTCCGGTGAACCGTTGATGAACAGGTACATCAGCACGGTCGCCAGGCCCGCCAGCACGGTCAGGATACGCTGCAGGTCGAAGAAGCGCAGGATGAAGCTAAACGCCCACATGCCGAACATGTAAGACATCCAGAAATCGCTCACCAGTTTACCCGCGTCGTTCAGGCTCATGCCCAGGCCTTTGGCGTATTCCGGTACCCAGGAGATAAAGCCCAGCTGGCCCAGGATGTAGCACAGCGCGGCGATGGAGAGGAACAGCACGCCGATGCCCCATTTCTCTTTCGCGACGGGCTCTGCGGTGGTTTGCGCTTTCTTGCCCAGCACCGGGAATTCGCAGCCGAAGGTCAGAATAAAGATCGCCACGTAGACCAGACCGATGCACGCATAGACCCAGTACCACTCAATGCTGCGTGCCAGCAGTACGGCCGCGACCATCGGGAAAATCATCCCGGCCATGCTGAAGAAGGAGTCGGTAAACAGCAGGCGCGCGCCGCGCTGGCGGCCTTCATACATATGGGTAATGAGGAACGTACCGATCGACATGGTGATCCCGCTGACCAGACCGAGCACGAACATGGCGGCGGAGAACAGCGCGATACTGTGGCTCAGCATCAGGCCCGCCACGGCGGCGACCATCAGCACAAAGCCAAAGCGCAGCTGAGTTTTCAGCGGGACGATTTCCATCAGCCAGGCATTCAGGAAGATAGAGATCAGGATCCCCGCGTTGAGGAAGGTGAAAGTGTTACTCATGCTGGAAACGGGCAGCTGGAAGTAGTCTGCGATATTCCCCATCACCATCCCGGTGACGATCACCAACGCGCCGGTCAGGGCGTAGGAGAAGAAGCTGATCCATGTGAGCTTGATGCGATTGCTGTTAGTCATGTCTGGCCTGTTCAGAAAAAGAAAAGCGCCGGGAGGGCGCTGAGAGCGGGCAGATTTTAGTCGTTAAAGTGATCTATTCCTATCTTTTAAAGGCAATGAATATTTAATTGCAGGTTTTAGTGTGATCTAAATCACACTAATGCGGGCGTAACCAATCGTTTGCGCAGTAATAATTGTTTCAATTTCGTAAAATTAGGTAAAAGGCTGGTCTCCGTTCATACTGCTCTTTAGAATCAAGCCATTCGCTTTTTACACTGCGCTTTGTTAAGGAATTCTCATGCTCAAATCAACACTGGCGGCTGTCGCAGCTGTGTTTGCTCTTTCTGCCGTTTCCCCTGCTGCGCTGGCAGCCAAAGGGGACCCTCACGTTCTGCTGACCACCTCCGCCGGGAACATTGAGCTGGAACTGAATAGCCAGAAAGCTCCGGTTTCTGTGAAAAACTTCCTCGACTACGTGAACAGTGGTTTCTATAACAACACCACCTTCCACCGCGTGATCCCAGGCTTCATGATTCAGGGTGGCGGCTTCAATGAGCAGATGCAGCAGAAACAGCCGAACCCGCCAATTAAAAACGAAGCGGACAACGGCCTGCTGAACAAGCGCGGCACCATCTCGATGGCGCGTACCGCAGACAAAGATAGCGCCACCAGCCAGTTCTTCCTCAACGTGGCGGATAACGCCTTCCTTGACCACGGCCAGCGCGACTTCGGCTATGCGGTCTTCGGTAAAATTGTGAAAGGAATGGACGTGGCGGACAAGATTTCTCAGGTACAGACTCATGACGTCGGCCCGTACCAGAATGTACCGTCTAAACCTGTCGTGATCCTCTCCGCGAAAGTTCTGCCATAAGTCTCTTCGACACGGGCGATCCTCGCCCGTGTTGCGTCCCTCCCTGCGAAAGCGCGTTTTGCTGCTTATACTTGTGGCAAACGGACTATTCAGGGAGGCGTTAAGTGAAAAAACTCACCGATAAGCAAAAATCCCGTCTCTGGGAGCAGCAGCGTAACGTCAATCTTCAGGCCAGTTGTCTCCTTGAAAAAGGTAATGGTCCCTCAGAACCTCACATCGAGACGCTTGAGCTTGGGCCTTCCGCGCCCGGGTTGCCCCATCTGTGCCTTATTCACCGCCATCTGTATCACAGCGAGATGAAGCGGGCAGGCGAATTCCGTACCGACGATATTTTTAAGGGAGACATTCCCTTCTGTCATTTCGAGTACATCGAAAAGATGGGCAACGAACTGATGGCGGCGCTGGAGAGCGATAAGTATCTTGTGGGTCTTGAGAAAGCGGCGTTTGTTGAAAAAGTCAGCCATTACTACTGTGAAATCAATATGCTGCATCCCTTTATGCGCGGTAACGGCATTGCGCAACGCGTCTTCTTTGAGCAGTTGGCCATCCATGCGGGTTACGCGCTGGACTGGCGGGATATCGATCCCGAGCAGTGGGTGGCGGCTAACCGAAGTGGCGCAACGGGAGATTTAACCGCGTTAAACGCTATCTTTGCCAAAGTAGTGAGCGAAGCGCGGGAATCTGAGTAGAATAGGGCGGCATTTTTTTCAGGAGCCGCCATGATTCTGCTGATTGATAACTACGATTCCTTCACCTGGAACCTTTACCAGTATTTTTGTGAGCTGGGTGCAGAGGTGGTTGTCCGCCGCAACGACGAGATCGGCATGACCGATATTGAGACGCTGGCTCCGCAGAAAATCGTGATTTCGCCGGGGCCGTGTACGCCATCGGAGTCGGGCATTTCTCTCGATGTTATTCACCACTATTCCGGCAGGCTGCCGATCCTGGGCGTCTGCCTGGGGCATCAGGCCATTGCCCAGGCGTTTGGGGCTACCATCGTGCGTGCCGCGAAAGTGATGCATGGCAAAACCTCGCCGGTCACTCACGCCGGTACCGGCGTATTCCTGGGGCTAAACAATCCGTTAACCGTGACGCGCTATCATTCTCTGGTCATTGACCCGCCGACGCTGCCCGACTGCTTTGACGTTACCGCCTGGAGCGAGTCGCAGGAGATCATGGGGATTCGCCACCGCGAGTACGATCTGGAAGGCGTGCAGTTCCATCCGGAAAGTATCCTCAGCGAGCAGGGGCACGCGCTGCTGGCAAATTTCCTCCATCGCTGAATATCTGTTGCCTTGTTGTGATTTTTTATGCATATTTTGTGATTATATTTTCACAATCACTGTGACATAAAAATGGATGGTCATGACATGGCAACTGAACAACCAGCAATTACCCGCGCGACATTTGATGAAGTGATCCTGCCGATTTATGCACCGGCTGAGTTCATCCCGGTGAAAGGGAAAGGCAGCCGCGTCTGGGATCAGCAGGGTAAAGAGTATGTAGATTTCGCGGGCGGTATTGCGGTTACGGCGCTGGGTCACTGCCATCCTGCGCTGGTTGAGGCATTGAAAACCCAGGGTGAAACCCTGTGGCACACCAGCAACGTGTTCACCAACGAACCGGCGCTGCGCCTGGGCCGTAAGATCATTGATGCCACCTTTGCCGAGCGCGTGCTGTTTATGAACTCCGGCACCGAAGCGAACGAAACCGCCTTTAAGCTGGCGCGCTACTACGCAACCACGCGCCACAGCCCGTATAAAACCAAAATCATCGCCTTCCATAACGCCTTCCACGGACGCTCCTTCTTTACCGTTTCCGTTGGCGGTCAGCCGAAATATTCCGACGGCTTCGGCCCGAAACCGGCCGACATTATCCACGTGCCGTTTAACGATCTGCATGCGGTAAAAGCGGTAATGGACGACCACACCTGCGCGGTGGTGGTGGAGCCTATTCAGGGCGAAGGCGGCGTGACCGCTGCGACCCCGGAATTCCTGAAAGGGCTGCGTGAACTGTGCGATGAGCATCAGGCGCTGCTGGTGTTTGATGAAGTGCAGTGCGGAATGGGGCGTACCGGAGACCTGTTTGCCTACATGCACTACGGCGTGACGCCGGATATTCTGACCAGCGCCAAAGCGCTCGGCGGCGGTTTCCCGGTGAGCGCGGTGTTGACGACGCAGGAAATTGCCTCCGCGTTCCACGTCGGGTCTCACGGCTCCACCTACGGCGGCAACCCGCTGGCGAGCGCCGTGGCCGGCGCCGCGTTCGACATCATTAACACGCCGGAGGTGCTAAACGGCGTTAGCGCGAAGCGCGAGCTGTTTGTGAAGCATCTCCAGCAGATAAACGATAAGTACGCCGTTTTCAGCGAGATCCGCGGCATGGGGCTGCTGATCGGTGCCGAGCTGAAGCCGCAGTACAAAGGCCGCGCGCGCGATTTCCTGCACGCCGCCGCCCACGAAGGGGTGATGGTGCTCAATGCCGGGCCGGACGTGATGCGTTTTGCGCCGTCGCTGGTGGTAGAAGACAATGACATTGAAGACGGGTTAACCCGCTTTGCCGCGGCGGTCGAGAAGATCGTTAAAGGCTAATACTCGGTTCGCTTTAACCGGCGCGTTAACCAAATGCCGTGATGCGGGCGCTGACGCCATGCCACCGACGAAATGGTGTGCATGGTGTTCAGATGTCCCAGCACGCGCTGCAAATGCTGCTCCAGGGTGCTCATCGGCCCGTGGGTCAGCGTCTCCGGCGCTTCCAGAATGTTTGAATCCCCCGACTCACCCGGCGCGTCATACTCCAGACGCTGCTGACACCTCTGCAACGCAATTTCACACGACTGCAAATAGCGTTGCGCCAGGTCTGGCGTCAGCATCGTGTGTTCGCGCGCCAGCGTGGTCATGGCATTAATGTGCTCGACGATAAACTGGCTGTGCGTGACCCACAGCTTCATGTCTGCCAGATAGTGCGCGTTAAAGCCCGGCTCCTGCATCGCCTGGTTAAGGGAGTTAAACAGGGCGTTGTGCGCCTGGTTGACCTTCATGCGCTCGTAGGCCAGCGGAGAGGGCTGCGGGTCATCGCTCAGAATAAGACGAATGGCCTGCTGGTCAGCTTCCAGCGCGTCGTGGGCGTTCTGCCTCAGTAGCCCGCTCTGCCACTGCGGCCACAGCCAGACCATGCCGCCAAAGGCGATCAGGCAGCCAATCAGCGTGTCGATCAGACGGGCAACAATAAACTGTTCGCCGTTAAGCGTAAGTAGTTGCAGGGTATACACCGCCGTCACCGTAAAGCCCACCATCGCCCAGCCGTAGTTTTTACGGATAATCAGATAGCTAACCAGAGTGATCGCCAGCATGCCCGCCAGGGTATAGCCCTCGGGGACGTGGAAGTGCAGCGTCACGCCCGCAATAATCAGACCCGCCATCGTGCCGCCAGCCCGGTGCAGAATGCGCACCCGCGTGGCGCCATAGCCATTCTGGGTGACAAACAGCACGGTCATTAAAATCCAGTAGGGTTTCGGCAGGTGCAGGGCCATTCCCATCAGGCTGGCGATGCTGAGCATGACGCTAATCCTTGCGGCGTTGCGCAGGGCGGAAGATTTCAGCGACAGGTAGCTTTTAAGGGCGGGCAGCAGCGGCAGACGTTTCTGTTTATCCGCCATCAGGTCGCGGGGGTAAAGCGGGCGCTGGGTGCGCAGCACGCGGGCGATGCGGCTAAAGTGCCATGCGGCAAACTGGCCGACCGGGTTTTCCGGGTGCTGGCGTGCAATTTTCTCCAGCGCGCCGAGCTGTTTGTCCATGGAAAAGCGTGTCGGGTAGCGGTGATAGAGAATATCATCGGCCAGCACCCGCAGGCGAGCGGAGACGGTTTGCGCGTTCCAGCGGATCACCGCTTCGGCATGGCTGCGCTCAACCAGCTTTTGCACCTCCTGCGGATGGTGCAGGCTTACGGAAATATGCTCCTGCAGATCGAGCCCGACCTGGAAGGTGCGCAGCAGCCGTTTGTATTCGTGATTTCTGTTGGCGGCAAGCATGTGCAGCTGCTGATAGCACTGGCTTATCAGGTCCACCACCTTTTGCTGGCGCGCAAGCAGCGGCGGCAGCGATTTTTCCGGGTCGGTATGCTGGGTGAGCAGGGTGTATTTGGCTTCGCAGTAATCGGCCAGTTGGCGGTAGAGCAGGCTCAGGGATTCGCGCAGCGGCTGTTCCCGCCACAGCCAGAACCAGAACCAGTTAAACAGCCCGTACCACAGCGTGCCAAGGGCGTAGATCAGCAGCGGCTCCCACACGGGCATATTCCCGGCCAGGCTCAGGGTGAAGATGGCCGCAATGAGTGACGCGGGAAGCAGACGGGCATGGAGCGAGCTGATTTCGGCGGTGACGCCGAGAGTCATCGCCAGCACGGTCAGGATCAGCGGCAGCGGAATGTCGCGGGCCAGTAAGATCTGGACGGCAAGGCTACAGCCAGCAAACAGGCTGCCACCGATAATCAGGCGTTTGAAAAAGCGTTTATGCGGCGTATCCAGACCGGCAATGTTGCAGCAGGCGGGGACGAGGGAAAACAGCAGACCTTGCTGAAGGTGTCCGAGGATCAGGCCCACGGCCACAGGAAGACACAGCACCAGCGTTTGTCGCAGTGCGTAGTTAACTTCCGGGTGATAGATCAGCCTGCGCCACATGGGGAATAGAGACAAAAACGGCGTGACACCTTGCGATGACACGCCGTTTGACCGGGATTAACGGGTTCCGTAAACCACGATGGTTTTACCGTGGGCGGAGATCAGGTTTTGATCTTCCAGCATTTTCAGAATACGGCCCACTGTTTCGCGGGAGCAACCGACGATCTGACCGATTTCCTGACGGGTAATTTTAATTTGCATGCCGTCAGGGTGGGTCATCGCGTCTGGCTGTTTCGCCAGGTTCAGCAGGGTCTGCGCGATGCGGCCGGTAACGTCCAGGAAGGCGAGGTTACCCACTTTCTCTGACGTGACCTGCAGACGGCGCGCCATCTGAGAAGAAAGACGCATCAGGATGTCAGGGTTAACCTGAATCAGCTGACGGAATTTCTTGTAGGAAATTTCAGCCACTTCACATGCTGTCTTTGCTCGAACCCAGGCGCTACGTTCCTGGCCTTCTTCAAACAGGCCCAGTTCACCGATAAAATCGCCCTGGTTCAGATAAGAAAGGATCATCTCTTTGCCTTCCTCATCTTTGATCAGCACTGCCACCGAGCCTTTGACGATGTAATACAACGTTTCCGCTTTTTCACCCTGGTGAATCAGCGTGCTCTTCGATGGGTACTTATGAATGTGGCAATGAGACAAGAACCATTCGAGAGTCGGGTCTGTTTGCGGTTTGCCAAGCACCATGCGCTGTTATCCTCTGTTATAAGCTGTCACCAGAGTCATCAGATGCATCCGGACTCTGGGGTTGCAATCGAATTCTTACCCATACCCTGGGAAGTCGGCTGTCGTAACGTTTCGCAGCCAGTAAAGTTTGATGTCCTCTGCATACATGTGTAACGTCAATGTATTACTGTAGCATCCTGAGTGTTTTAGCATAGCTTTCGCCGCGTGTCTCCTGGTGTCTCGCTTCAGCATGATGCAGGTCGCCTTCCATTGCGAGAAATGTAACGTGCGCGTAATCTGTCACCAAAAATGCAACGTTGGAGTTAATGAATATGCAAGCGCGCGTGAAGTGGGTTGAAGGTTTAACGTTTCTGGGCGAGTCCGCATCAGGACACCAGATTTTGATGGACGGTAACTCCGGCGATAAAGCGCCAAGCCCAATGGAAATGGTGCTCATGGCGGCAGGCGGATGCAGCGCGATTGACGTGGTGTCGATTCTGCAAAAAGGCCGTCATGACGTGACGGATTGCGAGGTAAAACTCACTTCAGAACGTCGCGAAGAGGCGCCACGCTTGTTTACCCATATTAACCTGCACTTTATCGTCACCGGCAAAGAACTGAAAGACGCGGCGGTTTCACGTGCGGTGGATCTTTCTGCGGAGAAATACTGCTCTGTGGCGTTAATGCTGGAGAAAGCGGTAAAAATCACCCATTCGTATGAAGTGATCGAGGCTTAATTATTGGGGCATCGTGCGTGTTGATGCCCTCACCCTAACCCTCTCCCACAGGGAGAGGGAACATGTTCACGCGATCTGCTTCCCTTCCATCAGTCGCTGAACCAGCGGCGTCATGATGAGCTCCATCGCCAGCCCCATTTTCCCGCCCGGTACCACTAACGTGTTCATGTGCGAAATAAACGAGCCCTGCAGCATCGCCAGCAGCCAGGGGTAATCTATACCTTCGAGATTGCGGAAATGGATCACCACAAAGCTCTCATCCAGAGACGGGATACTTTTGGCGGCAAACGGGTTGGAGGTGTCCACCGTCGGCACGCGCTGGAAGTTAATGTGGGTGCGGGAGAACTGCGGCGTGAGGTAATTGATGTAATCTTCCATGGAGCGCACCACCGAGTCCATTACCGCCTCGCGCGAATGGCCGCGCTCGCTCATGTCACGCGTCAGCTTCTGGATCCATTCCAGGTTAACGATAGGGACCACGCCGACCAGCAGATCCACATGGCGTGCCACATCGTGCTGAGGCGTAACTACGCCACCGTGCAATCCTTCATAAAACAGCACGTCGGTCGGTTCCGGCAGCGGTTGCCAGGGGGTAAAGGTGCCCGGCACCTGGTTCCAGGGTACGGCTTCGTCGTAGGTGTGCAAATACTTGCGGGACTGCCCGGTGCCGCTCTGCCCGTATTCACGGAAGGTCTGTTCCAGCAGGCCGAAATCATTGGCTTCCGGGCCGAAGTAGCTGATGTGTTTACCCAGATCGCGCGCCTTGCGGATCGCCATGTCCATCTCAGGCCGCGTATAGCGGTGAAAGCTGTCGCCTTCGACCTCCGCCGAACGGAGATTCAGCTGGGCGAAAATCTTGCGAAAAGCGAGGCTGGTGGTGGTGGTTCCCGCACCACTCGAGCCCGTAACGGCAATAATGGGATGTCTGGCAGACATAGCAACTCCCTGACTGAAAAGGTTGGAAGATCAGCCGTGAAACGCGTTGCGGGGCATGATATTGACCGTCTCATGCAGTTCTGACCACACCAGCACCACGTCGCCGCTTTTCAGCTGGCGTTTTACATCGTTGACCTTTTGCTCAAGCGAACGCTCATGTTCACCATAATCGGTGCCTTCGCGTAATACAAAGCTTTCAATCAGATTATCGAGCGTTTCGGGAGCCAGATCCTGCCAGGGAATGATCATTTTGCACCGTCCAGATAAGGAGTAAGCCAGTCAGGAATTCGCGCCTCCAGCCACATTTTCGGCTTGCGCAGCGTGCCGCCGATGAACCCCACGTGGCCGCCATGCTCGGTCAGCTGGTAGTGAACGTTGTCAGGCAGGAATTCCTGCGCGGGAATAGAGTGATGATCCATAAACGGGTCATCTTTGGCGTGAATAATCAGCGTCGGCTGCGTGATCTTGCTGAGCAGCGGCATGGCGCTGCACTGACGATAATAGTCAATCGCATCGGCGAAGCCGTGGATTTTCGCGGTGATCAGGTCGTCGAACTCGCGAATACGGCGCACCTTTTTCAGCTGGCGCAGGCTTACCGGCAGGGTATCCGGGTAGGCCTTCAGCTTTCGCGCCGCGTTGGCTTTTAGCAGGTTGAGCAGATAGCGCTGATAGACGCGGGAAAAGCCTTTTTCCATGTGGTAGCTGCACTGCTCCAGCATAAACGGCGCGGAAACAATGACGGCGGCATTCAGCGGTACGCTGTCGCCCTCTTTTGCCAGCAGGCAGGCCAGCATATTGCCGCCCAGCGAGTAGCCCACGGCGGCCGTTGGCACGGTGCCGTAATTTTCCCGCAGCCAGTGTAAAAACCAGGTGCCGTCTTCGGTTTCACCCGAGTGATAGATGCGTTTCTGACGATTGGGCTCGCCGCTACAGCCGCGAAAATGCATCACCACGCCGAGCCAGCCGCGCGCTTTTGCCGCCTCAATTAACCCATGTGCATACGGGCTGTGCAGGCTGCCCTCTAAACCGTGAAACACCACCAGACGCGGCTTATGACGAGCCTGCTCCGGCGCTTCGCTCCAGGCGAGATCCAGAAAGTCGCCGTCGGGCAGATCGAGCCGTTGCCAGTGCGGGGTGAACTGAACCTTGCGGCGAATCAGCCGCGGCAGCATGGTTTGCAAATGGCAATTGGCCACGCCGCGCATGGGCACGAATTCGGTGCTGTCTTCGGCTGCAATGTCGAAGTCTGATGGAATGATTTGGGTCATAAGCGCGATGCTGATTCTTGTCGGAAATTTACGATACTTTCCGAATTGTACCCCGTTTAGCCTGGATTTCCGAACCAGGGACAGATTCCGTTCGCACAACGGGGTAAATACGTCACTCCGCCTGCAGCATCGCTTCCAGCTGTTCCTGCGCGTCCAGCCACGCCATTTCGCACTCTTCAAGGCTGGATTTGGTCTTCGCCTGCGTTTGCAGGCAGTCCGTCAGTTCGGCTTTACGGCTCTGGTCGTACAGACCGCTATCACCCAGCTTCTCTTCAACGGAGGCCAGCGTGGCGTTGAGCTTTTCCATCTCTTTTTCAAGACGGGCAATCTCTTTACGCAGCGGCTGCGTCTGGGTGCGCAGCTCGGCTTCGCGACGTTTCTGGTCTTTACGCGACCGCGCGCTGTTGGCGTTGTCTTTCGCTGACTCTTCCGGCTGGTTTTCCTGCTTTTGTACATCCGTCAGCCACTGCTGGTAGTCTTCCAGATCGCCGTCGAATGGTTCGACTTTGCCGCCGTGCACCAGGTAGAGATCGTCCGTGGTGGAGCGGATCAAGTGGCGGTCGTGCGAAACGACAACCAGCGCGCCTTCGAACTCAATCAGCGCTTCGGTCAGCGCCTGACGCATGTCGAGATCAAGGTGGTTAGTGGGTTCGTCGAGCAGCAGCAGGTTCGGGCGCTGCCAGACGATCAGCGCCAGCACCAGACGGGCCTTTTCGCCGCCGGAGAAGCGCTCGGTGTTTTCAGTCACCTTATCGCCCTGGAAGCCGAAGCCGCCGAGATAGTCGCGCAGTTTCTGCTCCATCTCCTGCGGCGCCAGACGTGCCAGGTGCTGAATCGGCGATTCATCCGCGCGTAAAAATTCCAGCTGATGCTGAGCGAAATAGCCCAGCTTGATGCCCTTCGCCAGGCCGATTTCACCGCTGACCGGGTTAAGCTCGCCCGCCAGCAGTTTGATCAGCGTGGATTTACCGGCGCCGTTGCGCCCCAGCAGGCCAATGCGTGAACCCGGCACCAGGTTGAGCTTGATGGAGTCGAGAATAATGCGGTCGGCGTAGCCTGCGCTGACCTTTTCCATCTTCAGCAGCGGATTGGGCAGGCTTTCCGGTGCGCGGAAGCTGAAGTGGAATGGGTTATCCACGTGTGCCGGGGCGATCATCTCCATGCGTTCCAGCATCTTGATGCGGCTCTGGGCCTGCTTGGCTTTTGACGCTTTAGCTTTGAAGCGATCCACAAAGCTTTGCAGGTGCGCCACGCGCTGCTGCTGGCTTTCATACATAGACTGCTGCTGGGCAAGACGCGTCGCGCGCTGGCGCTCGAAGGAGCTGTAGTTGCCGGTGTACTCGAACATCGTTTGCTGTTCGATATGAATGATTTTATCCACCACCGGGTCGAGGAAGTCGCGGTCGTGGGAGATCAGAATCAGAGTGCCCTGATAGCTCTTGAGCCACTTCTCCAGCCAAATAACCGCATCGAGATCGAGGTGGTTGGTCGGTTCATCGAGCAGGAGCAGGTCGGAGCGGCAGATCAGCGCCTGCGCCAGGTTGAGGCGCATACGCCAGCCGCCGGAGAAGTCGCTGACCGGACGTTCAAGCTGTTCGTTGCTGAAGCCCAGGCCGTGCAGCAGGCTGGAGGCGCGGGAGCGAATGGTCCAGGCGTCGATGGCGTCCAGCTTGCCGTGAACGGTGGCGATGGCGTGACCATCGTTGCGCTCGTTCGCGGCATTGAGTTCCGCTTCGAGCTTGCGGTATTCGCGATCGCCGTCGATAACATAGTCGAGCGCCGGTTCGCTCAGGGCTGGTGTCTCCTGGTTTACCCAGGCGAGCTGCCAGTTTCCCGGCCAGGTAAAGTTACCGCCATCTGCGCTAATCTCGTTTTTCAGCAGGGCCAGCAGGGTTGATTTACCGCAGCCGTTTTTGCCGACCAGACCCACTTTCTGGCCCGGGTTGATGGTAGCAGTGGCGTTATCCAGCAGGACGCGCACGCCGCGACGAATTTGTAACGAGGAGAAAACAATCATAGAAGCGCCGTATGTTCCGACTATGTTAATTTGTCATTATGATAATGTAAGGTGTGGGCCATTTTCCGCACCGGGCCGCCATGGTAGCCCAAAACAACGACGATACACAAAAACAGAAACAAGACCGGGAGGGGAATGATGTCTCAGACAGCAAAAGTGCTGCTGCTGTATGCCCATCCGGAATCTCAGGACTCGGTGGCGAACCGGGTGCTGCTTAAGCCGGCCACACAGCTCAGTAACGTAACGGTGCACGATCTCTACGCGCACTATCCTGATTTCTTTATTGATATTCCTTACGAGCAGGAACTGCTGCGTCAGCATGACGTGATCGTGTTCCAGCATCCGCTTTATACCTATAGCTGTCCGGCGCTGCTCAAAGAGTGGCTGGACCGCGTGCTGAGCCGGGGCTTCTCCAGCGGGGTGGGGGGCAACCAGCTGGCGGGAAAGTACTGGCGTAGCGTCATCACCACCGGTGAGCCTGAAAGTGCATACCGCCACGACGGGCTGAACCGCTATCCGATGAGCGATATCCTCAGGCCATTCGAACTGACGGCGGCAATGTGCCGTATGCACTGGATGAGCCCGATTATCGTCTACTGGGCACGGCGACAGGATCCGAAAGCGCTGGCGAGCCACGCCAGAGCCTACGGTGAATGGCTGGCATCACCCATTCCGGCTGGAGGTCGTTAAATGGAAGGATCGAATTTGCTCCTCGCCGGGGTGCTGTTTTTATTTGCGGCGGTCGTCGCGGTGCCGCTTGCTGCACGCATTGGTATCGGTGCGGTGTTGGGTTATCTGCTGGCGGGGATCGCGATTGGCCCCTGGGGGCTGGGATTCATCAGCGATGTAGATGAGATTCTCCATTTCTCCGAGCTGGGCGTAGTGTTCCTGATGTTTATCATCGGCCTGGAGCTGAATCCTTCAAAATTGTGGCAGCTTCGACGCTCTATTTTTGGTGTGGGGGCGGCTCAGGTGCTGTTCAGCGCCGCCATCCTGGGCGGGCTGCTCATGTTGACGCAGTTTTCCTGGCAGGCGGCAGTCATCGGCGGGATAGGCCTTGCGATGTCCTCCACGGCGATGGCGTTGCAGCTCATGCGCGATAAAGGGATGAACCGCAATGAAGCCGGACAGCTCGGCTTTTCGGTGCTGTTGTTCCAGGATTTGGCGGTGATCCCGGCGCTGGCGCTGGTGCCGCTGCTGGCGGGGTCCGGCGACGATCACTTCGACTGGGCAAAAATTTCCATGAAGGTGCTGGCTTTCGCGGGCATGCTGATTGGCGGACGTTTCCTGTTACGTCCGGTGTTCCGCTTTATTGCCGCCTCGGGCGTGCGCGAGGTGTTTACCGCCGCGACGCTGCTGCTGGTGCTCGGCTCGGCGCTGTTTATGGACGCACTGGGGCTGTCGATGGCGCTGGGCACCTTTATCGCCGGGGTGCTGCTGGCGGAGAGTGAATACCGGCACGAGCTGGAAATTGCCATCGATCCCTTCAAAGGGCTGCTGTTAGGCCTGTTCTTTATTTCAGTGGGGATGGCGCTCAACCTTGGCGTACTCTATACCCATCTGCTGTGGGTCATTGTTAGCGTCGCCATTCTGGTGGCGGTGAAGACGCTGGTACTGTACGTCATGGCGCGTATTTATGGGCTGCGCAGTTCAGAGCGCATGCAGTTTGCCAGCGTGTTGAGCCAGGGGGGAGAGTTCGCGTTTGTGCTGTTTTCCACCGCCTCCTCCCAGAAGTTGTTTAAAGATGACCAGATGGCGCTGCTGCTGGTGACGGTCACGCTGTCGATGATGACCACGCCGCTGCTGATGAAGCTGGTGGATAAACTGCTGTCGCGCCGCCTGAACCCGGCGGACGATGAAGATGAAGCGCCATGGGTGGAAGACGATAAGCCGCAGGTGATTGTGGTGGGCTTTGGTCGTTTCGGACAGGTGATTGGACGCCTGCTGATGGCGAACAAAATGCGCATCACAGTGCTGGAACGCGATATCAGCGCGGTTAACCTGATGCGCAAATATGGCTACAAGGTCTATTACGGTGATGCCACCCAGCTTGAGCTTCTGCGCTCGGCCGGGGCGGAAGCCGCGGAGTCTATCGTCATCACCTGCAACGATCCGGAAGACACGATGAAGCTGGTGGAGCTGTGTCAGCAGCACTTCCCGCACCTGCATATTCTGGCGCGTGCCCGGGGACGTGTTGAGGCTCACGAACTGCTTCAGGCAGGTGTGAAACACTTCTCGCGTGAGACGTTCTCCAGTGCGCTGGAGTTGGGCCGCAAGGCATTAATCTCCCTGGGGATGCATCCTCACCAGGCGCAGCGTGCCCAGATGCACTTCCGCCGGCTGGATATGCGAATGCTGCGTGAGCTGATGCCGGTACATAGCGATACGGCGCAAATTTCCCGCGTGCGGGAAGCGCGTCGCGAGCTGGAGGAGATCTTCCAGCGAGAGATGCAACAGGAACGACGCCAGCTCGACGGCTGGGATGAATTTGAATAAAGGGTAACGAAAGATGGCTGTACGTAAACGCTTTATCGCGGGGGCAAAATGCCCGTCTTGCCAGGCTCAAGATACGCTGGCCATGTGGCGCGAAAATAATATTGATATAGTTGAGTGTGTTAAGTGCGGTCATCAGATGCGTGAGGCCGACAAAGAAGCCCGCGATCATGTTCGCAAAGAAGAGCAAGTGATCGGCATTTTTCATCCAGACTAGCGATATGCTCTGAGTTTTTTTAAGCTTAAGGGTACACGGGTGCAGATTTCCGCTACAATCTGCGCCAGCAATTTTCCCACGCTCAGGAGATATCATGAAAGTAGCAAAAGACCTGGTGGTCAGCCTGGCCTATCAGGTACGTACAGAAGACGGTGTGTTGGTTGATGAGTCTCCGGTGAGTGCGCCGCTGGACTACCTGCATGGTCACGGTTCCCTGATTTCCGGCCTGGAAACTGCGCTGGAAGGTCATGAAGTTGGCGACAAATTTGACGTTGCTGTAGGCGCGAACGACGCTTACGGTCAGTATGACGACAACCTGGTTCAGCGCGTTCCTAAAGACGTGTTCATGGGCGTTGACGAACTGCAGGTTGGCATGCGCTTCCTGGCTGAAACTGACCAGGGTCCCGTTCCAGTTGAAATCACTGAAGTTGAAGATGACCACGTTGTGGTTGACGGCAACCACATGCTGGCGGGCCAGAACCTGAAGTTCAACGTAGAAGTTGTTGCGATCCGTGAAGCGACCGAAGAAGAGCTGGCTCATGGCCACGTTCACGGTGCACACGGTCACGACCATGATCACGATCACGGCCACGACGGCTGCTGCGGTGGTCACGGCCACGACCATGGTCATGACCACGGCCACGGTAAAGGTGGTTGCGGCAACGGCGGCTGCGGTTGCCACTAATTCCGTCATGCGGAAAATAAAAAAGCGGGAGAATCCCGCTTTTTTTACGCCTCAATAATGAGGTGGTGGCGTCTCTTCCGACTGTGAGGCAATGTTTGACGGCTGCGTCGCCTTCAGCTTTTCCGTCAGCAGGCGCATATGATCCCGCAGTTTCGCCATTTCGAGTTCGTGCGCGGTCACGGTCTGGTTAAGCTCTTCGATGGTGATGTCCTGAAAAGCCAGGCGGCTTTCCAGCTCAGCCATTCTCGCTTCTATCGTTGTATCCTTCATCATTCACCTCGTTTATATCTGATACGCCATATTAGCCCAGCGGCGGCGCAGTTTAACTGAGTTTATCCTTAAGTACAGTCTCTATCCCGCTGGCAAGAAACTTATTTAAACAAAAATAGTCTGAAAAGTGGCGAGAATTGGGAGTGTCTGTCTGTAGATTTCTTCCGCAACGTTTTATAGTACGTCACTCATTTACGTTTAATGCTGGGGTGAGAGACCCCAGGCCCTGGAGATATGGATGAAATCACTGTTTAAAGTAACGCTGCTGGCGACGACGATGGCTGTTGCGCTGAACGCGCCGCTGTCATTCGCTGCTGATACTGCTGCGAAGCCTGCTGCCACTGCAGACAGCAAAGCGGCGTTCAAAAATGACGACCAGAAATCCGCCTACGCACTGGGCGCATCTCTGGGCCGTTACATGGAAAACTCTCTGAAAGAACAAGAGAAACTGGGCATCAAACTGGATAAAGCTCAGCTGATCGCGGGTGTTCAGGACGCCTTTGCTGATAAGAGCAAGCTGTCTGACCAGGAAATTGAACAGACTCTGCAGGCGTTCGAAGCGCGCGTGAAGGGTGCCGCTCAGACCAAGATGGAAGCGGACGCTAAAGACAACGAAGCGAAAGGCAAAGCCTACCGCGACACCTTTGCTAAAGAGAAGGGTGTGAAAACTTCTTCGACTGGCCTGGTGTACAAAGTTGAGAAAGAGGGTACCGGTGATGCGCCTAAAGACAGCGACACTGTTGTAGTAAACTACAAAGGTACGCTGATCGACGGTAAAGAGTTCGATAACTCTTACACCCGTGGTGAGCCTCTTTCCTTCCGTCTGGACGGTGTGATCCCGGGCTGGACCGAAGGCCTGAAGAACATCAAAAAAGGCGGTAAGATCAAGCTGGTCATCCCACCGGATCTGGCTTACGGCAAAACCGGTGTTCCGGGTATTCCTGCTAACTCTACGCTGGTCTTTGACGTAGAACTGCTGGATATCAAACCAGCACCTAAAGCGGATGCCAAAGCTGACGCGCCAGCTGAAGAAAAAGCAGCGACCGACGCGAAGAAGTAATGTGATAAAAACCGCCGCCTTTAAGGCGGCGGTTTTTTTATTGTGGGGCAGATATAATTAACACTGGAAAGCGCTATACACGCTGTATTAATTTAGTTGTCCGTGTAGATAATGAGCCTGCCCTGAAAACCTAACGACAGGCTCCTGAAAAGGAGTGTTTTTTTCATGTCCAGGTCGCTTTTAACCAACGAAACCAGTGAACTTGATTTGCTGGATCAACGTCCTTTTGACCAGACCGACTTCGATATTCTGAAATCCTACGAAGCGGTAGTGGACGGGTTAGCGATGCTCATTGGTTCCCACTGCGAAATTGTATTGCACTCCCTGCAAGATCTGAAGTGTTCCGCCATCCGCATTGCTAATGGTGAGCATACCGGCCGTAAAATTGGTTCGCCAATTACCGACCTTGCATTGCGTATGTTGCATGACATGACCGGCGCGGACAGCAGCGTCTCCAAATGTTATTTCACCCGCGCCAAAAGTGGCGTGCTGATGAAATCAGAAACCATCGCGATTCGAAACCGCGAGCATCGTGTGATTGGTCTGCTGTGCATCAACATGAACCTTGATGTGCCTTTCTCGCAGATCATGAGCACCTTTATCCCGCCAGAAACGCCAGACGTTGGCTCTTCTGTTAACTTTGCCTCCTCCGTAGAGGATCTTGTCACGCAGACGCTGGAGTTCACCATTGAAGAGGTGAATGCCGACCGCAACGTATCGAACAACGCCAAGAATCGTCAGATCGTACTCAATCTCTACGAGAAAGGGATTTTCGATATCAAAGATGCCATCAACCAGGTGGCTGACCGTCTGAACATCTCCAAGCATACGGTCTACCTTTACATTCGCCAGTTCAAAAGCGGTGACTTCCTGGGGCAAGACAAGTAATGCGTTTTGCGTTAATGGTGACAGGCCCGGCATATGGAACTCAGCAGGCCAGCAGCGCGCTGCAGTTTGCGCATGCGCTACTGGCGGCCGGACATGAACTGGCGAGCGTCTTCTTCTACAGGGAAGGGGTGTATAACGCGAACCAGTTTACGTCACCGGCAAGCGATGAGTTTGATCTGGTTCGCGCCTGGCAGGCATTAAACGAAACGCAGGGCGTTGAGCTGCATATCTGCGTGGCCGCGGCGCTGCGTCGCGGCGTGACGGATGTAGCCGAAGCCGAACGCCTGGGGTTATCGGGTGCTAACCTGCAGCCCGGATTTTCGTTGAGTGGTCTGGGCGCGCTGGCTCAGGCGGCGTTAACGTGTGACAGAGTGGTGCAATTCTGATGAAGCGTGTGGCATTTGTTTTTACTTCTGCGCCGCACGGCAGCGCCGCTGGCCGCGAAGGACTGGACGCGCTGCTGGCAACCTCGGCATTAACGGAAGATATCGGCGTCTTCTTTTTGGGTGACGGGGTGTGCCAGATTCTGGCGGGGCAACAGCCGCAAGCCATTCTGGCGCGTGATTACATCGCGACGTTCAAAGTGTTGCCACTTTACGATATCGACACCTTCTATGTTTGTGCTGACTCTTTAGCCGCGCGCGGTTTAAACGAGGCAACGCCTTTCGTGCTGGATGTGACGGTCCTGCCTTCTTCTGCATTGCGCGAACACCTTTCCCACTTCGACACTGTTTTGACTTTCTGAGGCTGCCATGCTCCATATTCTGAGCCATTCACCGTGGCAATGTGATATCGACACGCTGCTGAGCATGCTGCGCGAAGGTGACGATCTATTGCTGATTCAGGATGGCGTGCTCGCCGCACTTGAAGGCAGCCGTTTTGTTGAAATTCTCACGAATGCCCCCATAACAGTCACTGCGCTGAAAGACGATCTTGACGCGCGGGGTCTTTCTGGTCAAATTTCAGCCAAAATTGACGTGGTTGGCTATACTGATTTCGTCAATCTTACTGTGACGCACGCCAGTCAAATGAACTGGTGATTTGAGATCGCTGTATATTTCTTGACACCTTTTCGACGTAGCCCTAAAATTTCGCGTCCTCATATTGTATGAGGTCGTTTTATTACGTGTTTACGAAGCAAAAGCTAAAACCAGGAGCTATTTAATGGCAACAGTTAACCAGCTGGTACGCAAACCACGTGCACGCAAAGTTGCAAAGAGCAACGTGCCTGCGCTGGAAGCCTGCCCGCAGAAACGTGGCGTATGTACTCGTGTATATACCACCACTCCTAAAAAACCAAACTCCGCACTGCGTAAAGTATGCCGTGTGCGTTTGACTAACGGTTTCGAAGTGACTTCCTACATCGGTGGTGAAGGTCACAACCTGCAGGAGCACTCCGTGATCCTGATCCGTGGCGGTCGTGTTAAAGACCTTCCGGGTGTTCGTTACCACACCGTTCGTGGTGCGCTGGACTGCTCAGGTGTTAAAGACCGTAAGCAGGCTCGCTCCAAGTACGGCGTGAAGCGTCCTAAGGCTTAATGGTTCTCCGTTAAGTAAGGCCAAACTGATTTATCTTAATGTCAAACTAAACTCGTAGAGTTTTGGACAATCCTGAATTAACAACGGAGTATTCCCATGCCACGTCGTCGCGTCATTGGTCAGCGTAAAATTCTTCCAGATCCGAAGTTCGGATCAGAACTGCTGGCAAAATTTGTAAATATCCTGATGGTAGATGGTAAAAAATCTACTGCAGAAGCAATCGTATACAGCGCGCTGGAGACCCTGGCTCAGCGTTCTGGTAAAAATGAACTGGAAGCTTTCGAAGTCGCTCTCGACAACGTTCGCCCAACTGTAGAAGTTAAGTCCCGCCGCGTTGGTGGTTCTACTTATCAGGTTCCAGTTGAAGTTCGTCCGGTTCGTCGTAATGCCCTGGCAATGCGTTGGATCGTTGAAGCTGCTCGTAAACGCGGTGATAAATCCATGGCTCTGCGTCTGGCGAACGAACTTTCTGATGCTGCAGAAAACAAAGGTACTGCAGTTAAGAAACGTGAAGACGTTCACCGTATGGCAGAAGCCAACAAGGCGTTCGCACACTACCGTTGGTAATCCCTTCGGAGTATTAGTCACCAGGCGGGCGCTTCAGAGAAGCCGCTCGCTCTGGGTAACTTAACTGAACGCCTAAAGATATAAACGAGGAATCAAATGGCTCGTACAACACCCATCGCACGCTACCGTAACATCGGTATCAGTGCGCACATCGACGCCGGTAAAACCACTACTACCGAACGTATTCTGTTCTACACCGGTGTAAACCATAAAATCGGTGAAGTTCATGACGGCGCAGCCACCATGGACTGGATGGAACAGGAGCAGGAGCGTGGTATTACTATCACCTCCGCAGCGACTACTGCATTCTGGTCAGGTATGGCTAAGCAGTACGAACCGCATCGCGTAAACATCATCGACACCCCAGGGCACGTTGACTTCACCATCGAAGTAGAACGTTCCATGCGTGTTCTTGACGGCGCGGTAATGGTTTATTGCGCAGTTGGTGGTGTTCAGCCACAGTCTGAAACCGTATGGCGTCAGGCGAACAAATATAAAGTTCCACGCATCGCGTTCGTTAACAAAATGGACCGTATGGGTGCTAACTTCCTGAAAGTTGTTGGTCAGATCAAAACCCGTCTGGGCGCGAACCCTGTTCCGCTGCAGCTGGCAATTGGTGCTGAAGAAGGCTTCACCGGCGTTATCGACCTGGTGAAAATGAAAGCCATCAACTGGAACGACGCAGACCAGGGCGTTACCTTCGAATACGAAGATATCCCGGCTGAGATGCAGGACCTGGCTGACGAATGGCACCAGAACCTGATCGAATCCGCTGCTGAAGCTTCTGAAGAGCTGATGGAGAAATACCTGGGTGGTGAAGAACTGTCTGAAGAAGAGATCAAAAAAGCTCTGCGTCAGCGCGTTCTGAACAACGAAATCATCCTGGTAACCTGTGGTTCTGCGTTCAAGAACAAAGGTGTTCAGGCGATGCTGGATGCGGTAGTTGACTACCTGCCATCCCCGGTTGACGTTCCTGCGATCAACGGCATCCTGGACGACGGTAAAGACACTCCGGCTGAGCGTCACGCAAGTGATGACGAGCCGTTCTCTGCACTGGCGTTCAAAATTGCTACCGACCCATTCGTGGGTAACCTGACCTTCTTCCGCGTTTACTCTGGTGTGGTTAACTCCGGTGACACCATCCTGAACTCCGTGAAAGCGGCGCGTGAACGTTTTGGCCGTATCGTACAGATGCACGCTAACAAACGTGAAGAGATCAAAGAAGTTCGTGCGGGCGATATCGCTGCAGCAATCGGTCTGAAAGACGTGACCACTGGTGACACCCTGTGTGACCCGGATCACCCGATCATTCTGGAGCGTATGGAATTCCCTGAGCCGGTAATCTCCATCGCGGTTGAACCAAAAACCAAAGCTGACCAGGAAAAAATGGGTCTGGCTCTGGGCCGTCTGGCGAAAGAAGACCCATCATTCCGCGTATGGACTGATGAAGAATCTAACCAGACCATCATCGCTGGTATGGGTGAACTGCACCTGGACATCATCGTTGACCGTATGAAGCGTGAATTCAACGTTGAAGCGAACGTGGGTAAACCTCAGGTTGCTTACCGCGAAGCGATTCGCGCGAAAGTTACCGATGTTGAAGGTAAACACGCTAAGCAGTCTGGTGGTCGCGGTCAGTACGGTCACGTTGTGATCGACATGTACCCACTGGAGCCGGGCTCTAACCCGAAAGGTTACGAGTTCATCAACGACATCAAAGGTGGTGTAATTCCTGGCGAATACATCCCAGCCGTTGATAAAGGCATCCAGGAACAGCTGAAAGCGGGCCCTCTGGCTGGCTATCCGGTTGTTGACATGGGTATCCGTCTGCACTTCGGTTCTTACCACGACGTTGACTCCTCTGAACTGGCGTTTAAACTGGCTGCGTCTATTGCCTTTAAAGAAGGCTTTAAGAAAGCAAAACCAGTTCTGCTTGAGCCAATCATGAAGGTTGAAGTAGAAACTCCTGAAGAGAACACCGGTGACGTTATCGGTGACTTGAGCCGTCGTCGCGGTATGCTGCGTGGTCAGGAATCCGAAGTAACTGGCGTTAAGATCCACGCTGAAGTTCCGCTGTCTGAAATGTTCGGATATGCAACTCAGCTGCGTTCTCTGACCAAAGGTCGTGCATCATACACCATGGAATTCCTGAAGTATGATGATGCGCCTAACAACGTTGCTCAGGCCGTTATTGAAGCCCGTGGTAAGTAATCCACAGGATTAAAACCTAAGTCCCGTGCTCTCTCCAGAGGGGAGAGCACTATAGTAAGGAATATAGCCGTGTCTAAAGAAAAATTTGAACGTACAAAACCGCACGTCAACGTTGGTACTATCGGCCACGTTGACCATGGTAAAACTACCCTGACCGCTGCAATCACTACCGTTCTGGCTAAAACCTACGGTGGTTCTGCTCGTGCATTCGACCAGATCGATAACGCGCCAGAAGAAAAAGCTCGTGGTATCACCATCAACACCTCTCACGTTGAGTACGACACCCCGACTCGCCACTACGCACACGTAGACTGCCCAGGCCACGCCGACTATGTTAAAAACATGATCACCGGTGCTGCGCAGATGGACGGCGCGATCCTGGTTGTTGCTGCGACTGACGGCCCAATGCCGCAGACTCGTGAGCACATCCTGCTGGGTCGTCAGGTAGGCGTTCCTTTCATCATCGTGTTCCTGAACAAATGCGACATGGTTGATGACGAAGAGCTGCTGGAACTGGTAGAGATGGAAGTTCGTGAACTGCTGTCTCAGTACGATTTCCCGGGCGACGACACTCCTATCGTTCGTGGTTCCGCGCTGAAAGCGCTGGAAGGCGAAGCAGAGTGGGAAGCGAAAATCATCGAACTGGCTGGCTACCTGGATTCTTACATCCCAGAACCAGAGCGTGCGATTGACAAGCCATTCCTGCTGCCAATCGAAGACGTATTCTCCATCTCCGGTCGTGGTACCGTTGTTACCGGTCGTGTAGAGCGCGGTATCATCAAAGTGGGTGAAGAAGTTGAAATCGTTGGTATCAAAGAGACTGCGAAGTCTACCTGTACTGGCGTTGAAATGTTCCGCAAACTGCTGGACGAAGGCCGTGCTGGTGAGAACGTTGGTGTTCTGCTGCGTGGTATCAAACGTGAAGAAATCGAACGTGGTCAGGTTCTGGCGAAGCCAGGCTCAATCAAGCCACACACCAAGTTCGAATCTGAAGTGTACATCCTGTCCAAAGACGAAGGCGGCCGTCATACTCCGTTCTTCAAAGGCTACCGTCCACAGTTCTACTTCCGTACAACTGACGTCACCGGTACCATCGAACTGCCAGAAGGCGTTGAGATGGTAATGCCAGGCGACAACATCAAGATGGTTGTGACTCTGATCCACCCAATCGCGATGGACGACGGTCTGCGTTTCGCAATCCGTGAAGGCGGCCGTACCGTTGGCGCGGGCGTTGTTGCTAAAGTTCTGGGCTAATTAATTATCCCTGAATGAAAAAAGGACGCTTCGGCGTCCTTTTTTGTTTTCTGGCGTTTTGAACCTGTCACAAATTTTCGCATTTTTTGCCTGCTTCCGTCTCGCATCCCGGCGTTTGTGCTATTGTAATCATAACCATTCTCACTTACACTTTGCGCATATTTTGAACGGGAGTTTTTATGTACGTTTGTTTATGTAATGGTGTGAGTGACAAAAAAATACGTCAGGCCGTTCACCAGTTTCAGCCACAGTCTTTCCAGCAACTTCGCAAGTTTGTTCCGGTGGGAAATCAATGCGGTAAATGCGTTCGCGCAGCGCGTGAGATTATGCAGGACGAATTGATGCAGATCCCGGAATTCAAAGAGATCGCGTAAGCCTCTATCTTTTTTTTGACATCCCCGTAGCCCGATCTACGCTTCAATGAGTGGAAGCGGAGGGACTATATAATGAAAGGTGATGTTAAAATCATAAGTTATCTCAATAAATTATTGGGAAATGAGCTTGTCGCAATCAATCAGTATTTTCTCCATGCAAGAATGTTTAAAAACTGGGGACTGACTCGCCTCAACGATGTTGAATACCATGAGTCCATTGATGAAATGAAACACGCCGATAAATACATTGAGCGTATTTTATTCCTCGAAGGCATTCCTAACCTACAGGATCTCGGAAAACTGGGCATCGGAGAAGATGTCGAAGAGATGCTGCGTTCTGATCTCCGGCTGGAGCTGGAGGGTGCAAAAGATCTGCGTGAAGCCATTGCCTATGCGGACAGCGTACATGACTACGTCAGCCGCGATATGATGATCCAGATCCTGGCCGATGAAGAAGGGCACATCGACTGGCTTGAGACCGAACTAGATCTCATTAGCAAAATTGGCCTACAGAACTACCTTCAGTCTCAGATCAAATTGGAAAGTTAATCAGGCTTTCCCAGCCAACGCATAAACCCGCTGCCGCCAGAAATGGCCCAAAAGGCAGTGGGTTTTTTAATGCCTGCTTATCAGGGGTAAACAACGAGAAAGCAACCAGATACAGCAGAGCCATTAACGCGGCCACTAATGCCAGTATTGGTAGTACACACCAGCCATGCCATGCCCCCTGCGCCGCCAGATATTTTATGTCGCCATATCCCATCCCTTCACGTCGGCAGATGAGACGGTATCCCCAATAGATAATGGCGAATCCGGCGTATCCTGCCATCGCACCCACTACCGCGCTCGGCAAAAAATCAGGATGGAGACAAAGCTGGTAGAGCAGGCCCGTCCATAGCAGTGGGCAAAGAAATTTATCGGGAAGAAGCCCCGTGCGGATATCGGTGCGAACAAGCAAGGCCGATAACGCAAAATAGATCAACAGAAAGGGGAGGGACAGTAGCATAGCGAGAGCCTCAAAATGGTTTGAGCGCATACTCGTAATAATCTGCATGCTCGGCAATGTGTAAAAACAGCAATTGCGTAGCGGCTTCAGACAAAGAGTTGAGAAGGGATACTTTGCATAAAAAATTGCGCGGCCTTACGTATAGTACGTCTTTGGCGCTTAATTTCTAAACGGCACTTGCGTCTTTCTCTGATTTACGTATAATGCGCGGGCTTGTCGTAATTGACGGCGGGTTCAATCTGAACCAGAGTAGCTCACTTTGTTACTCAACAATGCTCCCAATTGGGGAGCTACGTAAGAACGGTTACACTCTCCCATCAATCGTAATGGGTTTGAGGAGTAATCATTTTCGTTTATAAAATAATTGGAGCTCTGGTCTCATGCAGAACCAAAGAATCCGTATCCGCCTTAAAGCGTTTGATCATCGTCTGATCGATCAATCAACCGCGGAAATCGTCGAGACTGCTAAGCGCACTGGTGCGCAAGTCCGTGGTCCGATCCCGCTGCCGACCCGCAAAGAGCGCTTCACCGTTCTGATTTCTCCGCACGTTAACAAAGACGCGCGCGATCAGTACGAAATCCGCACTCACAAGCGTCTGGTTGACATCGTTGAGCCAACTGAGAAAACCGTTGATGCTCTGATGCGTCTGGATCTGGCTGCCGGTGTAGACGTGCAGATCAGCCTGGGTTAATCAGGTCATCGAGCGATTGAGAGGTTGAAACAATGATTGGTTTAGTCGGTAAAAAAGTGGGTATGACCCGCATCTTCACTGAAGATGGCGTTTCTATCCCAGTAACCGTAATCGAAGTTGAAGCAAACCGCGTTACTCAGGTTAAAGATCTGGCTAACGATGGCTACCGCGCTATTCAGGTTACCACTGGTGCTAAAAAAGCTAACCGTGTAACCAAACCAGAAGCGGGTCACTTCGCTAAAGCTGGCGTAGAAGCTGGCCGTGGTCTGTGGGAATTCCGTCTTGCTGAAGGCGAAGAGTTCACCGTAGGTCAGGACATTAGCGTTGAGCTGTTTGCTGACGTTAAAAAAGTTGACGTAACCGGTACCTCTAAAGGTAAAGGTTTTGCTGGTACCGTTAAGCGCTGGAACTTCCGTACCCAGGACGCTACCCACGGTAACTCCTTGTCTCACCGCGTTCCGGGTTCTATCGGTCAGAACCAGACTCCGGGCAAAGTGTTCAAAGGCAAGAAAATGGCAGGTCAGCTGGGTAACGAACGTGTAACCGTTCAGAGCCTGGACGTAGTACGTGTTGACGCTGAGCGCAACCTGCTGCTGGTTAAAGGTGCGGTCCCGGGTGCAACCGGTAGCGACCTGATCGTTAAACCAGCTGTGAAGGCGTAAGGGGATAGCAATGGAATTAGTATTGAAAGACGCGCAGAGCGCGCTGACTGTTTCCGAAACTACCTTCGGTCGTGATTTCAACGAAGCGCTGGTTCACCAGGTTGTTGTTGCTTATGCAGCTGGTGCTCGTCAGGGTACTCGTGCTCAGAAGACTCGTGCTGAAGTAACTGGTTCTGGCAAAAAGCCATGGCGCCAGAAAGGTACCGGCCGTGCGCGTTCAGGTTCTATCAAGAGCCCGATCTGGCGTTCAGGTGGCGTGACCTTCGCTGCGCGTCCACAGGACCACAGTCAAAAAGTTAACAAAAAGATGTACCGCGGCGCGCTGAAAAGCATCCTGTCCGAACTGGTACGTCAGGATCGTCTGATCGTTGTCGAGAAGTTCTCTGTTGAAGCGCCTAAAACTAAGCTGCTGGCACAGAAACTGAAAGACATGGCTCTGGAAGATGTGCTGATCATCACCGGTGAGCTGGACGAGAACCTGTTCCTGGCCGCACGTAACCTGCACAAGGTTGACGTACGCGATGCGACTGGTATCGACCCGGTTAGCCTGATCGCCTTCGACAAAGTCGTAATGACTGCTGATGCTGTTAAGCAAGTTGAGGAGATGCTGGCATGATTCGTGAAGAACGTCTGCTGAAGGTGCTTCGCGCACCGCACGTTTCTGAAAAAGCGTCTACTGCGATGGAAAAAACAAACACCATCGTTCTCAAAGTTGCTAAAGACGCGACCAAAGCAGAGATCAAAGCTGCTGTGCAGAAACTGTTTGAAGTCGAAGTCGAAGTCGTTAACACCCTGGTAGTTAAAGGGAAAGTTAAACGTCACGGACAGCGTATCGGTCGTCGTAGCGACTGGAAAAAAGCTTACGTCACCCTTAAAGAAGGCCAGAACCTGGACTTCGTTGGCGGCGCTGAGTAAGTCGGAGGAGTAATACAATGGCAGTTGTTAAATGTAAACCGACATCTCCGGGTCGTCGCCACGTAGTTAAAGTGGTTAACCCTGAGCTGCACAAGGGCAAACCTTTTGCTCCGTTGCTGGAAAAAAACAGCAAATCCGGTGGTCGTAACAACAATGGCCGTATCACCACTCGTCACATCGGTGGTGGCCACAAGCAGGCTTATCGTATTGTTGACTTCAAACGCAACAAAGACGGTATCCCAGCAGTTGTTGAGCGTCTTGAGTACGATCCGAACCGTTCCGCGAACATCGCGCTGGTTCTGTACAAAGATGGCGAACGCCGTTACATCCTGGCCCCTAAAGGCCTGAAAGCTGGCGACCAGATTCAGTCTGGCGTTGATGCTGCAATCAAAGCAGGCAACACCCTGCCGATGCGCAATATCCCGGTTGGTTCTACCGTTCATAACGTAGAAATGAAACCAGGTAAAGGCGGTCAGCTGGCACGTTCCGCTGGTACTTACGTTCAGATCGTTGCGCGTGACGGTGCTTATGTCACCCTGCGTCTGCGTTCTGGTGAAATGCGTAAAGTCGAAGCAGACTGCCGCGCTACTCTGGGCGAAGTTGGCAATGCTGAGCATATGCTGCGCGTTCTGGGTAAAGCTGGTGCTGCACGCTGGCGTGGTGTTCGTCCTACCGTTCGCGGTACTGCGATGAACCCAGTCGACCACCCACATGGTGGTGGTGAAGGTCGTAACTTTGGTAAGCACCCGGTAACTCCGTGGGGCGTTCAGACCAAAGGTAAGAAGACCCGCAGCAACAAGCGTACTGATAAATTTATCGTACGTCGCCGTAGCAAATAATTTTAGAGGATAAGCCATGCCACGTTCTCTCAAGAAAGGTCCTTTTATTGACCTGCACTTGCTGAAGAAGGTAGAGAAAGCGGTGGAAAGCGGAGACAAGAAGCCCCTGCGCACTTGGTCCCGTCGTTCAACGATCTTTCCTAACATGATCGGTTTGACCATCGCTGTCCATAATGGTCGTCAGCACGTTCCAGTCTTTGTTACCGACGAAATGGTTGGTCACAAACTGGGTGAATTCGCACCGACTCGTACTTATCGCGGCCACGCTGCTGATAAAAAAGCGAAGAAGAAATAAGGTAGGAGGAAGAGATGGAAACTTTAGCTCAACATCGCCATGCTCGTTCTTCTGCACAGAAGGTTCGCCTTGTTGCTGACCTGATTCGCGGTAAGAAAGTGTCGCAGGCCCTGGACATCCTGACCTATACCAACAAGAAAGCTGCGGTATTGGTCAAGAAAGTACTGGAATCTGCCATTGCTAACGCTGAACACAACGATGGCGCTGACATCGACGATCTGAAAGTCGCGAAAATTTTCGTAGATGAAGGCCCAAGCATGAAGCGCATTATGCCGCGTGCGAAAGGTCGTGCAGATCGCATCCTGAAGCGCACCAGCCACATTACTGTGGTTGTGTCCGATCGCTGAGACTCTGGAGACTAGCAATGGGTCAGAAAGTACATCCTAATGGTATTCGCCTGGGTATTGTAAAACCATGGAACTCTACCTGGTTTGCGAACACCAAAGAATTCGCTGACAACCTGGACAGCGATTTTAAAGTACGTCAGTACCTGACTAAGGAACTGGCTAAAGCGTCTGTATCTCGTATCGTTATCGAGCGTCCAGCGAAGAGCATCCGTGTGACTATTCACACTGCTCGTCCTGGCATCGTTATCGGTAAGAAAGGCGAAGACGTAGAAAAACTGCGCAAGGTCGTAGCGGATATCGCTGGCGTTCCTGCACAGATCAATATCGCTGAAGTTCGTAAGCCTGAACTGGACGCTAAATTGGTTGCTGACAGCATCACTTCACAGCTGGAACGTCGTGTTATGTTCCGTCGTGCTATGAAGCGTGCTGTACAGAACGCAATGCGTCTGGGCGCTAAAGGTATCAAAGTTGAAGTTAGCGGCCGTCTGGGCGGCGCGGAAATCGCACGTACCGAATGGTACCGTGAAGGTCGCGTACCGCTGCACACTCTGCGTGCTGACATCGACTACAACACCTCTGAAGCGCACACCACTTACGGTGTAATCGGCGTTAAGGTATGGATCTTCAAAGGTGAGATCCTGGGTGGTATGGCTGCTGTTGAACAACCGGAAAAACCGGCTGCTCAACCTAAAAAGCAGCAGCGTAAAGGCCGTAAATAAGGAGCGTCGCTGATGTTACAACCAAAGCGTACAAAATTCCGTAAAGTGCACAAAGGCCGCAACCGTGGTCTGGCGCAGGGTACGGATGTTAGCTTCGGCACTTTCGGTCTGAAAGCTGTTGGCCGTGGTCGTCTGACTGCACGTCAGATCGAAGCAGCACGTCGTGCAATGACCCGTGCAGTTAAGCGTCAAGGTAAGATCTGGATCCGTGTATTCCCGGACAAACCGATCACCGAGAAGCCACTGGAAGTTCGTATGGGTAAAGGTAAAGGTAACGTGGAGTACTGGGTTGCCTTGATCCAACCGGGCAAAGTCCTTTATGAAATGGACGGTGTTCCGGAAGAGCTGGCCCGTGAAGCCTTCGGCCTGGCAGCAGCGAAACTGCCTATCAAAACCACCTTTGTAACTAAGACGGTGATGTAATGAAAGCAAAAGAGCTGCGTGAAAAAAGCGTTGAAGAGCTGAACGCTGAGCTGCTGAACCTGCTGCGTGAGCAGTTCAACCTGCGTATGCAGGCTGCAAGTGGCCAGCTGCAACAGACTCACCTGCTGAAGCAAGTGCGTCGCAATGTTGCACGCGTTAAGACTTTACTGACTCAGAAGGCGGGTGCGTAATGACCGATAAAATCCGTACTCTGCAAGGTCGTGTTGTTAGCGACAAAATGGAGAAATCCATTGTTGTAGCTATCGAACGTATTGTGAAACACCCGATCTACGGTAAATTCATCAAGCGTACGACCAAACTGCACGTACATGACGAGAACAACGAATGTGGTATCGGCGACAAGGTTGAAATCCGTGAATGCCGTCCACTGTCCAAGACTAAGTCCTGGACGCTGGTTCGCGTTGTAGAGAAAGCGGTTCTGTAATACAGTACGCCTTCTCAATACGAATAAACGGCTCAGCGATGAGCCGTTTATTTTTTCTACCCATATTGCAGAAGCGGTGTTATAATGCCGCGCCCTCGATATGGGGCTTTTTAACGGCTCTGATTTTAGAGTCTCAGGTAGTAGTTGACATTAGCGGAGCACTAAAATGATCCAAGAACAGACTATGCTGAACGTCGCCGACAACTCCGGTGCACGTCGCGTAATGTGTATCAAGGTTCTGGGTGGCTCGCACCGTCGCTACGCAGGCGTAGGCGACATCATCAAGATCACCATCAAGGAAGCAATTCCACGTGGTAAGGTCAAAAAAGGTGATGTGCTGAAGGCGGTAGTGGTGCGCACCAAGAAGGGTGTTCGTCGCCCTGACGGTTCTGTCATTCGCTTCGATGGTAATGCATGCGTTATTTTAAACAATAACAGCGAGCAGCCTATCGGCACGCGTATCTTTGGGCCGGTAACTCGTGAACTTCGTACTGAGAAGTTCATGAAAATTATCTCTCTGGCACCAGAAGTACTCTAAGGAGCGAATCATGGCAGCGAAAATCCGTCGTGATGACGAAGTTATCGTGTTAACCGGTAAAGATAAAGGTAAACGCGGTAAAGTAAAAAATGTTCTGTCTTCCGGCAAACTCGTCGTTGAAGGTATCAACCTGGTTAAGAAACATCAGAAGCCGGTTCCGGCCCTGAACCAACCAGGCGGCATCGTTGAAAAAGAAGCTGCTATTCAGGTTTCTAACGTTGCAATCTTCAATGCGGCTACCGGCAAGGCTGACCGTGTAGGCTTTAGATTCGAAGACGGCAAAAAAGTCCGTTTCTTCAAGTCTAACAGCGAAACTATCAAGTAATTTGGAGTAGTACGATGGCGAAACTGCATGATTACTACAAAGACGAAGTAGTTAAGAAACTCATGACCGAGTTTAACTACAATTCTGTCATGCAAGTCCCTCGGGTCGAGAAGATCACCCTGAACATGGGTGTTGGTGAAGCGATCGCTGACAAGAAACTGCTGGATAACGCAGCAGCTGATCTGACAGCAATCTCCGGTCAAAAACCGCTGATCACCAAAGCACGCAAATCTGTTGCAGGCTTCAAAATCCGTCAGGGCTATCCGATCGGCTGTAAAGTAACTCTGCGTGGCGAACGCATGTGGGAGTTCTTTGAGCGCCTGATCACTATTGCTGTTCCACGTATCCGTGACTTCCGTGGCTTGTCCGCTAAGTCTTTCGACGGTCGTGGTAACTACAGCATGGGTGTCCGTGAGCAGATCATCTTCCCAGAAATCGACTACGATAAAGTCGACCGCGTGCGTGGTTTGGATATTACCATTACCACTACTGCGAAATCTGACGAAGAAGGCCGTGCTCTGCTGGCTGCCTTTGACTTCCCGTTCCGCAAGTAAGGTAGGGTTACTGAATGGCTAAGCAATCAATGAAAGCACGCGAAGTAAAGCGCGTAGCTTTAGCTGATAAATTCTTCGCTAAACGCGCTGAACTGAAAGCGATCATTTCTGATGTGAACGCTTCCGACGAAGATCGTTGGAATGCGGTTCTCAAGCTGCAGTCTCTGCCGCGTGATTCCAGCCCGTCTCGTCAGCGTAACCGCTGTCGTCAAACAGGTCGTCCACATGGTTATGTGGGCAAGTTTGGGTTGAGCCGTATCAAACTGCGTGAAGCCGCTATGCGCGGTGAAGTGCCAGGCTTGAAAAAGGCTAGCTGGTAATTACCAATTGAATCACGGGAGTAAAGACAGATGAGCATGCAAGATCCGATCGCGGATATGCTGACCCGTATCCGTAACGGTCAGGCCGCGAACAAAGTTGCGGTCACCATGCCTTCCGCCAAGCTGAAAGTGGCAATTGCCAACGTGCTGAAGGAAGAAGGTTTTATCGAAGATTTTAAAGTTGAAGGCGACACCAAGCCGGAACTGGAACTTACTCTCAAGTATTTCCAGGGTAAAGCTGTTGTAGAAAGCATTCAGCGTGTCAGCCGTCCAGGCCTGCGCATCTATAAGAAAAAAGATGAGCTGCCAAAAGTTATGGCTGGCCTTGGTATCGCAGTTGTTTCTACCTCTAAAGGTGTTATGACTGATCGTGCAGCGCGCCAGGCTGGTCTTGGTGGCGAAATTATCTGCTACGTAGCCTAATCGGAGGAAAGAATGTCTCGTGTTGCTAAAGCACCGGTCGTTATTCCTGCCGGCGTTGATGTAAAAATCGACGGTCAGGTTATTACGATCAAAGGTAAAAACGGCGAGCTGACTCGTACCCTCAACAAAGCTGTTGAAGTTAAACATGCAGATAACGCTCTGACCTTCGGTCCACGTGATGGTTTCGTGGATGGATGGGCTCAGGCTGGTACCGCGCGTGCCCTGCTGAACTCAATGGTTGTTGGTGTTACCGAAGGCTTCACTAAAAAGCTTCAGCTGGTTGGTGTAGGTTATCGTGCAGCTATCAAAGGGAATGCAGTAGGCCTGTCTCTGGGCTTCTCACACCCTGTTGAGCATCCGCTGCCGGCCGGTATCACTGCAGAATGTCCGACTCAAACTGAAATCGTGCTGAAAGGCGCTGATAAACAGCTGATCGGTCAGGTTGCAGCAGATCTGCGCGCCTACCGTCGTCCTGAGCCTTACAAAGGCAAGGGTGTTCGTTACGCCGACGAAGTCGTGCGTACCAAAGAGGCTAAGAAGAAGTAAGGTAACACTATGGATAAGAAATCTGCTCGTATCCGTCGTGCGACCCGCGCACGCCGCAAGCTCAAAGAGCTGGGTGCAACTCGCCTGGTGGTACATCGTACCCCGCGTCATATTTACGCACAGGTAATTGCACCGAACGGTTCTGAAGTTCTGGTAGCTGCTTCTACTGTAGAAAAAGCTATCTCAGAACAATTGAAGTACACCGGTAACAAAGACGCCGCTGCAGCTGTAGGTAAAGCTGTTGCAGAACGCGCTCTGGAAAAAGGCATCAGCAATGTTTCCTTTGACCGTTCCGGGTTCCAATATCATGGTCGTGTCCAGGCACTGGCAGATGCTGCCCGTGAAGCTGGCCTTCAGTTCTAAGGTAGAGGTGTAAGATGGCTCACATCGAAAAACAGGCTGGCGAACTGCAGGAAAAGCTGATCGCGGTAAACCGCGTATCTAAAACCGTTAAAGGTGGTCGTATTTTCTCCTTCACAGCTCTGACTGTAGTAGGCGATGGTAACGGTCGCGTTGGTTTTGGTTACGGTAAAGCGCGTGAAGTTCCAGCAGCGATCCAGAAAGCGATGGAAAAAGCCCGTCGCAATATGATTAACGTCGCGCTGAACAACGGCACCCTGCAGCACCCAGTTAAAGGTGTTCACACGGGTTCTCGTGTATTCATGCAGCCAGCTTCAGAAGGTACCGGTATCATCGCCGGTGGTGCAATGCGCGCCGTTCTGGAAGTTGCTGGGGTTCATAACGTACTGGCTAAAGCATATGGTTCCACCAACCCGATCAACGTGGTTCGTGCAACTATTGATGGCCTGGAAAATATGAATTCTCCAGAAATGGTCGCTGCCAAGCGTGGTAAATCCGTTGAAGAAATTCTGGGGTAATTGACCATGGCAAAGACTATTAAAATCACTCAAACCCGCAGTGCAATCGGTCGTCTGCCGAAACACAAGGCAACGCTGCTTGGCCTGGGTCTGCGTCGTATTGGTCATACCGTTGAGCGCGAGGATACTCCTGCTGTTCGTGGTATGGTCAACGCGGTTTACTTCATGGTTAAAGTTGAGGAGTAAGAGATGCGTTTAAATACTCTGTCTCCGGCCGAAGGCTCTAAAAAGGCGGGTAAACGCCTGGGTCGTGGTATCGGTTCTGGCCTCGGCAAAACCGGTGGTCGTGGTCACAAAGGTCAGAACTCTCGTTCTGGCGGTGGCGTACGTCGCGGTTTCGAGGGTGGCCAGATGCCACTGTACCGTCGTCTGCCGAAGTTCGGCTTCACCTCTCGCAAAGCAGCGATCACAGCGGAAATCCGTCTGTCTGACCTGGCGAAAGTTGAAGGCGGCGTTGTAGACCTGAACACGCTGAAAGCGGCTAACATTATCGGTATTCAGATCGAGTTCGCGAAAGTGATCCTGTCTGGTGAAGTTTCTACTCCGGTAACTGTTCGTGGCCTGCGTGTTACTAAAGGTGCTCGTGCTGCTATCGAAGCTGCTGGCGGTAAAATTGAGGAATAAGTAGCAGATGGCTAAGCAACCGGGATTAGATTTTCAAAGTGCCAAAGGTGGATTTGGCGAGCTGAAACGCAGACTGCTGTTTGTTATCGGCGCGCTGATTGTGTTCCGTATTGGCTCTTTTATTCCGATCCCTGGTATCGATGCCGCTGTACTTGCCAAACTGCTTGAGCAACAGCGAGGCACCATCATTGAAATGTTCAACATGTTCTCTGGTGGTGCTCTCAGCCGTGCTTCTATCTTTGCGCTGGGTATTATGCCGTATATTTCGGCCTCTATTATTATCCAGCTGCTGACGGTCGTTCATCCGGCCCTGGCAGAGTTGAAGAAAGAAGGGGAGTCTGGACGTCGTAAGATTAGTCAGTACACCCGTTACGGTACTCTGGTGCTGGCAATATTCCAGTCGATCGGTATTGCTACCGGTCTTCCGAATATGCCTGGTATGCAGGGCCTGGTATTAAACCCAGGCTTTGCATTCTATTTCACCGCTGTTGTTAGTCTGGTCACAGGGACAATGTTCCTGATGTGGCTCGGCGAACAGATTACTGAGCGTGGTATCGGTAACGGTATCTCAATCATTATCTTCGCCGGTATCGTTGCGGGCCTCCCGCCAGCCATCGCCCATACTATCGAGCAAGCGCGTCAAGGCGACCTGCACTTCCTCCTGTTGCTGTTGGTTGCAGTATTAGTATTTGCAGTGACGTTCTTTGTTGTCTTCGTTGAACGTGGTCAACGCCGCATTGTGGTGAACTACGCTAAGCGTCAGCAAGGTCGTCGTGTCTATGCTGCACAGAGCACACATTTACCGCTGAAAGTGAACATGGCGGGGGTTATCCCGGCTATCTTCGCTTCCAGTATTATTCTGTTCCCGGCGACCATCGCGTCATGGTTCGGGGGCGGTACTGGTTGGAACTGGCTGACAACAATTTCGCTGTATTTGCAGCCTGGGCAACCACTTTATGTGTTACTCTATGCGTCTGCGATCATCTTCTTCTGTTTCTTCTACACGGCGTTGGTCTTCAACCCGCGTGAAACAGCAGATAACCTGAAGAAGTCCGGTGCATTTGTACCAGGAATTCGTCCGGGAGAGCAAACGGCGAAGTATATCGATAAAGTAATGACCCGCCTGACTTTAGTTGGTGCGCTTTATATTACTTTTATCTGCCTGATCCCGGAGTTCATGCGTGATGCAATGAAAGTACCGTTCTACTTCGGTGGGACCTCACTGCTTATCGTTGTTGTCGTGATTATGGACTTTATGGCTCAAGTGCAAACTCTGATGATGTCCAGTCAGTATGAGTCTGCATTGAAGAAGGCGAACCTGAAAGGCTACGGCCGCTAATTGGTCGCCTGAGAAGTTACGGAGAGTAAAAATGAAAGTTCGTGCTTCCGTCAAGAAATTATGCCGTAACTGCAAAATCGTTAAGCGTGATGGTGTCATCCGTGTGATTTGCAGTGCCGAGCCGAAGCATAAACAGCGCCAAGGCTGATTATTTCGCATATTTTTCTTGCAAAGTTGGGTTGAGCTGGCTAGATTAGCCAGCCAATCTTTTGTATGTCTGTACGTTTCCATTTGAGTATCCTGAAAACGGGCTTTTCAGCATGGTGCGTACATATTAAATAGTAGGAGTGCATAGTGGCCCGTATAGCAGGCATTAACATTCCTGATCAGAAACATGCTGTGATCGCATTAACTTCGATCTACGGCATCGGCAAGACCCGTTCTAAAGCCATCCTGGCTGCAGCGGGTATCGCTGAAGATGTTAAGATCAGTGAGCTGTCTGAAGGACAAATCGACACGCTGCGTGACGAAGTTGCCAAATTTGTCGTTGAAGGTGATCTGCGCCGTGAAATCAGCATGAGCATCAAGCGCCTGATGGATCTTGGTTGCTATCGCGGTTTGCGTCATCGTCGTGGTCTGCCAGTGCGCGGTCAGCGTACTAAGACCAACGCACGTACCCGTAAGGGTCCGCGCAAACCGATCAAGAAATAATCGGGGTGATTGAATAATGGCAAAGGCACCAGTTCGTGCACGTAAACGTGTAAGAAAACAAGTCTCTGACGGCGTGGCTCATATCCATGCTTCTTTCAACAACACCATCGTTACTATTACTGATCGTCAGGGTAACGCATTGGGTTGGGCAACAGCCGGTGGTTCCGGTTTCCGTGGTTCTCGCAAATCCACTCCGTTCGCAGCTCAGGTTGCAGCAGAGCGTTGCGCTGAAGCCGTAAAAGAATACGGCATCAAGAATCTGGAAGTTATGGTTAAAGGTCCGGGTCCGGGTCGTGAATCTACTGTTCGCGCTCTGAACGCCGCTGGTTTCCGCATCACGAATATTACTGATGTGACTCCGATCCCTCATAACGGTTGTCGTCCGCCGAAAAAACGTCGCGTATAACGCTCGTTTTTTAGGTTAGTTGGAGATAGAAAATGGCAAGATATTTGGGTCCTAAGCTCAAGCTGAGCCGTCGTGAGGGCACCGACTTATTCCTTAAGTCTGGCGTTCGCGCGATCGATACCAAGTGTAAAATTGAACAAGCTCCTGGCCAGCACGGTGCGCGTAAACCGCGTCTGTCTGACTATGGTGTGCAGTTGCGTGAAAAGCAAAAAGTTCGCCGTATGTACGGTGTGCTGGAGCGTCAGTTCCGTAACTACTATAAAGAAGCAGCACGTCTGAAAGGCAACACAGGTGAAAACCTGCTGGCTCTGCTGGAAGGTCGTCTGGACAACGTTGTATACCGTATGGGCTTCGGCGCTACTCGTGCTGAATCACGTCAGCTGGTTAGCCACAAAGCAATCATGGTAAACGGTCGTGTTGTTAACATCGCTTCTTATCAGGTTAAAGCGAATGACGTTGTTAGCATTCGTGAGAAAGCGAAAAAGCAATCTCGCGTGAAGGCCGCTCTGGAGCTGGCTGAGCAGCGTGAAAAGCCAACCTGGCTGGAAGTTGATGCTGGCAAGATGGAAGGTACGTTCAAGCGTCAGCCTGAGCGTTCTGATCTGTCTGCGGACATTAACGAACACCTGATCGTCGAGCTTTACTCCAAGTAAAGCTTAGTACCAAAGAGAGGACACAATGCAGGGTTCTGTGACAGAGTTTCTAAAACCGCGCCTGGTAGATATCGAGCAAGTGAGTTCGACGCACGCCAAGGTGACCCTTGAGCCTTTAGAGCGTGGCTTTGGCCATACTCTGGGTAACGCACTGCGCCGTATTCTGCTCTCATCGATGCCGGGTTGCGCGGTGACCGAGGTTGAGATTGATGGTGTACTTCATGAGTACAGCACCAAAGAAGGCGTTCAGGAAGATATCCTTGAAATCCTGCTCAACCTGAAAGGGCTGGCGGTGAGAGTTCAGGGTAAAGATGAAGTTATTCTTACTCTGAATAAATCTGGCATTGGCCCTGTGACTGCAGCCGACATCACCCACGACGGTGATGTTGAAATCGTCAAGCCGCAGCACGTGATCTGCCACCTGACCGATGAGAACGCAGCTATTAGCATGCGTATCAAAGTTCAGCGCGGTCGTGGTTATGTGCCGGCTTCTGCCCGAATTCATTCGGAAGAAGATGAGCGCCCAATCGGCCGTCTGCTGGTCGACGCATGCTACAGCCCTGTAGAGCGTATTGCCTACAATGTTGAAGCAGCGCGTGTAGAACAGCGTACCGACCTGGACAAGCTGGTCATCGAAATGGAAACCAACGGCACAATCGATCCTGAAGAGGCGATTCGTCGTGCGGCAACCATCCTGGCAGAACAACTGGAAGCTTTCGTTGATTTACGTGATGTACGTCAGCCAGAAGTGAAAGAAGAGAAACCAGAATTCGATCCGATCCTGCTGCGCCCTGTTGACGATCTCGAATTGACTGTCCGCTCTGCTAACTGCCTCAAGGCAGAAGCTATCCACTATATCGGTGATCTGGTACAGCGTACCGAGGTTGAGTTGCTGAAAACGCCGAACCTGGGTAAAAAATCTCTTACCGAGATTAAAGACGTGCTGGCTTCACGTGGACTGTCTCTGGGCATGCGCCTGGAAAACTGGCCACCGGCAAGCATTGCTGACGAGTAACCGGATCACAGGTTAAGGTTTTACTGAGAAGGATAAGGTCATGCGCCATCGTAAGAGTGGTCGTCAACTGAACCGCAACAGCAGCCATCGCCAGGCTATGTTCCGCAACATGGCAGGTTCACTGGTTCGTCATGAAATCATCAAGACGACCCTGCCTAAAGCGAAAGAGCTGCGTCGCGTAGTTGAGCCGCTGATTACTCTTGCCAAGACTGACAGCGTTGCTAATCGTCGTCTGGCATTCGCCCGTACTCGTGATAACGAGATCGTGGCAAAACTGTTTAACGAACTGGGCCCGCGTTTCGCGAGCCGTGCCGGTGGTTACACTCGTATTCTGAAGTGTGGTTTCCGTGCAGGCGACAACGCGCCGATGGCTTACATCGAGCTGGTTGATCGTTCAGAGAAAGCAGAAGCTGCTGCAGAGTAATCTGCAGTAACGTAAAAAAACCCGCTCCGGCGGGTTTTTTTATATCCGCCGTATCACCACTTATCTACAATGCCTGTATCAATTTTGTTCATCCCCTGGAGCTCATCATGTGGTTGCTCGACCAGTGGGCAGAACGCCATATTCGCGATGCCCAAAACAAAGGTGAATTCGACAATCTACCAGGAAGTGGAGAGCCTCTGGTACTTGAAGATGATTCGCATATCGCACCTGAACTTAGGGCTGGTTATCGCTTACTGAAAAATGCTGGCTGCCTCCCTCCTGAACTTGAGCAGCGCAGAGAGGCTGTCGAACTGGCCGAGCTTCTCAAAGGAATTCGTCAGGACGAGCCCCGACATACAGAACTTAGCCGCAGGCTTGCGCTAATCGAACTCAAGTTGCGCCAGGCCGGAATGAACACTGAATTCCTGCATGGTGAATACAGTGAAAGATTGATGCAGAAAATAGATGAGGAGTAACGATGTACCGTATCGGTGAACTTGCAAAGCTTGCGAACGTAACGCCGGATACCATCCGATATTACGAAAAGCAGCAGATGATCGATCATGAAGTTCGTACTGAAGGAGGTTTTCGCCTTTATACCGATAACGATCTACAGCGTCTGAGATTCATACGCTATGCGCGACAACTTGGCTTCACGCTGGATTCGATCCGCGAGTTGTTATCGATCCGCATCGATCCTGCTCATCACACTTGCCAGGAATCAAAAAGCATTGTGCAGGCCCGGCTGGATGAAGTTGAAGCGCGCATTCAGGAACTGCAAACCATGCAGCGCTCTTTGCAAAGGCTGAATGATGCCTGCTGCGGAACGGCGCACAGCAGTATTTACTGTTCAATTCTCGAAGCCCTTGAACAGGGAGCCAGTGGAGAAACCCAGGGTTGTTGATTTTTAGCCCACACGGGTCTAGACTTCCGTCGTCATAAACCATGCTCAGGAGACGTTATGAGCCGCTATCAGCACACGAAGGGACAAATTAAAGACAATGCCATTGAGGCTTTACTTCATGACCCGCTTTTTCGACAGCGCGTTGAAAAGAATAAAAAAGGGAAGGGAAGTTATCTGCGTAAAAACAAGCATGAAAAACGGGGTAACTGGGAGGCCAGTGGCAAGCAAGCGAATCGCTTATTTACCACTGGCCTTCCTGTTTTTAACTGCTGATTAAACGCGGTTATTCTGCTCTTTTAACAGATCGCGAATTTCACTCAGTAACACTTCTTCTTTCGTTGGTGCAGGCGCTACTGCTGGCTCTTCCTTTTTACGGTTGAGCCTGTTGATCAGCTTGATAGCCATAAAAATGGCAAACGCCACGATCACGAAATCAAATACGTTCTGGATAAATACGCCGTAATGCATCACGACCGCAGGGATATCACCCTGGGCTTCACGCAGTGTGAAAGCGAACTGTTTGAAATCAATGCCCCCGATTAGCAGCCCTAAAGGTGGCATGATAATGTCTGCAACTAATGATGAAACAATCTTACCGAATGCCGCACCAATAATAACACCCACTGCCAAATCCACCACGTTCCCGCGCATCGCAAATTCGCGAAATTCTTTAATAAAACTCATTATGTTCTCCTTGTGCCAGCTGACGAGTATAAGTTTAACAAATGATTAGCCAATTGCCATTCGGGATAATTAAACGTTATGAAAAATAAAAGACACAAGAATTAAAAGGATAAAGTATGGGTGCTCTTGCTTGAACACCCAAAGCATTAAAGGAAGAATGGACTTGGCTGGAATAAACGTTCGACGTCGGTAATAAATTTTTTATCGGTAAGGAACATAATTACGTGGTCGCCTTGCTCAATACGCAAATTATCATTGGCGATCATAACGTCATTCCCGCGCACTACGGCGCCGATAATTGTGCCTGGTGGCAGCTTAATTTCATCGATCGACCGACCTACAACGCGTGACGTGGTTTCATCTCCATGAGCTACCGCTTCAATGGCTTCTGCCACCCCGCGACGCAGAGATGAAACGCCGACAATATCTGCTTTACGCACATGGCTAAGCAGGGCAGAGATCGTCGCCTGCTGCGGCGAAATGGCAATATCAATAACGCTGCCCTGAACCAGATCAACATACGCTTTGCGCTGGATAAGCACCATGACCTTCTTTGCTCCCATACGCTTGGCGAGCATGGCGGACATGATATTCGCCTCGTCGTCATTGGTGACGGCAATAAAGAGATCAACTTGATCAATATGTTCTTCAGCCAGCAGTTCCTGATCCGAGGCATCGCCGTAAAATACGATCGTATTTTGCAACTTTTCCGCCAGCTCAGCAGCACGCTGCTGATCGCGCTCGATCAACTTCACGCTGTAGTCTTTTTCCAGCCTGCGCGCGAGACCCGCTCCAATATTGCCACCGCCGACCAGCATAATACGTTTATAAGGCTTTTCGAGACGCTGCAACTCACTCATCACCGCACGGATATGCTGAGAGGCCGCAATGAAGAAGACTTCATCCCCCGCTTCGACAATGGTGGAGCCTTGCGGGCGAATGGGTCTGTCGTGACGGAAAATGGCGGCGACGCGCGTATCGATATGCGGCATGTGCTCGCGCATTGTGGAAAGCGCATTGCCGATTAACGGGCCGCCGTAATAGGCTTTCACGACGGCCAGACTGACTTTACCCTCGGCAAAGTTCACCACCTGCAGGGCGCCCGGATATTCGATCAGACGATAGATGTTGTCGATAACCAGCTGTTCTGGCGCGATGAGATGGTCAATAGGAACCGCTTCTGAATTAAAGAGCTTCTCAGCGTCACGGACATAGTCCGGGGAACGGATACGCGCGATTCGGTTTGGCGTGTTGAAAAGCGAGTAGGCCACCTGGCAAGCTACCATATTGGTTTCGTCAGAACTGGTGACCGCAACCAGCATGTCGGCATCGTCGGCGCCGGCCTCGCGAAGAACCCGCGGGTGGGAACCATGACCCTGAACAACGCGCAGATCAAATTTGTCCTGTAAAACACGCAGGCGATCGCCGTTGGTATCAACAATCGTGATGTCGTTGTTTTCTCCAACCAGGTTTTCTGCCAGCGTTCCGCCCACTTGTCCTGCGCCCAGAATGATAATCTTCATATCTCGTGACCTGTTCTCAACATCACTCTTTGATTAGCTTAGCGTAAAAGAAGCCGTCACCCTCTTCCGCACCGGGCAGGTTCTGTTGACCCGGGCGTTCAGGCGTTCCCGTATCGTGTAACGCCGCGTCCGGGGTGCGTTTAAGGAAGGCCGCGATTTGCTGGCTGTTTTCTTCCGGCAATACGGAGCAGGTTGCATAGACCAGCGTTCCGCCGGGTTTAAGATGCGGCCAGATGGCATCCAGAATATCGGATTGCAGCTGGGAAAGTTCTTTAATGTCACGATCGCGGCGCAGCCACTTGATGTCCGGATGACGGCGAATAACGCCGGTTGCTGAGCAAGGGGCATCCAGCAAAATACGATCGAATTGCGTTTCACCACACCATTCTGCGGGCTTGCGTCCGTCGCCCTGCTTAACCTGTGCCTTCATGCCCAGACGTTTGAGGTTATCATAGACGCGTGAGAGGCGTTGTTCATCGACATCCACTGCCATGACGTTGGCCTGCGGAGCCACTTCCAGGATGTGCGTTGTTTTTCCGCCTGGAGCAGCGCAAAGATCAAGGATCTGTTCCCCGTTTTTAGGTTCAAGCCAGGTCATGCAGCCCTGAGCCGAGGCATCCTGCACGGTCACCCAGCCTTCATCAAAACCGGGTAAAGCCTGTACCGGAGCAGGGGAAGCTAAACGCACCGCATCAGGGTAGGCTTCATGAGTGAATCCACTCATTCCCGTTTCTTCCAGTAATGCCAGCCATGCGTCACGGGTATGGTGATTACGATTGACGCGTAACCACATCGGTGGGCGTTGATTATTCGCATCGGCAATGTTTTGCCACTGCTGCGGATACGCTTTTTTAAGGCGATTTAGCAGCCAGTCCGGGTGCAGAAAACGTGTTTCGCTTTGTGCAAATTCAGCCAGAAGCTCGTCCTGTTGACGCTGGAACTGGCGCAGTACGCCGTTGATTAATCCTTTCAACTGAGGGCGTTTAATCGCAACGGCACCTTCCACCGTTTCAGCCAGCGCAGCGTGAGGAGGAATGCGGGTATGAAGAAGCTGATAAAACCCCACCATAATCAAATAATGTACGGTGCGCTGTTTGCCTGTCATTGGGCGTGACATCAGCTTATTAATGAGCCACTCAAGCTGAGAAAGCGTGCGCAGGACGCCAAAGCAGAGTTCCTGAAGCAGGGCTTTGTCTTTATCAGAGACTTTTTGTTGCAGCGGAGGCAGGACATTACTCAGTGATTGCCCCTGCTCGATAACCTGCTCAACGGCCTGGGCCGCCATACTGCGTAGATTTTGTTTTTTCATAACCGTAAAAATAAAAATGCCCGGAAACACCGGGCCTTAAGCATAAACTGGGTCAGGCAAGACGATTGCCCGGTATAAACCATTCGCGACGGGAATTTAACAGATCCTGAGCGCTCATGGCTTTCTTACCGGCCGGTTGCAGCGATTCAAGATTCAGGATCCCTTCCGCAGTCGCAACCTGGATTCCGTTCTTGCTGGCCTCAATAATCGTACCGGGTTCAGCTGCTGTATCACCGCTAATGACGGAGGCCTTCCAGACTTTCACTGGCTGCTCATCAATCTCCATCCAGCTCATCGGCCACGGATTAAAAGCGCGAATGCAGCGTTCAAGTTGAGCCGCAGACAAAGACCAGTCGATCCGCGCTTCTTCTTTGCTCAGTTTTTCAGCATAAGTTACCAGCGCATCATCCTGAACTTCCGGTTTCGCCGTATTATCAGCCAGCTGCTGCAGCGTCTCGATAAGCCCTTGTGGACCGAGGCCTGCAAGTTTGTCATACAGCGTGGCACTGGTATCGTCTGCCGTAATGGGGCAGGCCAGTTTATACAGCATATCGCCGGTGTCTAAACCTATATCCATCTTCATGATTGTGACGCCGGTTTCAGCATCACCTGCCCACAGGGAGCGCTGGATAGGCGCCGCGCCACGCCAACGCGGGAGCAGGGAACCATGCACGTTGATACAACCCAGACGAGGCATATCAAGCACCGCTTTTGGCAGAATTAAACCGTAAGCCACCACCACCATTACGTCGGCGTTCAGGTCAGCAACTAACTGCTGGTTTTCCTGAGGGCGTAAGGATGCAGGCTGGAAAACAGGTAGCCCATGCTCTTCTGCCAGCACCTTAACCGGGCTCGGCATCAGTTTTTTACCGCGACCGGCCGGACGGTCCGGCTGGGTAAAGACGCCAACAACCTGGTGACCAGAAGATAACAGCGCGTCAAGATGACGCGCTGCAAAATCAGGGGTACCCGCGAAGATAATACGTAGTGTTTTAGACACGATGATCCTTGTATCCGGGGGACGCTATGCGCGAGAGCGCAAACGATCCAGTTTCTCTACTTTCTGACGAATACGCTGCTGTTTTAGCGGAGAGAGATAATCGATAAATAGCTTACCGACCAGGTGATCCATCTCATGCTGAATACAAATTGCCAGCAGGTCGTCTGCTTCCAGCTCGAACGGATTTCCGTCACGATCGAGGGCGCGGATTTTCACTTTTTCGGCACGCGGCACTAACGCGCGCTGTTCAGGAATAGACAGACAGCCTTCCTCAATACCCGTTTCGCCGCTCTTTTCAAGCAGCTCAGGGTTGATCAACACCAGCCGCTCATCGCGATTCTCAGAGACGTCGATCACGATAATACGCTTGTGAATGTCAACCTGCGTTGCCGCCAGGCCAATGCCTTCTTCGGCGTACATGGTATCGAACATATCATCAACGATACGCTGGATTTCTGCATTCACTTCTTTAACCGGTTCAGCGACGATGCGAAGGCGCTCGTCCGGAATATGTAACACTTGCAAAACTGCCATAAATTTCCAGAGTCGTGTTCAGGAGTTGATAAGAATATTACTTCTATTCTAGACAAATCGTCGGTCGATTGACAGCATCAGTGACCAATCGCAATGATTGCGCAAGCCGGTTGTGGCAGGAGGAAAGGATGACGTCTACCGAGATATGGCTACGCCTAATACACACAGGTTCACTATGCGGTGATGGAATGCTGGAAGCGGCGGCACAACTGTGCAAGCGGACAAATATAGATGTTCCCGCTGTCAGAGGCGCCGGGCTGACAGCAAAACAGGCTGAGCGATTCTTTGCCCAAGATGAAAGTGAACTGGAGCGTAGTCTGATTTGGCTTGAGCAGCCGGGGAATCATCTGTTGACGACAAACCATCCACTTTATCCTCCTTTACTTCGAGCAATTCCTGATTATCCCGGCGCATTATTCGTAAAAGGTAACCCTGAAATCCTTAATTGTGTCCAGCTGGCGGTCGTGGGTAGCCGTGCGCCGTCATGGTACGGAGAACGATGGGGGAAAATTCTGTGCGAACAACTTTCGCAAAGTGGTTTCACGATCACCAGCGGACTGGCCTGCGGTATAGACGGCATTGCTCACAACGCCGCGCTGTCTGTAAAAGGGCGTAGCGTGGCCGTGCTGGGGAACGGCCTGTTTAGCATTTATCCCCGTCGGCATCAGGCTTTGGCTATGCGATTAATCGAATCTGACGGGGCGATAGTATCTGAATTCCCTCTTTCGGCGCAGCCACGACCGGCAAACTTCCCGCGTCGTAATCGGATTATCAGCGGGCTTAGCCAGGGAGTATTGGTCGTTGAAGCGGCAGTACGAAGCGGCTCGTTGGTCACAGCACGATGCGCGCTCGATCAGGGGAGGGAGGTATTCGCCTTACCCGGCCCGATTGGTAACCCGGGGTGCGAAGGCCCCCACTGGCTGATAAAGCAGGGTGCTACGCCGGTAACAGAAGTGCGGGACATTCTTGAAAATTTGCAATATGGCTTGCAATGTCTGCAGGAAGATCCCGAAAAGCGACATTATTCATCAGATCAGGGAAAGGTGGCATTGCCATTTCCCAAGCTCCTGGCTAACGTAGGAGATGAGGTAACACCTGTTGACGTTGTCGCTGAACGTGCCGGCCAACCTGTGCCAGTAACGGTAGCACAGCTACTCGAACTGGAGTTAGCAGGGTGGATCGCAGCTGTACCCGGCGGCTATGTCCGATTAAGGAGGGCATGCCATGTTCGACGTACTGATGTATTTGTTTGAGACTTACATCCATAACGAAGCAGAAATGCGAGTGGATCAGGACAAATTGACACAGGATCTTACCGATGCGGGGTTTGAGCGGGAAGATATCTACAATGCGTTGATGTGGCTGGAAAAACTGGCTGATTATCAGGAAGGCCTCGCCGAACCGATGCAGCTTGCTTCTGACCCGTTGTCAGTACGCATTTATACCGCTGAAGAGTGTGAAAGGCTGGATGCCAGCTGCCGGGGATTCATCTTATTCCTTGAGCAGATTCAGGTGCTGAACCTCGAAACGAGAGAAATGGTGATAGAGCGCGTCATGGCGCTGGATACGGCAGAATTTGAACTGGAAGATCTCAAATGGGTGATTCTGATGGTTCTGTTTAATATCCCGGGCTGTGAAAATGCCTATCAGCAGATGGAAGAATTACTCTTTGAAGTGAATGAAGGTATGCTGCATTAATTCAATGTGCAGCACCAAGAGTTGTTATGGCCAAATCAGCACTATTCACGGTGCATAAAAACGAGCCCTGCCCGCAGTGCGGGGCTGAACTTGTTATTCGGTCCGGGAAACACGGCCCGTTTCTCGGTTGTTCACACTATCCGGAATGTGATTATGTCCGTCCCCTGAAAAGCCAGGCGGATGGACATATCGTTAAAATTCTGGAGGGACAGCTTTGTCCTGTCTGTGGCGGCGAATTAGCGTTACGTCAGGGGCGTTTCGGTATGTTTATTGGCTGTAGCCGTTATCCGGAATGTGAACATACGGAACAAATTGATAAGCCTGATGAAACGGCCATTGCTTGCCCGCAATGCCAACACGGCCAGCTGGTACAGCGTCGTTCCCGTTTTGGTAAAACCTTCCATTCGTGCGATCGCTATCCTGAATGCCAGTTCGTTATCAATTTCAAACCGGTAGCGGGCGTCTGCGCTCATTGCAATTATCCGCTACTTATCGAGAAGAAAACGGCGCAAGGTATGAAACGCTTCTGCGCCAGTAAACAATGTGGAAAGCCGGTTACGGCGGATCAAAATAGTGAACAATAACCTGCCATCAGGCTCCATTGCGCATGCTGTGGATGTACTGAAAAAAGAAGAAGTCATCGCCTATCCCACTGAAGCGGTTTTTGGGGTCGGTTGCGATCCTGACAGCGAGACGGCTGTAAGCCGCCTGCTTGCCTTAAAACAAAGACCCGTCGAGAAAGGGCTGATTTTGATCGCTGCCAATTACGAGCAGCTAAAACCCTACATCAATGACTCCATGCTGACGCCGGCGCAGCGCGATACTATCTTCTCCGCATGGCCGGGACCGGTGACCTTTGTTTTCCCGGCGCAGCCGACAACACCACGCTGGTTGACTGGACGCTTTGATTCCCTTGCCGTTCGCGTCACCGATCATCCGCTGGTGGTTGAGCTTTGCCTGGCATTTGGTAAACCGCTGGTCTCAACCAGTGCGAATCTGACCGGGTTGCCACCTTGCCGCACAACGGAAGAAGTACTGGCGCAGTTCGGGAATGACTTCCCGGTTGCCGCCGGAGAGACAGGAGGGCGCCTGAATCCGTCTGAAATTCGCGACGCTTTGACCGGCGAACGTTTTCGCCAGGGGTAATCTCATGGAAACCTATGCTGTTTTTGGTAATCCGATTGCACACAGCAAATCGCCGTGGATCCATCAGCAATTTGCGGAGCAGTTGCAGATCGATCATCCCTATGGCCGCGTACTGGCGCCGGTAGAATCGTTTATTCCGACACTGGAGGCCTTTTTCGCCGCAGGCGGCAAAGGCGTGAATGTGACGGTTCCTTTTAAAGAGGAAGCTTTCGAACGTGCGGATGAACTGACCGAGCGCGCCTCGCTTGCTGGTGCAGTCAATACCCTCAAACGGCTTGAGGATGGACGCCTTCTGGGTGACAACACCGACGGAATTGGTTTGCTGAGCGACCTGGAAAGACTCTCCTTTATCAAACCCGGGTTCCGGGTCCTGCTGATTGGTGCGGGTGGCGCGTCGCGGGGAGTGCTGTTGCCTCTGCTTTCCCTGGACTGTGCGGTGACCATTACTAACAGAACCTTCTCCCGGGCAGAAGCGCTGGCTGCGTTGTTTGCGCATACTGGCAGCGTGAGCGCGGTAGCGCTTGACGATCTTGCCGGGCATGAATTTGATCTGGTTATCAATGCCACTTCCAGCGGCATTAATGGTGAGATCCCGGCAATCCCAGCTTCCCTGGTAAGCACTCACGCCTATTTCTATGACATGTTTTATCAGAAAGGGAATACACCCTTCCTGAACTGGTGCGAGCAACATGGCGCGAAACATTTAGCCGATGGGCTAGGAATGCTGGTGGGACAGGCCGCACATGCAGTGCTGCTCTGGCATGGGGTGTTACCTGCGGTTGAGCCAGTAATTGAAAAGTTAAAGCAGGAGCTTTCGGTGTGAATCAGGCTATTCACTTCCCTGACAGGGAGAACTGGGATGAGCGTAAACAAGCGGTTTGTTTCCCGGTGCTGGTGCAGGGTATGCAGCTTACCTGTGCCATTGGCGGGGAATCGCTGTTGCGTCGTTTTGGCGGTTCAGACCCGTTAACTGTATTTTGTGAAAATCGCTGGGATCTCGAAGAGGAAGCCAGCGATTTGATCCGCGATCAGCAGGAAGACGATCAGGGCTGGGTTTGGTTGTCCTGATTCAGGTAGTCATTCTTCCATTTTACGTAGTTGTTCGCTGAGTATTTTAACCCTTCGATCTCTGCCTCCTTCAGGGGGCGGATCTGCTTGACCGGGCTTCCCAGATAGAGATAGCCGCTCTCCAGTCTTTTGTTCTGCGGGACAAGGCTACCGGCACCAATCATTACATCTTCTTCTACTATCACACCATCCAGCAAAATCGATCCCATGCCAACGAGTACTCGATTACCGATAGTGCAGCCGTGAAGCATCACTTTATGGCCGACGGTAACATCTTCTCCAATGATGAGGGGATTACCTTCGGGATTATAAGAGGACTTGTGGGTGACATGCAGAACGCTACCGTCCTGAATATTGGTACGTGCACCAATAGACACATAGTTAACATCTCCCCTGATGGCGACGAGCGGCCAGATGCTGACGTCATCGGCCATTCGGACATCACCAATAACCACGCTGCTGGGATCGATCATCACGCGATCGCCTTTTTGGGGGAACAGATCTTTATAAGGGCGTAATACTGCAGACATAACTACCTCTAAGGATGAGCGTTATACAGAAGACTTGATCATATTATTGGATCGAGGCAAGGCAAAAAGCGTCAATATTTAAGCAGATCGGGCGGGATTTCAGCGAAAAGCACGGAAAATCGACAGTTGGAAAAAAAGATCTAAAAAACACTTGTGCTAAAAAATGGGATCCCTATAATGCGCCTCCATCGACACGGCGGATGTGAATCACTTCACAGACAACCCGGTCGG